>JAJTHB010000029.1 GCA_021299465.1 Rickettsiales bacterium | reverse complement strand
TATAGGCGATCGCAAGCAACATGAAGATCATCATCAGGCTGGCCATGAGATCGCTGAGGCTGATCCACTGCTCCTCCTCGCTTACCTGATCAGGCGCGGATTTGAAAAGATCGTCGCCGCTGGTCATCGCTTATTTCCCGATTTTGAGGATGGCGTTTAAGCGCTCGGTAATCGGCCCGTAATCATCCGCGAATTTTTGCGATAGCGCCGCCATCTGGCGGCCAAAGCTCTCCAGCGATTTGGTAAGCTCTTCGGACAGCGCGGTATCCAGCACCATCACCTGCTCTTTAGTTTTGCTGATCAGCTCTGCCATGTTCTGGTTGAAGGTTTCGTTTGCCGCCTGCATGCCGCGCGCAAGCCCCACCGTCATGTCATTCAAACGTTCCTCCAGCTGCGGCAGGTTGCTGGATGCATTATTCACCAGCGTTGATAAGCTGGTGAGCGAACCGGTCAGTTCCTTGCGCTGCACCTCCAGCCCAGCAAGCAACGCGGCCAATCCTTCGGCATGTTTATGGAAGTCGCCGGACTGCGAAGTCATCTTTGCAAAATGCTCACTGGCTTCTTTCATGCTGTCTGTGGTTTGCGCCAGCTGCTGGCCATGCGCCTGCTGCCATGCCACCAGCTTCTCGCTCGCCTCATTCAATTTTTTGAAATTCTCGCCGAACTGTTCATTCAGCTTCACGTTGAAATCCGCGATGATGCCGTTCAGTGCCGCAACCAGCGCCTTGGTATTCGCCTCGGCCATGCGGTCGTGGTAGCTATCCAGCGCCGGTTTCAAATCCGCGATCTTGGCATCGATCGAGCGCAGAATCTCAGCAATGTCATCGGCGGTTGCGCCTTTTGCCGCCACTGCTGGCGTTCTGCGGCGATGGGCGATGATGTCGCGCAGCTTGATGGTGAGCGCGCAGAAAATCCCAAAGGCCGACGCCCAGACTGCCGTTTTGATGCCGTCGATCAGCTTGGGCACGCTACCCTGCACATCATTCGGATCAAAATGCCACAGGCCAATCGCAATCCCGATAAAGGTGCCGAGAATGCCGAGCGTGGTTAGAAACGCGGGCGATTTCAGCGCCGTCTCCGGCGTGAAACGAATGTGGAAATAGAGGTTGAACAGCAGAATGACGCCGATGAATATTTGTGTTTCCAGCGTTAAACTATGAATCGCTTCAGCCAGCATGCACCCTCGTCTTTTTGTTAAGCCGTTATTCTACCCTAATAAGATGACATTTTCATGACAACGCAAGCATTACCTCTTGGCGCATGGCATTGTTTTTGCTACATTATGACCGATGACAGCTTCCTCAAAACCAACAATTCAGCCCCAAACAGCCAGCACCAGTAAAAAAGAGCGGCTGGCCAAAGCCCTTAAAGCCAATTTGATGCGTCGCAAAAAACCCTCTAGCAGGAAGCCGGGATGACGCTACTCATGGATGATAAAAAAGAGCGCAAAAAGGCGCAGGTCAAAAAAAACCGCTTCCAGCAGGAGATTTTTAATTTCATTCGCTTAAAGCGTCAGGAAGAACAGCGTGTTGAAGATATCAAGGAGGCATTAGCACCCGCCGAGGTCGCCATGCCCAGCGAGGCCCTCTCTGATAAGGTGGCGAGCTACCGCAACCGCCTCACCGGCCAGAAGCGCCTCTCCAAAGAACGCTGGAACCGCTTCGCCGGAACCTCCGGCGGCGGCGGACGCGGGCTTTAATTTGCTGAAATAAAAAACGAGCGCCCTTGTGGCGCTCGTTTTTAACTAATATACTTTAGTAAACAGGATCACAATCAATGCTGCTAAAGCTATCTCCCTCAATCACAAAAATATATGCTTTCAATGGACGACCCATTGCTAGTTGTGATAAATCAACGTTACCAAAAGCGCTGGACAAATGTTGATACGAAGCGCTGCATACTGCCTGTGGCGTGCTCCATATTTCAAGTTCAAAATCGGTAATGGTAGGATGAATTGAATAGCCATCCATATTGATAGGAGCGTAACGCAATACGGCAGGAGAATTCGGAGCTGTAGGAACAATCATTGTAATATCAACATCAAAATAATCTTCTTCCCCACCTCCGTTATCACAACCATCAGGGTTTGTGCAGAAATCAACTTCTTCTTCAGGTAACGCAAATGCATTACTCTTGGCCAATTGCGTAACCACCTGCGCATTCGCAGCCTGCGCGAACATGATTGTTGATGCCAGCAGCGCCGCTGCCACGGATAATTTCTTCATAACACTCCCCTATGTTTATTTTCTGATTGATTGAAATACCCTTTAAGCCAAGGTATCTGGCCATTATACCCCCCCCCTCATGACAATTTGATGACAGCCATATGAAGCTTTTGTGACAATTTTTTTTGTATGCTGGTTATTGACTGCGATGGTTCCTTCGTTTGAGCCTAGCTTGAAACCAAAACATCCGGGCAGGTAAGGTACCTATAAAATCATTGAAAAAAGCCGTAAACGGTCTACAACGGGCGGCTTATGGCGCTGTCATTCCAAGATTTAATCCTCACCCTGCACCAGTTCTGGTCAAAGCAAGGCTGCGTGATTTTGCAGCCTTACGACATGGAGGTGGGCGCGGGCACGTTTCATCCGGCAACGGCGCTGCGCGCGCTGGGGCCAAAACCTTGGAACGCCGCTTATGTTCAGCCCAGTCGCCGCCCGAAAGATGGCCGCTACGGCGAAAACCCCAACCGCCTTCAGCATTATTACCAGTATCAGGTGATCCTCAAGCCCTCACCGGATAATATTCAGGAGCTGTATCTCGAATCGTTGAAAGCGATCGGCATTGATCCACTGAAACACGATATCCGCTTTGTGGAAGATGACTGGGAAAGCCCGACGCTTGGCGCATGGGGGCTTGGCTGGGAAGTGTGGTGTGACGGCATGGAAGTGACGCAGTTTACCTATTTCCAGCAGGTCGGCGGTATTGAATGCAGGCCGGTTTCCGGCGAAATCACCTACGGCCTTGAGCGTCTCGCCATGTATATTCAGGGCGTGGAGAATGTGTATGATTTGGCGTTTAACACGCCGAGTGTTGAGTGTCGAGTGTCGAGTGTCGATACGTCACACTCCACACTCCACACTCCACACTCCGTCACCTACAGTGACATCTTCCTCGAAAACGAAAAACAATTCTCCGCCTATAACCTCGAATTTGCCGATACGCAGCAGCTACTGCGCCAGTTTGAAGACGCCGAAAAAGAATGCATGAGCCTGATCGACAAAAAACTGCCCCTGCCCGCTTATGACCAGTGCATCAAAGCCTCGCACCGCTTTAATTTGCTTGATGCGCGCGGCGTCATTTCCGTCACCGAACGCGCGAGCTATATCGCTAGAGTGCGCGCACTGGCGAAGGCGTGCTGTGAGGGGTATGTAGAAAGTTTAATTCCCGCGTAGGCGGGAATCCTGAAGGATTGGATAAGAAATGAAAAACGCTTCGAAAATTAACTCTCACAGGATCCCCGCTTTCGCGGGGATGTTATGCCCATGCAACTAACGATGTTACACTCTAAAATCCACCGCGCCCGCGTGACGCACTCGGAGCTGCATTATAATGGCTCGCTTGGCATCGACGAGGATTTGATCGAGCAGGCTGGCATGCTGCCCGGCCAGCAGATCGATGTGCTGAATGTGAATAACGGCGCGCGCATTACAACCTATGTCATCCGCGAACCACGCGGCAGCAAGCGCTTTGGTGTGTATGGCGCAGCGGCACATTTGTTTGCGGGGGGCGATATCATCATCATCATCGCCTATGCACAGATGGATGAAAAAGAAGCGCGCAGCTACAAGCCCAAGATGCTGGTTATGGATGAAAACAATAACGTGGAGAGGGTGAAATGACATTAGCCCTTCTGCATTGTCACCCCGCACTCGTTGCGGGGTCTCATGCCAGTGAATGGAGATGCCGCAACAAGTGCGGCATGACGAGGACATAAATGGCTGACCTGCTGCTTGAGCTTTTTTCTGAAGAAATTCCCGCGCGGATGCAGGCGGATGCCGAGGCGCATCTTGCCAAATCGCTTGCGGATAAGCTGGGCAAACCGGCCAAAGGGTTCTCAAGTCCGAGGCGCATTGCCGCCACGATAGAAGGCTTGCCTAGCGTGCAACCAGATGTGAATACGGAGCTTAAAGGCCCTAAACTTGGCGCGCCGCAGGCGGCTATTGACGGCTTTCTTAAAAAATCGGGCATGAAGCTGGAAGAACTCACGCAGCAGGACGGTATCTATGTCGCCAAAATTCACCAGAAGGGAAAGCCCACTGCTGAAATTTTAAAACCGCTAATCGAAGAGATACTCAGGAATTTCCCATGGCCAAAATCTATGCGCTGGGGCAGCGGCGATGCCACGTGGGTGCGGCCACTTCATTCCATTTTATGTATCTTTGATGGCAAGGTGGTGCCGGTCGAATTCGCCGGTATCAAGGCGGGTAACATTACCTATGGGCATCGTTTTCTTGCCCCCGGCGCCATTGAAATCAGCAAGGCCAACGAATATCAGCAAAAACTTCGTGATAGCAAAGTTTATGCGGATAGGGGGCTTCGCAAGCAAGAAGTCCAATTACAAGCCACTGAAGCCGCTACCAAGGCTGGCCTTGTGCTGCGAAAAGATGAAGGACTGCTCGAAGAAGTGACCGGCCTTGTCGAATGGCCGACGGTGCTGATGGGTACGATTGATAAAAACTACATGGATCTACCGCCGGAAGTGCTCATTTCCGAGATGCGTGCGCACCAGAAATATTTCGCCCTCGAAACGCAAGTCGGTATGTTTTCTGATAAATTCCTCATCACCGCGAACATGACAGCCAGCGATGGTGGCAAAGCCATTGTAGCCGGCAACGAACGTGTGCTGCGCGCCCGCCTAGCTGACGGACGCTTCTTCTGGGACAGCGACCGCAAGAAAAAGCTGGAAGACTGGTCGAACGGCTTAGAAACCGTGACCTATCATGCGAAACTTGGAAGTGTTGCAGATAAAGTGGAGCGTGTGAAAAAGCTATCTGCGGAACTGGCGCCTCATATCAAAGCAGATAAAAAGCAAGTGGAGCGCGCAGCAAGCCTGTGCAAAGCGGATCTGGTCACGGGCATGGTTGGCGAATTTCCCGAGCTGCAGGGCGTGATGGGGCGTTATTATGCGCTGGCTGAGGGCGAAAAGCCTGATGTGGCGGACGCCATCCGCGATCATTACTTGCCGCTGGGTCCTTCTTCGCCTGTGCCAACCGCGCCGGTTTCCATCTGCGTTGCGCTTGCGGATAAGCTCGATACGCTTTGCTCCATGTTTGCGATCGGCGAAAAACCCACCGGCTCAAAAGACCCGTTTGCCCTTCGCCGCGCGGCGCTGGGCGTGATTCGCATTATTCTGGAAAACAACCTGCGCCTGCCGCTCAAACAATTCCTGGATGATGCGCCGTTTAAGGATATTGCCCTCATCAGCGCGCGCGACCAGCTGGTGAAAAAGACGGAAGCAAAGCTGCATGAAAACCCGAAAGACCTTAAAGTTGGCAAATATGTAGCGGTAAATGAATCCGCGACGCAGGACATCGCCGAAGATGCCAAAGAGAGCTTATCGGCGCAGCTGATGGCCTTTTTCCATGACCGGTTGATTGTGCAGCTGAAGGACTCCGGCATACGCCATGATGTGATCAAGGCGGTGATTGCAGGCGGCGATGATGATCTGGTGCGTATTACTGTAAAAGCTAAGCAACTTCAGCTATTGACCGATTCAGATATTGGAAAAGATGTTTTGGCCGCCTACAAACGAGCCAACAATATTCTTGCGCAAGAAGAAAAGAAAGATGGCCGAAAATTCGATGGCAAGGCCTCCGAAAAACTATTGTCTATTCCGGAAGAGAAAAAACTTTCTGATGTGATAGAAAATTTATCCCCTGCAATTGATGCAGGTTTAAAAGAAGAGATGTTCCGTGATGTGATGGAAATGGCAGCCAGCATGCGCCCTTCTATCAATGCTTTTTTTGATAAGGTGATGGTGAATGACCCTGTTAAAGAAATAAGGGAAAATAGACTTCGTTTATTGAATGGATTTACATCGACCTTGAATAAAATAGCAGACTTCTCAAAAATTGAGGGCGATAGCAAGGAACAGAAAAAGGCGGCATAATATGAAAACCAATGCACAGGTAAAAACCGATATGGCGGAAAAACTCGTTTACAGCTTTGCGGGCGGCGATGCTGACGGCAAAGGCTCGATGCGCGAGCTGCTGGGCGGTAAAGGCGCAAACCTCGCTGAGATGTGCGCGCTTGGACTTCCCGTTCCGCCGGGCTTTACCATCACCACGGAAGTCTGCGTCGATTACTACAAAAACGATAAGCAGGTAAATCCAGCGCTCGAAGCGCAGGTGAAAGCGGCGCTTTCGCAGGTGGAAAAACATGTCGGCGCGGTGTTTGGTGATGGCAAAAACCCGCTGCTGCTTTCGGTGCGCTCCGGCGCAAGGGCATCGATGCCGGGGATGATGGATACCGTCTTAAACCTTGGCCTGAATGACACCACGGTGGGGGCGCTCGCCGCAAAAACCGGCAATCCGCGCTTTGCTTATGACAGCTACCGCCGCTTTATCCAGATGTATTCGGATGTGGTGCTGAATATCGACCATTACCATTTCGAGGAAATGCTCGAGCAGAAAAAAATGGATCGCGATATCACGCTTGATACCGAGCTCACGGCGGATGATCTGATGGAGCTGGTCGCCAGCTACAAAGAAAAAGTCTCCGAAGAGCTGGGAAAGCCCTTCCCCGAGGATGTTCACGCGCAGCTATGGGGCGCGATTCGCGCCGTATTTGATAGCTGGATGTCTGCCCGCGCCAAGAAATATCGCGAGCTGCATGATATTCCCGAAAACTGGGGCACGGCGGTGACCGTGCAATCCATGGTGTTCGGCAATATGGGGGATGATTGCGCGACCGGCGTGGCGTTCACGCGCAACCCTTCGACCGGCGAGCGCGCTTATTACGGCGAATTTCTGATCAACGCGCAGGGCGAAGATGTGGTGGCCGGTATCCGCACGCCGCAGCCACTTTCAGAAATGCCCGCTGTGATGCCGCAGGTTTATAAACAGCTGACCGATGTGTTCGATAAGCTCGAGACGCATTACCGCGATATGCAGGATATTGAGTTTACCATCCAGAACCACAAGCTCTGGATGCTACAGACACGAAACGGCAAGCGCACAGCGGCCGCTGCGGTGAAGATTGCGGTCGACATGGTGAATGAAAAACGCATCAGCAAGGAAGAGGCGCTAAAGCGTATTGATCCGCTCTCGCTCGATCAACTGCTGCATCCCACACTTGATCCCAACGCGAAAAAAACGGTGCTGGCCAAGGGGCTGCCCGCCTCGCCCGGCGCGGCTTCCGGCAAGGTGGTGTTTTCCGCGGAGGATGCTGAGGAGATGGCGCTGCGCCACAAAGAAAAAGTCATCTTGGTGCGCATCGAAACCTCGCCGGAAGATATTCACGGCATGCACGCGGCGCAGGGGATCCTCACCGCTCGCGGCGGTATGACCTCACACGCAGCAGTGGTCGCGCGTGGCATGGGTAAGCCTTGTGTTTCAGGTGCAGGCGATGTGCGCATTGATTATGCTAAAAAAGAGTTTCAGGTAATGGGGCGCACGGTGAAAGAAGGCGAAATGGTCACCATTAATGGCTCAACCGGCGAAGTGATGCTTGGCGATATTCCAACCGTGCAACCACAACTTTCCAGTGATTTTGAAACGCTGATGAGCTGGGCAGATAGCGTGCGTAAACTAAAGGTACGCACCAATGCTGAAACCCCGCTCGATGCTAAAACCGCGCGCAGCTTCGGCGCAGAAGGCATCGGCCTGTGCCGCACCGAGCATATGTTTTTTGACGCAGAGCGCATCATCGCCATGCGCGAAATGATTGTGGCAAAAGATACCGATGGTCGTAAAACGGCGCTTGCCAAACTGCTACCCATGCAGCGCAAAGATTTCACCGAGCTATTTGCCATCATGAAGGGGCTGCCGGTGACCATTCGCTTGCTTGACCCGCCGCTGCATGAGTTCCTGCCGCATACTGAAGAAGACATGAAACAGGTGGCGAAAGCTGCGGGCATCAGCGTGGAAAACGTGCGCATGCGCGCGCATGAGCTGAAAGAGCAAAACCCGATGCTTGGCCATCGCGGCTGCCGCCTTGGCATCACTTACCCTGAAATTTACGCGATGCAGGCGCGCGCGATTTTCGAAGCGGCAGCAAATGTTGGCGGCGTGACGCCAGAAATCATGATCCCGCTAGTCATGATGCCGCGTGAGCTGGAGATGATGAAACAGCTCGTCGATGAAGTAGCCGCAAGTGTGATGAAAGAAACCGGCAAAAAAATCGACTACATAGTCGGCACGATGATCGAGCTACCGCGCGCGGCGCTGATGGCCGGTGAGATTGCAAAATCAGCCGAGTTTTTCAGCTTCGGCACCAATGATTTGACGCAGACGACGCTGGGCATCTCGCGCGATGATTCGGCGAGCTTTATCGAGATCTACAAGCAAAAAGGTATTGTCGAGCAGGATCCGTTTGTCACGCTTGACCAAAGCGGCGTGGGCGAACTTATTCAAATCGCTGCTGAGCGTGGCCGCGCCACGCGCAGCGGCATGAAAATGGGCATCTGCGGCGAGCATGGTGGTGATCCCGCCTCGATCGCGTTCTGCCAGAAGGTGGGGCTGGATTATGTGAGCTGCTCGCCGTACCGCGTGCCGGTCGCACGCCTCGCTGCGGCACAGGCCGCACTATGAAACGCATTAGCACCTTCGCGCTTGCTGCGCTGGCTTCGTTTCCTGCTCTGGCAAACGAATTTCAAGTAACCTTTGAATGCACGCGCTTCAAAAGCAACTGTGTGGGTGCCGCCTGCCATAAAATCTACGAAGGGCTACAGCAGGATACTGGCCGCACCATCCTAGCTGTGCGTAAAACACAGGTCGTTGAATATGTCATTGATCCGGCGCGAGCGGTTGAAACTATCAAAACCGTGCTCGCTAACGACAAAGACCGCGATCAAAATTTGGTGATTGAATACCAGCATGTTCTAAGTAGCGGCGGACGCATTACCCTGAGCAATCAGAATGCTAAGAAAGTGATCACCGAACGCGCCGTAATTGATACCACCGGTGGCCTCTATTCATTTTATCTTTTACACACCGATGGCTCGATTAAGGATGTGCCGGTTGGCGAGCCTTACACTGCCTATTTCGGCTGGTGTGAAAATAAATCCGCCCCTGGCGCCGCATTGCCCGATATGACGCCGCAAAGCGAACCGGCGGCTGCCCAGCAACCCGCTCCCGCTGCGCCCGCTGTTGCAACGAACACAGCCGCCAAACCATGATCAAAACTCGCTTCGCCCCCTCTCCTACTGGCTATTTGCATGTTGGCAATGTGCGCACCGCGCTGGTCAATTGGCTGTTTACGCGCAAGATGGGCGGGCATTTCATGCTGCGTATCGATGATACAGATCTTGAACGTTCACGCCCGGAATATGAAGAGGCGATCAAAGAAGACTTAAGTTGGCTAGGCATCACATGGGATTCGCTGGTCAAGCAGTCTGATCGTTTTGACCGCTATAAACTTGCGACCGAAACCCTTAAACAATCTGGCCGGCTTTATGCTTGCTACGAGACCGCCGAGGAGCTGGATGTACAGCGCAAGATGCTGGCTGGCCGAGGTCTGCCACCAATCTATAAACGCGCCAGCGATGAGCAGAATAAAAAATTCATGGCCGAAGGCCGTGCGCCGCACTGGCGCTTTTTGCTGAATGATGAAGAAGTCGTGTGGGATGACCTCATTCGCGGCCATGCCCATTTTAAGGCCACCCATATGAGCGATCCGGTGCTGGTGCGAGCCGACGGCGTGCCGCTTTACACGCTGGCCTCGGTGGTGGATGACGGCGAGCTAGGCGCAACGCATGTGATTCGCGGAGAGGATCATGTCAGTAATACCGCTGTTCAAATCCAGATTTACAAAGCACTGGACTACAACGTTCCCACTTTCGCGCATATGGCACTGCTCAAAACCAAAGACGGCGAGCTTTCCAAACGTCTGGGCGGTAACGACATCCGCTCAATGCGTGAGGGCGGCATTTTGCCGATGGCGATCAATTCGCTGCTGGCTAAAATGGGAACGTCGGATGCGGTGGAAGTCTTCACCGAGATGCAGCAATTGGTCGATAGTTTTGATTTCAAAAAGTTTGGCCGCGCGCCTGCGAATTATGATGCGGCGGAACTCGAAAAACTGGGCGAGAAATTATTGCATCAGCTTCCCTTTTCAGCCGTGAAGAGCCAGCTGCCATTTGCCGATGAGACGTTCTGGAATTCCGTGCGCGCGAATGTGAAGAATCTGGCGGATGCGAAAGTGTGGTGGGATGTCGTGCAAGGCACGACGGATGACGGATGGCAAAGGACGAATGACGAGAAAGCATTTTTAAATCAGATTGCCGCGCTGCTGCCGCCTGAGCCGTGGGACGAAAGCACATATGACGCGTGGATGAACGCGGTTAAACCCACCACGCCGCGCAAAGGCAAAGAGCTGTTTATGCCCATCCGCAAAGCGCTCACCGGCCTTGAGCACGGGCCGGAGCTGAAAAAACTCCTGCCGCTGCTGGGCATGCAAAAGACAAATGCACGCTTGACAGGCTGATTTTTTGCATATACAATAATTAGAGGCTGCCGGATGAAAATAACGTATGACCCGAACAAGCGAATATTGACACTAACACACCGAAATCTTGACTTCGAGCATGCAAATCAGATTTTTGCTAACTTATTTTATACCAAAGAAGACACAAGAAAAGACTACGGAGAAATTCGCTTTATCACCGTTGGATTTCTGCATGGAAACATGGTGGTGATGGTATGGACGCAACGAGGCGCGGCAAGACACATTATTTCCTTAAGGAGGGCCAATGAAAAAGAAAGAAAAATCTACAAAATCCTCTTGGATTGATCCTGATGATGCGCCGGAATTAACGCGTGAGTGGTTTGAGAAAGCCGATCTTTACATAGGTGATACACTCATCCGCCGTGGCCGCCCCAAAAAACCTGTTACCGCGAAAACCGTTGCCATCCGGCTTGATCCGGAGGTCGAAAAACGCTTCCGCGCCATGGGCAAAGGCTGGCAAACCGAAATCAACAAGGTGCTCAAGAACTGGGTGAAGCGGCACCCAGCATGAATCAACTTTCCCTCTACAACACCAAAAACCAGAAAAAGGCTTGGATTTAAATACTCCAAAAGAAATCTATATGAGAAGAAAATTCCCCCTGCATCGTTCCTTTATACCAATTAAACCAAACAATGCTGTTAGACACGTTTGCGGGGAAACTATTACCAAAGCAATAGAAGGTACCGGCTTGCGCATATCTATGACAAGCATAACTGATAAAGGTTTTCATCACGAAAGAATGGGGGACAGCTACACATCGGAAACCAAAGACATACACCTTGATCCTGCTGACGAGTTTACAATTAGGATTGAGCCAGATGATTCTTCGCAATCCAATGCTGTTTCAAATACAGATAAGCATGGCTGGAAAACACGTGTTTTAGTCAGCAAATATTCTGATGGCTACAAAGATAAAGCCTCCCTATTCATGGCCAATTTTCTAGATAAATTAACAGCCAACCTAAGTAAAAAATATCCACGGTCTGTAGGTGGTTGGGGTAGTGATTATTATTTCACGTGCCGCTTTTTAATATCAGACGGCGGTGTTCCTGAAAGCTTCCGAAGCGATTTAAACGAAGCGATAGATACATCATTAAAAGACATGGATAAGACCTTGACTGAGCTAAAAAAATTATATGCAAAAGAAGTCAATAAAAAGCATATTTCATGACCCAGCTTTTTCTCTACAACACCCTCACCCGCCGCAAAGAGGAATTCACACCCCTCGATCCTAAGAATGTGCGCATGTATGTATGCGGGCCGACGGTCTATGACCGGCCGCATCTGGGCAACGCGCGCAGCACAGTCGTGTATGATGTGCTCTACCGCGTGCTGCGCGAAATCTATGGCAAAGACCACGTTACCTATGCGCGCAACATCACCGATGTGGACGATAAAATCAACGCCGCCGCGAAGCAGAACGGCGAGCCGATCTCGGCGCTCACCGCGCGTGTTGAAGGCTGGTTTCATGATGATATTCGTGCGCTGAACTGCCTGCCGCCAACGCACGAGCCACGCGCGACCGCGCATATTGCGGAGATGATTGCGATCAACCAGCAACTCATCAGCGAAGGCCATGCTTATGTCGCTGATGGTCACGTTTTATTCGCGGTGGATTCTTACAAGGACTATGGCGCGCTTTCAGGGCGCAAACTAGAAGAACTCATCGCCGGCGCGCGCATCGAAGTGGAATCGTATAAAAAACACCCCGGCGATTTTGTGCTGTGGAAACCTAGTGATGAAGGCGATGACCCGTCCAGCGTGTTTGACTCGCCGTGGGGAAGCGGTAGGCCTGGCTGGCATATTGAATGCTCGGCGATGAGCAGCAAATATTTAGGCGAGGATTTCGATATTCACGGCGGCGGCGCTGACCTCATGTTCCCACACCATGAAAATGAAATCGCCCAAAGCCGCTGCTCGGCCAAAGGTTCACATTTCGCGCGCTACTGGGTGCATAATGGCTTCCTCACGGTCGGCGGCGAGAAAATGAGCAAATCGCTTGGCAACTTTACCACGGTGAAAGATGTCCTGGATAAGGGCGTTCACGGCGAAGTAATCCGCCTTGCCTACCTGATGACCAAATATAACGAGCCGCTAGACTGGAATGAGAAGCTGCTCGGTGATGCTAAAAAAAGACTGGATTATTTTTATAGAGCTCTAAAAGCAGTTCCTGCTAATCCTGATAAACATTTAGGCAGCAAAGCATTTGAGGCTAGTAAAAGTAATTTTATTGGAGCTTTGTGCAACGATTTAAACTTACCAGAAGCACAATTCCTGCTTGGTTTGTGGGCTGGCGAAGTGTTAGAGCTAAATAAGGCTAACGATCAACATTTAGATAAAGCTCTTCCTAGAGAGTTAGCCTCAACTTTATTAAAGCATTGCGGAAACATGCTTGGTCTTCTGCAGCAGGAGCCAGAAAGCTGGTTTAAGGGCTCCGGCAACGATGACTCTGCCATTCAAGCAAAAATCGATGCGCGCATCGCCGCGAAAAAAGCTAAAAACTTCGCCGAGGCTGACCGCATCCGTAAAGAACTCGCGGATGCCGGTATCCTGCTCGAAGACCGACCAAACGGCACAACGGATTGGAGAAGGGCATGAGCCCCCTCACCCAGCAGCTTTTTTCTGAAGTTCTCCTTGCTCGCACGCGGGTGTATCACGCGGGCAGCGCGACGCCGCTTGAGCGAATCCGTATTGCGGGTATCGAGGCAGAAATTTTCATCAAGCGCGAGGATCTCTCGCCGATCAACGCCTATAAATGGCGCGGAGCGTATAACTGCACGGCGGTTTTAAAAGAGCGCGGCGCAAAAGTGGTGGTTGCAGCCTCGGCGGGCAACCATGCGCAGGGTGTGGCGCTGGCCGCGCGCATGCTCGGCATTCAGGCCAAAATTTTTATGCCGCTGCCCACCCCGCTAATGAAGCAGGACGCAGTCAAGCGCCATGGCGGCGGGGCGGTGGAGGTGATCCTTACCGGCGACATGTTTGACCAGACTTCCGCCGAGGCGCGCGCCTATTGCGACAAACACGGCTATGCTTATGTGCATCCGTTTGACGATCTTTACACCATCGCAGGGCAAGCAACCATTGCCGATGAGCTGGTGCTATCCAGCGATGCGCCGTTTGATACATTATTCCTGCAGATCGGCGGCGGCGGGATGGCGGCTGGCGTATCGGCGTGGCTAAAATCCCACCATCCTAAAACACAGGTGCTTGGCGTCGAAGGCATTGGCCAGGCAAGCATGAAAGCGGCGCTGGCAGCAGGCGAACCAGTGACGCTTACCGAGCTCGATGCGTTCTGCGACGGCACGGCAGTGAAGCGAGTGGGCGATCTTACTTTCTCGCTATGCAAAGAGAATCTTTCCGGAATCGTAACGGTTACTAACGAGGAGGTCTCCGCCGCCATCCAGCAACTTTGGGAATGCTGCCGCGTGATTCCTGAGCCGAGCGGCGCGATGGGGCTTGCCGGACTCATCCAATATGCACAGGCCAACCCGGGCGCGGTGCGCGGCAAAAAGTTACTCGCAATTATTTGCGGCGCGAATATGGATTTCGGCAAGCTGGCGCTGATCTCCAGCCAGTCCGCCGTCGGCGCGCACCGGCGAAAATACCTGCGCATGCATATTGCGGAAGGGCGCGGCAGCCTGCTTGGCCTGCTTGAAAATTTGCTGCCGGATATCAATGTCTCGGAATTCCAGTATGGCAAAACCAGCGAGACGGATGGCTGGCCGGTGATGGCATTTGAGGCGACGCCTCAGCGCCTCGGCCAGCTCTTTGATGAACTTAAATCGCGGCAAATACCTTACCAAGATATCACCGGCGATGCCGATGCGCGCTACCGTATCATCCCCTATAATTCGGCGCTCTTTACCCATCCGCTTTTTTTCCATGTGCATTTCCCGGAGCGGCGCGGCGCGCTGCGTGATTTCCTACGGCGCATTTCAGGCGTCGCGAGCCTTTGCTATTTCAACTATGCTTATACCGGCGAATCGATCGGCCGCGCGCTGATGGGCTTTTCTTTTGCCTCGCCAAATGACCATGCGACATTTATGGCGCGGATGGAAGGAAGCCCGGTAACACTCAGGCCGCTGGATCAGGCGGTGGTAGGGCGGATGCTTCAAGCGTGACGATGCATCTACCTGTTGTAGTTCTGGTTCGCCCGCAGCTGGGCGAAAATATCGGCGCGGTGGCGCGTGCGATGGCGAATTTTTCCTTGACGGAACTGCGCATGGTGGCGCCGCGCGATGGCTGGCCGAACCCCCGCGCCTTTGAGGTTTCCTCGGGCGCCACGCATATTCTTGAGCAGGCAAAAATATTTCCTGATTTTGAATCGGCTACCGCTGACTTCCACCATCTCTACGCCACCACCGCCCGCCCACGCGATATGGAAAAACGCGTGGTGACACCAAGAGAGGCAGCAAGCGAGATGATCGGATTATCTCAGCGCATCGCCCTCGTTTTCGGCCCTGAGCGTACGGGACTAGAGAATACCGAGATTGCGCAGTGTGATACCATCATCACCATCCCCACCTCGCCGGATTTTTTCTCGCTGAATCTCGCGCAAAGTGTGATTGTGGTGGGGTATGAGCTGTTTCAGGCAGCAGGGGTTAGGGGTCAGGGTTCAGAAAAAGAAAATTCTTTGATGATCCCTGATTCCCGATCCCCGACCCCTGCGCAAAAAGCCGACTGGCACGGTCTTTTCGGACAGCTCGAGAGCTATCTTGACGAGGTGAATTACTACCGCGTGCCGGAAAAAAAAGAAGTGATGTGGCAGAATTTGCAAACCATGCTGATGCGTGGCGGCTGGAACGCGCAGGAGCTGCAGAGCTTTCGCGGGCTGCTGCGTAGCCTGTGGGAACGCGATCGCAAAAAGCGCTAATCCGCCAGCGCAATCCACAGCGCCACAAGCGCAAGCAGAACCGCAAAGATCCGCCTCAGCTTCTGCCGCGAGGTATGATCGTCTGGCTTTGGCGCAAAGCGGCTGGCGAAAAGCACAATCAGGCTGTGTGCGGCAGTTGCGACCATCACCGATATCGCCGTTAGGATCAGCGTCTGTGATAGAGCAGGTTGCTGAGTATTGATAAAACCGGGCAGCACCGACACATAAAATATCGCGGCTTTGGGATTCAGTAGATTGAGAATCAAGCCATGGCGAACATAGCGGAAATTCTCGCCGGCTCTGCTCAAGCGGCTGGGCGATGCCTCGGCCTCGCCGCGCCAACTCGACCATGCGATCCACAGCAGGTACGAAATTCCAAGCCAGCGCAGCCATTGATAGAGAAGCGGATAGGCCTCAAGCAGCGATGACATACCGAATGCCGCAAAGAGGCCAAGCAGCGCAAGGCCGGTGGCGATACCTGCGACCATCATCATGCCTGCGCGCCTGCCGCCCTGAAGCGATAGCAGCGCCAGCGTGCCCATGTTCGGCCCGGGCGTCGCCTCAATGATTAGGCACACGAGCAAAAATTGAAACAGCAGTTCGCTTGGCATCACACCGTCATCTGCACGCCGAGTTCGACGACGCGCGTGCGTGGAATGTGGAAATACTCAGCGGCATCCGCAGCGTTATTGGCGAGCATGATGAAGATGCGATCCTGCCATAACGGCATACCAAAGCGCGCCGAAGGCACGATGTTTCTGCGGGATATGAAATAGCTGGTATGCATCATGTCCATCGCGAGATCGTGCTTGCGCAGCACCTGAAGCGCTTTGGTAACGTTCGGCTGCTCCATATAACCAAACTGAAGGGTAACACGCGTAAAATCCGGACAAAGTTTTTCGACCTCTACGCGCTGATCATCCGGCACATGAGGTGTCGTGGCAAAGCGAATGGTGATAATGAGGTTATGCTCATGCAGCACCTTGTTATGCTTTAAATTTTGCAGCAGTGCACTCGGCGCGTAGGCGGCGTTGCTGCTTAGGTATATCGCCGTGCCATCCACGCGCTTCGGCGTATGGTGGTTGATGTCGCGAATGAGCAGCTCCATGCTATGCTGATAATCACGCGTCTGCTCGTGCAGTGAGACACTGCCACGCCGCCAGGTACGCATGGTGATGATGAGCGCCGCCGCAATCAGCACCGGCACAAACCCGCCTTCAAACATTTTCATGGCATTCGCGCTAAGGAATGCCGCATCAAGCAGCAGCAGCGGTACCAGCACTACGCCCACCATCCAGCGCGGCCATTTCCAGAGCTGGCGTGCCACAATGCAGGCGAGAAGCGTGGTGATGACCATCGTACCTGCGACCGCGATGCCGTAAGCAGACGCGAGCGCATCGGAGCTTTTAAAAATCTCAATCAGCAGCACCACACCGATGAGCAGCAGCCAGTTCACTTGCGGCAGGTAGATCTGCCCGCGATGCTCGGCAGAGGTATAGACCACCCTGAGGCGCGGCAGGAAACCCAGCTGCACTGCCTGCTGCGACAGAGAGTAAGCGCCGGAAATCACCGCCTGCGAGGCGATGATCGAGGCCATCGTCGCCAGCAGCACCATCGGCGCGAGCGCCCAGTCTGGATAAGTGAGATAAAAGGACTGGTGCGCCGCCTCTGGGTTTGAGAGCACCAGACCTGCCTGGCCAATATAGTTAAGCATCAGGCACGGCATGACAAAGAATAGCCACGCGAGGCGGATCGGTTTTTTGCCGAAATGGCCGAGATCGGCATAGAGCGCTTCGGCGCCGGTTACGGCGAGAAACACCGCGCCAAGAGCAATGACGCTGGCAAAACCGTGATGGGTAAGGAAATAAATGGCGTGCGCCGGATTAAAGGCCTGCCACACCTCAGGGCTATCGAACATATGTAGGAAGCCGCCCCAGCCAAGCGCAAGGAACCACACCACCATGATCGGCCCAAAAAACCGCCCCATGCTCGCCGTGCCGCGGCACTGAACAATAAAAAGCAGCAGCATGATAAAAAGTGCCAGCGGCACGATGTAGGGTTTAAACTGGTTGGTGATGAGCTTTAGCCCCTCAATGGCCGAAAGCACCGAAATGGCCGGTGTAATGATGGCATCGCCATAAAAAAGCGACGCGCCGGCCATGCCTAGGAAGATGATAAACGGCGCACCCTTACCCGCCATCGAGCGCATGGCCAGCGCCATCAGCGAGAGAATACCCCCCTCACCCTGATTATCCGCGCGTAGCAACAGCACGACATATTTAAGCGTCACCGTGATGATAAGTGCCTATAAAATCAGTGATAATACGCCGAGCACCATCTGGGCCGTCACCACACCGCCCGCCGCCGCAGCCGCCAGAGACTCCCTGAAAGCATAAAGCGGGCTGGTGCCGATATCGCCGTAAACGACGCCGACTGATCCAAGCGCTAAAGCAACCAATTTGGGTTTTGAATGAGATGCGGTCATGCCGCCTACAAATCACACTCAGCCTAGTATAGCCAGCGGTTTTTGCTTTTGTTGCAATGCAACATATGCTATAATGAAACCAGTTCCCCAAGAAAGGATTCGCGATCAGACGAATGGCATGGGGTGCTTATGACGGGATGTGGATTTTATCTTCGTAGTATCTTGATCAGCAGCCTCTGCTTGCTTACTGCCTGCGCGGGTAGTGAGCGCTTCACACAAACAGATACCAGAGAAGAAGCAGGAAGTCTTTTTGCGCAAACCATTAGAGGCAGTATCGAAGGGGCTGTTGAGGCGGCGCAAAGCCCGCTGGTGGACCTGAATATCAAGAAGCAGGACATACCAGAACCACTAACGCTGATTGCAGGCAATCCTTATGGCATGGATGGCAAACCAAAATGCAAGCATATTCAGGAAGAAATTGCCACACTGGACGAGCTGCTTGGGGCAGACGCCCATTACAGCAGCGATGGCAAGCTATCACTGAATCAGGAAGATGCCCCGGATTATGTGAAAGACGGCGCAGGAATGCTGCAAAAAGAAGCGATTGGATTTGTTGCAGGCAAAGCCAGTATTATTCCATTTCGCAGTATCGTTCGCAAAGTCACCGGCGCCGATAAACATTCTAAAGCGGTGGCTCGCGCTTATGAATCCGGCAAAATCCGCCGTGCTTACCTGCGGGGCGTGAGTTTTTCAATGAAGTGCAAGACTCCAAAAACAGAACTCGCTAAGAAAATTTAGCTTTTCTTAACTCAAAACCAACCAATTCCTTACTTCTTCTACAGGAATTAGTCACTTTTCTCTTGTAGGCTGAACGCTCCTTTTATAGTTCAGCACATATGCATTACTTAGTCACCGGCGGCGCCGGCTTTATTGGATCCCATCTTGTGGAACGTCTTATCGCAGGCGGCCACCGCATCACCGTGCTCGATGATCTATCCACTGGCAAACGTGAACATATTCCTGCCGGCGTGAAACTGGTGGTTGGCGATATCACAACACCTCATATCTTCGATACGCTTGTCGGTGATCTGGATGGATGTTTTCATTTAGCCGCCATTGCCTCCGTCGAACGCTCGAAACTTGAATGGCTGCGCACGCACCAAGTCAATCTTGGAGGAACCATTGCACTCTTTGAGGCACTGGCGCGTGCAGAGAAAAAAATTCCCGTCGTTTACGCTTCGTCCGCTGCCAGCTATGGCGATTGCCCAGACAACCCATTAAGTGAAACCAGTATGCCCATGCCCCGATCCAGCTATGGCGCAGACAAGCTGGCGTGCGAATGGCATGCACGCATTGCCTCGCAGATGTTTGGTATTCCTACGATGGGGCTACGGTTTTTTAATGTCTACGGCCCCAGGCAAGACCCCTCCTCTCCTTACTCGGGTGTGATCTCGATCTTTGCGCATCGCATGCTGAAGGGCGATGTGGTGACGATTTATGGAGATGGCGAGCAGCAGCGTGATTTTGTTTTTGTCGACGATGTTGCTGAGGCGCTATCACGCGCAATGACCTCGCTTCATCATAAAACCATGCACTGTGGTGTCTGTAACGTGTCGACGGGTATCGGCCATTCGGTTATCGCACTCGCCAAACTTATGTCGGAACTAACATCATCAACATCCATCATCACGCACGGCCCAGCCAGAAGCGGAGATGTCAGGCTATCGATTGGTGATCCGGCGCATGCCAGAGACTTAATTGGATTTAACGCCACCACTTCACTAAGGTCTGGCCTTAGCCGTTTACTGGGAGATAAACATGCATAAAAGATGGATGGTTGCCGCTGCACTCGTAACATGGATGAGTATGATGACCGCATCACACGCGAACACAGCGCCGGAACGATGGGTGGTGTATTATACGGATAAGTTACCTGCTTCCGCGTTTGAAGCCTATGATGTGATTGCGTTTGACCAGAAATATCACCCGCCGCTTGAGCCGCTTAAGGCGCAAGGCAAAACGCTGCTGGGCTATATCAGCCTTGGTGAAGCCGAAAAATATCGCAGCTATTTTAATGCTATTAAAAAGAAAGGCCTGCTGCACCAGAGTAGCACCTTATGGAAAGGCCATTACTATATCGACGTGCGCAAACCTGCCTGGACCAAGATGGTACTCGATGAACTCATCCCGCCGATTCTCGCTAAGGGATTTGATGGCATCATGATCGATACGATGGATAGCGCCATCGAGCCAGAGATGCAGAATCCCAAAAAATATCCCGGGATGAAAAAAGCATCCATCGAATTGATCAAAGCAATTCGTACGCGCTATCCTGATATCAAGATCATGGTCAATCGCGGGCTTGAAATTTTGCCAGAGATGGCGCCCCACATCGACATGCTGATGGCCGAAAGCACTTACACCGATTGGGTGCCGAATCCCAAAAAACCAGTGCTCGTGAAACCGGAAACCTACCAATATTATCTCGACATCATCGCTAAAGGCCGCGCTGCCAACCCGAAGCTTAAAGTCTACAGCATGGATTATTGGGATATGTCCGATACCGATGGCGTGAAAGCCATTTATGCCAAACAGCGCGAACAAGGCTTCGTTCCTTATGTCAGCACGATGGATCTTCAACATCTTCATCCCGAGCCACAATGAAGCGCGTTTTTTTAATATTATTACTGGTGATCTGGCCTGGCGTTGCACTGGCTGAGAGCAAGCCACTGCCTCGAAAACTAATAGCCCTGTTTGACAGCAGGGAAACCAGTGCGCCGCGCATGACGCTGATTCATCGGTTTCTTGAAATGCCCGCCAATCATGTTGGCTTTGATATTCATTACCATGATGTCAATCAACCCCTGCCATCATTGAGTGATGATTTTGCAGGTATTGTACTCTGGTTTAGCCCTGGCAATGCCGTGCCGGATACAAATGCCTATCTCGGATGGCTTGAATCCAATATCGAAGCAGGCAAAAAGCTGATCATTATCGAAAATGCCGGTATGGGAGAGAAAGAGCGGCTTCAAGATACCCTCATGCAGCGTTACAACAAAATACTCAGCACGATCGGGATTCAGGATAGTAATCAGTGGAACGCCGTCACCTACCGTTCGCGCGTAGACTATATCAATAAAGCGATCGCCGGCTTTGAACGCGAGATCGGGCCGGTATTGCCACCTTACGGCTCCACCCATGTGATTCCGGGCCGCGCCACCAGCCACCTGCGATTGATTCCAGGGCTGGAGGAAGAAGAAGAACCCATTGACCTGATTGCCACCAGCAAACAGGGCGGCTATATCGCCGAGGGCTACGCCGTGTTCCATGTGGTGGAAAATGATGAGTCGCGAATCAACCAGTGGTTCGTGAATCCATTTATCTTCCTGCGTGAATCACTCGGTGCCGATGATATGCCGGTACCTGATGTGACGACGATGAACGGGCGGCGCATTTTCTACAGCCATATTGATGGTGATGGCTGGAACAATCTCTCGGAAATGCCTGAGCACCAAAAAAATCCCAAACTGGCTTCCGAGATTGTGAAAGATGAGATCATCAACCATTACAATGATTTTGCCTTCACTGTGGGGCTGATTATTGCCGATGTTGATCCAGAGTGCTTCGCCATTCAAGGCAGTGAACGCGTCGCCAGAGAAATTTTTGCGCTGCCTAATGTCGAACCCAGCAGCCATACGCACAGCCACCCACTCTATTGGAGCTATTTTGCCAACTACTCAGCCGGAAAAGAAGCGCCTATTTTAAAACGCTACCCGCGTCGACCGAAAGAGCGCGCATCACTCGCTGCCAGCATTCGTTACCAAGCCCGTGGGCGAGGCTGGGACGAGGAAAGCAAAGATCAACCCGTCGCCACCAGCGAAGAATCGATTGGCCGCAATGATGATGATACGAGCAAGCGCTTTGATGCATTTGATCATAAACAATATGAAACACCGCGCAGCTACGCCTGCACACCCTTTCTGCTCGATCAGGAAATCGCAGGGTCGATTGCTAAGGTCAATGAACTCTCGCCACCCGATAAGAAAGCACGTTTGATCCAGTGGTCGGGGGATACGGCGCCTTTCATTGAGGCACTACGCAAAACCCGCGAAGCAGGTTTTTATAACATCAATGGAGGCGACTCGCGCTTTGATAACGAATACCCATCGTATTCATCAGTAGCACCCATTGGTTTAAATGTTGGCAGCGAGCGACAGATCTATTCATCCAACAGTAACGAAAACACCTATACCAATTTATGGACAGGACGCTTTTTTGGTTTCCGCTACCTTCAAACCACCGTGACGAATACGGAAACCCCGATGCGTGTGCGGCCATTTAACATTTATTACCATATGTACTCAGGACAGAAAAAGGCAAGCCTACTGGCGCTCAAAGAAAATTTTGATTTTGCCAGAACCCAGTCGCTTATTCCCATCACCGCAACCGACTACGCGATGATCGCAAATGGCTTTTACTCAGCCAAGATTACACCGTCATCAGACGACAAAAACCGCTGGCGCATTTCAAATCGCGGCAAGCTGCAAAGCTTTCGTTTTGACAATGCAGGTGATCAATCGGTTGATTTTACGGCGTCTATCGGGGTGACAGGGCAGCAATATCATCAAGGAAGCCTCTATGTTAGTCTAGATCCCTACGTTAATGAGGCCGTCATTACTCTAAAAAATAATAATAATATCAGCATATTACCCATAGAAACCATACCCTACCTTATTGATAGCCGCTGGGCGATTAAGGACTTGCAATTAAGTAAAAGTTTGTTAACTATGCGCGCTCACGGATACGGAGCTGGGGATATGCGCTTCATGATGGGAGCGCCCGGCGAGTATCAGGTAACGGCACAATCCGATGAAACGCCAGACACCGTTTTATTTGAAGCGCTTGTTACCACCGATGCGAGACAGCAGCTGTCTTTTTCTATCCCAGCATCGCTGGCGACAAAAGAGCTGATGATTCGTGTAAGCAACACTAAAGCTGGGCAGTAGTATAGATGTCTAAAAAATTTATCTTTATCGCCATCTTGATCGCCATAGCCGGTCTTGCCGCCAGCTTCTTTCTGATGCCGCGCTCGCAGGAAATCGCGCTGATGCAGATGAAAGATAAAAACTTTGAAGATGCCCGTATCGCCTATGAAGCCCAGCTTGCCTCCGGCAACCTGAGCATCGAGGTCGTCACCCGCCTTTCCGAACTTTATTTGCAAACCGGTGAAGTAAATAAAGCGATCGAAGTGATGGAGAAATTCATTGCCGCTAACCCAGCGAGCCTTGAAGCACGTCGCCAGCTAGGCACTTACTATCAATATGCGCAGCGCCAGGACGATTACCTGCGCAACCTGGAAGAAATCAACAAGCTGGAGCCAAGGCCAGAGAATTTAAAAATTCTCTCTGATATTTATAACTTCAATACGGAATATAATAAGCAGGCGGATACACTAAAAAAACTGATCGAGAAAGATCAGGGCGCTGACGCAAAACACTTCTCCGACCTTGCTTACATTCTTGCTTCTGAAAAGAAATTTCCGGAAGCGGTCACTACACTGCAAGGCCTCAAGCAGCAACATCCCGAGCGGTTTAGCTTTAATGAGATGGAGCTGCTGGTAACGCTATTATTCGACGACAAAAAACCAGACGAAGCCAAGCAGGAATCCGACGGATGGATTAAAGCAAACCTAGATAAAATTGATCAAAACGCGCGCCTGATTAATATCGTGCATTACCGTGGCAGCCCTGCCATGGCCAAGCAGCTCATAGCTAATTACAATGAGCAGCAAATCAATGAGCAGCCAGCCCTCCTCGAACAGCACATCCTGCTCATGCTGGCCGATGGCAAAGACGCCGAAGCTTACCAGCAGCTCAAAGCCCTTTATGCCAACGATAAACTAACGCCGGAGCTCAGAAAACGTCTGCTGTTTGCCGCCCTGCTGAACCGCGAAGAAGAGCTGGCGAAAAACATTGCCAAAGATGCGCCCTTCAAAAGCTACAGCGAAGCAGAACTGGTGTCGCTCGCCGAGCTATCCAGCACACAAGAAGCTGGCTGGCTTTTAAAGCAGCTGACACAGACCTTCCCCGATGCCGAGTATAAGGATACCTATCCGGTACTGGTCGCCATGCTGGCGGTAAGTAATAACCGCCCTGATGTGGACTCGAAACTGGCAGAACTAGACCGCCTATCGCTAAGCAGCGCACAAATATTGCAAGTTGCGAGGGTATGTGCCCGCCACCAGCGCCATAGCTGCACGGAACGCTTCGTTGGAAAATTACCACCGGCCGAGCAGCTCAGTGATCTCGAGGTCGCGAATGTTGGCAATCTCTATCTTGATTTACGCCAGCCAGATAAAGGCTATCGCTACATGCAGGGTGCCAGCAAAGGCCGCAACCATCCTGAGATTTCTCAAGTGATGGTGAAGTATGAAGCGGTGCGCGGCAATAGTGATGCAGTTGAAACATGGTTGATGGCCAATAAAGATACCGTCAGTCAGCGCATGCTCGCTGATCTTTATTTCGCGTCGCTGAACGCCAAGCAACTGCCGACTGCCGTCATGGTCGCAGAGTTCTATCACGGCAAACAAAATACCAGCCAGTCTCGCAGTTATCTTGCACAGGCTTACGTCCAAACCGGTCAGTTTGAAGATGCGCTGAAACTGCTGCGCGATAACAAGCCGATGACTGAAGACGATGAAAATAATTACCTGATGGCACTCGCCAAACTCTCTGGCCATGATCCCGCATATCGCAAAGAGCTGACTGACTTTGCCAGCGCAAAACTCCGTTCCGATATTTCCAAGAAGCAAAAAATGGCGCTGGTCTATGCCTTGATTACCGCAAAAGCAGTTGAGCCTGCGATGCCGGCGATTCGTGAGCTCGCTTTATCCGAAGGCGGTCAGTGGGCAGCGCTTTATGCCGAAACACTTGATAAGCAAGGCCGTCACAGCGAGGCCCGCGAATTCTGGCTCACCGTTGCAAACCAGCCATCCACCTCCGCCAAACAAAAACGCGAGATTGCTTACAACCTGCTTAATGGCGGCTTTAAGGACGATGCAGCTGCACTATTTCTCAGCCTTGCCGGCAAAGAATCCGCAGGCAGCAAAGCGGTTAAAGAACTGCTTTACCTGTGGGGCCCACGCCCCGATGACTCAGCGATGAGCTGGCTTGAGTCTCGTTATTTAGCCGCAGCCGGTGCTGAGCGAAATGCTTGGGGACGCATCATCAGCAGCTATGCTTCCAGCGACTGGATGCTTGCTTTCATCGAACGCAACCCGTCTGCTATTAACGATGCGGGAATCATTCGCGGCTATCTGCAGGCACTGGCCAATAAAGGCCTTGTAAAAGAAAAAGAGCCTGAGCTGCTGGCTATGGCCAAAGAAAGCAGCGACGCGATCTGGCTGAAAGAATATGCGCGCGCCACACGCGACCTTGGGCTGCTTCGTGAAGCACGCCACGCCTATGAAACCCTCGTTACCGTGGATCCCACCGATGACGTGGCACTGCGGGAAGCCGGCACGAGTTCCTTTTTTCAAGCGGATTATTCCTCCAGCCAGCTTTACCTTGATCAATATGTTCATTCGAATGTGAATTATGGCCTCGATGATAAAGCGCACCAAGGCTTCTTCTATTATGCTGAGCTACTTCGCCGCGAAAAGAAACTGGCGGAAGCGAATCGCTATTATGAATCAGCGATCCAGCGTATCGATGCCAACAAGCTGAATTCCACCGAATCATTGGCTATTCGCGCGCAAAGCCAAGTGTGGATGGGCGATGTCGAAGGCGGCCTTAAAGCTTTCGACGAAGCGCGCGCGCGTCATCCTCAAGATGACCTTCTGCGGGCAGACCAGATCAGCACCTTACTTGAACTGAAGCGCTACGATGAGGCGCGCGCATTGCTAGCGCTACCTCGTCATAGCCACTTAAATAGCGTGAGCAGCGAGACGGTGATTCCTACCGCTGGTGGCACCGTTCGCGATTACCAGTTGATCAGCCCAAATGAATTGCTGATTCGTTATCACAAACCTGAACAAACAAATCAGGCAGCGCAGGCACTCAAAGATACGCCCTGGGTGAATTATACCAGTGAAGGGTATGATACTCTTTTGGTCGCATCGCGCCCGGGCACGATGATCGAGATCAACAAAAGCGGCAGCGAGCCTTCGTTTAAGGCCGTGGTCGATAACGCTTCACCTTCTTATCAGGATGAACGCCAGATAGCGCTGCGCTACGAGCTGCTCGCTGCGCGTGCGGATCTTGAAACCGGTAACGTTTACCACGCCACCAGCCGCCTGAATGATCTGGCGCCTGAATACCCGAATGATGCACAGCTGAAAGGCTTCCTTGCCAATGCTGAAAACTATGGTGGCAACTGGCCGCGCGCACTCACGCTACTTAAAGAAGCACGCACCATCACACCGGAAAACGAGGATTTAGCAAGGCTTGATCGTGACATCCGTCGCCTGAACTCCCCGAACGTGAAAATCGATCATGAATGGGTGAAGCGCGGCCGTAATCAGGAACAGATCACCACCTTAAGTGGCTATGTTGATGCAGCCGATAACATTCAAGTGGGTGCGAACCTGCAAAACGATCATGTGCGTGCGAAAAATATTCGCCGCGCCGATGGCCGGATCGGCAATTTCAGTGAAAATCGCCAGCGCGGAGAGCTCTATGCACAGGTTCATGGCGACAACGGCATGCGCGCGAAACTTTCGCTCTATGGCAACAACGATACCGCCGGTGTTGGCGGCACCTTCAGTTTCCTGAACATGCTGGGAGAAACGACGCTCGCCGCTGATTTACACCGTCCTTACTGGGACTATGTCGAAGGCGTGCTCGATGATGCAACCCGTGATCGCCTGTCGCTCGTGCACACGATCAAACCGACACAAAGACTGGTCTTAAGCGCTGGAGGTAATGTCAATGTCTACAATGTGGATGTCAAAGATAATGTGATCTCCACCGCCGGTTTTGAATTTGACGCGGTGTACCGCCTGCTTGATGAACAGCCTTACCTCGCCGTCGCTTATAGCGTCGATGGCGAGTATGAAACCAGCAGCAAGCGCGGCACCGATTCGCAAGGCGGTTTCACCCGCCTGTTCCCACTGCGCTCGCGCGAGCTGCATTTTATTTCGGTTAATGCCGGCTATGAGTTCGATGATGTCACGTATGGAGACATCCTGCTCGGTTATGGTTATGACCGCTTAACCGGCAACAGCGGCCCGTCGATTGAGGGCCGACTCACCCACGAACTTACTGAGCATCTTGATGCCCAGATTCGTGCCTCTTACGGAATCGATAACGGTTCATCCAATAATGATGTCAATATTAGCCGCGTCGGCGGTTATGTTCGCTGGAGATTTTAAGCATGAAACAGATGGAACTTTCTCACACCTTCAACCGCCCCAAGCGCAAAACATTACTGGGACTTCGTCGCAGTGCATGGCTTGAGATCGCGCTGGCGCTGGTTGCCCTGCTCGTTTTTGATCAGCTGGTACTGGACGGCACCCGCTATTTCAGCACTAATCCTCATCCATTCTGGTTCATTGTGCTACTGATTGCCTGCAAATATGGCACGAAAGAAGGCCTGCTTGCGGCTATTGTTTGCTCTATTGCCCTGCTCTTTGGCAATATGCCGGAGCAGCAAGCTGAGCAGGATTCCTATGCTTATGCCCTCACCATCCTGAAACTTCCTCTCCTGTGGCTCGTGTCATCAGTGATCTTTGGTGAACTTCGCCACATGCATATTCGCGAACGTGATCATCTCGAATCATCGCTGGTCGAATCCGAAAAGCGCGAGCAGCATATCGCTCAGTCTTATCAGTGGGTAAGGCAACTCAAGGATTTACTTGAACTGCGCATGGCCGGACAGCTACGCTCCTCCATCTCTGCGTATCATGCTG
Organism: Rickettsiales bacterium; assembly: GCA_021299465.1. Lineage (GTDB taxonomy): Bacteria > Pseudomonadota > Alphaproteobacteria > Rickettsiales > SXRF01 > JAJTHB01. Next base: position 39,289 of record JAJTHB010000029.1, on the reverse strand, counting down.
CCAAAAGCATGGAATCACTCAGCCCAAGCGATGTGATGCGTGGGATCGAAGAACTGGTTGCCAGCACACTTAATCCTGAGCAGTTTTCGATCTACGACCTAAACAAAGATGGCCTTGCGGTGAACCTTGCGCATGGCTGGAAAGAAGGCGAAAGCTTTACCCGTAATTTTGGGCCGGGCAGTCCGCTTTATCAGTCTATCGTGGCCGAGCAGCGTGTGCTGTGTGTCGCGAATAGTGATCATGAGCGCGTGCTGGCCGGTCAGGCGATGCTTGCCGGTCCGCTGATTGACCGTGATTCAGGCGAGATTGTCGGCATGCTGAAAATTGAAAAGCTTGGCTTCACTGATCTTCATTTAAGCAACATCGAAGCCTTCGGCACCATCTGTGAATGGGCGGGCCTCGCACTGGTGAATGCACGCAAATACCAGCTTGCGAAGCAAGATAGCCTTGTGAACCCCGATCATAACCTACTCACCTACGGTTATTTCAAGCGCTTTACCGCGTTCATCTCGTCGCTTGCCGAGCGCGTTGGGTTTGATGTCTCTGCCATCAACATCAAGCTCACGAATGCTGACCAGTATGATCAGGATACCCGCAGCCAGATCGCGCGTGCTCTCTCCGAATCCGTGGATACCGTCCTTCGCGATGTCGACCTTGCTTTCGATCACCAGACGCATAGCGAAGATTATTCGATTGTGTTGCCGGCAACGAACCGCAAAGGCGCGGATATCGTGGTCGATAAAATCCGCCGTCAGCTTGAAAAGCGTATCGGCAATATTTCCAAACAGGTTGATTTCAGTTTTAGCACCCAAGTGATTTATGAAAAACGAGCAAAATCCTAAAACCATCGACGATTTCTTTGCGCAGGCCGATGTTCACGATTTAAACCGTGAGAAAAACGGCGGCCTGATCACGTGCCTGGTATCCTTCGTGGTGCTGGCGGTGGAAACGCTGCTCGTTTATTGGGCAGTCATGTCCAACTTATCTGCGACTTTTGTGCTGGTGCTTCATGGTGCGGTGGTGGTGTTGCTTGCCCTTTATACACGGGTGCTGATGAGCCGCGGCGAAGAAAACCGATTTGCCTTACTGCTGCTGATGACCACAGCCACCACTGGCCCCTTCGGACCAGCTGGTGTGATCCTGACGGTGATGCTTTATTTCCTGTTCATGCGCCGCGCGGTTTCTTTCGAAGAATGGTATGAAACGATTTTCCCGACACTCTTCATGAGCCGCTCTCAGCGCATTTATGACGATATTGTGGTCGGCCGCGATGAATCCAGCAAGAACTACAGCGTGATTCCCTTCCTTGATGTGCTCTCGTTTGGCAATGAGCAGCAAAAGCGTCAGGCGCTCGCTAAAATGACATCTAACTTTCATCCCAATTTTTCGCCTGCTTTCAGAAAAGCCCTGCTCGATGACAGCAATAGCATTCGTGTGCAGGCAGCAACCGCGATCAGCAAGATTGAAAACCAGTTCATGGAACGCCTGATCAAGCTCACGGAGCTTAAAGAGCGCTTCCCAAGAGAGCCAGTGGTGGTGATGGCGCTGGCCGAACATTATGACAACTACGCCTATACCGGACTACTCGATGCGGATCGCGAGCGTGGCAACCGCCAGAAGGCTCTTGATCATTATCTGGAATATTTGGAACTCGATCCAACCAAACTCGAAGTCAGAACCCATGTCGGCCGTATCCTGATGCGCAGCAAAGAATATGCTAAGGCCGCAGACTGGTTCCGCAAATGTGCCGACCTTGGCTATCGCAGCGATGCCATGTTGCAATGGCAGGCTGAGGCATTATTTGAGTGCAAACGTTATGATGAGCTGCGCCGTTTAAGTGGCAATCTGCGTTCGGATAACGCCACATCGGCATCCGCTCAGCCATTGGTTGTGAAAGAAGCGCTGGGTGTATGGGCCAGTGCAGGAGGTCAGGCGTGATGAATCAGAATATTGACATTTGCCTGATTCTGGAAGGCACCTACCCTTACGTTCCCGGCGGTGTATCGGCATGGACGCATGATCTTCTGCAACAGCATGCGGATTTGAATTTCCACATCATTTCCATTCTGCCGCGCGACGACGAGCCGCAGATGCGTTACGAACTTCCGCCAAATGTGAAAGGTATGACTACCGTCCATCTGCAGAGGCTTGAAGAGGGCGCGAGCCTTTCCAAGACGCAAAGCGAGAGGATGTTTGATGATTTGCGTCAGCCACTCATAAAGCTCACAACCGGCGAGGCGTCGCTGTCTGATTTCCGGCAGATGATGGAAGCCGTCGCACACTACCGCGATCGCGTTGGCAGCAACGTCATGCTCGATAGTGAGGAGGCATGGGCGCTGATCACCAGCATGTATGATGTCTCGTTCTCCGAAAGCTCAATGCTGGATTATTTCTGGTCATGGCGCGCGGTGATGGGCGGCTTTTACTCACTGATTACTGCCGAGCTACCCAAGGCTCGCTGCTACCACGCGATGAGCACTGGCTATGCCGGCCTGATGGCCGCACGCGCCAAAATCGAAACCGGACGCCCCGTGATCCTCACCGAACATGGCATTTACACCAATGAGCGCCGTATCGAAATTTCGTCGGCTGACTGGCTGGAAGAAACCGCATCAAAAGCGATGACCATTGACCAGACGCGCCTTAACCTTCGCGATCTCTGGAACCAGACCTTTGCGAATTATTCTCGCATCTGCTACCAGGCCTCCGATCAGATTATCACGCTTTATACCGGCAACCAGCAGGCGCAGCTGGCCGATGGCGCTGAAGCAGCCAAGATGCGTATTATCCCTAATGGTATTGACATTGAGCATTACGGGCGCATCACAAAGAAACCACATGCGCGGCCTACCATCGCCATGATTGGCCGTGTGGTGCCGATTAAAGATGTGAAATCATTCCTGCGCGCGGTGAACATACTTAATCAGACCGTTCCTGAACTGCGTGTCTTCATTATCGGCCCAACCGACGAAGACCCCGATTATGCAGCTGAATGTGAGCACCTGGTTGAATATTTCGCGCTGCAGAAAGTAGTGCAGTTCACCGGCCGCGTGAGCATTGAAGACTACCTGCCTGAAATTGATGTGCTGGTTTTCTCCAGTATCAGCGAAGCACAGCCACTTTCCATTTTAGAGGCTGGCGCTTGCGGCATTCCTACCGTTGCGACCGATGTCGGTGCCTGCCGCGAGATGCTTCTGGGTAAGCCAGATGAATCGCCGGCCTTTGGCGCTGGTGGCACGGTGGTGCCACTTTCGAGCCCGAAAGCGCTTGCTGAAGCCGTTTTCCAGCTTCTTAGCAACCGCACACTTTATAACGATTACAGCCGCGCCATTCGTCAGCGCGTCTCAACTTATTACAGCATGCGCGACCAGCACGCGGCTTACCGCGCGCTCTATGCGACTTACATTAATCACGGATAAATTATGGCTGGTATTGGATTTACACTGAAACGCCTCGCAAGCAAAGACAACCTGATTGGTATCTTTCGCGCCTACGCCCATGCGACCATGGCGTCATCGGGCCCGTGGCTGTTTACCGTGCTGGCGCTGGGCGGCATCACGCTGTTTTATTCTGACTATTTTGCCGCCAATGAACTGATCAATTTCCGCATTGTCGTGGTTTATAATTTCGGCTTCTCGCTTATGCTCGCTGCGCCAATCTACATGGTCATCACCCGCTACCTCGCCGATAGCATCCATTTCAAGAACGTCACGCACACGCCCACGGTGCTGCTGGGTAGCATGGCCAAGCTTTACCTGATCCTGCTGCCCTTTGCGATTTTCTATTACGGTTTTTACGTTAATCTCGATATTGCGATGCGCCTGTCGGCCATCGCCAATTTATTTCTGATCTCGCCAATCTGGCTGCTTGGCGTCTACATGACGGCGCTCAAGGATTATAAATCAGTCACGCGCGCTTTCGGTATCGGCATGCTGCTCGCCTTCCTGCTTGGCCAGCTACTGAAGCCCTATTACGGCGATGCCGGTATGCTCAACGGTTTCAATATCGGCCTTGGCTATATAGCCTTCTCGCTGATCGCTAAGATTCTCGCTGAATATCCCTACCAGCTGGTGAAAAAAACCGACATCAACCTGTATTTCCGCAAATACTGGGAACTCGCCGTTGGCGGCTTTTTCTACAATGCCGCGATCTGGATCGACAAATGGCTGATGTGGATGTATGCGCCGGAAGCAACCACTCTGCCCAGCAAAATGGCCTATTATTCCAACTACGATAGCGCGATGTTCCTCGCCTATCTTACGATCGTGCCGGCCATGGCGATTTTCATCTTCAGCATTGAGACTAATTTCTTCCTGCGTTATCAGCGCTTCTATTACGATATCCTTGAGCACAAGCCGCTCAAAATCATTCAGGAAAATCACAAGAAAATCATCAGCACAATCGTCAGCAGCTCGCGTAATTTCTTCGTGATTCAAGGTACGATCACCCTGCTCTTTATCCTGATGGCGGCTCAGTTTTTCGAGCTGCTGAACATTAATTACCTGCAGATCGGTATTTTCCGCCTCGGCACACTCGGCGCGTTTTTCCATGTGATGCTGCTGTTCCAGCTCATCATCCTTTCCTATTTCGATTGTCGCAAAATCACCATGTGGATTCAGGGTTTCTACCTGCTCGCCAACGCGGTGTTTACCATGGTGACCATCGAAATGGGCTTTCCTTATTATGGTTTTGGGTATTTCCTGTCATCGCTGCTGGCGTTTGTATTTACGTCGTTCGTGCTGTTCAGCCATATCCAGAAGCTGCCGTATCACGCGTTCATCACCAAGAACAACTCGATCCGCAGCGTGTTCCAGAAATATAAAGGCACTGAGATTCACGCCCACGACATGCCCGCGCGCAGCTAAACGCGGCTGATATAAATCAGCTCACCTGCTTCAAGCTTGGTGGTGCTGGGCAGTTCGAGCTTTAAGACTTGCTCGCTACCCTGCGGCCTGATATGCGCAAGATAATGGTTGCCATGGAAATACGCACGGATAACTGCCGCCTGCAAAGCCCCCGCTTCTTTACTTACACGGATCGATTCCGGGCGAATCAGTAGCTGCTTTGCCTCGCCGCCGCCAAGCGCACGAATCACCAAAGGATCGGTAATGCAGTTCACTTCACCAAACAAACTCGCCACGCGCTCGCTTGCCGGCTCAAAATAAAGCTGCTGCGCGCTGCCGCTTTGCACCAGCTTTCCTTGATCGAGCACCCAGATTTTCTCCGCGAGTTCGAGCGCTTCCTCGGCATCATGGGTCACCATCAGGCTGGTGACACCAGCTGCGCGAAGTACCTCCATGCATTCAAGCCGAAGGTCACGCCGAAGCGCCGTATCAATGCTGGAAAACGGCTCATCCATCAGCAAAATGCGCGGCCCCGCAGCTAAGGCTCGCGCCAGCGCCACGCGCTGCTGCTCGCCGCCGGAAAGCTCATGCGGGTAGCGCTCGGCCAGCGCCGAAATATGAAAATCGGCGAGCAAGCTTTCCAGTATATGCTGCCTTGCTTCGCCCGACTGTGGGCAACCGAACAAAATATTATCCGCTACCTTCAAATGCGGAAACAAAGCATGTTGCTGAAACACCAGCCCAACACCGCGCTTATTGGCCGCAAGCCCCTGCCCATTTTCGGCGACACACTGCCCGCCGATTAAGATGCGACCGCTTGATGGCATGATGAAACCGGCGATCAGATTCAGGATGGTGGTTTTGCCGCTACCGGAAGCGCCCACCAGCGCGGACGTGCTGCCGGACGGCAGGCTGAGCGATACATCCTCCAGCGCAAAGCCGGTATAGTGATAGCTGACATGTTCAACGAGGAGGCTGGCCATCAGGACACTTTCATTTGCAGCCTGTGTAGCGCGCTAACTGCCAGCGTGGCAACTGCAATCATCAGCAGCGCATAGGGTGCGGCTTCCACCGGCCGGTCATCGCCCGCGAACTCATAGACGACCAGCGCCAGCGTATTGATATCGAACGGCCTAAGTATCAAGGTCGCAGGAAGTTCCTTGAAGACATCGATCGCAACGATCAGCGCGCCGATGAAAAGCGGCAGGCGCAGCATCGGAATATGCACAGTGCGAAGCAGGCTGAGCTGGCTTTTGCCTAGTGATACGGCAGCGCGGTCCATCTCGGAGGGAATACGCAAATAGCCGCTATGCAGCGCGCTATAGGCAGGTGAGAGAAAGCGAATCAGGTAAGCCAGCAATAACCCCACGATACTGCCGGTTAAGATCAGCGACGACCCTGTCCAATCTTTGATGAGCCCTTGCAGCATTAAAAGCCCCACGGCAATCACCACCCCGGGCATGGCATAGCCAAGCGAGGCGGCGATGTTGGTGATGCGCGGCCAGCGGCGAAGTTGGCGCTCGGCAAAGGCCATAATGAGCGCCGCAAATAGCACCACCAGCGCCGCGCTGGCGGCTAGCAACACTGAATCTAAAAGCGCGTCGATCATCGGCATGAGTGGCCAGATATCAAGATAGCGCGTCATCTGCATCAACCACACACAGGGGGCGGCAAAGGCAGCAAGCACCGGCAGCGCACACCACAGGCTCACGCCGTAGCCCTTCAGCGGCTTTAGCACCCGGCGCGCGCGTGCAGGCCTGCCGCGAAGATTATGATAGGCAGCACCCTTTCGGCTGAGCTGCTCACACCATAAGATCAGCGCGGCAACCACCAAAAGGCCGCTTGCCAGCCTTGCCGCCAGCATCGGCTCATTCATGAAAAACCAGGTGCGGTAAATGCCGGTCGCGAGCGTCGGCACGCCGAGCATATGCACGGTGCCAAGATCCGCGATGGTTTCCATCACCACCAGCGCCAGCGCGATAACGATGAAAGGCCGCGCCGCTGGCAAGGCAACCTGCCAGAAACACTGCCTGCGGGTTTTGCCGAGGCTCTGCGCCACATCCGCCCATTCGCCGGGCTGTGAGCTGAAGGCCATGCGAGAGAGCATGTAAACATAAGGCGTGGTCGAAAGCCCAAGCAGGATGATGGCGCCGCCCAAACTGCGAACCTCTGGAAACCAGTAATCACCGCGCTGCCAACCCATTAGGTCACGCAGCGCCGTTTGCACGGGACCGGCAAATTCAAACAGCGAGCCGTAGCTAAGTGCAAGAATATAAGCCGGAATCGCAAACGGCATGATGAGCAGCCAGCTTAAGTGCCTGCGCCCGGGAAATTCACAGCGCGTGACAAACCACGCCGTGCTGATGCCAAAAATCGCGGCAACCAGCGCTACACCTGCTGCCAGTAGAAAAGTATTGATGACATAATCTGGCAGAACTGTCTGGATGATATGCTGCCAGTTGCCCTGGCTTACTTCCGGCATGGGAACAATCCATGCCGATAGCACAAGCAGCAGCGGCAGCACGCACAGGCTTGCAATCGCAAATGCGAGGCCGCGCTCCATTACTTCCAGCCGGAACGATCGGCGATGCGGATTGCTTCCTGCACATGGCCGGCAAGCTGTGGCAGCGCGCGCGCATCGGCTTTATACGCGCCGAAATTCTTGAGCGTGGCCGATGGCTCAACCTTAGCGTTCACCGGATATTCAAAATTGCTATCGGCGTAAAGGCGCTGGCCTTCTTCGCTTGCAAGATACTCAATGAATTTCACCGCCAGCTCTTTATGTTGCGATGTGGAGACAACACCGGCGCCGCTTAAGTTAAGGTGCGCGCCTTGTAGCTCACCCTTCGCGGGATTCTGGTTGGGAAAAAAAATGCCGACTTTTGCAGCCGCTTCTTTCATCTCGGGCTGCGGTGAATTCAGCATACGCGCATAGTAGTAGCTGTTGGCAATGGCGAGCTTCGCCTCACCGGCCGCAACCGCGCGGATCTGATCCGTATCGCCGCCCTGCGGCGCGCGCGCGAGGTTAGCGGTAATGCCTTTTGCCCAGCTTTCCGCTTTTTCAGCGCCGCCCTCAGCAATCATCGCGGCGATCAGCGACAAGTTGTAAGGATGCGACGAGCTGCGCACAAGAATCTGGCCTTTCCATTTGGGATCTGCGAGATCTTCATAGGTCGAAAGCTCAGACGGTTTTACTTTTTCCTTGCTAAAAAACACCACGCGCAAGCGCTGGCCAAGGCCATACCATTTGCCGTCTTTATCGCGAAGGGCCTCAGGAATAATAGCATTTAGCGTATCGGATTTCGTCGGCGCGAGCAGGCCTTTACTAGCTGCAAGTTCCATATTGGCGACATCCGCCGGCATTAGCACATCGGCCGGGCTGTCCTTACCTTCGGATTCAAGGCGCGCGATCAATTTTGGCGCTTCGTCATAGAGCATTTCAACTTTGATGCCTGTCTTTTTTGTGAACTCCTCAAGCTGCGGCTTGATCAGCTCGTCCTTGCGCGAGGTGTAAATGGTGAGCACCTGCTCCGCGCCAAAGGCAGGCACAAGCGGAAACAGTGATAGCATAAGAGCGGCTAAGAGAGCTTTGGAAGCAACCATCATAATGACTCCATGAATGAAACAGTAAGCGGCGATGCTATCGCAGCTTCACAGCAATTGCAAATGATTCTCATATGCATCAATCTAATACTCGATGAATTTACGGTAGATATCGTAGGAGCAATTAAGTTTGATGCGCTCGCCGCAAATATTAACATGAGAAACATACTCATAATGCTCAAAAATCCTTGCTAGGCCTTTGTTTTTACTCATGCACAACCTGTAATCATAGCGCACCCTGTTGCTAATAAACTTCCTCGGGCTGGTATCAAAAATAAGCAGATCCGGCTTTGATTTCTTAAAATCCTCCTCAAGATGGCGCATCATACGGCTTTCAATATCAGCCAACTCCGGCCTCACCCTACAGCCGGATCTATGGTAAAGCGCCGGCAGCATCCAGAGATGGTGGTAACGCCCTCCCCACTTCGTTCCAAGCATCGCTGAAAGTGGCCAGGCGGGATAAAGGTTGGTATTGAAAAAATAAATGGTTTTGGCATCTTTGGCATTAATCTTTTCAGCAAGCGCGTCTGAAAGTCCGCGCTCGACCAGCATCGTCCACATTTGGGCGCGTACATAGGTTGCCATCGGAATAAGAATCATGAGCCAAAAACAAATGCACGCTAATGCAAATTGTATCGTCGCTGAGGACAGAAAAATCTTGCCTTTTGCAAAATAAAGATTGGCTGCGGATAGCAACAACGCGGCGATCCACAGCGTCATCACGATATGGATGGGTATCAAAACGCCGGTAAAATAGGCTGCCATTAAGCCAAGAACAGGAATGAATGACAGCCAAAACAACCAAACCCTCGCGGGATGCGCAGGCGCTTTCTCATGGATTAGCGTGAGCCCATAGAGAAAAGCAACGAGCAAAGGTATAAATCCATAAAGAAGGTAGAAAAACCATCCTATAGGCGCATGCTGGTAGCCGACGGAAACCAGTGCCAGTATGAGCGTGATTAAAAAAATTGAGTACTTATTCGAGGCGTTTTTCCACTGGTGTGGCTGGCTACAAATACCCCAAAATAAATATGCCAGCGCAAGGTATAATACGGCGCGCAGCGGGTAGTAGGTATAGTACCAACCCTTATCCTGAATTAATATCACTGCAATGCCAGCAAAGGCCGCAAAAACAAACGGCAGCATGTTTCGCCTCCAGAACAACTGGGGCAAACCAATGATAAATGGCACCAGAACCATGTATGCAGAAAATTCGCTAAGCAAGCGGAAGTATACGACGCCATCAGGGTTGCGATGCGCGTCATAGGTGCGCAGCATGTCAGCAACAATCTCCGTATAATAAGCAGGCAAAAACTTCCAAACTGAGAGCGCATAAACCAAACCAAGCGCTGTAACCGTGATTCCAAGGAGGAATCGTTTGCTATCAATCCGCCTGATCAGCAGGAGAAAAGCAGACTCAATCGCCAGAAAAATCATGGCGAAATGAGGTTTTAGCAGTAGCCCCATCGCCGCCCATACGGCAATCATGATGATGCTGGCCCGCGAAGGCTGATAGCGCGAAAATACCTCAGGAATAGAATAGGCCAGATAAGGCAGGCAAAAGAGAATCACCAGATGTTCGCGCTGCGCAAACACCATTTCATGGACAGCTAATGGCAAGGCGATAGCTGATAAAACGGCTGCAAAAAGCCAAAGCTGCCGTGCGGTCAAAACACCTGACTTTTTGACTATCAGGCAGGACGCACCGATGGAAATAACGCTAACCGCCATCACCAAAATAATAAATACTGCGATATCGCTGACTGGCTCGGGTGATAACGATACAGCAAGCATTTTATACCACAGAATGAGCGGGGGGTTGGTCTCTGCAAGTTCAGTGTAAATGGCTTTGCCTTGCAGCGCCTCACGAGCGGCGAATAGCAACCAGCCGGTATCGCTGGTCGGGGGGCGGAGCGCAGCGCCAAACCCTATCCAAACAAGCAAGGCCGCATACAACCCAAGCATCAGGTTGATTAGCCTTTCTGTGTAACTGGCTTTTGATGCAGACATCTTGCTAAATGGTGTAACGTAAAAAAGTACCATTGCAACAGATGTACGCTAAGAGTGGCTGGGGCGCCAGGGATCGAACCTGGGAATGGCGGAATCAAAATCCGCTGCCTTACCGCTTGGCTACGCCCCAATCTAGCAATTAGGGGTTAGGGATTAGGGGTTTTGGGCGGGTTAAGTCAAGTAGTTTCACGCTTAATCCAATCCAGGTAGGCAGGATACCCACCATCGAGCTGGGTAGCCAGGATGCATGGAATCTCATAAGAATGCAGCCGCTTAATGGCTTCCATCGCTTTTTGTAGTGTTTTTTTGCTCGTTTTAGCGATAAGCGCCACCTCGTTTTCTTGCTGAAGCTGACCGTCCCAACGGTAAATGGAGGTGATGTTGTCATGGATATTAGCGCAAGCAACAAGGTTTGACTCCACGAGCGCACGCGCCACCAAAATCGCTTCGTCACGCGTGGCAAATGTGCTATAGATGCTCCAAATTTCGCTCATATTGCTCCTATGAATCAACGCGTTTTACTGCTGGCAAGCTTTCTGTTGCTTCCAATCGTACTGATTGTTTTTCTCGCACAAACGCCCGAAACCAGCAACATGAAACCAGTAAAACCCGAGGAACCTGCTGTTCAAACAGGTTCTCTGTCCAAAGCTCCTGAACGTTTACCAGCGCTTGTCGAACCTAGAAAACAGGAAGCAAAGCCACCACGCCGCCCACCAACGCTGGATGAGGCGAAGGAACGCTTAAAAAAAGAGCTGGCGCGCCTTGAAACCTTAACGCCAGAAGAATGGGAAAAAGAGCAGCGCGAACGCGATGAGCGCCGCCGTGCGAGACTAAAAAAAGAACGTGAAACCAAACAAGAGAAGGAAAAGAAATGATTAAGCTTAGACTATGGATGATAGTAATTGCCACGATGATGATGTCTGCTTACAGCGCGCAAGCGGATGATGAAAAATTAGAGCCCAAAGCAGAGCAAGCGGTTCAGCAGGCGGATGACGACGACGAAGCCGCGACTCACGGCGGCTCAGACGACGATGAAGAAGAAGAAGAAAAAGAAGAAGATGATGCCGACGAAGATCAGGGCGATGAAAAGGGTACGGAAGAAAAAGACTAGGTCTTTTTTCTAAGCCAGCGACGAAGGCCAAGTGTGTTGAGCGCGAAGGCGGTGGCGAAATAACCTGCAGAACCGGCTATGACGACGGCCATCAATGCAGGGGCGCGTTCGATTTCGCCAAGATGAAGCTTGCTGGTAAGCCATGGCGCTAAGTACCATAGACAGGCTGCCATCAGCGCGCAGCCGAGCATGATCTTCGCCAGCTCGCGCGGTAGCTCCGGCATCACGCGCAACCATTCGCGCTTTTTTAGTATCATGAACATCAGGCCAACATTCACCCACGCCGCAATGGAGGTTGCCAGCGCCATGCCCACGTGGGCAAGCGGGATCATCAATATCAGGTTCAAAATCAGATTAAGAACGACACATAAGGTCGCGATTTTAAACGGAGTTTTGGTATCTTCATTGGCAAAAAACCCAGGGCCTAAAATTTTAATCAGGATGAAGGCAGGAAGCCCCAGCGAGAAGGCAACCAGCGCCCTGTAAGTTTGCACCGTATCATGCTCTGAGAAGGCCCCGCGCTCAAACATCACGGTGATGATAGGCTGGGCCATCATCGCAATCGCAACCGCCGCTGGCAAGCTCAGGAATAGCCCGAGCTCTAATGCGCGGTTCTGGCTGGCGAACGCTTCCTCGCGCTTTCCTTCGCGGATTTGTTTGGAGAGCATCGGCAGCAGAGCTGTACCAAGTGCAATACCAATGACCGCCAGCGGCAATTCATTGATGCGATCGGCAAAATAAAGGTAGGACACGCCGTGGCCGAAATAAGAAGCAAGGATCATGTCGACTACAAGATTAATCTGCGCGACCCCTGCCCCTAGCGCCACCGGCGCCATGAGCAGCATCAGCTTTTTCACATCCGGCGAAAGGCGCGGCCTTTGCAGCTTGGGCAGCAAGCCCTGCTTGGCGCAGAAATAGACGAGCCATAGCCACTGCAATACGCCAGAGACCATGACTGCAATAGCAAGCGCATAAGCGCCGTTGGGGGTTAAGTCTTCGATCAGAAACGGGATGATGATGAGACAGAGATTCATGATGATCGGCGTCGCGGCCACGGCTGCAAACTTGCCGCTGCTGTTTAAAATACCGCCTAAGAGCGACACCAGCGAGATAAAGAGAATATAGGGCATGGTGATGCGTGTCAGCGCAATGGTCAGATCAAATTTTTCCGGGTTCGAAGCAAAGCCAGGCGCGAGAATATGCATAAACCAAGGCATCGCTGCGATCAGTACACCCGAAACAATAAATAGAACAAGGAGTAGAAACGACATCGCCTCGGATGCAAACCGCTTCGCTTTGTCACCACCTTCGGTGGCCATCATGCCAGCATATTGCGGCACGAAGGCCGAGTTAAACGCACCTTCGGCAAACAATCGACGCAAGAAGTTTGGCAGCTTGAAAGCCACCAGGAATGCATCCGACAGCATACTCGCACCTAAGCCCGACGCGATCGTCATATCGCGGACAAAACCAAGCACGCGTGAGATCAGGGTGTAGACGCCAATGGTGGCTGTGGATTTAAGGAGGGACATAGGCTAGTTAGCAGTTGGCAGTTAGTAGTAAAGAAAACGGCTACAGACTTGTTATACTGCTAACCGCCAACTGCCAACTGCTAACTATCCAAGCAACACATCCCTCGCCTGGTTGATTTTCGCAGCCAGATAATCGCTACCGCCTGTGTCAGGGTGGTTTTTGGTGATCAGGCGGCGATGCGCTTCCTTCACTTGCTCAGATGTTGCTCGCGGGGGAATACCGAGAATAAGCGCCGCTTCTTCGCGTGTCATCGCGCTGCTGCTGTGGGCTTGTGACTGCGCATTCTCAGCTTGCTTGAGATAGGGCAGGATAAAAGGTAGTGCGGCAATGATCGTCGCCAGCGGAAGTTTAGCAAAGCGGGCAAGCAGGATCGCAGCACCCAGCACACCGCCAGCCTTCATCCAGTCATTTGAAGAGTAGCGCTTCATATCCGCCTGCGATCGTGACAGCGCATAAATTAACACGACAGCCAGAACGAGAAGAACCAGCAAAAAATAAATCATGCATCACAAATGCTAAGAAGCAAGTTCGACCAGTGGGCGCTCAGCGGTCATCGCCGGCACAGCTGGCGCAGAAGGCGGAATCGATACCACCTTATCTTTCTCGGCCTGCGCCTCATCGCTTACCACCGACTCGGCTGGTTTTGCTTCAACGCTCATAACCGGCGCTTCGCTTTTGGCTTCGGCAGGTGTTTCGATTTTATTTTCGCGGTCGCTTTGGTCGGATTCATCTTTATTAGCTTTAGCGAGACGATCTTCAATGGTTTGGATTTTCAGGGTGCGCAGCAGATCGCGCACTTCTTGTCGCGCCGCGATATGAGACATGGAAATGCTCGCCCCCTTGGTTTCCATGATGTCGAGCACGGTGAGGCCCTGAAGAAACATCTCACGGAAAATCACGCGCTCAGAAAAACCAGGCGCTACGCGAAAACCGATGCGGCGCGAGAGCTCGCCGGTCACCTGCGTCATGAAACGCTTGTTTTTGGCATCGATGTTCGAAAGGCGGTTACGCATTACAATCCATTCGATCGAACCGCCGTCACGCTTGGCGCGCTGGAGCTTCTGCTCCCACATCATCTCTGAATAAATCGACGGTTTGATGATTTTCATCGTCTGCCCGTCAACATTAGCCAGCACGTCAAGATCGACAAAACTGTCATTGATTGGCGTGATGACTGTATTCGAATAGGCGTGTGCAACGCGGGCAAGGTAGGTGTCCGAACCCGGGCTGTCGATCACGATAAAATCATTCGCCGCCTGTATGCGTGCGAGCGCCTTGGTGAAACGCTCATGCTCATCAGCCTCGGCTTCCTGCACGATGTTAAACGGGCTTTTCTGCACCACTACATGCTGCGGCGTTGGCAGCGGCACATCTTCTTTAAGCATCGTTTGCTTGCGGTTTTCAAGATAGCGCGAGAGCGAGCGCTGGCGCGAATCAATATCAATCGAGCCTACCGAAAAACCCATTCGAAGTAGCGCAACGATCAGGTGCATGGCAGTGGTGGTTTTGCCGCAACCGCCCTTTTCGTTGCCAATCACGATCACATAGGCTTTTTTGTTTTGCTGCAAAACAGGAATGGCTGGCGTACTAGTCGCTGATTTGTTCATAATTTTTATCCCCGTTATGGATAAAATTTAGAGCATAAATCTAAACGCCATACAAGAAGAAATAGCCGCTCATCGCAAAGCCAATGGCACTGATGAAGATACGAATTTTTTGCGGCGAGACTTTTAGCGAAAGCCGCGCACCGGCATAACCGCCGATGATTGCACCAATAATCATCACGACCGCCACATTCCACACCACGAGTGGAGAGAAAATGAATACCAGGAATGCAACCGCATTGATGGTGCTGCCAAGAACGGTTTTGACTGCATTCATTTCGTGAATATGTTTCATGCCCAGAATTTGCATCATCGCAAGCATCAGGATGCCGATGCCAGCCCCAAAATAGCCGCCGTAAATGGCGATAGGAAACTGTAGCCAAGCCGCTGTATTATTGCCACTGCTGCGGATGGCTAAAGAGCGCCCAAACGTAAAAATCACCGTTGCCGCCAGCAGCAAATAAGGTACCAGCTCCTTAAATATGGCCTCCGGCGTTGACAAAAGCAGCCATGTCCCCAGCGCGCTGCCAATCATGCTTATGATAATGAGTGGAACGAGGCGCTTCTTGTCCATATTCGCGCGCTCGGACTTGAAGGCCACCGAACTTGCCACACTGCCCGGCCAAAGCGCGATGGTAGACATGATATTAGCCGCCACCGCCCCGAAACCGCTTAGGATAAGCAGCGGAAAAACAAGGAAAGTTCCGCCTCCGGCCACAGCATTAATCGCCGCACCGACGGCTGCCGCCCCACCCAGGCCCACTAGATATAGGTATTCCATTGCCTTTTAGCCCATAACATGGCAGAAATGCTCGCCTATATAGTGGAATAATGATGAATACGCTACCAGTGATTGCGATCGCTTCCGACCATGCCGGTATCCAGCTCAAGAAATTGTTGCTGGATGATGTGCGCCATGCGGCAAAGGAAGCGGTTGATCTTGGCCCTTCTTCAGAGGGTTCTGTCGACTACCCCGATTATGCGCACAAGCTTGCAGACTGGATGAAAGATAAGCCGGAGGCGATTGGCGTGCTCATCTGCGGCTCGGGCATTGGCATGTCCATCGCGGCGAACCGCCACAGCCATATCCGCGCCGCGCTCGTTTCCACCACCGAGCAGGCGGCGCTTTCTCGCCAGCATAACAATGCGAATGTGCTGTGCTTAGGTGCACGCCAGATCAGCGAAGCCACGGCACGCAATATTTTACAGCGATTTTTAACCACCCGCTTTGAAGGCGGGCGTCACGAAACCCGAGTAAGGAAAATTAATCCATGACACAAGCCGCCATGAAGAAAGACAATGCCATGAACCCATTTTTTACCACACCGCTTTCCGCCGCTGATCCTGAGCTTTTTGCCTCGATGCAGGAAGAGCTTCACCGCCAGCAAACGCAGATCGAGCTGATCGCATCGGAAAATATCGTAAGCCGCGCGGTGCTGGAAGCGCAAGGCTCGGTGCTCACCAATAAATATGCCGAGGGCTATCCCGGCAAGCGCTATTATGGCGGCTGCGAGTTTGTGGATGTAGCCGAGAAACTTGCGATTGATCGCGCCTGCAAACTCTTTGGTTGCAGCTATGCTAACGTGCAGCCTAATTCCGGCTCGCAGGCCAATCAAGGCGTGTTTACGGCGCTGCTGCAACCGGGCGATACCATCCTCGGCATGTCGCTGGCTGCTGGCGGGCATTTGACGCATGGTGCCTCGGTCAATCAATCCGGCAAGTGGTTCAAGGCCGTGGCGTATGGCGTACGCGAGAACGATCATTTGATCGATATGGACGAAGTCGAAAAGCTCGCTAAAGAACATAAACCCAAAATGATTATTGCCGGTTTCTCGGCTTATCCGCGCGTCATCGACTGGGCGCATTTCCGCCGTATTGCCGATAGCGTCGGTGCATACCTTCTCGTCGATATGGCGCATATCGCGGGTCTCGTGGCTTCTGGCGTATACCCCTCGCCCCTGCCCCATGCCCATGTCGTCACCACCACCACGCATAAAACACTGCGTGGCCCGCGCGGCGGGATGATTCTTTCGAATGATGCCGAACTCGGCAAGAAATTCAACTCGGCGATTTTCCCGGGCATTCAGGGCGGCCCGCTGATGCATGTGATTGCCGGCAAGGCAGTCGCGTTCGGCGAAGCCTTAAAGCCGGAGTTCAAAGCTTACGGCAAACAGATTGTAGAAAATGCCCGCGCGCTCGCGGATACGCTCACCAAGCGCGGTGTGGCAATCACCACTGGCGGCACCGATAACCACCTGATGCTGGTTGACCTGCGCGCGAAAAAAGTGACCGGCAAGGCGGCGGAAGAAAGCCTCGAGCGTGCCGGCCTAACCTGCAACAAAAACGCGATTCCGTTTGATCCGGAAAAGCCCTTTATCACCAGCGGTATTCGCCTCGGAACACCGGCCGGCACCACGCGCGGTTTTGGCGTAGCCGAGTTCAAACAGGTCGGCGAGCTGATCGGCGATGTGCTTGATGGGCTTTCAAAGGGCGGCGATAATTCGGCGGTCGAAAAAGCGGTGAAGGCCAAAGTGGAAGCGCTGTGTAAACAATTTCCGATTTATTGATCAGCTATGCCGCGCCGCCCATCCGTGATCATCCAAGATATTTTGACATGGAAGAATCCCTACACTGGGGCTGGCCTGCTTGAACATCTTGATCAGGAGCTGGAAAGGCTCGAAGACAAAATAAAATCGTCTCCTAAGTTCGAAAAAAAATACCATATGCGCAGCGACGAGTTTCCAGCAACGATCCTCGATAAAAAAGAAGCGTGTCTTGATCTGATAAAACGCTGGCAGAATACCCGCGACATAGATCACATCGAATTATCTGATGAAGACAAAACGATCGTCAGCGATCTGGTCCAGTTTGTGATGGCCCCTTTCATTCGCTTTGGTTCAGCAGCAGCGCTTAGTGTAGCTAATTTTGGCAATATTGCCGGTTCATGGTCAGAGGCATACGAAACGGACTGGGCATCGCTTAGCCGGCGCGCTGAACATCTATCAAATGAACATCGACATCTCGGTCAGCTCCTCATCGAGCTGTGTGATGCAGCCAATTACCCTATCCCACCGCATGTTCGACAAACATGCCGTTTACCACATAACGACCAAAGAGGCTTGCTATGAAATGCCCATTTTGCGGACATGATGACACTCAGGTGAAGGATTCGCGTCCGAGCGATGACGGCTCGTCGATTCGCCGCCGCCGCTTCTGCCCGGAATGCAACTCGCGCTTCACCACCTTCGAGCGTGTGCAGCTGCGCGAGCTGACCGTGGTGAAAAAGAACGGCGAGCGCCGCCTGTTCGACCGCGATAAGCTGATGCGCTCGCTGGGCATCGCCCTTCGCAAGCGCCCCGTTACCTCGGAGCAAACCGAGCAGCTCGCCACCCGCATCACCCAGAAACTTGAATCCATCGGCGAAAATGAAATTCCTACCCCGATGATCGGCAAGATCGTGATGGAGGAGCTCAAGAAAATCGATACCGTCGCCTATATCCGCTTCGCATCTGTCTACCGCGACTTCCGTGAGGCCAAGGATTTCGAGGATATCGTTGAGGAGCTAGGCGGCAAGGGAGAGTGAGATCGATGATAGAATCATCGAATCATCAGGCCTTCATGCTGCGTGCTATTGAGCTTGGCCGCACCAATCTCGGTCAAACCTGGCCAAATCCGGCGGTAGGCGCAGTCGTGGTGAAGGATGGTAAGATCGTTGGTGAAGGCTTCACCGCCCGCGGCGGCAGGCCACACGCCGAACCGCAGGCACTCGCCAAAGCAGGCGAGGTGGCGCGCGGTGCTACGCTTTATGTTTCGCTGGAACCTTGTGCCCACCAAGGCAAAACCCCGCCCTGCACCGATGCCATTATAAGCGCTGGTATCGCCCGCGTGGTCGTCGCCTGCCGCGATCCTAACCCGCCGGTCAATGGCAAAGGCATTGCACAGCTTCAGGCAGCAGGCATCGAAGTTACCGAAAATATTTGCAGCGCAGAAGCGCGCGCGCTCAACCGTGGGTTCATTTCGGTTGTGGAGCGAAAACGCCCCTATGTGATGATGAAAGTCGCCACCTCGGCCGATGGAAAAATCGCTGGTGGCAGCGAGCGCTGGATTACAGGAGAAACGGCACGAGCAGAAGTTCACCGCCTGCGAAGCGAATATGATGCCATCCTCACTGGCATTGGCACCGTGCTCGCGGATGACCCGCTGCTCACCGTACGCACGCCAGGTATGGAACATAAATCGCCGATGCGAATTGTGCTTGATCGCTCGCACCGGCTGCCGCGCGGTAGCAGGCTTTCTAAAAGCATCGATGTCTCGGCGCTGTGGGTGCTTGGCAGCAAAACCATACCGGAAGCCCTTAGCACCATGGCTGAGAAAGGCATCACGCGGGTGATGGTTGAGGCCGGACAGAAGCTGAATACCTCAATGCTGGAATCAGGGCTGGTTGATACGATTTACTGGTTCCAAGCACCGCATGTCATCGGCGAACAAGGGCTAAGTGTCTTTACGGATCACAATATTACAAACCCTTCACTGCTTACAGGCTGGCAGTGTTGCAGTGAAACGGAATATTCCCCTGATCACTTGTATGTATTGGAGCCAAAAGCCAATACTATCTAACTAGAGCGTCTGAATCTCTAGGTCGCTTTTTGGTAAGAACCTCATTTACCGCCATCGCAATAGCTCGCGGTTCGGTGCTCATAGAGAATCTTTTAATGTTATCAGGCAAACCCTGTTTAACTTCAGCACTTAGATCATCGACAACCATAACTGGTTTTTCAGTAACTGCCTCTAGCTGCAGGCTATAACGGGTAACATCTGCCGCGATCGTTGTTCCATCGGGCCTGCGACCAACATCGCCCATAATAACTAAATCATAGCCACTACTTTCTGGATTATTTCCATCACGAATGTTTTTGAGTTCATCTGCAATATCCTGAGCTTGATCTGATAAGGATACAGCCCGCTCTTCAACAGTGTGGCCTGCTCTTTCCAAGGCCACAACCATCGGCGAATAATCACGTGGAATTACGCCATTCTTAATTAATAGAATTTTTGCCATTTTTTTCTCCACATTTTACTATTCTGAACTAGATTGCATAATTCTATATAACAATTAACTATATACAATCATTATGTTCACCGGAATCATCAGCAGTATCGGCACTGTCTTATCCTCCGACCAAGCGGGCGATTTGTCTCTTACGATTTCCTGCCCGTGGGATGATGTAAAGCTGGGCGAATCCATCGCCTGCAATGGTGCATGTTTGACGGTCGTAGAATGGAAGAACAGTAGCTTCACCGTTCAGCTTTCGAGCGAAACGCTAGGACGCACCAGCCCACGCTGGAACTTGGGTAATAAAATCAACTTAGAGCGGGCGATGAAGCTTGGCGATTCGCTGGATGGGCATCTGGTGACCGGTCATGTCGACGGGCTTGCAATACTGCATCAGATTGAACCCATCGGCGATTCTCACCGGCTTATGCTCGAAGCGCCGCCTTCTCTCTCTCACTTCATCGCTGAGAAAGGCTCGGTGACGCTCGATGGTGTATCGCTCACGGTCAACAAGGTGGATGGCAACTCTTTCTGGGTGAATATCATCCCCCATACATGGCAGGTCACCACCCTTGGCGAACGGGGCGTTGGTGATGCGCTCAATCTCGAAATCGACCTCATTGCACGCTATGTTGAACGTCTACTGTCATCCCGAGCGTAGCCGAGGGATCTTATGCTTTCAAAAGATCCTTCGACTCGCTATGCTCGCTCAGGATGACACAAATTATGACCACTCAACTCTCTCCCATCGAAACGATCCTTGAAGACGCCCGCGCGGGCCGAATGTTTATTCTGGTCGATGACGAGGATCGCGAGAATGAAGGCGATCTCGTGATTCCTGCGCAGTTTGCTACACCAGAAGCGGTGAACTTTATGGCTAAACATGGCCGCGGCCTTATTTGTTTAGCGCTGGAACGCGAACGCGTGCAGAAGCTCGGGCTGGATCTCATGTCGCGTCAAAACGCTACACGCCACCAGACCGCCTTCACAGTCTCGATCGAAGCACGCGAAGGCGTCACCACCGGCATTTCCGCGCATGACCGCGCGCAAACCATTTCGGTTGCAATTGATCCAAGCAAAGGCGCTGGTGACATCGGATCGCCCGGGCATGTGTTTCCACTGGTTGCGCGCGATGGCGGTGTGCTGGTGCGTGCTGGCCACACGGAAGCAGCGGTTGATATTGCAAGACTTAGTGGCCTCAATCCATCCGGCGTTATCTGTGAAATCATGAATGATGACGGCACAATGGCACGCCTGCCGCAGCTGGTAGAGTTTGCCCAGCAGCATGGGCTTAACATTGCGACCATCGCGGATTTGATTGCCTATCGCCGTCGCCAGGAAAAACTGGTAAGGCGCGAGATTGAGACCATTTTTAACAGCCGCTACGGCGGTGAATTTAAGATGTTCATCTATACCAACACGCTGAACTATGCCGAGCATGTCGCGCTGGTGAAGGGCGAGATTTCGCCGGATAAAGAGGTACTGGTGCGCGTTCACAAGCTGGATGTGCTACGCGATGTGCTGGGCGACGCCGAAGCTGGCGGCAGCAAGCAGCGCTCATTGGAAATCATCAGCAAAGAAGGAGGCGTGCTTCTGCTGATCCGCGAGCCAAGCCCCACCAGCCTGTCAGACAGCGTGCGCACACGTATCAAAAGTCGTGAGAGTGGTGAGAAACCTATCATCAGCGATTTGCGTGATTATGGCATTGGCGCACAAATCCTGCTCGACCTTGGGGTGAGGCACATGGTACTGATCACCTCCACCAACCGCTCCATTGCGGGTCTTGAGGGTTATGGCCTGAAAGTGGTTGGAACCAGGAGCCTGACATGACACATATTCTCATTATCAATTCACGCTTTTATCCGGAAATTTCTGAAGAACTTTCCAAAGGCGCTGTTGCCGTGCTTAAGAAAGCAGGCGCCAGCTATGATGAAATCGAAGTGCCTGGTGCATTTGAAGTGCCAGCGGCCATCGCAATGGCAGAAAAGAGCGGCAAATATGATGGTTATGTGGCGCTGGGCTGCGTGATTCGCGGCGAGACAACGCATTACGATTATGTCTGCGGCGAGAGCGCGCGCGGACTGATGGAGCTTGCGATAGAGAAAAAACTCGCCATAGGTTACGGCATCCTCACGGTGGAAAATGAGGAGCAGGCAGAAATACGTGCAGATATTCGTGAAGGCAATAAAGGTGGTAGCGCTGCGCATACCTGCCTTACCATGCTCACACTTAAGAAAAAGTTTGGTGCATAAATGGCTGCGGTGAATCTCTCTTTGCAAAAAAAGTCTGCCTCTCGCCTGGTGGCGGTGCAGTGTTTGTATCAGATGGCCGTGGAGCGCAATCCACGCAGTAGCGAGGCATGTGTGGCAGCCGTGAAAAAACAGCTCGCAGGCAACAAAGCCGAGCAAAAGCAAGTGATCGGAAGTAGCATTGAGCCGAACTATCCGCTGCTGGAAGCGATACTTTCCGGTGTGGAAGAATGGCGAGAGAAGATTAGCGAAAGAGTCGAGTCGACATTCAGCAAGGATTGGAAGCGCGAGCGTATGAGTCCGGTGCTCATTGCGATTCTGGAGTGCGCAACTTTTGAGCTCTTCTTTCACAAGGATAGCAAACCTGGCGTCATCATTGATGAATATACCCGCCTCACTGGCCGTTTCTTTGATGAACCGGAAGTGAATTTTATATATGGCGCGCTAAGCGCATTATCTCAACGATACCATGCATGAATTCGATCTGATTGATCGCTATTTCAAACCACTCGCACGCGGTTTCCCTGGAAGCCTTGCCCTGAGTGATGACGCTGCACTGATGGATGCGCCAGCAGGCATGCAGTTTGTCGTCACCAAAGATGCTATCAGTGAAGGCATTCATTTTATTGGCAGCGAAGAACCCGCTCTTATTGCCCGCAAATTACTGCGCACCAATCTTTCTGATCTAGCTGCGATGGGTGCAGAGCCATATTGTTATTTTTTATCGATTTCTTTACCTGTAAATCAGAAATCAGAATTATCGCTGGAGGACTGGATGTCCTCTTTCACCTCAGGCCTTGAGCAGGATCAAGAAACTTTTGCTGTTCATCTTGCTGGTGGCGATACAACGTCATCACGCAGCGACCTCACCCTCTCTATGACCGCAGTGGGTCTTGTACCACAAGGCAAATCGCTGAGGCGAAATGGTGCAAAGCCAGGCGATACGATTTATGTTTCGGGCACACTTGGTGACAGCGCGCTGGGATTAAAGCTCCTATCTGCACATAAAGAGGAAGAATATTTAGTGACGCGCTATCTACTACCCCAGCCACGCTTGGCGCTGGGCATGAAGCTGCGCACTATTGCCACCAGCTGCATGGATATTTCGGATGGGCTGGTGCAGGATCTGGGGCATATTTGCAAAGCATCCGGTATCGGCGCGATAGTTTATGCTGATCAACTGCCGCTATCCGATGCCGCCAAAAAGCAGCCCGAATATTTAATAGCGGCACTCACCGGCGGTGATGATTACGAACTGCTATTTACGACTAGCCTCGACTTAAGCAGACTCGATCTACCCTGCCCTGTGACACGTATTGGCGTGATCACGGATTCAAGCAATGTTGTCGTATTGGATCATGATGGAAGCGAAATGGTTTTAGAAAAAAAAGGCTTTGAGCACTTCTAGC
The DNA here is from genome assembly GCA_021299465.1 of Rickettsiales bacterium. Lineage (GTDB taxonomy): Bacteria > Pseudomonadota > Alphaproteobacteria > Rickettsiales > SXRF01 > JAJTHB01. The sequence continues at coordinate 15,873 of JAJTHB010000029.1, read as the reverse complement.
CGATACCAAGCCCTTCAGCCACACGCTGCGGGAAAGGAATCCTGGGACGCGTGCCCATAATTTCCAGGGTCGCGTCAATTGAAATTCGGCACATACCACCCAAAATCGGCTTGATGGGTTTATCAGGGAGTTCTTTTTTTAGCTTTTCAAAAATATCCACCACCAGCTGGTTAAGATCCAGCATCGGTGAGTAACAAGGGTCTTCTTTGATTTTTCTTGTATCACACTGCTTGAGCAGTTCTGCTATAATTTTTTTGGTGCTGCTCTTGATGTAGGCCTGCATTTTTGCATCACCCTTAACGCCGTCGAGCTCAAGAAGCGGAATCTTTCCCGGCACGCCTTCTTCCATCATGGCTTCGGCCTGTTGCCAGATTGCTTCTTTAATTTCAGTTTTGGTTGGTTTTTTAGTGTTGGTTCTGGCCGGCATATTCTTCGACGTATAATTCGTACATAAATTGCAGCGCGGCCTCGGATGGCTTTCTACCAGACGATGATTCCAACCAGTTAGATAGCTCTGCCTTGATTTTCTCAGCGGGCTGCTTTTCTGCCAGTGCCTGCCACGCCCAATCCGGACATACGCGCAGGTGAACTTTTGTAGAGTTAATTTTGTTTTGCCACATGATATTAATTTATCAGATGTACGACATTTCAAATGTTACAATTTCATGAAAAATCAGGCAGCTTCAAGGCGCGCCAGCTGCAAATGGCGATAAGAAAGCGCTTCAGCGATATGATGTTTAGCTACGGTTTCACTGGCTTCCAGATCGGCAATGGTGCGTGCCACACGCAAAACCCGCGTATAGCCACGCATTGAAAGCTTCAGCTGGCCAGTTGCCTGCTCAAGCAGCGCCTTGCCCGCGCTATCAGGCACCACGCTTTGATGTAATGTATCGCCAGAAATTTCAGCGTTGGTACGAATCGCCAGCTTGTATGATTGGTAACGTTCTTTTTGTTTGAGCCGCGCCGCATGGACTCTGGAGGCGACTTTCTCCGACGACTCGCCAGCTTCGCTACCCAGCATCTCAAGGGTAGGCACTTCAGCGACTTCAATCGTCATATCAAAGCGATCAAGCAGCGGGCCGGAGATTTTCGCCTGATAATCATCGGCGCAACGCGGCGCTTTACCACAGGCACGCTCCGCATCACTCAGATAGCCACAACGGCACGGGTTCATGGCAGCAATGAGCTGAAATCGCGCCGGATAGGTGACATGTGCGGCGGCGCGCGCCACCGAGATAGAACCACTTTCGAGCGGCTGCCGAAGCGATTCAAGCACCGCGCGGGGAAATTCCGGCAGCTCATCCAGAAAGAGCACACCCAGATGGGCGAGCGAAATTTCTCCAGGTAGCGCGCGCTTGCCGCCACCGGTCATCGCCGCTTGCGAGGCTGAATGATGCGGATCGCGAAACGGTCTTTGCCGTGAGAGTTTTCCGCCTTCGATTTTGCCCGCGATCGAGGCGATCATACTCGCCTCCAATACCTCGCTGGCATCCATCGATGGCAAGATCGAAGGCAGGCAGGAAGCAAGCATCGATTTGCCTGCGCCTGGCGGGCCGATCATCAGCAGGTTATGACCACCAGCCGCAGCGACTTCGAGCGCACGGCGGGCGAGCTGCTGCCCCCGTATCTCAGACATGTTGGTGCTACGCACCATTGTTTCATCCGGCGCAGGGACGGGCGGGCTAAGTAGCTGCGTGCCTTTGAAATGGTTGATGAGTGAAAGTAGCGATGCGGGAGCAAGGATCGGCTCCAAACCCGACCATGCAGCTTCAGCACCGCATGCCATGGGGCAAATCAGACCTTTATTTTCGGTGGCGGCATGCATCGCGGCGGGCAGAACACCGGTAACCGGCAGGATCGACCCATCCAGCGAAAGCTCTCCCAGAGCGACCAGTCCATCGAGCTCTTCCTGAGGCAACACGCCCATCGACACTAGAATGGCCAGCGCGATCGGCAGATCAAAATGGCTACCTTCTTTGACAATATCTGCCGGTGATAAATTCACAATCACCCGCTTGGCTGGCACGGATAAGCCCAGCGCATGAATCGCCGAGCGCACGCGCTCCTTAGATTCCGCGACCGCCTTATCAGCCAGCCCAACAATCGTCACCGACGGCAGTCCCGTTACCATCTGCACCTGCACATCGATAGGAATCGGACGCAGGCCTTCAAAGGTAAGAGTAGAGATGTGGGATACCATTCACGCTGCTCCCGCGAGTAACTGCTGCTGATCGATCGTTATAAACATGAATAACCGTATGCACGAAGCATAGCAGCCGTTTCAGAAAGCGGCAAGCCTACGACATTTGAATAGCTGCCAGAGATCCATGGGATAAAAGCTTCTGCCTGCCCCTGAATGGCATAGCCACCCGCCTTTCCCGCCCATTCGCCGCTTGCGATATAGTGCTCGATATCTGCTTTGCTTAGACGGCGAAAACGAACCTGCGTCATGACTGTTTTTTCTTTGATCTTTCCACCGCTGATGATAGCTACCGCTGTCATGACACGATGCCTGCGACCTGAGAGTCGTTCCAGGCATTCACGTGCCTGCCTATCATTATCTGCTTTAGCTAAAATACGCCGGCCACACGCAACCACCGTATCTGCCGCGAGGATCAGGGATTCGGGATGCATCGCCGCGACACGCTGCGCTTTCTCACGCGCCATGCGGCGAACGTAATCAAGAGGGACTTCGAGTTTTTTTGGTGTTTCATCGATCTCGGCAGGAATCACCTGATCGGGCACAATACCAATTTGCCTGAGTAGCGCCAGCCGCCGCGGCGACGCAGAGGCCAGAACGAGATTACTTCTCACGAAACTTAATGCGCCCCTTGGTCAGGTCGTAAGGCGTCATCTCGACAATCACCTTATCACCGGCGAGCACACGGATGCGATTCTTGCGCATCTTGCCCGAGGTATGGGCGATGACCATATGGTCATTTTCCAGTTTCACACGAAACGTAGCGTTGGGCAGCAGCTCGGTTACGATACCGGGAAATTCAAGAAGTTCTTCTTTAGCCATTGGGTTCTTTGATGTTTGGTTGTTATCAGGAGACGGGTTTTAGCACAAAATGAATAAAGGCCAAGCATTTCCTCATTTCTTTAGAATCTGGCTCCTACCGATAAGACGCAGATCAAGGTAAAAAGCCGTCTTGAGGTACGGTGATCAACGACAATCTTGCCTTCAAGCAGTTCGCTCAGCTTGTCTGAGCCTTCGTTATGCACGCCACGCCTACCCATATCGACCGCTTCTAGCTTGGCGGGCGTCGCGTTCTTCAGGGCTTCGTAGTAGCTTTCACAAATTAGGAAGTAGTCTCGTATGATGGAGCGAAGCGGCGCAACCGAGAGGGCTACGCGTGCTTTTTTGCCGTCCGCCGCCGTAATGTCAAACATCAAGCGGCCATCGGTGATGCTCAGGCCTACATCATAGGGACCATTTTGCATGCCCACCGGCGCAAACTGATTATCGCCAAGTAAATCCGCAATCGCCACCGCACGCTCATGCTCCACCTCGCTGGAGCGATGCTTGATGCTGCTCTCATCCAGTGTGATGCGACTGATGCGCTCGCTCACCTATCCTCCGAAGCGTCGGCGAAGGAGGATGGCTCTTTCCGTGTTGCTATTGAAAGCGCATGCGCGCCAAGCCCTTCACTTTCCGCTAAGGTCAAAACATACGGTGAAAGCGACGCGAGCGATGCTGGCGAGCAACCGGCAATGGAGGTGCGCTTGATGAAATCAAACACCGACAGGCCTGACGAAAAACGCGCGGTGCCGGAGGTGGGTAGCACATGCGATGGACCTGCGATATAATCACCGATGGCTTCCGGCGTGTGGCGGCCAAGGAAAATCGCACCAGCATGGCGCAGCTGGTGTAAAATCAGCTCAGGTTGATAGAGTGCAAGTTCCAGATGTTCTGGTGCAATGCGGTTTGCGAGTTCGCAGGCTTGATCCAAATTCTCAACCACGATAACCCCGCCATGATTCTGCCATGATGCGCGGGCGATTTTTTCACGCGGCAGTGTGGCGAGCAGCGCATCGACCGCTGCCATCACCGTATCGGCAAACGCATGATTATCCGTGATCAGGATCGATTGCGATGCCTCGTCATGCTCCGCTTGCGAGAGTAAATCTGATGCGATCCAGGCTGGATTACTGCGGTTATCGGAAATAACCAAAATTTCAGAAGGCCCCGCGATCATATCGATGCCAACTTTGCCAAATACTTGCCGCTTCGCTTCGGCAACATAGCTATTTCCAGGACCTACGATTTTATCAACGGCGGGAATGCTTGCGGTGCCATATGTCAACGCGGCAATGGCCTGTGCACCGCCAATTTTATAGATATGATCAATGCCAGCAATATGCGCTGCAGCCATTACGGCTGGGTTTATTTTTCCTTCCATGCACGGAACGACCATGACCAGCTCTTTAACGCCTGCCACCTTCGCCGGAATGGCGTTCATCAGCACCGAGCTGGGATAAGCAGCAAGCCCGCCTGGCACATAGAGCCCAACGCGATCAATTGCATTCCAGCGATGACCGAGCCTTACCCCCACCCCATCAACATAATCGAGATCCTGAGGCAGTTGCTGCTTACTATACTCACGAATACGGGCGCTGGCGACTTTCAGCGAGCGAATCAGCTCTGGCGAACACAGGCTGAGCGCATTGGCGATTTCTTCTGGTTTTACGGCAATGTTATGAGCATTCACCTCAAACCGGTCAAACTGGCGTGTATAATCAAACAGTGCGATATCGCCCTCTGCACGGACGCGAGCGATGATCTGCGCGACCGTCGGCGCGACCGATTGCACAGCTTGCTCACGGGAATGGATGAGCGCCGCAAAAGCTTTATCAAAATCTGCCGCTGTGATGGAAAGCTTCCTAGCCATGAGCGACCTCGCGGAAACGCTCCACTATTTCGCCAACTTCACGACTTCTGGTTTTGAAGGCAGCGCGGCCCACAATCAAGCGCGAGGAAATATCAGCAATCACTGCTGTTTCTTTAAGGCCATTGGCTTTCAGCGTTTTACCGCTGCTGACTAAATCGACAATATGCTGAGCAAGGCCAAGACTGGGAGCAAGCTCCATCGCGCCGGAAAGCTTCACGCATTCAGCCTGAATACCGTGACCTGCAAAATAGCGACGGGTAACATTCGGATATTTAGTAGCAACACGGATATGGCTAAGGCGCGCGAGACTTGCAGGCTCAGCACCTTCTGGCTCTGCAACACTCAAGCGACACCTGCCAATACCAAGATCAAGGGGCGCATAAAGATCAGGATAGTCAAATTCCATGAGCACATCGCTACCGCAAATGCCGATTTGTGCAGCGCCAAACGCCACGAATGTTGCCACATCAAACGAGCGCACGCGAATGATGCTATAGCCATCCTCACACGCAAATTGCAGCTGGCGCTGGCTATCATCAAAGAATGCTTTTTCCGGTTTGATACCTACCTTATCCAGAATCGGTGCCACCTCTTCTTGGATGCGGCCTTTGGGTAGCGCGATGATGATGGGTTTATGCATCATGCTGCCTCAGAATTTTCGGTAAAGATAGTGCTTTTCTTGCGTTCGCTGATGCGCTCGATCTGCGCGCCGCAAGCCATTAGTTTTTCTTCCAGCTGCTCATAGCCGCGATCCAGGTGATAAACACGGTGAATCATCGTTTCGCCTTTCGCCGCAAGCGCCGCAATCACCAGCGAAACCGAGGCGCGCAGGTCGGTAGCCATCACTTCTGCACCGCGCAGTTCAGACGCGCCGCGAATCAGCGCCGAGGAACCATGCACCACGATATTGGCGCCCATGCGAGTCAGTTCCGGCACATGCATGTAGCGGTTTTCGAAGATCGTCTCCGTCATCATTGATGCACCATCCGCGAGCGAAAGCAGCGCCATCATCTGCGCCTGCATATCGGTAGGAAAAGCCGGATACGGCTCGGTCATCATATCGATACCACGCAGACGTTTGGTAGCGCAAACACGAAGGCCCCGAGGCGTTTCCATAATCTCCACACCGGCTTCCTGCATTTTAGCCATCACCGCCGAGAGTAAATCCGCCCGCGCGCCGATCAGCTCAACATCACCACCGGTGATGGCGCTGGCTGCCATATACGTGCCTGTCTCAATACGGTCAGCGATAACACGGTGGCTCGCGCCATGCAATTGTTCCACACCCGTAATGGTCAACACATCACTGCCAGCACCTTCGATCTTAGCTCCCATCGCCTGCAGGCAATGAACGAGATCCGTCACCTCCGGTTCACGCGCGGCATTACGCAGCGTTGTCACGCCTTCAGCGAGGCTTGCAGCCATCACGAGATTTTCGGTAGCGCCGACGGAAACCTTTTCAAACGTAATATCGGCGCCCTTCAGGCGGCCTGCCACCTTAGCATGGATATAGCCGCCCTGTAGATCAATCTCCGCGCCCATCTGTGCTAAGGCTTTCAGATGCAGGTCGATCGGCCGTGTGCCAATCGCGCAGCCGCCAGGCAGCGAGACTTTCGCCGCGCCGAACCGCGCCAGCAGCGGCCCCAGCACCAGCACCGACGCACGCATGGTGCGCACCAGCTCATATGGCGCAGTCAGGTTATGGATATTCGCTGCCGAGAGCGACATCATCCGCCCGCGCGGCTCCGGCGAAAACGACAGCTTGGCGCCATGCTGCGCGAGTAAGTTCGCCATGGTGACGATATCGGCAAGGTATGGCATGTTGGAAAGCTTAAGCTCACCATCCGTGAGCAGGCTGGCGGCCATGAGCGGCAGCGCAGCGTTCTTCGCGCCAGAAATCGGTATCGATCCTTTCAGTGGCTGCCCGCCGATGATGCGTATTTTGTCCATCAGAGAATCCTCGCATACCAGCGATCACACGCATGGTGGCCGGTATTGCCGAGCGGCATGGTGATTGGCTCAAAACCAGCTTTGCGGTAGAGGCTATCGGCAGCATGCATCTGCTGAACCGTTTCCAGGTAGCAGCGCTGGAACTGTTGCTCGCGCGCGAACTCAAGGCAGCTATCCAGCAGCGTACGGCCATAGCCCTTGCCGCGATGCTCAGGCAGCACATAAAATTTTTGTAGTTCACAGATATTTTGATACGTCCCACGCAGCGGTGATACGCCGCCGCCGCCAACCACTTTGCCACCAACTTCGATAACAAAATAACGGCTGCGTGCATGGTCATAAGCATCAGATAGATTATCAAGCTCAGGGTCATGAATAGCAAAGCCATCGGCGGTGCAGCCAAACTCCGTCATCACCTTGCGAACGATATCCGCCATCTGACAGTTATCGGCAGGCGCAATCGGGCGCAGCGTAAAGGCTTGTGATTTTGGAACTTCGGCAGCGATCGCGTTCATTTAAATAGCAGGCTCCACCTTGGGCAATGTCACGCCGGTTTGTTTCTGATATTTGCCCTTGCGGTCACCATATGACGTTTCACAAATGCTTTCGCCTTTTAAAAACAAAAACTGACAGGCGCCTTCATTTGCATAGATTTTAGCTGGCAGCGGCGTGGTGTTGGAAAATTCGAGCGTCACATGCCCTTCCCACTCAGGCTCCAGCGGTGTGACATTCACGATAATGCCGCAGCGCGCGTAAGTTGATTTGCCGACGCAAACCACCAGCACATCGCGCGGGATGCGGAAATACTCAACCGTGCGCGCAAGCACAAAAGAATTGGGTGGAATGATGCAGACATCAGTCTTGCGATCGACAAATCCCTTTGGAGAAAAATCCTTAGGATCAACAATCGCTGAATCGACATTGGTAAAAATTTTAAACTCATCCGACACGCGTGCATCATAGCCGTAGCTCGACACTCCATACGAAATGACACCCTCGCGCTTCAAATTTTCAACAAAAGGCTCGATCATGCCCTTTTCAGCCTGCGCACGAATCCAGCTATCCGGCATGATGCCCATAAAGTCCTCAAATTAGCTTAGTGGAAATAAACCATGTTTTTATTCGCTGCTTGAGTAAAAACCAAGGAAAATTCGCTGCCATCTTGCGTTTTCTAATAAGATCAGCTAACGTCCCAAGTTCATCAAGTATTTCTATGTTTATGAAGCAAAAACATACCCTTATTCTAACAGCCCTCTTTCTTCTTGCCGCCTGCTCACCCAAGGTTGATACGCGTGGCCACGTTGCAAACGCTGACTGGAAACAGACGATCACCACGGGCAGCACCAGCAAAGACCAGATTCTGGCTAATTTTGGCTCGCCCTCGGCAACCTCGAGTTTTGGCGAAGAAACCTGGTATTACATCAGCGCGCGCAAAGAGACGACGGCATTTCTTGCCCCCGAAACGGTGGATCAGCAAGTAGTGCGCATTGTGTTTGATGATGCAGGTTTGGTAAAAAGCGTCGAGCATTACGACCAGTCAGCGAGCAAGGAATTTGCACTCGCCAAGCGCGTAACACCAACCGAAGGTCACTCGATGAATGCCATTGAGCAGATTCTTGGCAATATCGGCCGCTTTAATCGCGGCGGCGACACGGGTGCTGCGCCAGGACGCAGGCCTGGCGGCGGCTTTTAAGCAGGCTCACTAATGTGTAGCACCTCATAATCCATCATGCTGTCGCTGGTGGATTTTGGAGCGGCCTGTTTATCTTTCCATAAGCTGAAATGCAGTATTTCCCAGCGGTCAGGATCAAACGCCAGCGTATGGGCATATAAATCAGGGTGGCCGGAAAGCTGCTTTTGCGCCTCGCGCTCGCGCTCTAAATATTCATCCAGCTTGGCCTCAGGCGGAATCACATCGATATCGCGGCGCGCATAGCTGGCATATAGCTCGCGGTTCGCATAAACCATGTTTGCCACATACCAGCTGCGGACACGGTGACGGTTAAAGGTTTCCACCACGCCGTGAAACAACTCGTCGAGCAGAAAATCGCGCGCCTCGCCCACATCCTTCCACACGTAAAACGGCGCATAGAGCCGCTCTTTAGCATTATACAGGAAGGATTTGTGTACCAATCCTGCATGTGCATCAAACGACGCGCGGCGGTTTTCAACGCGGCGCACCACATCATCAGAATCAAAATTAGCTGGCAGAGGGATGGAATATTGCATGGCAATCATTGGAAAATCCTAGGCTGATCGCGCCTAATTGCAAGTGCTTTGGCACTTTGCCCCTAGCATCACCATTTTTTTATTGACTGAGGGGGGCGTTCTGAAGATAGTACGCTTCCTTTTTTAAGACCCCTTCGTCTAGCGGTTAGGACACCTCCCTTTCACGGAGGTAACACGGGTTCGATTCCCGTAGGGGTCACCACCATAAAAACAGCCCCTCTTGGGGCTTTTTTTTATGATGGTTATGCCTTCAGGCAATGAACCCGAAGGGTTCGTAAAATCGTCAGTAAGACGATTTTGACAACGCAGCGAAGCGAGTTGCCCCTTTGAGGGTGGGCGCGCAGTAGCCCCCCACAAATCCCGTAGGGCTTGCCACTTCCCTTCCCTCTTTTTTTGCACTACAACCCTCTTCGCATCATTCGGAGGCTTCATGAACTGGCTCAAAACATTTTTTTCAAAATTATTTCGCCCCAAATCACACTGGGATGCGCTGAATTACGGCAAGCCATCAACGGCCGGTGATGAAGAAAAGCGGATCCGCGATGCCTAGCGCCGAGAACGTCTTATCGCTGATTGGTAACACGCCGATGGTCAAGGTGAACCATCTGGATACCGGCCTGTGCGAACTATATCTCAAGCTCGAAAGCCACAACCCGGGCGGATCAATCAAGGATCGTATCGCGCTTTCGATGATCGATGCGGCGGAAAAAGACGGTAGCCTGAAACCCGGCGGCACGCTGGTGGAAGCAACCGCTGGCAACACAGGCCTTGGCCTCGCGTTGGTCGCCAGCCAGAAGGGCTACAAGCTGGTGCTGGTGATTCCTGACAAAATGAGCCAGGAGAAAATTTTTCACCTCAAAGCGCTCGGCGCGCAGGTCGTGATGACGCGCTCAGATGTCGGCATCGGCCATAGCGAATATTATCAGGATATGGCAAAGCGTATCGCCGCCGAGCGGGGCGGGTTTTATGTGAACCAGTTTGAAAACCCGAATAATCCGGTCACGCATGAGCGCTCGACCGGCCCGGAAATCTGGGAGCAGATGGAGCATAACGTCGATGCCGTCGTCTGCGGCGTAGGCAGCGGCGGCACGCTCACCGGCCTTGGGCGATATTTCGCACGCGTTCAGCCCAATCTCGAAATGGTGCTCGCGGATCCGAAAGGCTCGGTGCTCGCGCCTTATGTGAATGACGGCGTCATGATTGAGGCTGGAAGCTGGCTAGTGGAAGGCATCGGCGAGGATTTCATCCCCAAAAACTGCGAGCTTTCTTTTGTGAGGCACGCCTATACCATTTCGGATGCGGAATCAATCGCTACGGCGCGCGAGGTGCTAAAAAAAGAAGGCATTATCTGCGGCTCGTCGTCCGGTACCTTAATCGCCTCCGCACTGCGCTATTGCCGCGCGCAGAAAAGCAAAAAGCGCGTGGTGAGTTTCGTGTGCGACTCGGGCAATAAATACCTCTCCAAAATCTATAACGAATACTGGCTGGATGATCATGGGATGGTGATGAAAGACGAAGCGCATGACCTCAGCGATCTGATTACTCGCCCGCACACCGCAAAAAACGCGATCACCGTACTGCCGTCCGACACGCTCGCGGGCGCTTACCGCAAAATGAAAATGTATGATGTGTCGCAGCTGCCGGTGATGGGTGGTGGCAAACTGCTCGGCCTCATCTCAGAGATGGACATCCTGCTCGGCATCACCGGCAATCCGAGCGGCTTTGCCATGAAAGTTTCTGATGCGATGACGAAGAATCTTACCACCATCGATGTATCGCGCCCGTTTGAAGAGCTGCTGCCGATTTTCGAGCGCGGCATGGTGGCGATTGTGATGGAAGGCGAGCAGTTTTTAGGTCTGATCACGCCGATTGATTTGCTACAATATTTGCGCAAACGAATAGGACATGCTTAATGTCATCCCGAGCGTAGCCGAGGGATCTTAAGATCCTTCGACTACGCTGCGCTTCGCTCAGGATGACAAGAAAGACATACATGACCAAACGCTATCATAAAGACTGGAAACCAGCCACCAACGCCATCCACGGCGGGCAGGAGTTTGACGTGGCTACGAACGCGGTGATCACCCCGATTTACGCGACCTCGACCTACGCACAAATCGCGCCCGGCGAGCATCTCGGCTATGATTATGGCCGCAGCCACAACCCGACGCGCTTTGCCTATGAGCGTGCGGTGGCGGCGCTGGAAGGCGGCCATAGCGGCTTTGCCTTTGCTTCCGGCATGGCGGCAGCGGCGTGTGTTCTGGACATGCTGCCCGCCGGTTCGCACATTGTGGCGATGGATGATCTTTACGGCGGCACGTACCGGCTGTTTGAGCGCGTGCGCAAAAGCTCTGCTAATCTTCAGGTGACCTATGTCGATCTCACGGATAGCAGCAAGCTGGAAGCAGCGATCACTAAAGACACCAGAATGCTCTGGGTGGAAACGCCGACCAATCCGCTGCTGAAGCTGGTGGATTTATCGGCGGCGGCGGCGATTGCGAAAAAGCATAGCCTAATTTGTGTGGCCGATAATACGTTTGCCTCCCCTGCCCTGCAGCGCCCGATCAATCACGGCTTTGACCTTGTGCTGCACTCCGCCACCAAATATATCGGCGGCCATTCGGATGTTATCGGCGGTGTGGTGGTGGCCGCAAATCAGGAATTGGCCGAGCGCATCGGCTTTTTGCAAAATGCGGTTGGCTCTATTGCCAGCCCATTTGACAGTTTCCTCGCTCATAGAGGCCTCAAAACCCTGCCACTACGCATGGAGCGCCACTGTCATAACGCTATGGAGATTGCCCGCTTTTTGGAAAAGCACCCGAAAATCCAGCGCGTCATTTACCCGGGACTTGCCAGCCACCCGCAGCATGAGCTGGCAAAACGCCAGATGACCGGTGGTTTCGGCGGCATGATCTCCGCGGTTTTGAAAGGCGGCGAACCTGCCTGCCGTGCCATGCTCACCAGCTGCAAGGTTTTTACATTGGCGGAAAGCCTGGGCGGGATTGAGAGCCTGATTGAGCATCCGGGCATCATGACCCATGCCTCGATTCCCGCCGATGTGCGCAGAAAGATCGGCATTGAGGATGGCCTTATTCGAATTTCTGTTGGAATTGAGGATGTTAGCGATTTAATCACTGACCTCGAATCGGCGCTAAGCAAGGCCTAGTCACGAAATCTTCACATTTCGCATTTTGACAAGGCGGTATCTTTATCACATAGTGAGACTGTGCTGATTTAACCCAAATTGCGGGCACATTAAACAAACGGCTAAAGCGGCTAATGATCCATCTCCACGGTCACGCCGCTGGAGATGTTTTGTTTGGTGCCTCCCGCGCTAGTGAGCCATGGAAGCGATACACACACCGCCACTCGAACATGAAGAACCAGTGAAGCGCACACTGGGGCTTAAGCTGTTTGACGTGGTGCTGTATCCAATCGTCACCAACCTTGCCGTGTTCAGCATTTCGGTGGGCGCGACCTACCTCACCTCGCGCGGCGGCGACCGCACCAAGGAAGGTAAGCTCATCTACGGCAAAGTCGGCGAGTTTTTCCAGAAGCGCGGCGACTGGCTGATGGGCAAATTCAAATCCATGGGTATGACTCACAATCAGGCCGATATGTCGAAGATGGTGTTTTTCTCCTTCCTCGACGGCTCGCTCATGGCGCCGTTTGTGAAAATGGTAGAAGACCGGCGTGAAAAAATCGGCAAGTGGTTTGATGATAAAATGGGCACCACGCCGGATAATGACGATGCCTACAAAGCCGAGCCGAAACAATCATGGCTCAGTGTACTGGGCGGGCGCTTTATCACGGCAGGCATCGTCGTGCCGACGGCTGTCGCGCTGGATAAAATCAAGCCGGGCGGCGTTAGCCTCAATGATCGCATGTTCAATCATCCGGGCGTCGCCGTTGGCGAATGGGCGGCCAATAAACCATCCATCACGAAATGGTTTGGCAAACTTGATGTGCGGGAAATTTTCCGGGTGAGCTTGTTTGAGGCGTTTTATACCTCGGTGTGCACAGCAGGGCTTTATTTTACTAGCCGGAAAATCGCGCGCAGGACTGAAAAGAAACAAGATAGCACAGAACCGCCGCCCGCCCTCGAAGCAATACCGGCTGCGCCAAAAGAAGAATCCAGCAAATCCTTTGCTGCAAAGATTGATGCCCAGCGCCAGCAAGCCGCTTCTCACGTCGCGGCGATTGTCTAGCCAAAACATTTCTGGCATGGTGACGCCTTCAAACATGGAGGCTTTATGCTGGAACTTCGCGCACCGGTAGCGCCGCAACACCAACCGATTCTGACCAAAGACGCACTCGCTTTCGTGGAGACGCTAGCAGCGCGTTTTACCGCAAGGCGTGATGAGTTGCTGGCGCTTCGCGCTGATCGCCAAAAGCGGTTTGATGCCGGAGAGCTTCCTGATTTTATTTCGGATACGAAACATATTCGTGAGGGTAGTTGGAAGATCGCGCCGATTCCCGCCGAGCTTCTGGATCGCCGTGTGGAGATCACTGGCCCGGTGGATCGCAAGATGGTGATTAATGCGCTGAACTCCGGCGCGCGGGTGTTCATGGCCGATTTTGAGGATGCCCATGCACCGGCCTGGGAAGCAACGCTCGACGGGCAAATCAATATGCGCGACGCCGTGCGCCGCACGATTGATTACGTAAGCCCGGAAGGCAAACATTATAAACTAGTAGATAAACCAGCGATCTTGTTCGTGCGTCCGCGCGGCTGGCATCTGGATGAAAAACATGTGCTGCTCTCCGGCAAACCGATTCCCGGGGCGCTCTTTGATTTCGGGCTGTTTCTTTTTCATAATAGCAAAGAGCAGCTTTCGCGCGGCACCGCACCTTATTTCTACCTGCCCAAGCTCGAAAGCCATCTGGAAGCAAGGCTGTGGGCGGAAGTATTTGCCTTCAGCGAAGAGGTGCTTGGCATACCTAGGGGGAGTATCCGCGCCACGGTACTGATCGAAACCATCACCGCCACGTTCGAGCTGCATGAAATTCTCTATGAGCTGAGGGACTGGATTGTGGCGCTCAACTGTGGCCGCTGGGACTATATTTTCAGCTATCTCAAAAAACTGCGCAAACATCCGGAAATCCTGCTGCCGGACCGCGCGCAGGTCACGATGACGCAGCCGTTCCTGCGTGCTTATTCGCGCCTTGTCATTCAAACCTGCCACCGCCGCGGCGCGCTCGCGATGGGCGGTATGGCGGCGCAGATTCCAATTAAAAACGATCCGGCGGCGAATGATGCAGCGCTTGCTAAAGTCCGCGCCGATAAGGAGCGCGAAGCCAGCGACGGCCATGACGGCACATGGGTTGCGCATCCTGCGCTGGTGCCGGTGGCGATGGAAGTGTTTGACAGGCTAATGCCCACCCCCAACCAGCTGGACAAAACCCTGCCCGATTTTTCTACCACGCAGAAAGAGCTGCTCACACCGCCGGCAGGCACCATCACCGAAGCCGGTTTTCGTGGTAATATTAGCGTGTCGCTGCGCTACATGGCTTCGTGGCTTTCCGGCCAGGGCTGCGTACCGATTTTCAATTTAATGGAAGATGCCGCGACCGCCGAAATCTCACGCACGCAGCTCTGGCAATGGGTGCATCATTCTGCGGCCAAACTTGAAGATGGCAAAAAAATTAATGCTGCGCTTTATCAGGCCTTACTTGCGGAAGAGATGGAAAAAATCAAACGAGAGCAAGGGGCTAGCTATCCGGCCGCGCGCTATGAGTCGGCCAGAGCCCTTCTTTCGGACATCGTTCTTGCGCCCGAGCTTCAGGATTTCTTAACGCTTCCGGCGTATGAAAGGCTGATAGAAAACGAAAGGAATGCTGCATGAAAACGCTGAAAACCGCGAAAGAACTCGAGCAGGATTGGAAAAATTCACCGCGCTGGAAGGGCGTTTCTCGTCCCTACTCGGCGGATGAGGTTGTTCGCCTGCGCGGTACGATTGCGATTGAACATTCGATTGCGCGCCAGACATCAGAAAAATTATGGCGTTTCATGCACACCATGCCGTATGTGAATGCGCTCGGCGCACTCACCGGCAATCAGGCGATGCAGCAGGTGAAAGCAGGCCTTAAAGCGATTTACCTTTCCGGCTGGCAGGTGGCGGCGGATGCCAATCTCGCCGGGCAGATGTATCCCGACCAGAGCCTCTATCCGGCGGATTCGGTTCCGGCGGTGGTGAAGAAAATCAATAACTGCCTGATGCGTGCTGACCAGCTACACCACGCCGAAGGCAAAGATGATATTGACTGGCTGATGCCAATTGTCGCCGATGCCGAGGCAGGTTTTGGCGGCTCGCTCAACGCTTTTGAGCTGATGAAAGGTATGATCGAAGCAGGCGCAGCGGGCGTTCATTTTGAAGACCAGCTCGCTTCAGCCAAGAAATGCGGCCATATGGGCGGCAAGGTGCTCGTTCCGGTTTCGGAACAAAACCAGAAGCTGATTGCGGCGCGTCTTGCTGCGGATATCATGGATGTGCCGACCGCCATTGTCGCGCGCACAGATGCCAACGGCGCTTATCTCATCACCAGCGATATCGACCCGCTTGATGCACCTTTTATCGAGAAGGAACGCACCTCGGAAGGCTTCTATAAATATAAAGGCGGCCTTGATGCAGCGATCATGCGCGGCATTGCTTACGCGCCCTACTCCGACCTCGTCTGGTGTGAAACCAGCAAGCCGGATATCGCCGAAGCACGCCGCTTTGCCGAGGCGCTGCATAAAGTGCATCCTGGTAAATTGCTCGCTTATAACTGCTCGCCTTCGTTCAACTGGAAGAAAAATCTG
>JAJTHB010000030.1 GCA_021299465.1 Rickettsiales bacterium | reverse complement strand
TTGGAAATTGGTGGTGATGGCCTCGGAAAGACCCGCCTCGCGCTCAAGCGCGCGGATGCGATCCACCGCCTCGCTCAGCGCAAAGCCTTCGGCAAGGTTGAAGGAAATGGTGATCGACGGCATCTGCCCCTGATGGTTGATGGAAAGCGCACCGGTGCGCTGCATCTGGGTGGCGATGCTACTCATGGGCACGAGCGTGCCATCCGCGCTGCGAAGATGAATCTGGTCGATTTCATCGGGCGAGGGGGAGGCATCGCTTTTTGCTTCCAGAATTACCGCGTAATCATTGGTGGGTGTGTAAAGCGTTGCCACCTGCGCCGTGCCGAAAGCCTGATACAGCGCGCGGCGTATGTCTTCAAAGGTGATGCCCATGCTCGCCGCTTTTTCCTGATCAATCAAGAGGTGCGTCTCGAGACTTTTCATCTGCAGGTCAGAGTTTAAGTCACGAAAACCGCTTTCTTTCTTGAGCGCTGCCATCAGCTTTGCCTCAGCATCATAGAGCGCCTCAAGATCGGAGCTTTGCAGCGTGTATTGATACAGCGCGCGTGAAGGGCGACCGCCAATGGTGATGTTCTGCACCGGCTGCATGAACACATTAATGCCCGGCACACTGGCCGTTTTAGCGCGCAGGCGGGCGATCACCACGCTGGCGTGGTCACGCTCGCTTCTTGGCTTAAGGCTGAAAAACATGCGGCCGGTATTGAGCGCGCCGCGCCCGCCGCCCACCGCGTAAAACACATTCTTCACTGCCGGATCGGCGCGCACAATCTCTGCTGCGGCGATTTGTTTTTCCATCATCGCCTCAAAGGAAATATCCTGCGCGCCTTCGGTGGATGCAAAGACAAAGCCGGTATCTTCCAGCGGAAAAAATCCTTTGGGTACGACCATGAATGCACCTACGGTTAGCACGATGCTGGCAAGCGTTGTAATTAGCGTTGCTCGCTGGTGGCGCAGTACCCAGCCAAGGCTTGCCTCATAGCCGCGCACGCTGCGTTGCCACAACCTTTCAAAGCGGCTTTGCTTATCCGGCTGATGCGCGCCTGCTTTCAGCCACCTGCTACAGAGCATGGGAGTGAGTGTGAGCGAGACCAGCGCCGAGACCAGCGTGGCAACGGTGATGGTGACCGCGAACTCGTTAAACAGCCGCCCGATTACGCCGCCCATGAACAAAACCGGAATAAACACCGCCACCAGCGACAGGCTGATGGAGATGATGGTGAAGGTGATTTCACGCGCGCCCTTGATGGCCGCCTCAAATGGTTTCATGCCTTTTTCAAGGTAGCGCATGATATTTTCCATCATCACAATCGCATCATCGACCATGAAGCCGACGCATAGTGTGATGGCCAGTAGCGATACGTTATTGAGCGAAAAGCCAAGCAGCGCCATCGCGCCGTAAGTGGCCATGATGCACAGCGGAATCGCAATCGCCGGAATGAAGGTAGCAGACAGGCTGGGCAGAAACGCATAAATCACCAGCACCACCAGCACCACGCTAAGCGCTAGCGTCAGCTGAACATCATGCACCGATTCGCGAACTGCTACTGAGCGATCAAGCATCGGGGTGAGTGTCACGCTTGCCGGAACCTGTGCGCGAAACTCAGGCAGCAGCGCGCGGATATCATCCACCACCTGAATGGTATTGGCATCAGGCTGGCGCTGAATGGCGAGCACCACCGAACGCTGGCCGTCAATGAACCCCACCGAGCGATCATCCTCTACTGAATCGGTGACTCTCGCCACATCAGAAAGCCGCACCGGCGCGCCATTTTTCCACGTTACAATCAGCGGCCTGAAGGTCGCCGCATCCATCGGCTGCCCGGCGACTTTCAGGTTAAAAAGCTGCTTTTCGCCGCTGATGACGCCGGTGGGTGCGTTCGAGCTGGCAGCCGCCACCGCGCGCTCCACCTCATCAAAACTGATATCATGGCCGGCGAGCGCGCGCGGATCCGCCTCAATGCGCACCGCATATTTCTGCGCACCGAAAATCTGCACCTGAGCCACGCCCGAGACCATCGAGATGCGCTGCGCCATCAGCGTATCGGCATATTCATTTACTTTGGAAATGGGCAGCGTGTCCGACGAGACGGCGATGAATAAAATCGGTTGGTCAGCGGGATTGATTTTGCGAAACGAGGGCGCGGTCGGCATCTCCGGCGGCAGGCGGCTTAGGGTTGCGGCAATCGCTGTCTGTACATCCAGCGCCGCCCCGTCAATATTGCGGCTGAGCTCAAACTGCAGGGTAATTTCCGAAACGCCGAGATAGCTGGTGGACGTCATGGAGGTGATGCCGGCGATGGTTGAAAACTGCCGCTCCAGCGGCGTTGCAACCGACGAAGCCATCGTCTCCGGGCTTGCCCCGGGCAGGCGCGCGGTCACCTGAATGGTGGGAAAATCCACCTTCGGCAGCGCCGAAACTGGCAGTGCGCGATAACCCGCAAAGCCCGCCACCACCACCGCCAGCATCAAGAGCGTCGTAAAAACCGGCCTTAGGATACAAAACTCAGATAGGTTCATTTAATTTCTACGCTAGTACCATCGCTCACACGCAGCAGCCCATCCGTGATGACGCGCGTACCTTCTTCGAGCCCGCTTTCAATCACGGCGACATCTGCCATGATTCTTGCCACCGTCACGCTGGTGCGCTTTGCCTTGCCAGCTTCGTCCACCACAAATACAAACCGCGCTCCTTCATCACCCTGAATCGCTGCGGCAGGAACGGTGAGCGCTGCCTGCTCTATGCCAAGCGTGAGCGTGACGCGTAGGAACATGCCCGGCCATAGCGCTTCGTCCTCATTCGCAAAACGCACATGCGCGGCGAGGGTGCCGCTGGTCATGTCCACGGCATTATCAAGGTAATCCAGCGCGCCTTGTGATTCCTTGGCCGCGCCGTCATGCGTGGCGGTGGCGGTCGCGATACCGGCGGCCATAGCGCGGCGTACCTCACCAACATAGCGCTGCGGGATCGCCACCTGCACACGCAGCGGCTGCACCTGATTAATGACCACCAGCGGGGTTGTGTCGTTCGCTTTGACATTGTTGCCGCGCGTGGCGTGGATGCTGCCGGCGCGGCCAGAAATGGGCGCGGTAATGCGGCTGTAGCCAAGCATCACCCTGATATTATCAAGACTGGCCTGCGTTGCCTGCACAGCTGCTTGCTGCGCTTCAAACGCCGCCTTCGTATCATCCACCCGCGCCTGCGCCACCGATTTGCTTTTAAAAAGTTCCTGCGCTCGATCATACTGCAGGCGGCTATTTGCAAGCTGCGCCTTGCCCTGCGCCAGCGATGCTTCCAGCTCGCGCGCCTGCGCGGCAAGCGTCCGGTCGTCCAGCGTAAAAAGCAGCTGGCCTTCTTTCACCAGATCGCCATCCTTAAACGCCACCTCGGTAATCTGCGAGTCCAGCCGCGATTTCACCGCCACGGTTTCAAACGCCTCGGCGCTGCCAACCAGCGAAAGCTGGATGGGCACGTCCTGCCGCGTGGCGGCCGCCACCGTCACGCTCGCGCCGCGCGGCACCTGCTTGCTGCTTTCGCCTGCGGAGAAAAAGAAGCGATACGCGCCGTAAGCACTGGCAGCGGCAATCAGCAAAATAAGCAGGCTTTTTTTGGAAAACATGCCGCGCATTCTACCAGACTGGCGGGTGTGGACAAGTTATTCGTCATTCCCGCGTAAGCGGGAATCCAGTAAGAATTTCTCGTCGCACAGAGGCGGGGTCAGGATCCCCGCTTCCGCGGGGATAAACATTACGCCGCAATCTTCAAATCTTTGGCCGCTTTATCTTTCAGGCGGCCTGCAACTTCAGTAATGAAGCCTTCGGTGGTAAGCCCGCTTGCGCCGGATAAATCACGCGTGCCTTTGCCTTCCGCCATCGCTTCGCACATCGCCGCATACATCAATGCGGTGAAGGTTCTGATTTTTTCGGCAGCGGTGGTATCGATCTGTTTATTCTCCAGCGCCAGCGTCGCCGAATGGTCGATTGCGCCGCGCAGCGCATACACCATGCCCAGCGGGTTCACCGAGGTTTCTTCGCCGCGCAGGAATTTATGATACTGGTCAGCGATCGTGCCGTGCGACGCTTCGAATTCCATGATTTTCTGGCCGCTAGCTTTCACGCCCGTGAGCACCGAGGAAATAAAACCCGGCGATTTATAGATCTGCGCTTCTAAGTCGGTCAGCACGTCGCCATCATAGTTATGCGCGGTCATGGCAAAGCCGCCATCGCGCCACTGCGCCATTTTCATCACTGCGTCATCGGAGAGCAGATGCTTCAGCTCGCCGCCGGTTTTATCGAGCAGGCCGGCCTCCGCAAATTTCGCTTTATAATCATGCTCGAAGATTTCTTTCATTGGCTTCCAGAACGGCTCCTGCCATTTGAACACCGTTTTCTTGGTCACAATATAAGGCGTCACCTTCGCTGCATAGGCGCGGCTGAAAAAATGGTGCGCCAGCAGCGGCACGTTATCGAGCGGGTTATGATAGACCACAGCCGCATTTTTCTGATCAACGAGTTCGCGCGTATCAATCACCTGTTCGGTGCCGTCCCCCGCGATGTAAAGAAGCTTGAGTGTGCCCGGGCCCACTACCGCATGACCGGCGCCATATTCCCCGCCCACCGCATGGCGGCAGAAGAGAACCGGCCGCTTGTAACCCATATGGCCTTCAAGGCCGGGCACCACAATCGTATCGCGGTCAATCGAATAGCCGTTCCACGCCGCGCGCATTTTTCCATTCGGGCTGCCGAGCGGTTTGGAAAGCCCCATCTCGCGCATCTGTTCGTCGGTTGGGGTGATGGTCGGTTCCTTGAAAATCGCACCCACCTCCGCACCGGCGGCAATCGCGTCTTTCAGCACTTTATCGCCGGTCGAATCGCGGCTTTTGCAGGAGAGGTCAAACCATTGCCATTTCGCTGTTTCAAGGTAAGGAGAAACCCACGCATCCAGCACGCGCTTCATCACCTCACGCGTCATTTCCTCACCGGCAATATACACCATCGCGGGAGCGGCAATTTTACTCATAGCAACATCCTTTTTTACTTATCAAAACCAAGCAAACACGCTAATAGCTATAGATTAACAAAAGCTGAAACACGAGCCTTTTATGAAAACCATTATTGAGCCATTCCGCATCAAAATGACTGAGGCGGTGCCGATTACGAATCGTAGCCAGCGCGAGTCTGCTCTTGCTGCGGCGCACCATAATGTGTTTCTGCTTCAGGCGCAGGACATCACGATTGACCTCTTAACCGATAGCGGCACCGGCGCGATGTCGGCCAAGCAATGGGCGGCGCTGATGATGGGCGATGAGAGCTATGCCGGCAGTTATTCGTGGCAGCGCTTCGAGCAAACGGTGCGCAGCATCACCGGCATGAAACATATTTTCCCCACCCATCAGGGCAGGGCAGGCGAGCGCATCCTCGCGCAGACGCGTATCAAACCCGGCCATGTCGTTCCCAATAACAGCCATTTTGATACCACCCGCGCCAATATGGAAGTGGCGGGAGCGCAGGCGCTGGATCTGCTCACCGATGCCGGCATGGATCTTGCCGCCGATGCGCCTTTCAAAGGCAATATGGATATAGCAAAGCTTGAAGCGGTGATTGAAAAACATGGCCGCGAGAAGATTCCCTTCGGCATGATCACGGTGACCAATAACACCGGCGGCGGCCAGCCCGTTTCCATGGAAAATATCCGCGCTGTGAAAGCTGTTCTTAAAAAACACAGTATCCCACTGGTGCTGGATTGCTGCCGCTTTGCTGAAAATGCTTATTTCATCCAGCAGCACGAGCCGGGCTATCAGAATAAATCGCTGCTTGCGATTGCGCAGGAAATGTTTTCCTACGCCGACGCCTCGTCGATGAGCGCAAAAAAAGATGGCCTTGCCAATATCGGCGGGTTTTTTACCTGCAACGACGACCAGTGGGCGGAGGATTTCCGCAACATGCTGATCCTCACCGAAGGCTTTCCAACTTACGGCGGCCTTGCCGGGCGCGACCTTGAGGTGATCGCGGTTGGCCTCATGGAGGCACTGGAAGAAGACTACCAGCGCTACCGCCATGCGACCGTGATGTACATGGCAGAGCGGCTGATGAAGCTCGATATTCCCATTGTGCGCCCGCCAGGTGGCCACGCGGTATTTATCGATGCAGCGCGTTTCTGCCCGCACTTAAAACCCACCGATTATCCGGGTATCGGCGTTATCAACGCGCTGTATCTCGAAGGTGCGATTCGCGCCGTGGAGCTGGGCAGCGTGATGTTTGGGAGGCATAAAGACGGCGCTGAGCAAAGCGGCCCGCGCGAGCTGGTGCGGCTTGCATTCCCGCGCCGCGTTTATACCCAGAGCCATTTTGATTATGTGATCGAAGTACTCTCTGAAGTGAAGCATAACGCTCGCGCCATCCCCGCGCACCGCATCACCTGGCAGGCGCCATTCCTACGCCACTTCACCGCCCATTTCGAACCGCTGAAAGCGAAGGCGGCAGCAGCTTAGAATTTCATCCGTCTGAGCAGCCAGAAATAAATCGGGTAGGGCAGGCGGGCGAGCAGCTTCATCATCAGTGAAAATGCCATCGGGAAATGAATCTCGAAGCGGCTGGTTTGCAGCCCACTCATCATATGCTCTGCTGCCTTTTCCGGCGAGATGATAAACGGCATGTTAAAGCTGTTTTTCGCGGTGAGACGCGTGGCGACGAAGCCGGGATTGATGACCTGCACTTTCACCATATCTTTCAAATCCGCCTTTAAGTTTTCGGCAAGGTGAATCAGCGCCGCCTTGCTCGCGCCGTAACCCATCGCCGCCGGCAGCCCACGATAACCCGCCACACTCGCAACCAAGGCGATATGGCCTTTTTGCTGCTGGATGAAATAAGGCAAAACCAGCGAGAGCATGCGGTGTGCGCCTAAGAAATTCACATCCACCGTGTGTTCCACCTTGGCGAGATCAAACTGCGCGGCCTCCATCGGCTCATACGCGCCGGCATTGTAAATCACCATATCCAGCTGCGGCCAGCTTTGATGGATATGCTGCCATGCTGCTTTGATTGTCTCCAGCGAGGTAACATCGAGCGGCGCGGCGAGATGATTCGTGCCTTGCAGTGAGCCTTTAAGTGCCGCGAGCTTTTCGGCATTACGTGCTGACAAACAAACATGTGCGCCTGCCGCCGCAAGCTTAGCTGCGAGCGCCGCGCCGATACCTTCGCTCGCGCCGATCAACCAGATATGTTTGCCGAAAAACGCCATCAGAGTTTCCTGAACGTAATCACCAGCTCGCCGACGGTAAGGCCAAATTTTTTCATCTTGGTGCGGTTGATGAGGGTTTTGTCATCGAGGAGATACATCCAATCATCCATGGTAAGATCGATCATATCGCCATTTGAGCGCTTCACGCGTAGCGTGTATTTCATGTTCACCGCATTGCCGTGCTGCGTGCCGACGGCCTCGCCGATCACGTCATGCGCGGTGGCGGTGAAGCGGTGGTCATCCGTAAATTTCACGGTCCAGACGCGCTTGTCCTTGCGGCCGTCGCTGAACACAAAATCTTCATCGAGCGTGCCAGTATTGCCGTTCCATGTGCCCTTCATCGTGACCACAAATTCAAGGTCGGCTTTGCCGGACATATCAAACAATATGCCATGCGCCTCCAGCGGGCCATTCAAATACTGTCGGATGTCGAGCTTCGGCGTTTTAGCCGCGTAATCTTCGGTGGTGGTGCTACTACAACCGCCAAGCATGAAGGCGGCGGTGGCAGCAAGGGCGCAAAGTTTTTTCATCGGGTTTTCCTCTCTAAGGGGCTTAGTATAAGTAGTGCGAGCGCGCCGAGTTTAAAGAGGCAGGGCAGCAGTGCATAACCAAACGAGAGAGCGCCAAGGCTCTCACTACTCTCTGCGCCGGACTGATAGCCCAGCGAGGCGAGTAGCGGCAGTGCGATACCGGCCGCCATGGCGAGCGTGAATTTGCTGATGAAATTCCAGATGCCGAATTCCAGCCCGCCTTGATTTTCCTTGCCTTTCAGCGCATCCGAAAGCAGCGAGGGCAGCACCGCCAGATCCCCGCCCAGCGCCGCGCCGGAAAGCAGGCAGATGGCATAAAACATCGCACTATCACCCGCGCCAAGGCCATACGCCCAGATGAAGGAAAAGATGGCGAGTGTCATCGAGCTGACCAGCGAGCGGCGCTTACCGATTTTAGCGGCAAGCTTGACCCAGAGCGGCATGGCAAGCACCGCAGCTAAGAAATAAAGCCCGAGAAACGCGCCGCTCAAATCCGGCGCGCCCAGCACATCCGAAACAAAAAATAAAAACAGCGTCGCGGTGATGGAAGGGGGAATGGCGTTGATAAAGAAAATGGCAAAAATCCAGCGCAGTGTTTTATTCTGCCAGAGCGCGCGCCAATCGGCAGGTGCAGCCGGGGCAGCAATAGCCGAAGCTTTAGGTAAACTAAAGAGTGATGCGATGATGACACCAGAGGCAACCCACGCAAAAAGATGATAGGATTCTTCAGGGCTGCGGCCACCTGTTAGTATCTGCGGCAGGGCGGATGCCACCAGCACGCCCATGATAATTGCTCCCTCGCGCCATGCGGAGATGCGTGTGGTTTCGCGTGGGTCGGTCGAAAGTGCAAGCCCACCCGCATAAAAATTGACCGATAGCAGGCTGAAGGAAAGATAGGTAATGCAAAGCAGCAACATGAGTAGCGGCATGGCGCTTTCACTGGTTGCATAGCTCGGCAGGAAGAACAGGGCGATCACGCCCAGCGCCATCAACAGCGCAGCCGCGATGCTGAGCAGTCGTCGCTTGGTGGCATAACGGTCGGAAAGAATGCCGATAAACGGATCGGCGATACAATCCAAAATGCGCGTGGCAAACAGCGCAAAGCCGATCGCTGAGAGTGATAGCGGCAGAAAATCCGCATAATATTTGGGTAGGTGCACATAAAGCGGCAAGCCGACAAACCCCAGCGGCACGCCGAGCAGCGCATAACGAAGAAGCTTAGCGCGCGTGGGCGCAGTGCTCACGAGTTTAACCCAAGCAGTTTACGACGTAGCCTTGGTTCAGAAGTTTTTTCCGATAGCCAGATATCGAAGAATTCGCGCGCAAAGGATGCGGAATTGATGACGGCTGTTTTGCTGCCATTATAATAAAAGCGCACACCTTGCTTTGGTAAAAATACGGCGGTGATGCGTTCACCATCTTTAACGGCTGGGAATGCGCTCGTAAGATCCGCCTTGAAGCTGCTGCGATCACCATGAATGCGCATAAGTTCTTCCAGAGTCTTGTCCACCAGCTCCTCACTCGTAAAATCCATACGGTAGGTGAGGCTGAGGGCAAACGGCGCATCATACGACCATGGCCGCGTATCCGTCCATAGCTCGGCGTCATAGGCGTGGAATATCAGCCTTGTGAGCGCGGCCTTGCCGTAAGGCGATTCAGCGCTGATGGTTTTCTCGATTTCTGCCGGTTTAGCAAGCGCCGCAAGTGGGGCAAGGCTTAATGCAGCAAAAGATAACAACAGATTACGCATGGCGAAGCTCCACCTGAACGACATTGGTACGGCCACAGGCAAACGACGCGGCGCACATCGCAAGATACAGCCGCCAGCTGCGGATGAAGGCGGTGCCGTGGCCAAGCTCGCGAATGGCGATTTCACTGGCATCAAAACGAGCCAGCCACTCACGCAGCGTGCGCGCATAATCCTGCCCAAAGGCAAACACATCTTTTACAGCAAGCCCGGCTTTTTCGGCGTTTTCGCGGAACTTTGCCACCGATGGCAACAGTCCACCCGGAAACACGTAATGGCGGATGTAATCGCTGCGTGCGGCATAATCATCAAACACGTCGTCGGCAACCGTGATGGTCTGCACCATCGCGACACCATCCTTACTCATGCGCGCTCTGAGCGTATCAAAGTAAGAAGGCCAATAATTTTTACCCACGGCTTCAAACATTTCAATCGAAGCAATGGCATCAAAGACGCCGCCGGTTGCCCGATAATCCTGAAGGCGAATATCGGCTGGCTTATGCTTTAGGCGCTCATTCGCAAAGGCATGCTGCTCATGTGAAAGCGTGAGGCCGGTCAGGCGATGACCGCTAGCGGCCGCTTCTTCAGCAAACCCGCCCCAGCCGCAACCAATCTCGAGGATATGGTTTCGATCCGTACCAATACGCTCCAAAATACGCTGGTATTTCTGGCGCTGAGCATCTTCAAGCTTCATTCCGGTATCGGAATAAATAGCAGAGGAATACGTCATGGTTGGATCCAGCCACAGCTTGTAAAAACTATTGCCGACATCGTAATGCGAGCGGATGTTGCGGCTACTGCCGCTGAGGCTGTTTCGGCGTATCACATTATTTACCAGCCCAAGCCAGAAACGGCTGAAAGCGCCGCCATTAGCAAGAGTTGCCAGGCGGTCCAGGTTATCCACGAATACGGTAAAAAGCGCATCCAAATCAGGACTATCCCATAGCCCATCTGCATAGGTCTCACCGAGGCCAATATCACCACGGCTGGCAAGTGCCTTCACCACTTTCCAGTCGTGAATATTCCACTGGGCTTTGCCGCCCTCGCTGCTTCCGGCAAAGACTTTGCTGGTACCGTTAGGGGTGGTGATGGTGATGTGACCTTGCTGGATGGCACGCTCAAACGTATCAAACAGCAAGCGTTCGTAAACTCGGTGAGTAATGTTCATCGACTGATCTCTTCGGCCGGCGGTTTAGGTTTAACATGGTACTTGATCCCCTTCACGACAAGCTTCAGTGCATGAATATGAATCAGCATGATGACTTTCAGCGTCACGAGCGGGTATTTAAAAAAACAAATTAGCAGGCTTTTATCGTCTAGACTAGTGCGTTTGCCAACCATGGAAGTGATGAGCATTTTCCGCTGGTTATCAAAGTAATCGATCCATACCCCTATCTTTTGTTCATCGTAAGCGAAGCGAAATTCATAGTGCCCTTCGACCTGCATAAACGGAGAGACGTGGAAAATTTTTCGGCTGGTGAGTATGTCATCTTTGGTGATCACGCGCCCATCATCATGAAAGGAAAGATAGGCGTGGCGCTCGCCAAAGGTGTTGTTTACCTCGGAAATCACTGCGCGCAGGCTTCCTTGCTCGTCTAGGCAAAACCAGAAGCTCACAGGATTAAACGCATAGCCCAGAATGCGCGGCATCGTCAGCAGCACAAGCTCACCATCGGCTTGGTTTAATTGATGCTGCGCCAGAATCTCACGCGCCCATGCCTCACCTTTGGCACCAAAACCGTAATCGCGCGCGCGAAAACTCATCAGCCCAAAGCGATCCAGTTTCAGCAGGCGGCCGGCCGCTTCTTTCAGGCGCGACATCGGCAGGCACAAATAATAAACATGGTAAAGCAGCGCATGCTCTTTTGGGTGAAGGCGCTTATGAAACACATCCGCCACCATCAGGCCATTCGCTAGTGCCACGGGATACTCGCTCCCATCATCTCGGCGACCTTCACTGCACTAAGCAGGCCATCTTCATGAAAACCATAACGCTGGTACGCACCGGCAAACCAGATGCCGCGCTTACCTTGAATCGTGGGAATTTTTTCCTGAGCGCATATCGCTTCACGTGTGAACACTGGATGGTGAAACAGATGGATATCATGGGTGAGCTCTGGGGCAGGAGGCGTGCTTGGATTGAGGGTAACAAACAGCGGGTAGGCGTCATCAATATTTTGTAGCAAATTCATCCAGTAGGTGAGCGCGATCTTGCCGGCCCCGCCATCGTGATAGTTCCAGCTCGCCCAGCAGGCGCGGCGTTTAGGCATGAAGCGCGGATCGCTGTGCAGGTATGCCTCGTTTGCCTGGTAGGTAAAGCAAGAAAGAATCGCTCTTTCTTCTGGTGTTGCATCAGCCAGCATGGCAAGCGCCTCATCGCCGTGGCAGGCAAGCACGACTTCATCAAAATAATAGACTTCACCGCGCTGGTTCTCTACCGCGACCTTATTATCTTGTTTCGACACGCGCGTGATGCTTTCATCGGTGCGGATCTTGCCGGCAAGCGGCGCGGTAATGCGTTTCACATATTCCTGCGAGCCGCCGGTCACCGTATACCATTGATGCTGCCCATCAAAGGACATCAGGCCATGATTCATAAAAAATCGAACAAACGTCTTGGCCGGAAAATCAAACATTTTTTCCGCCGGACAGCTCCAGATTGCCGCGCCCATGGGAATGATGAAGTAGTGCTTGAAACTATCGCCTAGCTTCATGTCGGTTAGTAGCTGGCCAAGCGTCAGTTCCTCGCTTCGATTCAGGCAGAGAGGTGCTTCTTTGAAGAAGCGCCTTACATCCCAGATCATCTTGTAGAAGGTTGGATTCAGCAAATTGCTGCGCTGGCCAAACACCGCGTTAAGATTGCGTGCGCCCCACTCAAGCGCGCCATCACCATGGGTGAACGCAAACGACATGTTGCTTTTCTCATGTGCGACGCCGAGGTGGCGAAAGAGTCCCACCAGCTCAGGATAGGTCGGGTAATTAAAGACGATAAAGCCGGTATCGACAGGAATTTTCTTGTCGCCAAATGCTACGGTTTTTGTGCGGCTATGGCCGCCGATGACCGGATTTTTTTCAAACAGCGTAACTTGATAACGCTTGGCCAGCAAATAGGCTGCACCCATGCCGGAAATACCAGAACCAATCACTGCAACGGTTTTCATATCATTATCTGTAAGGCGAGCATGGTTCAGCGTCAAGTGTGATCCTTGTATTCAAACTGAGCCGTCTGTTTATATTTCAATAATATTGCAATAATGAAATAGCTTGTTATAAAGGCAGGTGTTTTACGCAATTAGTTATTAGTGAGGTCATTATGAATCTTTCCGGTAAATCAGCGCTCATTACTGGCGGCTCGCGCGGCATCGGCGCGGCCACTGCCCTTCGCCTGGCAAAGGAAGGGGCGAATGTCGCAATCACCTACAGCAAATCCAAGCCTCGCGCTGATGAGATCGTGAAGCAAATCGAGGCGATGGGGCGAAAAGCGGTCGCGATAGCAGCGGATGCCAATAACCCAGATGCAATGCCGGCCGTAGTCGATCAGGTGGTGAAAGCCTTGGGCGGAATCGATATTCTGGTGAATAATGCCGGTGTATTCGCACTCGCGCCGATTGGCGGTGAGACGCGCGAACAATTTGAGCAGCTGATGAATGTAAACGTTCATTCGGTCTACATACTGACTGATGCCGCCGTGAAAATCATGAAACCAGGCGCGCGGATTATCAATGTCAGCAGTTGCCTTGGCGAGCGTGCCAGCGGCGCTACCATGAGTAGCTATGCTGCAACTAAATTTGCGGTTTGCGGTTTTACACGTGGCTGGGCAAAAGATCTGGGCGCCAGAAATATTCTGGTGAATGCGGTGCTTCCCGGGCCGATTGATACTGAGATGAATCCTGATGGCAGCCCCTATTCTGATTTCCAAAAAATGACCACTGCTTTAGGACGTTATGGCAAAGCTGAGGAAATTGCTGGGGCGATTGCTTTTCTTGCCGGACCTGATGCGACCTATATTACTGGAGCAACGCTTACGGTCGATGGGGGCTGGAACGCTTAATCAGAATGACCAGTCGTTTCCAGCATCCTGCCGTAAAAGATATTCAGCTTGATAAGCTGATGCATGCGCTATCTGACCCGCTACGCCGCGAGATTGTCGTGAGGTTGATGGAATGCGAAGGTATGCGCTGTAATCAAAGCTGCGATGTGATTGCGCCATCTACCCTTTCATTTCATTTTCGGATACTCAGGGAAGCGGGGCTGGTCAGATCGGAAAAAAGGGGCATTGAAGTGCATAATGCGCTGCGTAAAAAAGATATCGATAAACGTTTCCCGGGGCTGCTTGAATCAGTTCTTAAGCACCACAAGCCCTATAAAGTAAAAAAAACTAAGGTTAAAAAATAGGTTATTATGCCGCGTATTCTCTGGGTTGTTTTTATCATTGTTTGGGTGGGCATTGCATATGTGGCCTATAACTATTTCTTTTCCAGCCAGCCTGGCGGGCAAGGGGCGGCAGGTGGGCCAATGCCGGTATCGGTCGCCGAGGTGGTGGCAAAAGATATTCGCCAGTGGCGTCAGTTTACTGGCCGTCTGAGCGCGGTTGAAAGCGCTGAGATTCGCCCGCGCGTTTCCGGAGTGATCCAGCAGCTGCATTTTGCCGAGGGTCAGATGGTTGAGGCTGGCCAGCCACTTTTTACCATCGATCCGCGTTCCTATGCCGCCACGCTAAAAGCCGCTGAAGCAGCTGCTGCATTAGCCGAAGCAGAATTTGCGCGCGCTCGCACCTTGATTGCAGACAAAGCTATTCCCAAACGCGAATTTGATCAGCGTAAAAACGAAGTGGAAATCGCCCGTGCCGCGCTCACCCGCGCGAAACTCGATATGGAATATACCGAGGTGCGCTCACCGATCAGGGGCCGCGTCAGCCGTCCGGAACTCACCGTGGGTAATCTGGTCGATAGCGGCGGCAATGCGCCCGTGCTTACCAGCGTGGTTTCCATCGCGCCGATTTATGCCGATGTGGAAATCGATGAGCAGACCTTCGTGCGCTATTTGCAGCCGGCGCTCGCCAGCCAGGAAAAAACATCAGCCATTCCGGTGGAGCTGGTGCTCTCGACCGGCGATAAAACCTACACTGGCCGCGTACAATCATTTGATAATCAGCTGAATATCGCCAGTGGTACGATTCGTGTGCGCACCGTGTTTGATAATGAGGATGGCTCGTTGCTGCCCGGCCTGTTTGCACGCGTACGCATCGCCGACGCGGTGAGCCAGCCGAGTATTTTAGTTAGTGAAAGAGCGATTGGTACCGATCAAAATCGTAAGTTTGTGATTGTGGTGAAGGAAGATGGCACCACGGAGCAGCGCGCCGTTACACTAGGCGGCGTGGCCGAGGGGCTTCGCATCATTACTGAAGGCCTGAGTGCTGGAGAGAAAATTGTAGTGAATGGCACACAGCGCATCTTCTTCCCCGGTGCGCCTGTGGTACCGGAACTGGTTGATATGATGGCCATCGATCAGCCTAAAGCAAGCCCGGGTTCCGAATCCCCAATCCCAAGTCCCGAAGCCCAGCCATGAACTTCTCCCGCTTTTTTGTTGATAGGCCGATTTTTGCCGGTGTGCTTTCTGCGCTGATTTTCATCGCCGGTCTGATCGCCATTCCTCTGATGCCGATTTCGGAATATCCCGATGTCGTGCCGCCGACGGTAGAAGTCTCGGCGCAATATCCCGGCGCGAACCCGAAAGTGATATCAGAAACGGTTGCCGCGCCGCTTGAGGAGCAGATCAACGGCGTCGAGGGGATGCTCTACATGTCGTCGCAGGGAACAAGCGATGGCGTGATGCGCCTGACTGTCACCTTCAAAATCGGCACCGATCCGGATAAAGCACAGCAGCTCGTGGAAAACCGGGTGTCGCAGGCGCTGCCGCGCCTGCCGGAAGAAGTGCGCCAGTTTGGTGTGACGACAGTAAAAAGCTCGCCGGATCTCACCATGGTGGTGCATCTGCTCTCACCGGACGGCAGCCGCGATATGCTCTATCAGCGCAACTACGCGGTTCTGAATGTGAAGGATGCGCTGGCGCGTGTGCGCGGCGTCGGGCAGGTAGCGGTGTTCGGCTCCGGCGATTACGCAATGCGCATCTGGCTCAACCCGGAGAAAATGGCCGCGCGCGGTTTGGCCGCAACCGATGTGGTGATGGCGGTGCGCGAGCAGAACGTGCAGGTGGCTGCCGGTGTTGTCGGCGGCCCGCCTTATGCGGAAGGTACCGAGATTCAGCTTAATGTCAGCGCGCAGGGGCGTTTGCAGAATGAAGAAGAATTCGGCGAGATCGTGCTGAAAGTTGATCCCGTAACCGGCGGCATCACGCGCCTTCGCGATGTCGCACGTATTGAGCTAGGCGCATCGGAATATGGCCTACGCTCGCTGCTGGACAACAAACAAGCTGTTGCCATTCCTATTTTTCAAGCGCCGGGTTCCAACGCGATTCAAATCTCGGATGATATTCGTAGCACGATGGCCGAGCTTAAAAAAGATTTCCCGGCCGGTCTGGATTACAGCGTAGTGTATGATCCCACGGTATTCGTACGCGATTCGATCAAGGCTGTGATTGTGACACTGCTCGAGGCAGTGGCGCTGGTAGTGCTGGTGGTGATTGTGTTCCTGCAAACATGGCGCGCATCGATCATCCCGCTGCTTGCGGTACCGGTTTCGATCGTCGGTACGTTCGCCTTCATGTATGCGTTCGGTTTTTCGATCAATGCGCTGTCGCTCTTCGGTCTCGTGCTTGCGATCGGGATTGTGGTGGATGATGCGATTGTGGTGGTCGAAAACGTTGAGCGCAATATCGAGGAGGGTTTAAGCCCACGAGATGCCACCTATCAGGCGATGCGTGAAGTATCCGGACCCATCATCGCGATTGCGCTAACGCTGATTGCCGTGTTCGTGCCGATCGCTTTCATGAGCGGCCTCACCGGCCAGTTCTACCAGCAATTCGCACTCACCATTGCGATTTCCACCGTCATCTCCGCTTTTAACTCGCTCACTTTGAGCCCCGCGCTCGCCGCGATGTTGCTAAAGCCCAAGGGGCTTCCTAAAGACAGACTTACGCTCGTCATCGAGAAAATTTTTGGCGGTGTGTTTGCGGCGTGGCGCTGGTTTGGGCTTACGATCCTGCTGATTATCGCCAATATCATCGTGATGAAAATCTTAGGAAATCTGATGGGTTTCAGCCCGATCCTGATGTATCTGGGCATCGGTTTTAGCGCGCTGATCTGGATTTCTTTCATCATCGGTGCGGTGCTTGCCATTCGTCATATGCTCATGCCGCCGGTTGCTGGAACGCCTCAAGGGTTTGATCGTTTCAACCGTTTCTTTGGACGTCAGTCAGAGCGCTATTCGCTTGGTGTTCAAAGCTCGCTGTCGCGCAAGCGCGCATTTGTCATGGGTTATACCCTGCTGATTGGTGTTACCGCACTAATTTTCCAGCTTACACCCAAAGGTTTTATTCCGCAGCAGGACAAGCAATATCTGGTGAGTTTTGCCATGCTTCCGGACGGCGCGAACTTGGATCGAACCGAAGAAGTCATGCGCAAGATGTCCGATATCATGATGAAACAGCCAGGCGTCGCAAGCGCAGTAGCATTTCCTGGCCTTTCAATCAAAGGCTTCACCAACAGCCCCAGTGCCGGCATCACCTTCGTATCGCTAAAACCCTTTGAAGAGCGCACCACGCCTGATCTTTCCGCCGGCGCTATTTCCGGCTCGCTGATGGGGCAATATTTCATGCAGATTAAAGAAGCCTTCCCGGTGCTCGCTCTGCCGCCGCCACCGGTGATGGGGCTATCGACCACCGGCGGCGCGAAACTGCAGATTCAAGACCGTGCTGATCTTGGCTATGAAGCGCTGGACGCCGTGAAAAACGAGATCCTCGGCAAAGCCCGTCAATCGCCGGTTTTTGACCCGCAGGGCGGTGCATACTCGCTCTATGGCATCAACGTGCCGCAGCTGGAAGTGAAGGTCGATCGCGTGCGCGCGAAGCAAATGGGCGTCGCGATTACCGATATTTTCGCAACGCTGCAGATTTATCTCGGCTCGGCCTACATCAATGACTTCAACAAGTTTGGCCGCACCTACCGTGTGTTTGCGCAGGCGGACAGCGAGTTTCGCGCCCGCGCCAGCGACATGCTCCAGCTGAAGGTGAGAAGCGCAAGCGGCGAGATGATCCCGCTCGGCGCGCTCATCAAAATCACGGAAAGCTATGGACCTGATAACGCCACGCGTTATAACGCCTACCGCTCGGCGGACATCAATGTCAGTCCGG
Organism: Rickettsiales bacterium; assembly: GCA_021299465.1. Classification (GTDB taxonomy): domain Bacteria; phylum Pseudomonadota; class Alphaproteobacteria; order Rickettsiales; family SXRF01; genus JAJTHB01. The sequence goes on along the minus strand of JAJTHB010000030.1, from coordinate 4,811 downwards.
CGGCTGGTTTTTCCACCGGCCAGGTGCGAGACGAGATTGAGCGCATCGTGAAAGAAACCCTGCCGCGCGGTATGACCTTCGAATGGACGGAGCTGACCTATCAGGAGATCCTCGCAGGTAACACCGCGCTACTTATTTTCCCGCTTTGCGTGCTGCTGGTGTTCATGGTTCTGGCGGCGCAGTATGAAAGTCTTGTGTTGCCGCTGGCGGTGATTTTGATTGTGCCGATGTGCTTGCTTTCTGCCATTTTCGGCGTGTGGATTGTCGGGCGCGACAATAATATTTTCACACAGATAGGACTGATTGTGTTGGTTGGGCTTGCTTGTAAAAACGCGATCCTGATTGTCGAGTTCGCGCGCGAGCTGGAGATCATCCAGAAACTCTCGCCGTTCCATGCGGCGATTAAGTCCTGCCGCCTGCGTCTTCGGCCGATTCTCATGACTTCCTTTGCCTTCATCATGGGCGTTCTGCCGCTGGTATTTTCAAGTGGCGCGGGTTCGGAGATGCGTCAGGATATGGGTGTGGCGGTGTTTTCGGGCATGCTCGGCGTTACCTTCTTCGGGCTGTTCTTAACCCCCATTTTCTATGTCGGGCTACGCATGATGTTTGGTGGCCAGCTGCATTCAGCCTCCCTTGAGCATGCACATCATCATGAAGGAGAGCGCCGTGAGTAAAGCTGCCATTACCAGCCTGTTACTTGCTACAACATGGCTCAGCGCCTGCAGTTTGGCGCCTGATTTTGTAATGCCGGAAACCAAGCTGCCTGAGCAGTACAAAGAGCAAATCGCCGCTGAGCAGGTAGGCGACTGGAAAGAAGTTGCGCCGCGCGAAGGGGAGAATCGCGGCAAATGGTGGCTGATGTTTGACGATGCGACACTTAGTGAATTACAGGAAAAGGCAGCAGCCAGTAACAATTCACTGAAAATCGCTGCATCGCGCGTCACGCAGGCGCGCGCACAAGCGCGCGCTGTTGCTTCCACACTGCTACCCACGCTGCAGGCAAGTGGTAATGCGGTACGTGCGAAATCGGCAAGCGCAGGGAACGTCGCTTTCGGCGGCACAACTAACGACCTGAAACCCTATAATCTTTTCGGCGCAGGTACGACGCTGACGTACGAGGTCGATTTCTTTGCGCGCATTTTAGATGGTGAGCGTGCGCTGGAATTTGAAACCGATACGCAGGACGCGCTCTATCGAAATACACTGCTTGCGTTGCAAGCTGATGTTGCCAGCACCTATTTCATGTTGCGTGCGCTGGATGCCGAGCGTTTGCTGCTTAAAGATACCATTGCCATACGTGAAGAAGCAGCAAGAATTATGACCAAGCGTTTCGATGTCGGAACGGTTGGTGAGCAGGACGCCCGCCGTACTGAAGCGGATTTGGCCTCTGCTAAAGCTGAGCTGCTTGCGCTGGACCGCGCTCGTGCCGGTTATGAAAACACCATGGCGGTGCTTCTTGGTGAGCTGCCTTCAACCTATCGCTTTCCTGAAGCATCCGTGCAGCTAACGCCGCCGAAAGTGCCTAGCGGACTTCCTTCAACACTTCTTGCGCGCCGGCCGGATGTGGCAGCGGCGCTGGGGACGATGCAGGCGGCAAACCGTCGCATCGGCGTGGCGCGTGCGGCTTTCTTCCCCAGCCTGTCGCTCACCTCAAATTTTGGTTATGAATCGGCCAGCCTCTCTGATTTATTCAAATGGAGCAGCCGAAACTGGGCGCTGGGGCAGGTTGGCGGCAGCGCACTTGCCATGACGATTTTTGATAGTGGCCGCACCATCGCCCGCGTGGATAGCGCTCAGGCCGTTTATGAGCAGGCTTTGGAAAGCTACCGTGCGCAGGTGCTGGTCGCCTTCAAAGATGTGGAAGATGCGCTGGCCTCAGAAAGATTGCTCGCCGCGCAGGCTCTGGAAGTGGAGAAGGCCGCGAGTGCCACGCGCCGCACGCTGGATCTTACCCGCAAACGCTACGACGAAGGCGATACGGATTACTTTGAAGTGGCAGATAGCGATCGAAATGCTCTGGCCGCAGGCCGCGCCGCCATTCAAACTAAAGGTGCGCGCATGAATGCGGCTGTGGGCCTCATCCGTGCGCTTGGCGGCGGCTGGGAGGAAGCCTCGCAGGTTAAACCCAGCGACACCAGTATATTAGAGATCTTATTCTAGCGCTAGACAAGCCTAAAGTCATCTTCTATAACCCGAACTCTTTTGGCATATGTACCAGATGTGCCTCGATAGCTCAGTTGGTAGAGCAAGGGACTGAAAATCCCTGTGTCGCTGGTTCGATTCCGGCTCGAGGCACCATTTTCCTTGCATTCAAAGCAATGGGTGCTAAAAAAGCAGTGTCTTAGGGGAGTAACCTCGTTTTTCAGTGATTGAAAAATGGACGCGTCAACATACTTGGCTGCTGACTGGTTCGTCCGGGTGGCTATGGTGCGTCCCGCCGCAAGGCGTGGTGAGACCTACGGCAGTTTAGTCGCTTCAAGGGATTGGGCGGGCTTTGCTGTCGTATGGTGAAACCGCTGCCTGATCCCCATGTAAATTTATGCATCCTTTCATCGTTTCCATGCCGCTGGTGGCGGTGGCTGAGCTGGGTGATAAAACCCAGCTGCTCGCGCTGATGCTGGCCGCGCATTACGCCCGCGCACTGGCGATTATTGCCGGCATGACGCTAGCCACCTTACTCAACCATGCGCTGGCCTCGTGGCTGGGCTATGCGCTTGGCAGCGAGCTGGCATCGCCAGCATTTTCCATTGCTTCCGGCGTAGTGTTTGTGGCGATGGGGCTGTGGCTGCTGAAGGCCGATAGCGCGCCGAAGCTCTCCAAACGCTGGCTGGCGGCAGGGGCGTTTACGGCCAGCTTTGTGCTGTTTTTTCTTCTGGAGACGGGCGACAAAACCCAGCTCGCCACACTCGCGCTGGCGGCCACGCATGAATCGGTGCTGTGGGTGGCGCTTGGCAGCACGCTGGGGCTGCTGCTGGTGAATGTGCCGGTGGTGCTGGCGGGAAGGCGCGCCAGTCAGTGGATGGAACGGCCAGTTTTTCGCTATATAGCGGCGGGATTATTTGTTATGTTCGGTCTGGTTCAGTTCGCAGCTGTGTCGGGAGGTGTTGGATGACCATGCAAATCGGTGACAAAATTCATAGTGATGAAGCCTGTAATATTTGCGCTGGCCATGAGCTGGAAATCATCGCAACCGAGGGTCGTCATGGCCAGAAGCTCACGACCGGCATCTGCACAGGCTGCGGCCTGGTGCATAGCTGTCCGATTCCCAGCAAAGAAGAGCTGGATCACTATTACAGCCAGCATTACCGAAACGACTACAAGGGCGTTTTCACGCCGCAGCGCAAGCATATCCTGCGCTATTCGCGCGCGGCGCTGGAGCGGCTTTCGCGCCTTGGCCAGTTTGCGCCAAAGGGTCTCAGGATGCTGGATGTTGGCAGCGGCAGCGGCGAATTTGTCTATCTCGCCTCGCGCGCGGGCTACAAAGCCGAAGGTCTGGAACCGCATACCGGCTATTCTGACTACACGCGCACCACGTTTGGTGTGCCGATTACCACCGCGGTGCTCGAGCAGGCGGAGATTGGCGCGGAAACCATCGATGTCATCACGCTACACCATGTGTTGGAGCATCTGCAGACGCCGCTGACATCGCTGGCGTTTCTCAATCGCTGGCTGAAGCCGGGCGGGCTGATCATGGTGGATGTGCCGGATATTGAAACCACGCACCACTCCCCCACCAATCGCTATCACTATGCGCATATTTATAACTTCAACCACGACACGCTGAAAGCCATGCTCAGCAAAGCGGGGTTTGAGGTGATCGACCATCCTGATTATCGCGGCACGGTGCTGTGCGCGCGCAAAGTCGGCGCGCCGGATCCGGCAAAAAATATCGCCATGCCGGGCAATTACCAGCGCCTGAAAACGCTGCTGGCCAAGGAGCATGCGGCAGTTGCATACAAGCGCAAGAAGCCGCTTTCCCGTCTGCTGCGCAAATGCTGGCGCTATCCCAGCGAGATTGTCGTCGCCGGGCTGCTCGGCCATCCGCGCCGCATTGCCGACTATGTGTACCACCGCTATGGCCGCGCTATGGCGTGAGCGGTTTGCGCTGGTAAAATCAAACTACTTGGTCTAGTATCCGCTGCCTGTACTAATGCTAACCCAAGGAGCATGTGATGAAGACTCTGGCTGTATTGTTTGTGCTGACTTCCCACGCCACCATTCCTGAAACCGGCCAGCCGACTGGCCTGTGGCTCGAAGAATTCACCACGCCCTATTATGCGATGGTGGATGCGGGCTACGAGGTGGATGTCGCTTCGGTGAAGGGCGGCGCTGTGCCGATTGATCCTAAGAGTAAGCCGGAGAGTGCGGATAAGGCTGAGGCTTCCGTTGCACGCTATTTGAAAGATGAAAAAGCGCAGCAGAAAATCGCCGCATCCAAACCGCTGGAAAGCGTGGATGGCAAGCGCTATGCCGCGATCATTCTACCCGGTGGCCATGGTACGATGTTTGATTTGCCGGAAAGCGCGAAGCTCGCGTCGCTCGTTTCTGAAACGCTGGCCGATAACCGCATTGTCGCCGCCATCTGCCACGGGCCGGCCGGTCTCGTGAATGCTACATTTGCAGACGGCACGCCGGTGGTGAGGGGAAAGCGCGTGGCGGCCTTCACCAATGAGGAAGAAGAGGCGGTGAAGCTCACCGATGCCATGCCATTTCTGCTCGAAACGCGCCTGAAAGAACTAGGCGCCAAACATGAAGAAGCGCCGAATTTCCAGCCCTTCGCGCTTGCGGATGGCAACCTGATTACAGGCCAG
>JAJTHB010000034.1 GCA_021299465.1 Rickettsiales bacterium | reverse complement strand
TAACCGTCATCCCGAACGCAGGTGAGGGATCTTAAGACCCCTCGGCTTCGCTCGGGGTGACAAGTTAGGGAGAACCATGATCATGAGCGAAATTTTTCCAGTTCCCGATGAATGGAAACAGCGCGCACATCTTTCGTATGATGATTTCAAGGAAATGACGCGCGAAGCCATCAAAAATCCTGACAGGTTCTGGGAGGAGCAGGCGGAAAAGTTCGCTTGGCGCAGGGGATGGGACAAGGTGAGCGACTGCCAGTTTGAAAAGCCGGTTCGCGTGAACTGGTTCCCGGGCGCGCGCCTCAACATCACCGAAAACTGCCTCGACAGGCATTTGCCAGAGCGCGCAAGCCAGACAGCGATCATCTGGGAAGGGGATGATCCCAGCCAGTCCAAACACATCACCTACCAGCAGCTGTTTGATGATGTATGCCGCATGGCCAATGTGCTGAAATCGCTGGGTGTGGAAAAAGGCGATCGGGTTACGATTTACCTGCCGATGATTCCTGAGGCGGGGGTGGCGATGCTCGCCTGCGCGCGGATCGGCGCGGTGCATTCGGTGGTGTTTGGCGGTTTCTCGGCGGATGCGCTGAAGGGACGTATTGAAGATTGTGGCAGCAAAGTTGTAATTACTGCTGATGAAGGCAGGCGCGGCGGCAAAATCATTCCCATGAAAAAAACAGTGGATGAGGCGGTTTCCTCCCTTGCCTTTGTGCAGCATGTTCTGGTTGTGAGGAACACGGGTAAGGCTGTACCGATGAGTACGCGCGATCGGTGGTATCATGAGCTGGCTGCCACAGTGACGAGCGAGTGCAACGCTACTATCATTGAGGCAACTGACCCGCTTTTTATTCTCTACACCTCCGGCTCCACCGGTAAACCCAAAGGCGTGCTGCATAGCTCCGGCGGCTATATGGTCTGGGCGGGGATGACGCACAACTATGTGTTTGATTATCATGATGGCGATATTTACTGGTGCACAGCCGATGTCGGCTGGATCACCGGCCACACCTACATCGTCTATGGCCCGCTGCTGAACGGCGCGACGACACTAATGTTTGAAGGTGTGCCGAGCTATCCGGACGCTTCGCGTTTCTGGCAGGTGATCGATAAGCATCAGGTAAATATTTTTTACACCGCGCCAACCGCCATCCGCGCGCTGATGCGTGAGGGCGATGAGTTTGTCACGCGCACCTCGCGGAAATCACTCAGGCTGCTTGGCAGTGTCGGCGAGCCGATTAATCCTGAGGCGTGGCTGTGGTATCACCGTGTGGTGGGCGATTCGCGCTGCCCGATCATGGATACGTGGTGGCAGACGGAAACGGGCGGCCACATGATCACGCCGCTGCCGGGCGCAACGTCGCTGAAGCCCGGCTCGGCAGCATGGCCATTTTTTGGCGTGCAGCCGGTGATCTTAGATAGCAATGGCATGGAGATGGCGGGCGAATGCGAGGGCATGCTTGCGATCAAAGCCAGCTGGCCCGGGCAGATGAACACGGTGTTCGGCGATCATGCGCGCTTCGAGGAAACCTACTTTGCCACCTATCCCGGCTATTACTTCACCGGCGACGGCGCGCGCCGCGATGCGGACGGCTATTACTGGATCACCGGCCGCGCTGATGATGTGCTGAAAATTTCCGGCCACCGCATCGGAACCGCGGATGTGGAAAGCGCGCTGGTGGGGCATGACCATGTGACAGAAGCGGCGGTGGTCGGTATCCCGCACGAGATCAAGGGACAGGGGATTTATTGCTATGTGACGCTGGCGGCGGGTACCCTCCCATCGGATGCCATCGCGCAGGATTTGAAGCAGTGGGTGAGGAAAACCATCGGCGCGATCGCCACACCCGAGCATATCCAGTTCACGCCGGCGCTGCCCAAAACCCGCTCCGGTAAAATCATGCGCCGTATACTTCGTAAAATCGCAGAAGGTGATACGGAGAACCTCGGCGACACCTCCACCCTCACCAACCCGGAAGTGGTGGAGATGCTGGTGCGGGGGAAGGGTTAGACGCCCGATTCTAAGGTGTATCGACCACGAATCTCTGCTGGTATTGCCTGGGCTTGTTGTTCACCTGCAACCATTGGTGGCTGTTCTGCTGGTTTATTAAGCTGAGCAATGCGCTGTTCAGCGCTGTTTTCAACCGGTTTGATTTTTGGCATCGCGGCATAATTAATGCCATTAGAGCCAACGGAAAGTCCGCTGACCATAATGGGTTTATCGATAAAGTTGCCGCCGTAAGGTTTACCATTAGCATCAAGCAGGCTTCCACTGGTGATTCTAAGGTTTGCCGTGGTTGTTGTGGTTCTGGTTTCATTGGCCCAATCAACGCCGGTTCCACGCGTAGTTGTTGTGCTGGTAGAATAGCTTCGTTCGGCTGTTAGCATTGCAGTATATTCTTTTCCGCTCTCACCAGCGAATGTGTAGCGAAGTGTTATAAGATCATTTTCATTTTTCAATTTCAGTGGCTCACCAACCATGGTTACTTCAGCACGATCGCTAAGCAGTGCAAGCCTTTCCATTTTTGCTCGGGTTTCGTTTGCGCTTGATATATTATCGCGATAGCTATTTGCCAGTGTGATCATTTTATCGCTCTGGCGTTTGTTGCCCTCTGTAGAAAGGTCAATCTGATTGTCAGCAGCTGAAAGCGTAACCGGACTTAGCATGCCATTTTCATAGACATTTTTCATCGGCATGAACGAGCCATCAGGCTTACGTGCGGCATAGCTCTCAACGCGAAATAGTTCGCCGCCTTGTTCATAGCGTCCCTGAAGTATGACGGCAGCGGATGATTCCTGGCCGGGCACTACAGCTGTACCGTTCTCATTCAGGTAAAGCTTGGTGATTGGCTTGCCACCATCGCCCATGATTGCAACGCTGCTGAGGCCAGCAACTTGTGGCGTTGCGGCGGCAACTGGTGGCTGTTCTGCAGGTACTGCAGTTGGCTGAGCAGGAGCTGTTCCAGCTTGCGGCGGCTTTGTGGTAGCGGCAGGGGTTTCCTGCGCTGGTGTCGATGGTGTAGGTGTGGTGGGTTGGGTAACTCCTCTCGTTTGGTCAGGAGCGACCATAGGGCCATCAGAGGGTGATCTTCCAAGTATGCCGCTGGCAAGTAATTGAGAGCTGAGTGCGGCTTCATTAATTTTACCCTCTTTTATAACGTCCTTAACAACAATGCCCTCTTTTTCCGAGAATGTTCTTGTCTCGGTCATTTTTATGCCATCTAGACCATTTGGATTAGTAGTAGTTACAGAGCTCTGTGTTATAATGAAATCTTCGCCACGTATGACGCCTTTTAGAGTCGTCCCAGGTGCTCCAGCAGCAGCTTGCTCAGCGCTAGTTAGCATGACAGTCGCGGTTTGACCATCCTGCTCGACCACACTGACTTTCACCTCTGGCACTTTTTCATTGGCTTTTGCCTGATCTGCGGCAGGTGAATCCGTGCCCTTTGATTCGCCGCCAGGGGTTTGGGGTGGTTTCTTTTCTTCGCCGCCGCCTAACAGGTTGCCAATGATGCCGTTTTTACCATCCATAAGACTGCCACCAAGGAACCCTATGATGGCAAATATGAGTGCCCCAATAACATTGCCCGTCAGCAGCATGCCGAGAACTGCCAGCCCTGCCATGCCACCCAGCGCGGCTTTATTGTTATCAAGGAAGCCGCCTTTTTTGGGCTTCAATTCATCGGGCATTTTTTCTTCCCAGAAGCCGGCTACGGCATCCACGGCTTCTTTGCCGTATTTCTGGCCTTTATCAGGCAGTGACGCTGCCCAATCGCGGATATTGGCATAAACCTTGGTGCCTTCGGGAGCGTCTTTGCTGTTGTTCAGATAGGCCTGAAAATCCTGAAGCATTTCCGTGGCTTTTTCTCCAGCCTGTTTTGGCATTTCGGCGACACGACCCACCAGATTGCCGGTGTATTCGCTCAACTTGCCTAAAAAATCATCTGCCATAACATGCTCCTAATACTGTAACCGCCACGTAGGCGAAGAAATCCATAATTTCGATTATCCAACAACCACTCACCACAACAAGTGAAGCTTTGATGACAGTGAAGTCGCGGTTTTCCACTCTAACTTCCAATTATTACAATCTTGTCAAAATTCATTAAAATAGGCCTTTTATATGCTATCCGTTTGGGGTTGTTGATCCACCAGCGCCGCGGCCTTTTGGGCTTGGCTGCTCTCTGGTGATAGGGGTGCTGGACGGTGCAAGGTCGCTGGTGGGGGCGCCTCCGGCATCAGCGCTGGCAAAACGTGTTGTATTTGGGTCGATACCCGCCGCTTCAATCAACCGATCGGGTTGAATCGATGCCTGGGGCTTATCTGGTGCCGGCTCATCTTTAGGGGTAAGGTTTTGCTGGGTTTGCTGCCCATTTGCGCCGCGTGATCTTGCTACACTGTTTTCACGGTCAAGCTGGTCGCTTTTCCTTTCATTCATGTAGTTGCTTGCTTTCTCATAACCTTTGTTCACCAGCCATGCGCCTGCCAGAGTTGCAATAACAGTTGCGATCAGGCCAACAGCGCCACCAGCAAAGCCGCCCATCTGGTTGAAGATAAACAAACCGCCCACCAGACCACCAATAATGCCAAGCCACTGGATGCCGCCTTTTTCCTTATTGTAGAACTGCCCAACTGCTTTTTCGGGAATGGTCTCGTCATTCATCGCATCCATCAGCTTGGCATGTGCCGCTTTAGCGTGGCCTTTTAGCTGCGGAGGTTCTGCTCTTTCCAGTGATGGCAGGGTATTGTTTTTATAGTTGTCGATAAAGCGCTGGCGCATCTGCACGCTGAGCTGCGCGATGGAACCCGGGTCAGGAATGATGCCGTTGCGTTTCGCAGTATTGCGATAATCATCCAGCTCGCGGCGATGTTCCACCGCCGCATCCAGATATTCAGAAACGAACCGCGTATTAGCGGTTGGATCTAAGTTTGGATTGCGGCGTTCAATCTTGATCGCTTCTTCGCGCAGCTTCACATAGCTGTGCTGCTCATAGGAAGAAAGCTTAGGAAGCAGACGATCTTCCTTTGCTTTCAGCGCTGCATTGCCTACGATTGTTTCTACCACATTCCCATCCGGTGACGGTTTTTCAGCTACTTAAAGGATAATCCCTGTAGTGTCACAGGGGCAAGTTAAGCTTTTATGAACACCGGCTTAGCTTATGTGACAGTTGCGTGACGGAAGAGCACAGTTTCCCACGGCGCGGCAGATAGACGGTAGCAAGGCAAAAGACCCAAGCCTTTGTATGTTAACAAGACTTCTTCCAGCTTCCAATTTAATATGCCAGATAGAACAAGGTAACCATCTGTTTTTAAATTGTTTATGCTGTCTTTGGCGAATCTTACCTGCAATTCTGCCAATAAATTGCAAATAATGAGGTCATAGGGCGCTCGCTCGGTAATGGATGGGTGTGAAAAGCCATCGCTGCGCAGCAATGTCACACCGCCCAGCAATCCCTGCGCCTCCAGGTTTTCGCGGCTGTCTGCTAGCGCCTTTTCAGAGATGTCTACGGCGGTGACATGCCCCGCCCAAATGCTTACCGCTACCGCCGATAAAATGCCATTGCCGCAGCCGATTTCCAGAGTGTTGACACAGTTAGCGCGTTCGCTGAGCCATGCCAGGGCTTCTAGGCAGCTATTCGTGCTGGGGTGCAGGCCTTCGGTTTCAACACTAAGCATCGGATCTACACATTATTTTAAGATTTATCTGGTTAGATTAATCATGTTTAGAATTTCTTAAGCCTTACCTCGTAGGTTCATGAAAAAATACTATGCAATATAATAAATCACAAGCAACGGGCCTATGAAAAAACGCATTCTCATCGTTGAGGATAACGACCTCAACCTGAAGCTCTTCCGCGATCTCCTCACCGCCCATGGTTACGAGACGATCGAAACTAAGGAAGGTATGGAAGCGATCAACCTTACGAAAAACGAGCGCCCTGATCTTATTCTGATGGATATTCAGCTGCCGGAAGTTTCAGGGCTTGATGTGACGCGCAGGCTTAAAGCTGATAGCACGATCGCGCATATTCCGATTATTGCAGTAACGGCGTTTGCGATGAAAGATGATGAAGAAAAGATTTTATCGGCTGGCTGCGAAGCTTATATTTCCAAGCCCATTTCGATCATGCCGTTTTTAAACACAGTGCGCCGCTTTTTGGGTGAGCAAGAGGTGGCATGACCGCGCAGATTCTCGTTGTTGATGACGTGCCTGCCAATATCAAGCTGCTCGAGGCTAAACTCGCCAGCGAGTATTATGATGTGATCGCTGCCAAGGATGGATTCGAAGCTATCCGCGAGACCAAAGAAAAAAAGCCTGATCTGGTGCTGCTTGATGTTATGATGCCCGGCATGGATGGTTTTGAGACCTGTAAGAAGCTCAAAGAAGATCCGGAGATTTCACACATTCCTGTGGTCATGGTAACAGCGCTTTCTGATAAGGCGGACAGGCTTAAAGGCCTTGAGGCTGGCGCCGATGATTTCCTCACCAAGCCGATTAACGATACCGCCTTGTTTGCGCGTGTGCGATCGCTGGTGCGCATCAAATTGCTGCTCGATGAGCTTCGCCTGCGCGATAAAACCACGGCGCAGATGGGGATCGAGAATCAGTCCAATGCATTTATTTCTGATGTATCTGGTGCTAGCGTGTTGCTGATCGATGATGATGAAATCCAGTGCAAGCAGGTGCTCAATAAGCTTAACGAAACCTACAAGGTTGAATGGGTGCAGGACCCCGAACAAGCGATCGTCAAGTCTAAAGAAAAGCCCTATGACGCCATTTTGATCAGCACCCTGCTTTCTGGTGCTGATGGCCTTCGTTTGGCTTCTCAGATCAAAGGGCAGGAAGAAACGCGAAACGTGCCTATTCTTGTGTTTGTTGATGAAGAGGATCAGCGCATCATGCTTAAAGCGCTTGAGCTTGGCATCAATGATTACCTTACGGTGCCCGTTGATAAAAACGAGATGACCGCGCGGCTTCGCACGCAAATTCGCCGCAAGCGCTATCAGGAAGCGCTCAAATCCAACTATCAGCAAAGTGTTTCGATGGCGGTGACCGATGCGCTTACCGGTCTTTATAATCGCCACTACCTGAATGCGCATTTGGAAAACATGGTCAAGCAATCGCTCAAAAATGGAAAAAATTTAGCGCTCATGATCATGGATATGGATCATTTCAAATCGGTGAATGACACTTATGGTCACGATGCCGGTGACTTGGTGCTCAAGCAGCTTGCCCAAATCATTATCCAGCTCTCCCGCTCGACCGATCTTGCGGCTCGTTTCGGCGGTGAGGAATTTGTGATCCTTATGCCGGAAACTGATCCACAGGCGGCCTTAGGGGCGGCGAAACGTTTGCGCGAATCAGTAGAATCCACGTCGTTTGCCATCACAAATGGCGAGCAGCTTAAAAAGACGGTGAGCATCGGTGTGGCAAGCCTGCATCCGGACGGCGATTCGGCGGAAAGCCTGCTCAAGCGCGCGGATGAAGCGCTTTATTCGGCCAAGCATAGCGGCCGAAATATTGTCAAAGTCTCTAATAAGCTGGTTCCCAGCGGCTGGTGATACTCCCCAGGGGGTATTATTTCCGAGTTGACACGAGTATTATCGTTTGTTAACCATCATTTACGTGCTGATTTAAGTCCAATTGCGGGCACGATAAATAAGCGGCTAAACGAATTTTCAGTCTTAAAGACGTTTTGCCCCAAGAAAAAACTTTGAGGGTCAGTTATGGGTGAAGATAAGAAGGGGTATCAAACCCCCGGTTTTTTGAAAAATACCAGTTCAGACGGAAAAAATAATATTAAGCTTGTAGCGGTGCGTCCTGCCAAAGAGGATGATATCCAATACTACATCCCCACACACGACTGGCGCAACTCCGATGGCACATACATGGCCGACCAGCAGAAAAATGATCTGGTGACAATGATTCGTGATCGTCTGTCAGCTGATGGTATCAGCTCTGAAGATAACCGTGATGGCGCTCGAAAAATTATGCTGGATGCTTCAACAGTCACAGACGACTTTCTGGCAGCCATGAAAAAAGAAGACGTGCTGCAGGAAATTGTACCTTGGCTCAGCAGGACAGGAAATAAAACAAGTTGGGGAATGGGGCCGGGTTTCTAGCTTTACTATTAGGTTCGCAATGTGATGATCACTGGCGCGTGATCCGATGCCTTTTCGCGGGCGCGCAGTTCTTTATTCACCGTACAACTCACCAGCCGGTCAGCCGCCTGCGGCGATAGCAGCAAGTGATCGATACGCAGGCCGTCATCCTTCTCAAAGGCACCGGCGCGATAGTCCCACCAGGTGTAGTTGCTGGCCGCTGATTGATGGTTGCTGGCGAGTAGCTGAGCGTCATAGATCCCCAGATTCAGCATCCTGCGAAAGCGCGCGCGCACGTCGTCATGGGTTAGCACGCTGTTTTCCCATGCTTTGGGACTCTCGACATCGTCATCGTTGGGCGCGATATTATAATCGCCGCCGATCACCAGCATTTCGTCATAGGTGAGCAGCTGCTTCAGATGATCATGCAGGCGATCGAGGAAACGCAGCTTATAGGCGAATTTATCCGATGCAACGTCCTGCCCGTTGGGCACATAGACGGAAGCGATGCGAATGGCGCCTTCTGGCAGGCAGGCAACCGCTTCAATGTACCTTGCCTGCGTATCACTTTCATCGCCTGAGAGGCCGCGTGAAATATCATCAAGCGGAAATTTGGAGAGGATCGCCACACCGTTATAGGTTTTCTCGCCGTGGATCGCTAGGTTATAGCCCAGCTCCTCAATCTCCATCGCAGGAAACGCCTCGCTGACACATTTGAGTTCCTGCAGCAGCACGATATCGGGTTTTTCAGCGCGCAAAAAATCCAGCAGGTGAATAAGCCGCGCCTTGACGGAATTGACGTTCCAGGTGGTGATGGTGATTGTCATGCCTTGTCATCCCGCATAAGCGAAGCGCATTGCGGGATCTCCATCCACGAGTTAGGAGACCCCGCAGCAAGTGCGGGGTGACAATTCATAGAGAAACCGAAAAACTATTCCCGCAGCCGCATTTCGCCGTGGCATTGGGGTTTTTAATGGTAAATCCCGCCTGCGCGAGGTCTTCGGTGTAATCCAGTATACTACCTGCGATCACGCCAAGCGAGGTTTCATCGATGATTACCTCTGCGCCATCTTTTTCAATGATGGTGTCGTCGCTTGCGGGATCGCTATCATCCAATCCAAATTCATACTGAAAACCAGAGCAGCCGCCACCCTTCACCGAAATGCGGAAGCGGAGCAGCTTTCCCTCAGCGCAACGAAGATAGTTGATGCGCGCGGCGGCGCTATTGGTAAGGTTGAAAGCGGTATGCATATATTTGATTATATGGAACAGCTAATTTGAAAATGCAATGTCTAGAGTGAACTTAACCACCCAAATTACTATGCTTTAACAAATTATTTTAATTGCCATCCATCACTAGGATTAGTCAACCGCGATGGGTTGGTGTAAACCATTTGATAAGTTTGATTTGGGGGTGCTAGGGGTCGATGCTGGCGTCCAACTGCAATTCCTGCCCATCCTAATTAGCCCATCGCAGTCACTTTTAGTTGCGCTAGGCACAATATAAGAAGTTCCATCACTACGTGTACAATTGCATGTGCCAGCTTCAAGCACAGTACCTGAGGAAACAACATCTTCAATCAGATTATTGCTTACAAGTTTGAGGTTTTTGTTAGCATAACTGTGTTGAGCGAAAGTTGTGATCAAAATAACACTCAGTGCAAAAGCAAGTTTTTTCATAAATACCTCAATATAAATATTATTAACTTATTCAAATTATCACACAAGTATTACAGTTTTATGACGATTTCGTTCAAATTCATCATAAATTTTAACTACTTGGATTTGCTATCTTTCTGGTGAAACAAGCTATTGTATTTTTCTGCCTGTCGCACTATCAGTCTCATGCTATGAAACCATTTGAACCACGGGAGGCGAATCTCGCCTCTTACGCCTGCCTGCCGGACAAAAGCCGCGGCCGGCTTCACAAAGAAGATGAGAGTAACACGCGCAGCTGCTACCAGCGCGACCGCGACCGCATCATCCATTGCACCGCCTTTCGGCGGCTGGAATATAAAACGCAGGTGTTTGTCAACCATGAGGGCGACCACTACCGCACGCGCCTGACGCATAGTTTGGAAGTATCGCAGATGGCGCGCGGCATCTGCCGCTCGCTAGGGCTGAATGAAGATATCGCAGAGGCGCTTGCGCTCGCGCATGACCTTGGCCATACGCCGTTTGGCCATTCCGGTGAGGATGCGCTGTCGGAGGCGATGGAGCCGTTTGGCGGCTTTGACCATAATGCCCATACCATTCGCCTGGTTACGAGCTTAGAGCAGCGCTACGCCGAATTCGACGGGCTTAACCTCACCTGGGAAACATTGGAAGGCATCGCTAAGCATAACGGCCCGCTGGTGAAGCAGACGCCGAAATCGATCATGAACGTGTTTAAGAATTTTGCCAGCAACATGAAGCTGAACAAGCCGTCCTCGCCTGAGGAAGCCTACGGCGGCCCGCCTTCGCAAAGCGCTAGCAGCGTGGGTGTTCGCGTGTCGCGCGCTCAGCGTAATGTCGGCGATATTCGCGGCGACCAGAGCGGCAAGATCGCGCGCTCGCTTGCCGAATATAACGAGCGCCACAACCTTGAGCTGGAGACCTATGCCAGCGCCGAGGCGCAGGTTGCCTCGCTCGCCGATGATATTGCGTATAACAACCATGATATTGATGACGGGCTGCGCGCCGGACTCTTTTCGGTACAGCAGCTTGATGCGGTGGAAGAGGTTGCGCGTGTATTCCATGATGTCAAACGTGCGCATCCTGGAATTGAGCAGCAACGCCTGATTCATGAATCCAATCGCCGGCTTATCAACCGCATGGTCACGGATCTCATCGTGCAAACATTGCAAAACATCAAGGATGAGCGCATTGAAACGGTGGATGATATTCGCCGCCTCGGCAAGCCACTTGTTGCATTCTCGCCATCGATGCAACAGCTCAATAGCAATCTCAAGCAGTTCCTGATGGAGAATATG
Source organism: Rickettsiales bacterium (assembly GCA_021299465.1). Taxonomy (GTDB): domain Bacteria; phylum Pseudomonadota; class Alphaproteobacteria; order Rickettsiales; family SXRF01; genus JAJTHB01. The sequence continues at coordinate 3,540 of JAJTHB010000034.1, read as the reverse complement.
TATCGCCATTACAAAGTGAACCGCATGGCAAGCAAGGCGCGCCGCGTGATTCAGGATCTGTTCACCTTCTTCATGAATGAGCCGGAATGCTTGCCGAACGGCTGGCGCGAGCTGGCTGGTGCGCCAAAATCGGCCAAGACAGCGACGGTGGTTGCGGATTTCATTGCTGGTATGACGGATCGCTTTGCGCTGGATGAGTATCGCCGCATTTTTGATGTTCAGGCGCGAAGCTGGCTGGGGAAGTGACAGCACCGTTAGCGGCCACGCCGCTTACGCCGCTGTCCGGGATCTCCTGATATATGGGACAAGATCCCTGTGCTCGCCGGTCTAATGACCGGCGCCACAGGATGACGATAGGACGAACATGAACATCTACAAACATTACGAAGCACGCATTAAAGAATCAGCACAAGAGCTTGGTTTTGCGGGTTTGGATAAAATCGAAGCCACACCGCCTAGGGATAGCACACATGGTGATGTCGCGACCAATGCGGCAATGGTGATTGCCGCGCAGTCGGGCAGAAACCCGCGCGAGATTGCGAATCTGCTGCTGCCTCATATCCAGCAGTTTCCTGGGGTGGAAAAAGTGGAAATCGCCGGCCCGGGCTTTATCAATCTTTTGCTGGATAAGGCTGTCTGGCAAAGCGCCGTGCTGGATATTCTGGAAAGTGGCCTTGGTTATGGCAATTCGACACTTGGTGAAGGCACTAACGTCAATATCGAGTATGTCTCAGCAAATCCAACAGGGCCGATGCATGTCGGCCATGGGCGAGGCGCGGTGTTTGGTGATGCGCTCGCGACGCTGCTGATGAAAGCTGGTTACAATGTGACCAAAGAATATTACATGAATGATGCTGGCGCTCAGGTCGATAAGCTTGCAGAGTCTGCCTACCTGCGTTACCGCGAGTCATGTGGTGAGACGATCGGCGAGATTCCTGCGGGATTATACCCGGGCGATTATTTGATCCCCATTGGTGAGGCACTGCATAAAATCCATGGTAAGAGTTTGCTGACCATGTCAGCGGAAGAATGGCTGCCAGAGGTACGTGATTATGCGCTGGGTGCGATCATGGAAATGATCAAGCAAGATCTAGCAACCCTTGGCATCACCCATGATGTATTTACCTCTGAACGCGAGATCACCCGCGCCGGTAAGGTGGAAGAAGCAGTCAGCCTCCTTGAGCACAAGGGGCTCATTTATACCGGTGTGCTGGAAGCGCCGAAGGGCAAAGCGCCCGATGATTGGGAACCAAGGCCGCAGACGCTTTTTAAATCGACGCAGTTTGGTGATGATGTCGATCGCGCCATTAAAAAATCCGACGGAAGCTGGACCTATTTTGCGCCCGACATTGCTTACCACTACGACAAATGCAAACGCGGCTTTGACCTGCTGATTGATGTCTTCGGCGCTGATCATGGCGGCTATGTGAAGCGTATCAAATCGGCGGTGCATGCGCTCTCTGATGGCAAGGTGGCGGTGGAAGTCAAGTTGATGCAGATGATTAAGCTGCTGCGCGGTGGTGAGCCGTTCAAGATGAGCAAGCGCGCAGGTAACTTTGTCACCATCCGTGAGGTGGTGGATGAGGTGGGTAAGGATGTGCTGCGCTTCATCATGCTCACGCGCAAGAACGATGCGCCGCTTGATTTCGATTTTGCGAAAGTAATGGAGCAGTCCAAAGATAATCCGGTGTTTTATGTGCAATATGCACATGCCCGCACGCGCTCGATACTGCGTAATGCGGCTAGCGAATTGCCGGATGCTTTGCCGCTTGCAAAAAAAGCAGATGGCGCATTGCTCTCTAAGCTCTCCCACCCGGCAGAACTAACCCTGATTAAGCTGATGTGCAGCTGGCCGCGCGTTGTTGAGCAGGCAGCGATTTCTTTTGAGCCACATCGTATCGCCTTTTACCTGCAAGAATTAGCCGCGTCGTTCCATGGGCTGTGGAATATGGGTAACGATGAGATAGAACTTCGTTTTTTACAAAAAAATGATATAGAACTTACAGCAGCACGCCTTGCACTCACGCATGCTCTATCCATTGTGATTGCATCAGGCTTGATGGTGCTGGGTGTCGAACCGGCTGAGGAGATGCGTTGATGGTATTTGGACATCGAAATGAAGAAAACGAAACCTCACCTTCTTCCGATGAGGTGATGGAGGAGGGCGGGCGCTTTCGCTGGCTTCCTGGCGTTGTCGTCACAACGGCATTTGCGGGGTTCATTGCTTTAGCTTGGCATGCATATCACTATGGCGCTCAGTCAGTAGAGGACGGTAATTTGGTGGTGGTGGAAGCCGATCAGACACCGATGAAGGAAAAACCGCTTGATCCGGGCGGCATGAAATTCCCCAATCAGGATAAAACCGTATTTGAGACGTTTGCTGGCAATGGCGGTAATCCGCCAAAGGTTGAGCGTATTATGCCGCCACCGGAAGAACCAATGCCCAAGAACATTGACAGCACCGAAACTAAAACCTGGATTAATGAAAAACTCAAAGAGCCGTCAGAATCGCTCCAGCCAGCAGCCGGTGAGCCGCCACTGGCAGAAAAGCAAGTGCCAGTATCAAGCCCGGTTGTAGTTGCAGGTGCTATACAGAATGAAAAACCTGACGCGGTTGTCACCCATGTGAAGAAAATTGAAGAGCCGGTCAAAGCCCCTGAGCCTAAAAAGGCGGAGGTGGTAAAAGAAGAAAAGAAAGTGGAACCCAAAACTTCTGCCGTGCAAACGGACGTTAAGAAAGATGCCGGCGGCAAGCAGCGTATCCAGCTTGGCGCCTATGGTTCGGAAGGAGAAGCAAAGGCGGCGTGGACCAAAATGCAGGCGCGCTTTCCTGAGCTGAAGGGCAAGACGGTGTATGTGGTAAAAGCGGATCTCGGTGATAAGGGCGTATTTTATCGCCTGCGTGCTGGCGGCTTTGCGGATGCAAAACGTTTCTGCGCCGGTCTTTCCGCTAAGGGTCAAGCCTGTATGATGGTGCCCTAGTGAGCCTGACACGTGCGATTTTCGGGTTGGCCGGCTTGCGGCTGAGCGGCGAAGAAAAAGCTTTTTTTCGTGATGTTCGCCCTTACGGCTATATTCTTTTCGCGCGCAACTGCACTTCGCCGGATCAGATTCGTGCGCTGGTTGCCGAGCTGCATGAATTGAGTGGGTGCGATAAGCTGCCGGTTCTCATTGATCAGGAGGGGGGGCGGGTTGCAAGGCTCAAGCCGCCGCACTGGCCGGCTTATCCGCCTGCCGGTCACTTCGCTGCGATCTATGCCCGTGATGCCGAGGCGGCAAAAGATGCGGTGTACCTCAATGCACGCCTGATTGCTGAAGATTTATCATCGCTGGGCATCACGGTGGACTGCGCGCCGCTGGCGGACCTGCCGATCGAAGGCGCTCATGATATTATTGGCGATCGCGCCTTTGGCCGCTCGCCGCAGCAGGTGATAGAGCTTGCCCGCGCGATGGCCGAGGGGCTGGCAGATGGCGGTGTGGTGCCGGTGCTCAAGCATATACCCGGCCATGGCCGCGCGTTTGCTGACAGCCATGAAGAAT
>JAJTHB010000007.1 GCA_021299465.1 Rickettsiales bacterium | reverse complement strand
TCGGTCGCGAGCGTTGGCTGGTAACCCACCGCCGAAGGAATACGGCCAAGCAGCGCCGACATTTCAGAGCCAGCCTGCGTGAAGCGGAAGATGTTGTCGACGAAGAAGAGTACGTCCTGGCCTTCCTGATCGCGGAAATATTCCGCCTGAGTGAGACCCGTCAGCGCTACACGCGCACGCGCTCCCGGAGGCTCGTTCATCTGGCCATACACCAGCGCTACTTTGGATTTGGAAGGATCTTCAAGGTTGATAACTTTTGATTCCATCATCTCGTGGTAAAGGTCGTTACCTTCGCGGGTACGCTCGCCCACACCGGCAAACACCGAGAAACCACCATGGGCTTTCGCAATGTTGTTGATCAGCTCCATGATGAGTACGGTCTTGCCCACGCCCGCACCACCGAAGAGACCAATTTTGCCACCCTTCGCATAAGGCGCAAGCAGATCCACCACCTTGATGCCGGTCACGAGAATTTCAGTCTTGGTTGATTGCTCGGTGAATTCCGGAGCAGGTGCATGGATCGGTGCTACTTTTTTGTTGCCAATGGCGCCGCGCTCGTCAATCGGCTCGCCGATCACGTTCATGATGCGACCCAGCGTTTCACGCCCCACAGGAACCGAAATCGGCGCGCCGGTATCGGTCACTTTATGGCCGCGCACGAGGCCGTCGGTGGCATCCATCGCAATGGTGCGCACTTCGGATTCACCGAGATGCTGGGCCACTTCCAGCACGAGGCGCTTGCCGTCGTTGGTGGTTTCCAGCGCGCTCAGGATTGAGGGCAGCTTGCCCTGTTCAAACTTCACGTCCACCACCGCGCCGATGACTTGAGTGATGATGCCTTGATTCTGAGTTGCCATTTTCTTGCTCCTTTGTTCTTAAACGGCTTCAGCGCCGCTGATAATTTCGATGAGTTCTTTGGTAATCGCAGCCTGACGCGTGCGGTTATATTTCAGGTTGAGTTTTTTGATCATGTCGCCGGCGTTGCGCGTCGCGTTATCCATCGCGCTCATCCGTGCGCCTTGCTCCGAGGCCGCATTTTCTAAGAGCGCGCGATACACCTGCACGCTTAAGTTTTTCGGTAATAGCTCGGCGAGGATTTCTTCTTCGTTCGGTTCGTAGTCATATTGGACTTCGGGGGTTAGGGGGCGGGGGTCGGCAGCGTTTTTGCTGATCCCTGATCCCTGATCCCCGATACCTGAAAGAGGCACCAGCTGCTGCCAGGTGACTTCCTGCGCGATTGCCGATTTGAATTTGTTATAGACGATGTGGCACACATCAAACTCGCCCGCCGTAAACCACTCACGAATGAGCAGCGCCACCGGCTCCGCATCAGCGAAAGAAACGCGCTTTTTCGGCAGGTCAAAATCACCAGCGAAATAAGGCTGGAACTCAAGGCGCATCATATCGCGCCCTTTGCGGCCAACATAAAGCAGCTTCACCTGCTTGCCCTGCTGAGCCAGCTCGCGCGCCTTGCGGCGAGCGCTGCGTACAATCGAGCTGTTAAACGCGCCGCACAGGCCACGATCACCGGTTGCCACCACCAGCAGGATTTTATCCTGCCTGCCGGTGCCAACCAAAAATGGATTGGTTGAGGTCTCACGCTGCGACGCTGCGAGCGATGCAATCATGCGCTCCATGCTTTCCGCATAAGGGCGGGCGTTCTCTGCCGCTTCCTTCGCACGGCGCAGCTTCGCCGCCGCCACCATTTTCATGGCTTTGGTGATCTTCTGCGTCGACTTAACCGACTTGATGCGGACTTTAAGGTCTTTTAGTGAGGGCATGGAATCCTACGCGAAACGTTTGGCGATTTGCATGATGATCGTTTTCAGACGAGCTTCAATCGCATCATCCAGCTTCTGGCCTTTTTCGATATCGCTGATGATATCTTTGCTCGAACCGCGCAGCTCAGCGAGCAGCGCCTGCTCAAACTTGCCGACTTGCTTGGTCGGAATCGAATCGAGATAGCCTTTCACGCCCGCGTAAATCACGCACACCTGTTCAGCCGTGGAAAGCGGCGAGTATTGTGGCTGTTTGAGGAGTTCAGTCAGGCGCTGGCCGCGTGCGAGCAGCTTTTGGGTCGAGGCATCAAGGTCGGAGCCGAACTGCGCGAAGGCTTCCATCTCGCGGTATTGCGCGAGCTCCAGCTTGATCGAACCGGCGACTTGCTTCATCGCCTTAATCTGCGCCGCAGAGCCTACGCGCGAAACCGAAAGACCAACGTTCACCGCCGGACGCACCCCTTTATAGAACAGGTCGGTCTCAAGGAAGATCTGGCCGTCGGTAATCGAGATCACGTTGGTAGGAATATAGGCCGATACGTCACCCGCCTGCGTTTCAATGATCGGAAGCGCTGTCATCGAGCCTGCTTTCATGTCGTCGGACATTTTTGCGGCGCGCTCCAGCAGGCGCGAGTGAATGTAGAATACGTCGCCTGGATAGGCTTCACGTCCCGGCGGACGGCGAAGGAGGAGCGACATCTGGCGATACGCCACTGCCTGCTTCGAAAGATCATCATAAATGATCAGCGCATGCATACCGTTATCGCGGAAATACTCGCCCATCGCCGCACCGGTGTAAGGTGCGAGGAATTGCAGCGGCGCTGGCTCGGAAGCGGTTGCGGCCACCACGATGGAATATTGCATCGCGCCTTGCTCTTCGAGTTTTTTCACCACCTGCGCAACCGTCGAGCGTTTCTGGCCAACGCACACATAAATGCAGTACAGCTTTTTGCTTTCGTCGCTGCCGGCATTGGCTGCTTTCTGGTTGAGGATCGTATCAATCGCAATCGCGGTTTTGCCGGTCTGACGGTCGCCGATGATCAGCTCGCGCTGGCCACGACCAATCGGAATCAGCGAATCAATTGCCTTGATGCCAGTCGACATCGGCTCATGCACCGATTTACGCGCGATGATGCCCGGCGCTTTCACTTCCACACGCGAACGCGTGACGTCTTTCAAAGGGCCCTTGCCATCAATCGGGTTACCGAGCGCATCCACCACGCGGCCAAGAAGCCCTCTGCCTACAGGACAATCCACAATCGCGCCGGTGCGCTTCACCGTATCGCCTTCTTTCACGCTGCGGTCATCGCCGAAAATCACCACGCCGACATTGTCGGAGGCAAGGTTCAGTGCCATGCCTTTGAGGCCGCCCGTAAACTCGACCATCTCGCCGGCCTGAACATTCTCAAGGCCGTAAATGGTGGCGATACCATCGCCCACGGAAACGACCTGACCGGTCTCCGATAGTTCCGCCTGCGGGCTGAACGATAAAATCTGCGCCTTTAAGATGTTTGAAATTTCCGATGCCTTGATGTCCATGATCTTTGTTCTCCTTTTGTCATCCTGCGAGGCGCTCAGCGCCTGCGCAGGATCTATTTCAATTATTCACGAGATCCTGTGCTCTGGCTTTGCCAGCCACAGGATGACGCGCAGTCTAAGCCACCCTCTTCAATTCTTGCTCCAGCCTTGCCAGCTTGCCGGCAATCGAACCATCGAACTGCTGGCTACCAACCTTCACCACCATGCCACCGAGCAGGCTCTGATCCACGCTCGCTGATAAATTAATTTTTTTGCCCACCATCTTGCCCAGCGCCTCGCCAATCCTGACAAGCTCTACTGGTGGTAAAATCTGGGCGCTAACCACATGTGCTGCCACTTCGCCACGTGATGTTGCCACGCGCGCTGCAAATAGTTGTGCGATCTCAGCCAGTGCAGGCAGGCGTTTGCCAGAAGCAAGTACACGAACAAATTTCTGGGTGATCTCGTGGGCCGATATTTTAGCAAGCGCAGCGCTGAGTGCATTTTCTGCTTGCTCGCGCGTCATGAGCGGACTGGCAAGAATACAGTTTAGCTCAGCGTCTTCATTCACGGCTACCATCAGTCGGTTTAAGTCTTTTTCAACGCTGGCCAGTGCCCCAGCCTTATCCGCCACATCAAAAAGTGCGGTGACATAACGCTCGGCAAGCTTGATTGATCCTGACTTTTTCATCGAAAAATACGTCTGAACTTGAGTTTGGGAGCCGCAAATTAGGAAAATTTATCCCCATTGGCAACAGGAAAATGAAAGATTGGTAAAGAAGGTTCGGGAAACAAACAAAAACACCCCCATTTTCACGGGGGTGTTTTTTAGAAGCAGTGCTTTTTTAGATGGTTATTGCGATAGAGCTACGCCTTCTTCATCAACCAAAACTACATTGCCTTCTGCATCCGGTGTTCCGTAACGTTTTTCAGTGCCATAAAGAATATCAAATGGCAACTCACCTGCCGAGCAGCGATCATAACGAAGTCCGCAATTGCTGGTATAGCCAAGGCCTTGCGCTTGCTGAACCGTAATTCGTCCTAGCCCAATCTCAACAAAATAATTTTCCAGTGCGGCATGGCACTGTCTTACGCAATCTTCTAGTGAAGAGGCGATGCCACGAAATACTTGTGTTGTGTTATTAGCTGTTTGGTTATTATCGGTGCTCACATGGCCCGTGCAGGTTTGGCCCTGATTTACGCACGGTTTTTTTTGGTAAACCTTGATGCCAGAGGCTGGGGCATCGCCGCCGACGACTAGGCTAGCCGCATTAGCGGTCATAGGTAACATGATACACCCAACAATGGCCAACATGTTGATTTTATTTAACATAATGAGTTCTCCGTGGGTTAAAAATTAGCAGTAATTGCTTACTGAAAACAATCATAGCAAGGAAGTGTGACGGCTATGCGTCAGTTTTGTTAAGATTCTATGACAAGTAACTTTTTGATAACCCTAGACACCAACTGCCTGAGAGAAAATCTAAATTAATGTTTAAGATCAATTTGTTATGGTAAAATACACAGTTACATAGCCAAATTTGTCACAAAACATTCCTTAAAACGTCATCAAACCGTCATGTTCAATTGGTATAAGTAATTCATAGTGAGATATTTCCTGCAAGAAAATAACCATAACAAACTGAAAAGGAAGATTTTTTATGAAAAAACAAATAATCATCGCTATCACCGCTGCGCTATTCTCTCAGGTAGCAATTTCTGCTGCGAGTGCAGCAACTTATTCAAAACGTTGTGATCGAGTGGCAGCCAATCTTCCGCAAAGCGGCGTTGGTATTTGTTCATGTAAAGGCGCCGGTGTATTACCTGGCGGAACCAATCCTTTAAATGGAACTTTAGACGTTTATTCTGGTAATTTATCCAGCGCAATCACCTCCAAAATACCCGCCACTCCTGTAACACGTCAAGCTTGTTTGGCTGCAATTCAGCGCGCATTTGACAATAGTTGCACTGCGTCTACATGGGAAACCAATCATGAGGGGCTGGGTTGGAGATGCCATCCGCAAAATCTTGGTTTTCCAGCAAAGGGAACCCCTTATGTTAGCTGCATATGGAAACCTTCGGCTGAAGACCTTAACGCAATATGCAGACCAGCAACGCAGATCAGCGCTCCTCTTCCAGGTGTAATCTCGCTGTTCTAATAATTCTATCATACTAACGACAGGGGGCCATGCGCCCCCTGTTTTCTTTTCTGGCTCTACAAGAACCCGACAGGATCGATGTCGATTTTGACGCGCACGGAGGAGGGCGGTTTGATCGATGCGATCCAGTTCTTTACCAGCTCCGGCAGGTTTACGCTGCGATCAGCGCGCACAAGGAGGCGCCAGCGAAAGAGCCCGCGCAGGCGGTAGAGTGGAGCGGGGGCAGGGCCGAGGAGCCTGACGGGGTGATGGGGTGATGGGGTGATGGGAAAAGAAGAGGCGAGAAGCTTAGCCGTTTTGATAACCGCGTCTTCTTTATTTCCTTCCACGATAATACCAGCGAGTCGGGCGAAGGGAGGCATGTTGGCGTTTTCGCGTGCCACCAATTCGGCGCTGACAAAACGGTCACGATCACCAGAGGCGAGCGCCTGTATCACCGGATGATCCGGCAGGTAGCTTTGCAGATAGACTGTGCCGGCAATGTTCTCGCGCCCCGCGCGCCCCGATAGCTGGTGCAGGAGCTGGTAGGTTTTCTCGGCTGCACGCAGGTCGCCGCCGCCAAGCCCCAAATCGCTATCCACCACCCCCACCACCGAAAGCCCGCCGAAATGATGCCCTTTGGCGATCATCTGCGTACCAATCAGCAGGTCGATCTTTTTTTGTTCCATATCCGAAATAATTTTTGCCGCCTCCTTATCTCCAGATAGCTGATCGCTCGCCATCACAGCGATGCGCGCAGAAGGGAAAATCTCGCGCGCCTCTTCTTCGATGCGCTCCACCCCTGGCCCGCACGCCGCCAGTGACTCTTTCTCACCGCAAGCAGGGCAGGCGGGCGGCATTGGCTCACGGTGGTGGCAGTGGTGGCATTGGAGGGAGGGGATCGGGGATCGGGGTTCAGGGCTCAGCGAAAATAAGTCTTTTTCTTTTCCGATCCCTGAACCCTGAACCCTGATTCCTGATGCATGCAACACCAACCAGCTACTACACTCAGAACACTCAAACCGGTGGCCACAGCGGCGGCATAAAACCAGCGGCGCATAGCCGCGCCGGTTAAGAAAAAGAAGCGCCTGCTCGCCGCGCCCAATCGCCGCAGCGATCGCTTCGCGAAGCCGCGGCGAGATGAATTGCGTGGCCGGCATTTTCTGAAGCCGCATATCGATCAGCTCCGTTGTTGGCATCGATGCACCGCCATGGCGTGCGGGCAGCGTCAGCTCGGTATATTTACCGGCGCGTACATTCTGCACCGTCTCAAGCGATGGTGTTGCGGAGGCAAGTAACAGCGGGAATTTTTCATAGCGTGCCCTTGCCACCGCCATATCGCGCGCATGATAAATCACCTGATCATCCTGCTTGTAGGAATGATCATGCTCTTCATCAATCACCATCAGCTTGAGATTATGGTAAGGAAGAAATAGCGCCGAGCGCGCACCCACCACCACCGGCGCCGCGCCGCTTGCAATTTTTTTCCATGCCTCGCGTTTTTGCGCCGGTGTCACATGCGAATGCCACACCAGCGGCCGAAAACCAAAGCGCGCCTCAAACCGCGCCATCCACTGCACCGAAAGGGCAATTTCTGGAAGGAGGATGAGGGTTTGCGGCAAGGTTTCAGGTAAAGAATGATTATTTTTTTCTTCCTGAATCCTAAGCGCAGCAGCAAGCACCTCAAAATACACCTCGGTCTTACCCGATCCGGTAACGCCGTCGAGCAGCGTCACGGAAAAACCGCCGCCTAGTTTTTTGATCAGGCTATCTGCTGCTTGCTGCTGAACGGGAGAGAGGGCGGCAAGGTTGGGCTTTGGGCTTTGAGCTTCGGAGAAAGCGGTTTTCTTTTTTCGCTTTCTTTTCTGATCCCCGATTCCCGATTCCCAAACCCCGACCGGAAGCGCCATCTTCAGCATCAGCCCAAGCGGCGCGCAGTTATACCACGCTGCCCAATCCATAAATGCCAGATAGTCCGGTGCAAAGGATGGCAGATCGAGCTTGCTTTCTACGGATTTTAGTTTCGCCTGCGGAATGTTTGCCGTGCCCTCGCCCAGCACCAGTCCAAGCGATGAACCGCGCCCAAACGGCACGCGCACCAAGTCGCCGCGCGAAAGCTGCATACCCTCCGGCACCGCGTAATCAAAACCCTGCGGGGCACCGGTGGGAAGGCGTATTTCTACCTGTTTCATATTGCCAAGCGCCCCAGAATTATTCTATCGTCACGTTATCATTAACCGATGGAATGGCTTTTATGAAATTCTTTGTCGATACTGCCGATATTGCTGAAATCCGTGACCTTGCCGCCACCGGCCTGCTGGATGGTGTCACCACCAACCCAACGCTGGTTGCCAAATCCGGCCGCGATTTCTTCGAGGTGCTGAAAGATATCTGCGCGGTGGTAACAGGCCCTGTTTCCGCCGAAGTGACCGCAACCGACACAGACGGCATGATCAAGGAAGGCGAAAAGCTCGCGCGCATCGCTGATAACATCACCATTAAACTGCCCATGACATGGGATGGGCTGAAAGCCTGCCGCCACTTTTCCAGCAAGAATATCATGACGAACGTAACGCTGTGCTTTTCCGCACCGCAGGCGCTGCTCGCCGCCAAAGCCGGCGCAACCTTTGTATCCCCGTTTGTGGGAAGGCTGGATGATATTGGCGAAGTGGGCATGAAGCTGATCGAAGATATCTGCACCATCTACAAACAATATGACGCGCTGGAAACGCAGGTATTGGTTGCGAGCGTGCGTAGCCTGCAGCATATCACCGATGCGGCGAAACTCGGCGCGCATGTGGCAACCATCCCGCCGAAAGTTCTGAAGGAAATGATCCACCACCCGCTGACCGATAAAGGGCTTGCGACGTTCCTTGAAGACTGGAAGAAGACGGGACAGAAAATCGCGTGAGCGCTAAATCAACGACCAAGCACAGCCTCTCCGAAGCTGACATCCGCGCTTACCTGAAGGCGCACCCAGAATTCTTGAAAGCCAATCCCGATATCATGCATGACATCGCGCCACCCACGCGTGATCTGGGGGACGGCGTGATTGATTTCCAGCAGTTCATGGTGAAAAACCTGCAATCCACCAGCCGCGATTTGCAAAGTAAATATGACCTGCTGGTCGAGTATTGCCGCGACAACCTTTCCTCGCAGCAACAGGTGCATGAAGCCGCGCTCAAACTTGTGCGCGCCCGCAATATCGAACAGCTGCTTGAGATCATTGCACTCGATTTAGTGAGCCTCTTTAATGTCGATGTGGTGCGCCTCGCCATGGAGTCGGATATTCAGGTAGATACCTCGTATGGCGAGAGTGATTTTTCCGGCATCGTGTTCATCGCGCCCGGCACCTGCGACGCCGCACTAGGCAAGGGCAAGCGCGTGAAACTCGTCGCCGACTGCGCCAAGCAAGCGCCCGCCGGATTTGATGAATTTTTTGCTGATTGCGACACGATGATCGCAAGCTGCGCGCTGCTCAAACTCGATCTCGATAGCATCGACCGGCAGGTGATGCTCGCTTTTGGCGTTCGCCATAAAGATCGCTTTCATCCGGGTCAGGGCATCGAGCTGCTCAATTTTCTCGCGCAGGTGGTGGCATACCAGCTGGATCGTTATCTGGATGAGATGACGGTATGAAGCAAACTGCCGCGAGCCTGAATGATGAGTGGCTCGTCTGGCTTGCGCATAACAAACGATCTTCCCGCCATACGATTATTTCCTATCAACATGACCTGAATCATTTCCTTGGTTTTTTGCAGCAGCATCTCGGCGGTGCGGTTAGCAAAAAACAACTCTCTGAACTTGAGCTGCGTGACTTTCGTGCATGGCTTGCCTCGCGAAATCAGGATTACGATGCCGTCTCTAACGCCCGCGCCCTTTCTGCGGTCAAAAGCTTTTATCGCTGGCTGGAGCAGCAGGGACATGGCAAAAACAGCGCCATCTTCCATATTCGAAGCCCGAAAATCGGCCGCGCGCTGCCCAAAGCACTCGCCGTTGAGCAAGCCCAGAATTCGGTAATGGCAATAGAAACCATGGATGACGAAGCATGGATCAACGCGCGTAATCTCGCACTGCTGCTGCTCATTTATGGCTGCGGGCTGCGTATCAGTGAGGCACTTTCAGTGAAACGCTCAGACGCCAAACAAACCATGCTGAGGCTGGTGGGTAAAGGAGGTAAAGAACGGCAAGTGCCAGTGCTGCCGGTCGTCACGCAGGCGATTGAAAGCTACCTTGCGCTTTGCCCTCATCATACCAGCGCGAACGAACCGCTTTTTGTCGGCAAGGAAGGAAAGCCCCTGAACCCGGGTGTCTTCCAGCGAACGCTTCGAAACCTTCGCCGCCAGCTCGGCCTGCCGGAGAGCACCACGCCGCATGCCTTCCGCCATAGCTTTGCCACGCATCTGCTCTCTGCTGGTGGCGATCTGCGCTCGATTCAGGAACTACTCGGCCATGCAAGCCTATCGACCACCCAGCGCTACACCCATATCGACCGCGAGCGCCTGATGAACGCCTACCAGAACGCCCATCCTCGTGCTTAACTAGTGCTGTTTACGCAGCTGCTGGCGGCGCGCCTGATAACGATCAGCATGCTCGCTGGTGAGGATTCGCTCGCTGGCTGGCTGCGGCTCATAGGCCGCGCCCGATACCCTTGCTGCAGGTGATGGCGCAGCTTGAGCCTGCTCACGCGGCGCGGGGTTAATGCCGCGCGCCGAGCGCGCCTCAAAATCAACCGCGATCACCGCATCATATTTGTTGTAAGCGCCGGTTGCGAGATCAACCCCCATGCCCACCGGACCGCCAATAAGAATATTGCCGAAAAATGGCGCCGCAAAATCCGACTGTGAGGAGAAACTCACCGGCTCATAGCCAGACTTTCGGCACATCACCTCAAGATCCTGCTTGGTTCTTTCAATGGTCACCTCACCCGGTGTCGGGCTGACGCGGCCAATCTCCAAACCGCCTCGCATCACGCTGCAATCCGCACCAGCTGGTGTAGTGTTAATCGCAATCGTTTGCGTACTACCTTCAACGATCGAGGCGCAGGCAGATAAAGCAACGGGGGCAATGAGAATGAGGAGGCGCATAAACTATCCTTATGTCAGTTTGGCTCCAAACGATGGAGCCGTTTTGTTTTGGCGCACCCGAGACGATTCGAACGTCCGACCTTTGCCTTCGGAGGGCAACGCTCTATCCAGCTGAGCTACGGGTGCATAGCATGCTCATTACACGATGACATGCGACTAACCAAGCCACATCTTCGCCAGCGAATAGTAAAGCGGGATGCCGATCACGATGTTAAACGGGAAGGTAATGGCGAGCGACATCGGCAGGTAGATCGCCGCCTGCGCTTCCGGTAGCGCGAGGCGCATGGCGGCAGGCACCGCAATGTAGGACGCGCTGGCAAACAGCACCGCATAGAGCGTGCCGGTGCCGATATCGAGGCCAATCGCATCCGCAATACCAAGCCCGGCCAGCGCGCTTAATATCGGCATATAAATCGCAAACGCCACCAGCGAAAAAGTGAACTGGCGCAGGTGGTGCAGGTTTTTGGCAACCAACAGCCCCATATCGAGCAGAAACAGCGCAAGAATACCCTGAAACGGATCCACAAGAAACGCCTTCATCTTAACCATCCCCGGCTCGCCAGTAATCCAGCCAATCACGAATGAGCCCATCAGCAGCAGGATCGCGCCATTGGTAAAAATCTCGCGGTTAAGCAGCTTTTTTTCTTCCTGCTCATGACCGCGTGTTTCCGGCGCGTCGCGGTGGGCGAGGAACAGGCCGGAAAGCACCGCCGGCGCCTCCATCAAGGCCAGAATCGCGACGATATAGCCGGCATAAGCCACCTCATCGAGCTTCAGGAACGACGCGGCGGTGACAAACGTCACCATGCTGATCGAGCCATAATGCGCTGCCACCGCTGCCGCTGTTGGCGAGTCGAGTTTACTGGTTTTCTTAAGTAACCAATAGCCCAGAAAAGGCTGCACAAAACCAAAGGCGACACCAATGCCGATCGCCCAGAAAATCTGTGCGGTGAACTCGGTGGTATTGGCCAGCGCAACGCCGCCTTTAAAACCGATCGACATCATCAGGTAGATCGAGAGATAGCGGCTGATACTCTCCGGCACATCGAGATCCGATTTAATAAATCCCGCCAGCAAGCCCAGCGCGAAAAACAAAATCGGCGGCGATAGAAGGTTTTGGGTAAACAAGTGGAGGATTTCCATCTGCAGCACTCCTTGACTAAAATTCTGGGTAGTAATAGCGAGCGAATGGAGCGATGTCTTTTATTTTTTTTCGTAGCAGTTCCAAGGGGATATCCAGCGGCTTTATCGCCTGTTTTGAAATGGAAAAATGATGCTGGCCGAGCGGCCTGCCAAACAGCTTTTCCAGCTGCGATGGATGAGCCACCAGCTCTTCATAGCGCAGCAATATCAGCTCTTTTTCATGTTGATGGATGCGTCTGTACAAAAGCTCCAGAAGCTGAACCTGCTTATCGATGAGTGCCATATCCTGACGGTTAAGCGCCGCCATCTCCGGCCAGAAATAGGCCGCTGCCGGAAGTTCGCCGCGCGACACCGGCAAACTCGATGCTCGCCATGACGCCAGCACGTCCAGCGGATGCCGAATGAGCGCAATGATCTTAAATTTTCCGGAGGCAATGAGCTGCGGCAAAGCGCCAAGGTAAAGCCCGTTATGCTTGACGGCGAGCGTGAAATCCGCGCTCAGGCCGCTTCGTGAAAAGAGGGCAGGGCGCACTATCACCTCGCCGCGATCATTCAGGTAGTTAGTCACCGGCAAGCCGTCGCTACGGCGAAGATCAGGCAGTGATTCGCCGCCATGAAGTTTTGCGCGCAGCTGGCTGCAATCGCTAACCAGCTTATGGACAAATTCGTCAGCATTGCTGGATGTTTTCGCTAGATCCTGCTGCCAGAGCGGCTCGTTCAAACATACGCTATCTTCCATGCTGTCGATCAGCGCGGCGAGCAGCGTGGTGCCGCTCCTTGGAATGCCCGTGATCAGCCACGGCTTCATCATTTGGGACTACGGCCTAAAACAGCACTGAGGTGCGGTAGCCACGCCTGTTCGAATGCGTCAAAGCTGTATTCTTTTGCGGTTTCCATACCCGCCCGCGCGCAACGCTCAGAAAGCGCCTCATCCATCATCGCGCGGTAGACAATGTCCGCCAGTGAATTCAGCTCGCGATACGAACAGGTAAGTGAATTTTCGCCGTAGCGAAGGTAATCCCGTCCGGCAAGGCCGTCGAGCCCCACCACCATCGTGCCCACCGCCATGGCTTCCAGCGGCACCAGCCCGAAGCCTTCGGCGAGCGTCAGGTTAATCAGGTAGCGCACCGAGGCAAGCTTTGAGAGGAATTCATCATGCGGCAGGTTATTGCCCTGAACAAGCTGGCTCAGATCCATATCACCGCCGCGTTTCTTAAGCCCTGCATGCAGAAAATCCATCAGCATCGCCGCATCCGGACCGTCTTTTTTAGTAAAGACAAGCGCCGAATGTTTCGGCCGCTCGCTCCAAGGCTTTGCCTGCCTGCCGTCTACCTCTACAAACGGGGCGATCACCGGCGCGCTGATACCCCAGACCGAAGAGAGATAGCGCTGCACCGTCTCGCTCGCCGACACATAAAGATCAAACTGCCCGTCCATCGCGCCGTGGGTGTTGAAACCCTGCGCATACATGATCTTGCGGCCAGGCAGCCGCGCACCAAACAGGAAATTTGAAAAAGCCGGCGCTGAAATGAGTAGATCGTCATCATCGATGGCCTGGTCGAGCTCCTGCAGGCTGCAGCTTCGCATGGATTTGTCGTAGCTGAAAGGAGAAGAGCCAGCACGCTGCACGGCCACATCCACCAGCGCAAAACCAAAACGCTGCGCCACTATCAGCCCCAGACGGTAAAGCATATAGGCTCCGCCTGCTGGCAGGCTTGCACCAATGACATAAGCTTTGTGCGCCATAATCCCCTAAAAAACCAAAAAAACCTAGGTTTTGTGCGCTCTTGTCACAAAAAATTCACATAATTCCTGTTCATGCATAGGGTCGAAACTGCTAGAATGCAAGCATCTACGGTATGTGTGTGTTGTAGATAGCCACTCCAAAAGAGGGTGGTTTAATTCATAACCATAAAAACAAAAAGAAAGAGGTTATCACTATGAAACATCAAACAAAAAATTTGAGCATTAGCTGGCAGGCTTGCCTGATGGTCATGCTCACCGCTATCGTAATCACGATGCCGGAACTCGCATTCGCAGGTAACGATACCCCAATGGGTAAAGTTCTCTGTACCGTAGTAGGCTGGTTTATCGGTAACACCGGTAAAGGTCTTGCTACCATTGCAATCACCGTGATCGGTATCGGCGCACTCCTGGGTAAAGTA
>JAJTHB010000013.1 GCA_021299465.1 Rickettsiales bacterium | reverse complement strand
TTATGTGGCCATGCCAGCCAGATGGCGGCTTGCTTCTCCCACTCGGCAGGCATTAAAAATTCGCGTTTCATTTAAGCTCCAAAGCGCTTGGTTAAATCGCCGTATGCATCTACCCGCCGATCTCTAAAGAATGGCCAGTTGCGGCGCTTGTGCTCGACAAGCGAGAGGTCGGCCTCAGCAATCAGCACCTCCTCTTTGTCATGGGATGCATGGGCGAGCATGCGGCCATAAGGATCACAGATGAACGAGTTGCCAAAGAAAGTCAGCCCGTCTCCACCTTGCGGCGGGGTTTCGTGGCCGATGCGGTTCACCGCGCAGACAAACACGCCGTTAGCGATGGCATGGGCGCGCTGGATCGTGACCCAGCTATCCACCTGTGAATCGCCCCACTCGGCTTTCTCGGATGGATGCCAGCCGATGGCGGTGGGGTAGAAGAGGGTGTGTGCGCCCTGCATGGCGGTTAGGCGTGCGCCTTCGGGATACCACTGATCCCAGCAGATAAGCGTGCCGAGTTTGCCTGCACTGGTAGCATGCGCTTTGAAGCCCAGATCGCCTGGCGTGAAATAATATTTTTCTTCAAACAGCGGATCATGCGGGATGTGCATTTTGCGATAGATGCCGGCAATACTGCCGTCTTTTTCAATCACCACCGCCGTGTTGTAATAAAGCCCTTCGGCCGCTTTTTCGAAAATGGAATTGATGATCACCATGCCGGTTTTTTTGGCAAGGTTTGAAAGCGCTTGCGTGGTGGGGCCATCTACCGGCTCGGCAAGGTCAAAGCGGCTGCTATCGAGCCCCTGGCAGAAATAATCGGTAAGAAATAATTCCGGCAGGCAGGCAACATTGGCACCCTTGCTGGCAGCATCACCCAGCATATCGAGCGCATGCGTAAGGCTCGCTTTCGGCGAACCGGCATATTTCATTTGAATGGCAGCAAGGCGTAGCGTCGTGGTCATAGCTTTATCCTGAAAATGAGCTCGCGAGCGGTGTACAATATTGGGCTATAAATGCCAATTATTTTGTCGGTGTGGCAGAGTTGTCGGGGGAGGAGGGGCAGCGCGTGGAAAGCCCACCGCCAAGCGTCAGGCGTGTGGAGCAAGAGGAGGGCGGGGCGGCGACGCTGGTCGTGCTGTAGCTCTCCCAGTCCTTGTAGGGGCTGGTACAGCTGGCAAGGCAGAGTGCAAGCAATAAAAAACGCATGCGGCACTGTAGCACATTTACAGCATCAGCGCAAAATCTGGTAAAGGTTAAGTGGGGGATGCCACCCGAAGCTCAAGGAGCGTAGGGTGGTGGGGGCTGGTTGATACATTCAGAACCCAACCTGAATGCAGATTGAAGATTCAGAACCTATCGACAGCCCGCTTTCGCTTGCGTGAAAAGCAAGCTACAGCGCGGCATCCGCTTCTCTAACGCTCCTGCGCGACTCGTCGCGCCGTAGCGTAAGCGAAGGCGGATGGTGGCTCGAGAGGGATTTGAACCCCCGACCAAGGGATTATGATTCCCCTGCTCTACCACTGAGCTACCGAGCCAAAAAGTCAGGAATTAGGGGATAGGCACTAGGGGGGTAAAAAGCAAGAAAAAAGTGCCGAAGATAATAAAAAACCCGTGGAACCATAGCCCCACGGGTTTTTGAATCCAAAAGATTCAGGGAAACGATTAGTGTTTCGCTTCTTCTTTTTTCGCTTCGCCAGCAGCAGGAGCGGCTTTAGCAGCTTCTTTAGCAGCTTCTTCTTTTTTAGCTTCTTCTTTTTTGCCTTCTTCTTTAGCAGCAGAAGGAGCAGCAGGAGCAGCAGCTTCTTTAACGGTTTTAACAGCTTCAGCAGCTGGTTTAGCAGCTTCTGGAGCAGCGAAAGCAGCAGAAGAAACGAGGCCGAGAGCGGCAACGAGAGCGAGAGTCTTGTTCATGGGATAATCCTTTGGAAAGAGTGAGTTGAAAAAACGTCTTTGTTGTTAAAGACAATGCGTATGTAACATTCGGCCCATGAAACTTCTATGGAAACAATATTACATTTTTGTAATGTTGAATGCCGTCCTGAAATGGTTCAGCTTTTCTTCTGCTTCAGCGAATGAGTAGAGATGTGTTTCTGCTCCTGAATTCCATACAGGATTTGGCCATGCCGCATCGCTGGTAAAGCGCGCGATGATATGGATGTGTAGTTGTGGCACCATATTCCCAAGCATCGCTATATTGATTTTATCGGCTTTGGTATGGTGTGCGAAAGGTTCGGCGATGCTTCTTACTTCCTGCATCACCAAGGAATAATCTTCAGGCGATAGATCGAAAACTTCCCGTAAGCCAACACGTTTTGGCACCAGAATCAGCCAAGGAAACTGCTTGTTGTTCATCAGTAGTAATCGGCATATTGAGAGCTCGCCGATGGGCAGGGTGTCTTTTTCCAATTGCAAGTGAAGCGTGAAGGACATTGTTACATTGCTAGGTCAGGATCCCCGCTTTCGCGGGGATGACTAAGAAAAAACACGTTTAAAAATCGTATCGACATGCTTGGTGTGGTACCCAAGATCAAAGATTTTTGCCAGTTCAGCCGGTTTGATGCGCGCTGTGACATCAGTATCGTTTGAAAGCTCGGTGAGGAAATCCTTGCCAAAATCCCAGACTTTCATGGCATTGCGCTGCACCAGCGTGTAGGCGTCTTCGCGGCTTACACCGGCCTGCGTCAACGCCAAGAGCACGCGCTGCGAGAATACCAGCCCGCCGAGCATGTTCATATTTTCCTGCATTTGATCAGGGTAGACGACCAGCTGGTCGATGATGTTCGTGAGACGACTCAGCGCAAAGTCCAGCGTCACGGTTGCATCCGGCGCGATCATGCGCTCCACTGAGGAGTGCGAAATATCTCTTTCGTGCCACAGCGCTACGTTTTCCATAGCCGGCAGCGCATAGCTGCGTACCATGCGGGCAAGACCGGTCACGTTCTCAGAAAGCACGGGATTACGCTTGTGCGGCATGGCAGAAGAGCCTTTCTGGCCGGGCGAGAAATATTCCTCCGCTTCCAGAACCTCGGTGCGCTGCAGATGGCGAATTTCGGTGGCAAGCCGCTCCATGCTGCTGGCAATCACGCCCAGTGTTGCAAAATACATCGCGTGGCGATCCCGCGGGATCACCTGCGTGGAAACCGGCTCCACCGTAAGTCCCATTTTCTCCGCGACATACTGCTCTACAAACGGATCGATATTCGCAAACGTGCCCACGGCGCCGGAAATCGCGCAGGTAGCAATTTCTTTGCGCGCCAGCGTCAGGCGCTCGCGGCAGCGCGAAAACTCGGCGTAATAGGTGGCGAGTTTCAGGCCAAACGTCACTGGCTCGGCGTGGATGCCGTGGCTGCGGCCGACACAGACCGTATCTTTGTGCTCAAAGGCGCGGCGCTTGATCGCTGCTAGCAGCGCGTCCATATCAGCAAGCAGAATATCGGTGGCGCGGACGAGCTGAACGGAAAGGCAGGTATCCAGCACATCAGAGCTGGTCATGCCCTGATGCAGAAAGCGCGCCTCTGGGCCCACATATTCGGCCACGTTGGTCAGGAACGCGATCACATCATGCTTGGTCGTGCGCTCAATCTCATGCACGCGCTGCGCGTCAAAGCGGCCTTTTTTCCAGATAGTCTCTGCGGCTTCCTTGGGGATCACGCCGAGCTGCGCCAGTGCGTCGCACGCATGCGCTTCAATTTCAAACCAGATGCGAAAACGCGTGTCATCGCTCCAGATGGCGGTCATATCAGGGCGGGAATAACGGGGAATCATGTTGAATAAACTATCAGCTGCTAGAAGTTAATTTTAAAGCCAAGATCAAAATTGTGGGTTGTGTTATCAAACGTAAACTTTGTTGCGGGCGCTACGGCAAACGCTTTTTCACCCTCTTCGGTTTTCATGAAGCGATAACCAAAGTTTAGTTCCAGAGGGGTGTTGTGTATAGGATAGCCGAAGCCCGCCATAAACTGGTAGCCAAAAAGCCAGTCTTTGAATTTTAAAACCTGACCGCTGGTATTTTCCGTCAGGACAAGGGGCGTCCTGACATTAACCATCCCCGCGCCAAAACCAAAATAAGGATGGACTGGCTCTAGTTGGCGATAGCTATACATCAGATTTCCCATGATTGCATAGCTTTTCTGAGCGGTGTAAAATCCTGATGGTGCGCTATATGGATCGACACCGATCTTATCCAGATCATTTTGGCGATACATTAATTCCAGCTCTGCAGCGATATTAGGATAAAAACGATATCCCACAACACCGCCCACACCAAAACCAGGATCAAAAGAAATATCTGTAAATTGGTTGCTGGTAGCAAGATTGATAAAAGTTTGCCCCAGATCAACATCGCTCAGAAAAACAACATTTCCTGAAATGCCAGCGTACCACTTTGGATTTTCTTTACCGGTGCAGCAAGCGCGATTCTGATAGTCGGCATAACTCGCGCTACTAATGGCTCCTGCTAAGAAACACACGAGTACAAATAAAAAATTACGTGCCAGTTTCATCATTTACTCCGTATAAAAAATAATCCGCTCAGACACATAGCAGAGATGGGTTAACCCAGTCTTAACCAAGCATTAATACGCAACCGGCACCGGGTCAAGCGCTCGCCATAGATACCACGTAGCAACGCTGCGATAAGGCCGCCAGCGCTCGCCGTAGGCCATGAGTTCTTTGGGTTTCAGGCGTGCGCCCTCATGATAATAGCGCGCCACCGCTTTTTGCAGGCCAATATCAAGCACCGGAAACACATCCGGCCTACCAAGCCCAAAAATCAGGAACATTTCCGCGCTCCAGCGGCCGATGCCTTTGATGGCAACAAGTTCCTGAATAATTGCTTCGTCGTCCATCTCTGGCCAGGCTGCAATCAGCTTTTTATTTTCTACAAAATGTTCGGCAAGCGCATGCATGTAACTAGCCTTGCTTGCTGAAAAACCGCATGCGCGCATCGTTTGGATATCGAGTTTTTGAATCGAGGCGGGCGTTATCTTTTTAGCGGATTTTTCAAACCGCGCCCAGATGCTATCGGCCGCCTTCACCGAAATCTGCTGGCCTGCGATCGAGCGTGCGAGCGTGTAAAACGCATCGCCGCGAAGTGTCAGTGCTTCGCCGTGATAAGCGGCGATGATGGATTTTAGCGTCGGGTCGTTTTTTGACAGATGCTGCTTGGCGCGGGGCCAATAGTCGGGTTTCATAGAGTTGTCATCCTGAGCGTGCCTCGCAACTTGTTGCGAGGGGAGTCGAAGGATCTTAAAGATGCCTCGGCTACGCTCGGCATGACATTACTGCCTCAGCACACCGCCGAACTTACCGGCTGCCTGCAGGATTTGGCGGGAGACGCCGGCGATATCATCTTCCGAGAGCGTGCGCTCGAATGATTGCAACGTCACGCGCACCGCTACGGATTTCTGGCCCGCCTCAACGCCTTTGCCTGCATAGACATCAAAAAGCTGCACATCAGTGATGAGATTTTTCTCGGCTGCGCGCAGCGCCTTTTCAATATCACTGGCTGGAACTTTTTGATCCACGATAAAGGCAAAGTCGCGCTCCACTGCTGGAAAATCTGAAAGCTTCAGCGGTGGTTTGGCTTTGCCTTTTGCGCGCGGCTCGGGAATGTTACCCAGAAAAATTTCAAAGGCAACGAGTGGCATATCGATATCCATGGCAGCAAGCAGGGCAGGGTGCAATTCGCCGAAATAGCCGAGTATGATCTTGCCGCCCAGCGTCAGCGCGCCGCTGCGCCCGGGGTGATACCATGCGGGGGTACCTGTCGTCACATCGCATTTGGCTAGGCCAAGATGGCCGAGCAGGTGTATGGCCTCGCTCTTCGCTTTCAGTGCTGGAATAGGTAAAACTTCAACAGAAAAGAAAGCCGTAGTTTGAGGCTTAACAGCGATATAATCAGCACTGGCTTCGTGTGCTTTTCCTGATATTTTTACTTTGGTAGCAAAGAATTTAGGATTAATAGCCTCTTGAGTTGTTATTGCTGCAGCAACCAAACGCTGCTCATCAGGCTTTACACCATGATACTGAAGCCCAATTTCAAACAGCTGCAAATCTTTTAGCCCGCGGCGGCTATTTTTCTGCGCGGCAATCAGCAGCGAGGGAATCAGGCTTGGCCTCATGACTTCGAGATCAGCCGAGATCGGGTTTTGTAGTGTAAGGGCTGGATTATTGCCGCCGAAAAGCTCGGCCTCAGCGCGTGAAATAAAGGAATAGCTGCACGTTTCCAAATACCCTCTGGAGGGTAAAACGTTGCGTGCAAGTTTAGCGCGTTTTTCTAAAGTGGTTTCGCCAGCATGAGAGACGGTGGATGGCTTGGCAAGCGGCGTTTCAGGAATATGGTTATAGCCGTGAATGCGCAGAATCTCTTCGACTAAATCAGCCTCACCCTCGATGTCTGCGCGCCAGCTAGGCGGGGTCACAGAAAAATTGTCATTCCGAGCCATAGGCGAGGAATCTTTAGATCCCTCCGCTTGCGCGTTCGGGATGACATTAAAACCAAGACTAGTGAGAATCTCTTGGCATTTCTTTGAATCCACATCCACGCCGCCGAGTGTCTTCACGCGCTCGTGATTAAAGGTAATCTGGCGCTTCCAGTCAGGTGTGTTTCCTGCGATCACTGGCTTGCTTGCTTCACCGCCGCAGAGCGACCCAATCATCGCAGCAGCATGCGCTGCACCTTGTTCTGCGAAAGCGACATCCAGCCCGCGCTCAAAACGGTAGCGTGCATCGGAATTAATTTGCAGTGTGCGGCCACTCACCGCAACATGCGCCGCATCAAAAAGCGCAACTTCCAGAAATACATTTTTGGTATTCGCATCACAGCCAGTGGTCGTGCCACCGATGATACCCCCCAGGGCTACCGCGCCAGATTCATCGGCAATCACGCACATCCCTTCCGAAAGCTCATAATGCTTATCGTTTAAAGCATGTAGCGGTTCGCCGGCTTTCGCGCCGCGCACGGTGAGACTACCTTTCAGTTTATCGGCGTCATACACATGCAGCGGCCGGCCAAGATCGATGGTGATATAGTTGGTGATATCCACCAGCGCTGAAATCGGCTTCTGGTCGATAGCTTCTAAGCGCTGTTTCAGCCAAGCGGGGCTTTGCTGATTTGATACCCCCTTGAGGTATATACCAATGAATTGCTGGCAATGTGGTGTCTGGATGGAGACTTTGATCGGGGATTCGAAATTTTCGCCTGAACTCCGGGCGCTTGATCCTGGATCTTTCAATGTACCAAGCCCTGCCGCCGCGAGGTCGCGGGCGATGCCGCGAACG
The DNA here is from genome assembly GCA_021299465.1 of Rickettsiales bacterium. Lineage (GTDB taxonomy): Bacteria > Pseudomonadota > Alphaproteobacteria > Rickettsiales > SXRF01 > JAJTHB01. The sequence continues at coordinate 51,292 of JAJTHB010000013.1, read as the reverse complement.
CCAAGGCAATCGGCGCGGTTGGGGGTGACGGCAATGTCGATCACCGGATCGGTAAGGCCGAGCACTTCGGCAATAGGTGCGCCGATTGCTGCTTCCGGCAGCTCGATGATGCCCTCGGAATCACCGCCGAGCCGCAATTCATCCGCCGAGCACAGCATGCCGTTTGATTCCACGCCGCGAATTTTGGTTTTCTTAATCACAAACCCATCGCGTGGAATAAGCGCGCCTTCTTTGGCAAGCGCCACAAAAATGCCCGCACGTGCATTCGGCGCGCCACAAACGATCTGTAGTTCACCCGCGTCCGACAGCACCTTGCACACGCGAAGCTTATCGGCTTCGGGATGTTTTTCAGCATGAAGAATTTTGGCAACGGTGAAGGCTCCCAGCGCCTCGCTGCGATCAGTGATTGATTCCACCTCAAGGCCGATAGCGGTGAGTGTTTTGCTGATCTCATCCAGCGAGGCTGATGTATCCAAATGGTCTTTGAGCCAGCTTAGTGTGAATTTCATGACGTGAACCCGTAATGCTTAAGCCAGCGCACATCGCTTTCAAAGAAGGTGCGCAAATCGGGGATGCCGTATTTCAGCATGGCGAGGCGTTCAACGCCCATGCCAAAGGCAAAACCCTGCCATTCATTTGGATCAATGCCGCAATTTTTAAGTACATTCGGATGCACCATGCCGCAGCCCATCACTTCCAGCCAGTCTGATCCTTCACCGATTTTCAGCTCGTCACGCGTACGCTTGCAGCCGATATCGACTTCCGCCGATGGTTCGGTGAATGGAAAGAAACTCGGGCGAAAGCGCACCGGCACCTGATCCAGCTCAAAAAATGCTTTCAGAAATTGTGTAAGGCAGCCCTTCAGGTGCCCCATGTGAATGTTTTTATCAATCACGAAACCCTCGATCTGATGAAACATCGGGGTGTGCGTGAGGTCAGAATCGCAGCGATAAGTGCTGCCGGGTGCGATGAAACGAAACGGAGGCTTACCAGCCTTCATCGTGCGAATTTGCACCGGCGAGGTGTGGGTGCGAAGTAGCTGGCCACCGTTTAAATAAAATGTGTCGTGCATCTGCCGCGCAGGGTGGCTGGCGGGGATGTTGAGCGCATCAAAGTTATGGTAGTCATCTTCAATATCCGGCCCCTGCGCAACCGAAAAGCCCATCTGCGCAAAAATGGCGCTGATTTCCCCAGTGGCATACGATACCGGATGGATGCGCCCCTGGGGTATAGGCTGGGCAGGCAGGGTGACATCGATGGTTTCGCTGGCAAGCCGAGCGTTCAGCTCTGCCTTGGCAAGTTCGGATTTTTTGGCATCAATCGCATCTGCGATCTCGGTTTTGAGTTTATTTAGTTCAGCGCCGAGCGTTTTGCGTTCTTCTGGCGTCGCCTGACCGAGCGTTTTGAGAGCCTCAGTGATCGAACCTTTCTTGCCGAGCAGCGCTACGCGCGCTTCTTCGAGTGCGGCAGATGATATGCAGCCAGCAATGGCAGAAAATGAGTTGGTGCGAAGGGTGGATAGATCCATATTCAGACTCTGTCATCCCGCATTCATTGCGGGATCTCCTTGCAAGTGGCATGAGGCCCCGCAGCGAGTGCGGGGCGACAAATGAATTAAGCCGCTTTTTTCAGCGCTGCTTTGGACTGATCGACCAGTGCTTTGAAGGCTGCTGGTTCGCGGGTGGCGAGATCAGACAGAACCTTGCGATCCACCTCGATGCCAGCTTTGATCAGGCCATTCATAAATTGTGAATAGACCATATCATGCTCGCGCACACCGGCGTTGATACGCTGAATCCACAGGCTGCGGAAATTGCGTTTCTTCGTGCGGCGATCGCGGTAAGCATAGCGCAGGCCTTTTTCGACCTTCTCGCGTGCAATCGTGATGCAGTTTTTGGAACGGCCATAATAACCTTTGGCCATTTTCAGGATTTTTTTGCGGCGGGCGCGATTCGCGCCTGATTTTGCGTGTGCCATGTGCGTGTCTCCTTATCTCGAGCCGTAGGGCATGTATTGAACAATGCGGTGTTGATCGGCATCATCCATAATGGTGGTGCCGCGCGCGTTGCGAATGAAGCGGTTGGTGCGCTTGCTCATGCCGTGGCGTTTGCCAGCTTGTGGAGCGACGACTTTGCCGGTTGCGGTAAACTTAAAACGTTTTTTGCAACCAGATTTGGTTTTCAGTTTGGGCATTTTCTTATCCTTTCTTGTCATTCCGGCGAAAGCCGGAATCTAGTTTGATTACACCTTGATACCGGCTTGCGCCGGAGTGGTGTCATGGTAAAGCAATCAAGGCAATGCCTCGCCCGATCACTTTGGGAGGGAAGTAGCTAGAGCCATTCGTGCCTAAAATCAAGCAAAAACGAATAGTGTACAAAAAAACTTGGGTATCTGTCCGGTTTTAGTTGAAATGGGACTTAGCGGTACCATATAATAGTGTGGCTTGAATAAAGCTGAGTGCTGGCGATAGTCGGCATGACGTTGTAACCCTAGGAGGAATATCATGAATATGCGCGATCCGTTCGCAAAAGTAAGTACAGCAAGCTATGGCCAGTCACAGGCAGCGACCTATGACATGGGGCTGCGTAGCTACATGCTCAAAATTTACAACTATATGGCAAGCGCATTGGCGCTAACCGGTATCACGGCTCTTTTTGCCGCTAATTCACCGGCGGTGCTGTCGGCGCTTTATAAAATGACCGAAACCGGCCAGATGGCAGGCATGACCGGCCTCGGCTGGCTGGTGGCGTTTGCGCCGCTGGGTATGGTGCTGTGGATGTCGCTCGGCATCAACCGCATGAGCACCGCCACGCTGCAAGTTTCCTTCTGGAGCTTTGCCGTGCTGATGGGCCTTTCGCTCACCTCGATCTTTTTAATGTATACTGGTGAGTCGATCGCGCGCGCCTTCTTCATCTCGGCGGGTATGTTCGGCGGTATGAGCCTCTACGGCTATACCACGAAGAAAGACCTTTCCGGCTGGGGTTCATTCCTGATGATGGGGCTCATCGGCCTGATCATCGCGTCGATCGTGAACATCTTTCTGCAAAGCTCGGCGCTGATGTTTGCCACCTCGGTGATCGGCGTGCTGATCTTCGTTGGCCTCACCGCCTATGATACGCAGCGTATCAAAGCCATGTATTATCAGGTGGCGGGTAGCACAGAAGCGATGGCGAAAGCCTCGATCATGGGCGCTCTTAGCCTGTATATGGACTTCATCAATATCTTCATCTACATCCTGCGCTTTGTTGGCGAAAGACGCTAGCCTGTAGCTGAATGTAAAAAGACGAAAGGGGGGCAGAAATGCCCCCTTTTCTTTTTGTGCAATCTGCCCCATAAGCATAGTGTTTTAATGCAGGGCAGTTTCATGAATATCAACACCATCGGCATTTACACTCTTTGCAAGCGTGAGATCTGGCGCTTTGCCAAGGTCTGGAACCAGACGATCATCGCGCCGATTATCACTACGCTGCTCTTTCTCGCAGTGCTCACGCTCGCGCTCGGCGGTCAGGAGCGGCTGATTGACGGTGTGCCTTATGACCAGTTCATCGCGCCCGGCCTGATCATGATGGCGATCGTGCAGAATGCCTTTGCCAATACCTCCTCATCGCTGATGTTATCTAAAATACAGGGTGTGATTATTGATATCCTGCTGCCGCCGCTGAAAGGTAGCGAGCTGGTGTTTTGTCTGGTGATTGGCGGGCTGGTGCGCGGAATCGCAGTTGGCATCAGTGTGATGGCAGCGGTTTATATCTTTGTACCGTTTGCCATTCACGATGTTTGGGTTGGGGTGTTTTATGTGGTGTCGGCGAGTGTCATGCTGGCGTTGTTTGGCGTGCTCACGGGCATCTGGTCGCAGACTTTTGACCACCTCTCTGCAATCACCAACTACATTATCACGCCGCTTGCGTTTCTTTCCGGCACGTTTTACTCGATCAAACAGCTGCCCGAATTCTGGTACTGGCTATGTCATTTCAATCCGTTTTTTTACATGATCGACGGCTTCCGCTATGCGCTGACCGGCTATACCGACGGCACCATCGGAACCGGCATGATCGTGCTCACAGCAGTGAATATCACATTGTGGGTCATCACAGCGTGGCTGTTTAACAAGGGCTACAGGCTAAAATCGTGAACCATACCGCCATCCTTCCTGCTTATCGCCGCAGCAATATCACCATTGTAAGGGGTGATGGGGCATATCTTTTTTCGGCTGACGGCAATCGCTACCTCGATTTTGCGACCGGCATTGCGGTCAATAGCCTTGGCCATTGCCACCCGCATGTCACGAAAGCCCTGAAAGATCAGGCAGATCAGCTATGGCACTGCTCGAATATGTATCGCACTGCTGGCCTCGAGCGCTTTGCCGAGCGGCTCACTAGCGCATGTTTCGCCGATCAGGTTTTCTTCTGCAATTCCGGCAGCGAGGCGGTGGAATGCGCGATCAAGCTGGCGCGGCGGTTTCATTACAAGCACGATAGTAAACGCTACCGCATCATCACCATGACCGGCGGGTTCCATGGCCGCACCATGGCCTGTATTTCCGCAGGCGGCAATGCCATTGCGCGTGAAGGCTATGCGCCGCTGCTTGATGGTTTTGACGCCGCCGAGTTCAATAATATTTCGGATGTGAAACAAAAAATTACCCCTGAGACGGCAGCGATCATGCTCGAGCCGATTCAGGGCGAGGGCGGCGTAAATGTCGCGAGCCGCGAATTTTTGCATGAGCTACGCAAGCTGTGTGACGAGCAGGGATTGCTGCTCATCTTTGATGAAGTGCAGTGTGGTATGGGCAGGAGCGGTCGGCTCTTTGCGCATGAAGTTGCTGGTATCACGCCGGATATCATGACCGCTGCCAAGGGCATCGGCAACGGCTTTCCGCTGGCCGCCTGCCTGATGACAAGAGATGTCGCCAGCTGTATGTCGCCGGGCGCGCATGGTTCGACCTATGGCGCCAATCCGCTGGCGATGGCGGTGGGTAACGCTGTGCTCGATGTGATGCTCGCGGATGGATTTTTAGACCATGTGGAGCATATCGGTGCGCTGCTCAAAACCAAGCTGCATGAGCTGTCGCAGCGTTTTCCAGCCCTGATCGGCGAGGTGCGGGGGCAGGGGCTGATGCTGGGTATGCAGATGAAAATCGACCATCAGGATTTTGCCCAGAAACTGCGCGAGGCGGGGCTTTTCACCGCGCCGGCTTATGGTGGCGTGATTCGTATTGTTCCGCCGCTTATCATCGATGAAAGCCATGCCCAGGAAGCGGCAGAAAAAATTATGGGTGTGTGCGAGGCATGGATATGATGCGCCATTTCATCGATCTCTCTGCCCTCGAATCATCCGATATTCGCCGCATCCTTGAGCATGCGAAGGAGCTAAAACGTGAGCGTGTAAAGGGCGAGCAAAAGCCGCTGCTTGCTGGCAAGAAGCTGGCGATGATTTTTGAGAAAAACTCGACTCGCACCCGCGTGTCGTTCGAGGTGGCGATGGTGGAGCTGGGCGGCCATGCGATCTTTCTTTCCGGTAATGAACTCCAGCTAGGCCGCGGCGAGACGATCAGCGATACGGCAAAGGTGCTATCGCGCTATGTCGATATCATCCTGCTGCGCAGCCATAGCCACGATAAGATGAATGAGCTTGCCGCAAGCGCCAGTGTGCCGGTGATCAACGGCCTTACAGAATTTAGCCACCCCTGCCAGATCATGGCGGACGTAATGACAGCCGAGGAGTCACTTGGCGATATAAAAGGCAAAACAGTTGCATGGGTTGGTGACGGCAATAATGTCGCGCAAAGCTGGATTCATGCTGCCACCAAGCTTGGTTTTCGCCTTCGGCTGGCCTGCCCTGCCAAACTTTCGCCGCTGCCGGAAGTGATGGCTTGGGCAAGTAAGCATAACGCCGATATTACGCTTACCGCCTCGCTGGACGAAGCGGTTCGAGATGCGGATGTGGTTACTACCGATACATGGGTATCGATGGGCGATCCGGACGCCGAAAAACAAATGAAGTTGCTGCGTGGCTATCAGGTCAATGAAAGCGTGATGGCCAAAGCAGCCCCGAGTGCAATTTTTCTGCATTGCCTGCCAGCGCATCGCGGTGAGGAGGTCACGGAAGCGGTCATTGACGGCCCTCAGTCGCGGGTATTTGACGAGGCCGAGAACCGGCTGCATGTGCAAAAAGCTATTATTCTCTGGTGTTTAGGGCGTGATTTTTAACAGGTTTTGTGTTAGGGTGTTTCCATGAACATGAAGTGGGTCATCATCGGTACGATCTTCATCGTGCTGCTCGTTGCATTTGGACGCAATCCGGTTCAGGAGGCGCGCGAGCAGCGACGCAAGGAAATCGAAGAAAAAGGCATTTTGGGTTACGAAATCGAGAAACATCTCGAACAACAAAGGTCGCCATTTGGTATGCGGCCTGGAATGGCTCCTACGACGGGGCCGACACGTATTCCAAGCAGCTCTCTGCCCCCTGAATCAAGATTCCCTCAGGGCGCTGTGCCTGTTGAACCTGCTCCAGCTTCTCCAGTTGCGCCGGTTATGCCAGCTCAGCCAGCTCAGCCACAAGGCTATTACCCGCCGCCGCCTCAGCCAGACAATGCGGTGCCTGTGTTTGACCCTTCTGCCCCGCGTAGTGAGCGTAGCGGCAGCGATATCAAGCGTTTAGCTGATGGTGTCGCAGTGGAGTATTTTGGCGCTAAAGTATTCACCAAAACCGCTGATGGCAAATCCATGCGCTTGCCTGATGGTAAATATCTGATCGATGGTGGGCGTTTCCTGATGGTCGTTGAGGGAGGCGAGCGCGCCGATATCATGGCCTACGCGGCACCTTAAAAACCACCTGACAATCCCCTCATTTCCTTGTAGAACGTGCCTTCGATTGTTTATGAGCCGGTTGTGAGTAACGCCCCAATTCTAGATAACATTACTAGCCCCGCTGATCTTCGTTCCTTGAGCGATGCTGAGTTGATTCAGCTTGCCAGCGAAGTTCGCAGCGACCTGATTGATGCCGTATCACAAACGGGTGGGCATCTGGGCGCGGGGCTTGGTGTCGTCGAGCTGAACATTGCGCTGCACCACGTCTTCAATACGCCGGATGATTTGCTTATCTGGGATGTCGGCCATCAATCCTATCCCCATAAAATACTGACCGGTCGCCGCGAACGTATGAACACGATCAGGCAGCCCGGCGGCCTTGCCGGTTTCTGTAAGCGCGACGAAAGTCCCTATGACGTGTTCGGTGCGGGGCACAGTTCCACCTCCATCTCCGCGGCACTTGGTATGGCGGTCGCACGCGATTTTGATAAAAAAAGTCATGAAGTCATCGCCGTGATCGGCGACGGCGCGATGAGCGCAGGCATGGCATTTGAAGCGATGAACAATGCAGGCAGCCTTGATACTCGGCTGATTGTGATCCTCAATGACAATGATATGTCGATCGCACCGCCGGTTGGCGCGATGAGCGCTTATCTCGCCAAGCTGATTTCCTCGCATTCCTATCACAAGCTGCGCGATATCGGCAAAGCCGTCACCGATAAATTTCCGGGGCCACTCGCGCGCCTCGCCAAGCGTGCTGAGCACATGGCGCGAAATATGGCAGTCGGCGGCACGCTGTTTGACCAGCTTGGGTTTTATTATGTCGGGCCGGTGGATGGTCATAATCTAAGCCATCTGCTGCCGGTGCTGCGCAATGTCAAAAATGAAAAAGACACTGGGCCGGTGCTCATCCATGTCGTCACTAAAAAAGGCTATGGTTACGCGCCCGCTGAAGCCTCCGACGATAAATATCACGGTGTGGTGAAATTCGATGTCGCAACCGGCGCACAGAAAAAAGCGGCCGCCAGCGCGCCAAGCTATACCAAGGTTTTTGCCGAAAGCCTGATGGGTGAAGCGAAACGTGATGAGAAAATTATCGCCATCACTGCCGCCATGCCATCCGGCACAGGGCTTGATTTATTTGCCAGAGAGTTTCCGGATCGCTGCTTCGATGTCGGCATTGCCGAACAGCATGCGGTTACCTTTGCTGCTGGTTTAGCGACGCAGGGCTATAAACCCTTCTGCGCGATTTATTCCACCTTCCTACAGCGGGCGTATGATCAGGTGGTGCATGATGTGGCGGTGCAGAACCTGCCGGTTCGCTTCGCGCTGGATCGCGCTGGTTTAGTGGGCGCGGATGGGCCGACCCATGCCGGCTCGTTTGACATCACCTACCTTGCGACGCTGCCGAATTTTGTGGTGATGGCCCCGAGCGATGAAGCGGAGCTGAAACATATGGTGGCAACCGCTGCGGCGTATGACACAGGGCCGATCGCACTTCGTTATCCGCGCGGCGAGGGCATCGGCTGTGAGATGCCGGAGCGTGGCGAAGTTTTGGAAATAGGTAAAGGTAAACTTGTTAGAGAAGGAAAGGACGTAGCAATTCTTTCTCTCGGAACGCGGCTTAGCGAATGCATGAAAGCAGGCGCAGAATTAAACGCAACCGTCGCCGACGCCCGCTTTGCCAAACCGCTCGATCGTGAACTGATCCGTGACCTGATGTCACGCCACAGCCTGCTGGTGACAGTAGAAGAGGGCGCCATCGGCGGCTTCGGCGCGCATGTGATGCACCTTGCCGCGCATGAGGGCTGGCTTTCTGAATGTCAGATTCTGCCGCTCTGCCTGCCCGATGTTTTCATTGAGCATGGCAACCCCAAAGCGCAATATGATGAAGCAGGGCTTAACGCCGAGCAGATCATCGAGGCGGTTCGTGCGCGCATGGCGAATAAACCCATGCTGGTGAAAAAACATGCCTGACATTGTTGTTTCAGGCCTAACTCTTACATTTCAAGGGAAAACCTACCGCTGCGCGGTCGGCAAGGGTGGTTTTTCAAAAAATAAAAAAGAAGGCGATGGCGCAACGCCGCTAGGCACCTTTGCGCTTCGAAAATGCTGGTATCGGCATGATAAGGTGGACTGTGTGGTGACGCACCTGCCGCTATCGATAATCCGTAGCGATTATGGCTGGTCGGATGATCCAAAAAAACCGGATTACAACAAACTGGTGCGCCTTCCTTACAGCGGTTCGCATGAAAAGCTCTGGCGTGCTGATCGGCTGTATGATGTGTTTGTCGAGATTGGTTACAACGATGATCCGGTGATTCCCGGCAAAGGCAGTGCGATTTTCCTGCACTGCGCCACCGATGATTATAAGCCTACGGAGGGCTGTGTTGCGCTCGCCAAAAACGACCTGCTTGAGCTGCTGGCTGAGATAGGCGAAAAGACCCACATCACCATCCGCGAGGCCTAGTTTTTCCTTGCGTTTTTGCGCACCTGCCACTACTTTCCGCCCGTTTTAAACCATCAGAAGGAATTCATCATGTCTGCCACCGCTAAATCCCACGCCTTGCCCAACGATTTCAAAGTTGCGGATATGTCGCTCGCTGATTGGGGCCGCAAGGAAATCTCCATTGCTGAGAGCGAAATGCCTGGCCTGATGGCGATCCGCAAGGAATATGCGGGGGAGCAGCCGCTGAAAGGCGCGCGCATCGCAGGCTGTCTGCACATGACAATTCAAACGGCGGTGCTGATCGAAACGCTCACCGCGCTTGGTGCATCCGTTCGCTGGTCAAGCTGCAACATTTTCTCAACGCAGGATCAGGCGGCGGCGGCGATTGCTGCGGCAGGCATTCCGGTGTTTGCGTGGAAGGGCGAAACCGAAGAGGAATATGATTGGTGCGTTGAGCAGACCATCCACGGGCCTAATGGCTGGAAGCCTAACATGATCCTCGATGATGGCGGCGACCTCACCAAAATGGTGCATGAAAAATATACTGAACTACTCGCTGATATCAAAGGCATCTCAGAGGAAACCACCACCGGTGTACACCGCCTGCATGAGATGGTGAAGGCCAGCAAGCTGAAAGTTCCGGCGATTGATGTGAACAACTCCGTCACCAAATCCAAATTCGATAACCTCTATGGTTGCCGTGAATCATTGCCGGATGGCCTGAAGCGCGCCACTGATGTCATGTTTGCGGGCAAAGTAGCCGTGGTTGCTGGCTTTGGTGATGTCGGCAAAGGTTCGGCTGCAAGCCTGAAGAATCAGGGCGCGCGCGTGATTGTGACCGAAATCGATCCGATCTGCGCGCTGCAGGCGGCGATGGAAGGCTATCAGGTGACGACGATGGACGAAGCGGCGGCGATGGGCGACATTTTTGTCACTGCCACCGGCAACGTCGATGTCATCACGCTCGATCATATGCGTAAAATGAAAGATCGCTCGATTGTCTGTAACATCGGCCACTTTGATTCCGAAATTCAAATCGCGGCGCTACGCAATATGAAATGGACGGAAGTGAAGCCGCAGGTGGATGAGGTTGAGTTTCCGGACGGCAAGCGCATTATCGTGCTTGCTAAAGGTCGTCTGGTGAATCTTGGCTGCGCCACCGGCCATCCAAGCTTCGTCATGTCGACCAGCTTCTCAAACCAGGTGCTCGCACAAATCGAGCTATGGAAAAATCACAGCAAATATGAAAATAAAGTCTATGTGCTGCCGAAGCATCTCGATGAAAAAGTAGCGGCGCTACACCTTGAAAAACTCGGTGTAAAACTCACCAAGCTCACCAAAGAGCAGGCCGAGTATCTGAATGTTTCTGAAGCAGGCCCATTTAAACCGCAAGGTTATCGTTATTAGCAGTTGTCGCAGCTGGGGAATTGGTGTTAAAACCAATTCCCAGCATGATAACTTCATCTGGCCTATTCATACTGATCGGTTTTATTGTTGCCGCCTTGGCAATTATAGGCTGGCTGGCTGCTGATCGCAGGCTCAAGCGTGTTTTGCCTTATGCGCAAAAAAATCAACAGGCCGCTGATGAATTAGTCAGGGCACAGACCGAAAACGAAAAACTTAAAAACGAACTAAAAAATCTCTCGACCATTCTCAATATGGCGCCGTTTCCAATCTGGCAGCGCGACGGCAAGCTCGATATTCGCTACTATAATATTGCTTACGGCGAAGCGGTGGAAGAGCTCCATGATAAGGCGGATGAAACGCCAGAAATAGACAAGAAAGTGCGCGGGCTTGCGCGGCTCGCCTTTGAGTCTGGTAAGCCGATATCTGAGTACCAGCACATTATTCAAAGTGGCCAGCGCAAGCTGTTTCACATTTCCGAGTATCCGCTCCCGCAGGAAGAGAAACTTGTGGGGTTTGCTGTCGATATGACTGAAATTGACCGGCTTAAAGAAGAGCTTTCGCGCCATATGTCCGCGCAGGATGATTTGCTGGAAAGCTCGGCCAGCGCCATGGCGATTTACGGTGCTGATATGCGCCTGAAATCCTTTAACTATGCCTTTGTGTCGCTGTGGAAACTCGATGAATTGTGGCTTGATACCCAACCAACATACGGCGAGATTCTGGAGTTGCTGCGCGAAAAAAGAAAGTTGCCCGAGCAAGCCAACTTCCAGCTGTTCAAGCAGCAGCAGCTTAAGTTATTCACCGATCTGATCGATCCGCGCGAAGAGTTTTTCTACCTGCCGGATGGCAAGGCGCTGCGCGTGATTGCAATTCCCCATGCGCTTGGCGGTATTTTATTTGCCTATGAGGATGTGACGGATCGTCTGGCGCTCGAGCGCTCCTACAACACATTGATCGCTGTGCAGCGTGAAACACTGGATAATCTGCACGAAGGGATTGCGGTATTTGGTGAGGATGGTCGCTTAAAGCTGTGTAATCCTGGCTATATTCGCATGTGGAACCTGCCGCCGGAGACGACGCAGACCGAGCCACACATCAGCGAGATTGTCGAAAAATGCAGGCTGCTTTTTGCGGTGGAGGATTGGGATGCGTTTAAAAAAGCGCATATTGAGCGCATTCAGTCGCGCAACTATTTAGCGCAGCATCTGGAGCGCGCTGATGGTAAGGTGATTGACTGGCGCAAAGTGCCGCTGCCTGACGGCGCGACGCTGATTTCTTATCTCGATATCACGGACTCAACGCTTGTTGAGCGCAGCCTGCGCGAGCGTAACGAGGCGCTGCAGGAAGCCGATAAACTCAAAACCGAGTTTCTCGCAAATGTTTCCTATGAGCTTCGTTCACCACTGACATCGATCTCCGGCTTCTCAGAAATGCTCGCGCAGGAATATTTCGGAACACTCTCCGAGAAGCAAAAAGAATATGTGCAGGGCATTCACCAATCCTCGCAACACCTCATGCATCTGATCAATGATATCCTTGATCTCGCCAGTGTTGAGGCTGGTTACATGCGCCTTGATGTTAGTAAATTTGATATTCAGGCGATGATGAATTCGGTGCTGCTGCTGCTCGCTGAGCGCGCCCGCGAACACGAGATCGGCATCAAGCTCGAATGCCCGGCTAAAATGGGTAAGATGACTGGTGATGAAACGCGCCTTAAGCAGGTGCTTTATAATTTGCTTTCCAACGCAGTCAATTTCTCCGAATCAGGCCAGAAGGTGACGCTAGGGGTTAAGGAAGAAGATGGCGAACGTTTGCTATTCTGGGTGCAGGACGAAGGTCAGGGTATTCCGCCGGAAGAACAGGAAGCGGTGTTCAGCAAGTTCTACAAGGGAAAAAGTCAGGAAGCAGCGCGTGGTAAATCCGGCCAACCTTCTGGCACTGGCCTTGGCCTTTCGATTGTGAAAAGCTTCATCGAGCTTCATGGTGGGGAGGTTGTGCTTTTGTCGGAATCTGGCAAGGGCACTCGTGTTGAGTGCCGTATCATGCGGAGTAACCCGGAACTCGAAGTGAAACCAAAAACAAGAAAGAAAGTGGCGGCCTGATGCAACACCAGCACCGCTTCATTCTCACGCTTTCCTGCCCTGATGTGCGCGGTATCGTGCATCAGGTCACTGGTTTCTTGGCGAGCCATAATGGCTTCATCCTAGAATCAGCACAGTTTGGTGATGAATCAACCGAACGATTTTTCATGCGCGTTGATTTTGCACTTGATGAAGCTTTATCCGATCTAAAAATGTTTAAGCAGGCGTTTCAATCGCAGATCGCGGGGCCATTTAATATGCAATGGCACTTGGTGCCTAAGGAGCAAAAATCACGTGTACTCATCATGGTCTCTCAGTATGGGCATTGCCTCCATGACCTGCTCTATCGCCATAGCACTAAGCAGCTACCTATCGAAGTTGCCGCGATTGTCTCTAATCACTCCGTTATGGAGTCCATCGCAGCGCATTATCAGATCCCGTTTCATTACTGGCCGGTGGATGAAAAATCGAAAGCAGCGCAGGAAAAATCTGTGCTTGGGCTGATGGAAAAAGAAGCCATTGATCTCTTGATACTTGCCCGATATATGCAGATTCTATCGCCTGCGATGTGTGAGGCGGTGGCGGGCAGGGCGATCAACATTCATCATTCGTTTCTACCCAGCTTCAAAGGCGCCAAGCCCTATCAGCAAGCCTACACGCGTGGTGTTAAGCTCATCGGGGCGACGGCTCATTATGTCACCACCGATCTCGATGAAGGCCCAATCATCGAGCAGGAGGTTGCCCGCGTGGATCACACGCATACGCCGGATGAGCTCTCGGCAATCGGTCGCGATATTGAATGCAGCGTGCTTGCCCGCGCAGCGAAATATCACTCTGAGCATCGCGTGTTTCTCAACGGTCAAAAAACGGTAGTTTTTCGTTGAGAATTAGTGCGTGACGATCGGATCGCCGCCATCTGTTTTTGGCATGATGGGCAGGCCATCTTTGTCTTTCGCAGGCGACCATTCAACTGCTTCAGGCATTTTGGTAAGAGCGTGCTTTAGCACTTCATCCACCGTTGATACCGGAATGACCGTAAGATCACGTTTCACGTTATCCGGAATTTCCTGAAGGTCTTTGACATTCTCCTGCGGGATCAGCACCGTCGTAATGCCGCCACGCAGAGCCGCGAGTAATTTTTCTTTCAAGCCGCCAATCGCCAGCACGCGGCCACGAAGGGTGACTTCGCCGGTCATGGCAACACTTTTCTTGACCGGAATACCTGTCAGCACCGACACAATCGCGGTGGTCATCGCGATACCGGCTGATGGGCCATCTTTAGGGGTTGCACCTTCTGGCACATGCACGTGAATATCTTTTTGCTGGAATACCGGTGGAATAATGCCAAACGCCAGCGAACGCGAGCGTACATAAGCAATCGCTGCTTTCACCGATTCCTGCATCACGTCACCAAGTTTGCCGGTGATGGCGGTGTTGCCTTTGCCTGGCATCGTGACGGCTTCGATCACCAGCAGGTCGCCGCCTACCTCAGTCCAGGCAAGGCCGGTCACCATTCCGACAAGATCTTCTTTTTCAACTTCGCCATACGTGAATTTGCGCACGCCTGCGAATTTTGCAAGATTATTGGTGGAAACCTTGATGGCATTCTTGCCCTTCATCAGAATATCTTTCACGGATTTGCGCGCCATGTTGGCGATCTCGCGTTCAAGATTGCGAACGCCCGCTTCACGCGTGTAATAACGAATGGTATCGCGCAGTGCATCTTCCGAAAGCGACCATTCTTCTTTCTTCAGGCCATGCATTTTCATCTGTTTAGGAATCAGGTGGCGCTTGGCGATATGTACTTTTTCATCTTCGGTATAGCCCGGGATGCGAATCATCTCCATGCGGTCGAGCAGGGGGCGCGGCATGTTGGTTGAATTGGCGGTGGCGATGAACATCACATCTGAGAGGTCGTAATCCACCTCGAGATAATGATCAGCAAAGGTCTTGTTCTGTTCAGGATCAAGCACTTCAAGCAGCGCCGCCGCAGGATCACCGCGATAGTCCGAACCCATCTTGTCAATTTCATCGAGCAGGAAAAGCGGGTTGGACGTTTTGGCTTTTTTCATCGATTGAATGATTTTACCCGGCATCGAACCAATATAGGTACGGCGATGGCCGCGAATTTCAGCTTCATCACGCACGCCGCCCAGCGAGATACGGACAAAGTTGCGCCCTGTCGCGCGGGCGACCGATTTAGCAAGCGAGGTTTTACCCACGCCTGGCGGGCCAACGATGCACAGAATCTGGCTTCTGACCTGCTTGGTGCGTTGCTGTACGGCGAGATATTCCAGCACACGATCTTTAACTTTATCCAACCCGTAATGATCTTCATCGAGCACTTTCTGTGCGAATTTCAGATCACTGATAATACGTGAAGTTTTTTTCCAGGGGATGGTGGTCATCCAGTCGAGATAATTACGGATGACGGATGCTTCCGCCGACATGCTGCTCATGGTGCGTAGTTTTTTCAGCTCGCCCATCGCTTTTTCACGAGCTTCTTTGGAAAGGCGGGTTTTTTTGATGGTCTCTTCCAGCTGGCCGATTTCATCCTTGCCGTCTTCACCTTCTCCCAGCTCTTTCTGGATCGCTTTCATCTGCTCATTCAAATAATATTCGCGCTGGGTTTTTTCCATCTGGCGTTTCACCCGCGAGCGAATGCGGCGCTCGGTGTTGAGCACGGAAATTTCATTTTCCATCAGCGAGAACAAATGCTCCAATCGCTCAGTAACCGTGAACATTTCCAGAATTTTTTGCTTCTCTTTAATGTCCACTGACATGTGCGCTGCAATCGTATCAGCAAGCAGCGCCGGATTCGTAATCTTGCCAACGGTACCAAGGGTCTCCGGCTGAATCTTTTTGTTGAGTTTGACATACTGCTCAAACTGGCTCAGCACCGCGCGGAAAATACCTTCTGCTTCCTCGCTGCTTCCATGCTGTTCATCCGCGATCTCGGCGAGGACCTGGAAATAATCACCGCCACTCACAAATTCTTTGATGTTAGCGCGAGCAATGCCCTCAACGAGCACTTTCACTGTACCGTCGGGCAGGCGAAGCAGCTGAAGAATGTTGCCAACCGTACCGACATGGTAGAGATCGGTTTCTTTGGGATCATCCACGCCGCCGCTTTTTTGCGTGACCAGTAGAATTTTGCCTTCGCGCCGAACAACTTCTTCCAATGCGCGAACCGACTTCTCGCGACCGACAAACAGCGGCACCACCATGGATGGAAACACCACAATATCGCGTAGTGGCAGGAGCGGGAAGATATCGGTTTTAGTTTCTAAATTCATATGGCCCGAAATAGTTGAGAAATGTTTCACGTGAAACAATTAAACTTGCCATTTTAATATAGGGGAACTAGGAAGCGTTTACCAGTGTAGGTTTCAGAAAATAAAATATAAACTTCGGAAATGTCTTGGCCGTTGATTTATAATATTTTTTTTTGAATTTCTATGGGCGGATATGGCGAAATTGGCAGACGCACCAGATTTAGGTTCTGGCGCCGCAAGGCGTGGGGGTTCAAGTCCCTCTATCCGCACCACCCTACGCTCGCAAGCGAGCTTCGGCTGGCAGGCCAGAAAATGTTTCACGTGAAACATTTTTATCTTATATTTCAGAATATTAACTAATTTTTGCCCCTTCCTGGGTGGCGGTTTTTGTGCTTCAGGCCGGTTTATGTCTGAATGATGACAGCCCAGTTTACGCCTCCAATTGCGCTGTCATCAAAATTTAACATGGTTTCCAATAAGGCTATGCTAAAGTAATATGACATATAGCTATGTTAATGAAAGTTTATACGAATCATGGGTAATGAAGCACAAAAAACCCCTTCCATACTAACTTCTGAGCAAGAAGGAAAATTGCGAGAGCGCTTTTTTGACCTAGTTGCGCGCGCAGAAAAGCCTGAACCTCAACTTAGTGATTACAAAGGCGACGCAGACGCCTACTCCAGAGCTCTATCAGAATATCAGAGCAATCCGCTACAAGGACTAGTTACTTCATATAAAAAAGAGTTTGATGATAACCTAAAAAAAGGAACGTCGTTTGAGGATTCCAAAAAGCTCTATGATCTTCGCATAAGTAAGCTTGAAAAAGGATTTGTTTCTGGAATTCAAAAAGGCGGAGCCGACCCGGATGCAGAGCGCAGACAGAATGGCATGCTTGACTCTCTGATGCAGGGAGACTTTATGGGAGCAATCAAGCAATTTGTTCTTTCAATACCTTTTGTTGGAGATTTTATTGCTGGCGCACTAAAATTTGCGCGTGCCAAAATGAATGGCGAGTCACTTAGTTGGTCGCAGGCTCAGGAAAATATCAAGCTTGAAAGATCCCTTAAAGGCGCCGCGGCGAATCTTGGCGTGGATGAGGGCGCAATGGTAGGGGCTGGGATATCCGCTGTTAGAGACCCTAACTTCAAGCGCACCGAGCGCCCCATGATGCAGCCTCCTAAGCCAAGCGAACAAACGCTTGCTGATGCCAGTGGTGCGTTAGATCCGGCCAAGCGAGCCGGTATCGGCGGCATTGATGGTAGTGGCCCAAGCGGTGTTTTACCGAATGGCAGACCAGCGACACCAGCCACGCCACCCGCACAACCAACTTCACCGGCCCTTTAATCCCCCTTGCATTTTGGCATGGTTTGTGCTTTTCCCTTGTCGCTTAAACCTTGTCATTGCGAGCGTGAGCGAAGCAATCCAATGTTTTTGTCATCCCGAACGCGAAAGCGGAGGGATCTTAAGATTCCTCCCCCGCAAAGCAAGTGCGGGGTCGGAATGACAAAAAAGGATTGCAGCGTCGCTTGAGCAGCGTGTTGTGACATTTTTGAAAATGAGATAACCCATGCAGATTACCGAACTCGAATCCCAAGGCCTGAAAAAGAAATTCAAACTGGTCGTGGATGCAAGCGTCATCAACCAGCAAACCGAAGCCGAGCTGAAAGCCGCTGGTGAGCAGGTGAAAATCCCTGGCTTCCGTCCGGGCTATATTCCCATGAAAGTGCTGCAGCAGCGCTACGGTAAGGCTGTGCAGGGCGACGTGCTCAAAAGCGTCATTAACCAAACCACCGGCGAAGCGCTGCGCGAAAAAAAGATCCGCCCGGCACTCACGCCGCAGATCATGATCGAAGACTATCAGGACGGCGGCGACCTGACCTTTACGATGGAAGTCGAAAGCTTCCCTGATTTGCCAGCTATTACCTTTGATAACATCACGCTCGATCGCCCAACCTTTGAGATTTCTGAAGCAGAAATTGATGAAGCAGCAAAGCGTGTTGCTGAGCGCTCGCCAGAAATGAAAGAGGCAAAAGAAGGCGCAAAAGCGGCTTTGGGTAATATTCTTTCTATCGACTTCAAAGGCATGATTGATGGTGTGGCGTTTGATGGCGGCACAGCGAGTGATTTCAAACTTGAGCTCGGCAGCAAACAGTTCATTGACGGGTTCGAAGACCAGCTGGTCGGCACTAAAGTTGGCGATGACAAAATTATCACCGTGACCTTCCCAGAAAATTATCCGGCAGAAAAACTTGCTGGAAAAGAAGCCAGCTTCGCCGTGAAGGTGCATGCGATCTACAACAAGGAAGTGCCAGAAGTGAACGATGAGTTCGCCAAAGCGCGCGGCTTTGCTGACAAGCGTGCTTTCTGCGAGGCGATCAGAGGCCAGCTGATCAAGGAATATGATTCAGTAGTGCGTAGCCAGCTTAAGAAAGCACTCTTCGACCAGCTCGAAGAAGCCTATGATTTTGAGCTGCCGCAAACCATGGTTGATATGGAATTTAATTCCATCTGGGAGCGTTTGCAGCAAGCCAAACAAAGCGGTGACGAATCGTTTGAGGGTAAAAGCGAAGATGAGCTGAAGGAAGAATATCGCGCGATTGCTGAGCGCCGTGTGAAGCTTGGCATCATGCTTGCGGATATTGGTCAGAAAAATAATGTTCAGATCAGCCGTGAGGAGCTTTCCCGCGCGGTGATGCAGCAGGCCAGCCAGTTCCCCGGCCAGGAAAAACAGGTGGTTGAATTCTACCAGAAAAATCCTGATCGTATTGAAGATCTTCGTGGTCCGATTCTGGAAGAAAAATCGGTCGATCTCATCCTTTCCAAAGTCAAGTTCAACGATAAAAAAGTCACCATCGATGAGCTGATGAAAGAAAGCGAAGAGGAAGGCGTGGTGAAAAAGAAACCCGCCAAAGCCAAAGCGCCTGCGAAGAAGAAAAAATCCTAGCTGATTAAGGCGCGGCGTTTTTGCAAATAGCCTTAAGCGCTAGCCACTCCTGCTGAGTAATGGCCGGTTTTGGGCTGGCTGTCTTTTGCGCGAGCCGAAGGTTTTTGATGCGCTCGTCATTCGACGGATGAGTCGAGATGTAAGAACTGACCAGATCAATCACGCTACTTTCAGCATTATTCATGCGATCAAAAAAGCGGATCATGCCGGCGTTATCAATGCCTGCTTGAAGCAATATCTGTGCGGCGACCATATCCGCTTCGCGCTCAAACTCGCGGCTATGTTGAAGCTGTAGTAACTCATTGGCAATCATCACGCCGGTCGAAGCATCGCCGGTGCCGCCAAAGGTTGCCGTGAGTATGAGCTGCAAGCCAAGCACGCGCACCAGTGTCTGCGTGGCGTGATCTTTGATGACATGCCCCATTTCATGGGCAATCACGCCCGCGACTTCCTCAGGGCTCTCGGCTTTATCAATCAGCCCGCTGAAAATGACAATATGGCCGCCCGGTGCCGCGAAGGCATTAGCCGTTTTTTCTTTGACGACCTTGACACGAAGGACGGGCTTCTCAGGCAAGGTTTGCAGGAGTTTGCTGGTGATCTGGCTGAGCGCTGCCTGACCTGCCTGCTCTGTGCAGGTTGGTTTGCCATGTGTGATGCTTTTGATCGCATATTGACCAAGGCTTTCTTCCCAGCTATCCGGAAAATGCTTGGCAAGTATCGAAGCAAAATGCGGCGCGCTCCAGTAAATGACATAAAGAATTGCGGCGCAGGGCAAAAGCCACATCGCGAGCGATTTACCGGAGCTGGAAATAGTCACGCGTGGTTTGTTGGTTTTGGGAAGCCGCTTCGTCAGCTCTTCATAAAACCGCCCATCCTCAATCATGATGCGGGCATCCTCGTGCTTGGCATGCTGGACAATAAGCGGCTGGCCAGCCTCTGGCTTATGGCTGATGCGAACATCTTGATAGGGCCAGCGGATATGGTGATCTAACGTGGTTGACTCAATGCGCAGATGCGCCAGTTCCAAATAAATAACCGCCTGATGAGCAGCGGCTTTCTTTCCATCAAAAAATTTGCCCTTGATAATCATCGGTTACAGGAAGCCAATGTCATTTTCAGACATAATGGTATCAATCCCTTCGCCTGATTTATCCATAGCGCCAACCTGAAGTATATCTGAGGTTTCCAGATCCCCGATAATGGTCAGGTTATTCACAAGGAAATTCATGTTGCGCTGGATTACAAGCGGCACCGCAAACCCGAAGGTCAGTATGAGTAGCAGTAGATTACCGGCAAAGAGGCCGAGCATATTGCTGCCTGTATGGCTGCCTTTGAAGGTGATGTTACCAATAGTGGTCGACTCGTAGATATGGCGCGCCAGAGCCGCTTTGTACCAGAAGCGCGAAATGCCAAGGGTAGGGATGGCCAGCAACCATGTGATCAAGTGAACGCCAAAAATCTTGCGGTAATTGCCATTGAAACTGGCCTTTGCTGAACCAAGCTGCATGTGGCTGATGCGGTAGCGCTGCGCCTCAACATCGCCATAAGGAATAGAAAGGCCAAGCGTTATGAAAGCAAGTAGCGCATAACCAAGCCTCAATTTTCCGTATTGTAACGCTGAACCCGCCAGATAGCCACGGATACCACGCCAATTCGTTCGCGATAAACGATAACGCTGCCCTGTGTAAGCTCCCACAAAAATGAGATAGAGAATCGGAATAAACATGATTTTGACAATCGGCGTTTCTTCGGGATTCCAGTAAATCAGTGGAAAATAAAGCACGATAATGATCGGCAGTGCTTTCAAGAAACCTCGAAATAGCTCGCCGCCGGTGCCGGTATATTCAAAGCGATCGCCAAGCAAAGAGAAACTGCCGGTCACATAGCGCCTGAGGCGCGTTTTACCCCAGAAGGTATAGACGCCGAGCGTCACAATCTTCAGCAGCAGGTTGAGTGACCAGATTTTGATGACCTGACCATCACGGGCGTCGTAAGTCAGGCGGTGGTTTTGGAAAGCTGTAGAATCCATGGGCTAAGGCTTTGCGGCTGCGTCCTGATCCATGTGGTATTTTACGCAGTCCCGTATGTATTGCTGGTTCTGCTCCACATAGGATTTGGGATCAGTATTATTCTTGATTGCATGGTCAATCAGGGTTTGCTCGCATTGCTGGGTGTATTTAACCGCGCTTTCCGCTGCGTTCTTGACCTGTTCAATTAGTCCGCCGGAGCTTTGCTGGCTTTGTTCCTGCTCCTGCATTTGTCGCATCTGGCAGTCGTTCAGGAATTGTTCCGGGTCTTTGCCCCCTTGCGCGATATATTCCTTCATTTCTTTGCGGCATTCTGCTGCCTTAAGGCGTTCATTCCCTACCAGCAAACCGCCAGTAGCGATGCCAAGTACAAACATCACGAGGCTGAGGATGAGCAAGATGCGTACAACATAACCCCAGATCTTCCAGTCTGCATTGAAGGCGCAGCGCCATTGCGCAACAGCCAGCCATATGTAATAAACCAGCCACACGACCAGCAGCGCAATTCCAGCGCTTCCCATGGATGCGCTAGCCACACTCATCAAGATTCCCAGAATGATCCCGAATACCAACCCGTAAATCCAGAACACTTTCCAGAGTTTTTCTTCGCCTTTCCATGAGCGCTTGATGAATCCCATGATAGTGTCCTTTCGCATGATATGGTCAGATCAATGGCTATGAATGTAACTTGGCAGATGCAAATGAAGCGTTAACACGCTAAAAAATACGAGCGAGCGGGCTAATAAATAATTAACCTTTCGCCACTACACAAAACTCATAGGGTCACCTATATAAGATAACAATAAGAGGAATTTATGGCAGATATTTTAGACACCGTTGACAGCATGCTTGTCCCTATCGTGATTGAGCAGACCGCGCGCGGCGAACGTTCGTTCGATATTTACTCGCGCCTCTTAAAAGAGCGCATCATTTTCATGATCGGACCGGTGAATGACAACATGGCATCGCTGATCTGTGCACAGCTCCTCTTCCTGGAATCTGAAAATCCCGATAAAGAAATCTACATGTACATTAATTCTCCGGGTGGTGTGGTGACGTCGGGTCTTTCGATCTATGACACCATGCAATATATCCGTCCGAAAGTAGCGACGCTTTGTTTCGGTCAGGCAGCCTCAATGGGCTCGCTCTTGCTTGCTGCTGGTGAACCTGGCATGCGCTACTCATTGCCCAATTCACGGATCATGATCCACCAGCCTTCCGGCGGGTTCCAGGGGCAAGCGACCGATATTGAGATTCATGCCAAGGAAATCCTGAGCCTGAAAGCGCGCCTGAACCAGATTTATGTCAAACATACCGGCCAGAAGCTCTCGCATATTGAGAAAAACATGGAACGCGATAACTTCATGACCGCTGACGCCGCTAAGGAATTCGGCCTGATTGACCAGATTATTGAAAAACGCACATCTGGTGAAGATGCTGATAAGAAACCTAAATCTTAGTGAATAACGTGTTAATAGATTAGTCATACCTAGACGATACAATAAAAGAAAGAAACCGAGGAAACCGTGACCAAGACTGGCAGCAGAGAATCCAAAAACACTCGTTATTGCTCCTTTTGTGGCAAAAGCGAACACGAAGTGCGCAAGCTCATTGCTGGCCCAACCGTGTTTATTTGTGATGAATGTGTTGTGTTGTGCATGGACATCATCCGCGCGGCAGATAAAGGCGTGCTTGCCAAAGAAGGCGATGATATCGCCAAGCCCGCCGATATTGCGAAGGTGCTTGATGATTATGTCATTGGTCAGGAGAAGGCGAAAAAAATTCTATCGGTTGCCGTACATAACCATTACAAGCGCATTTCGCTGCTTGAAAAAAATGCCGATGTTGAACTGGCCAAATCCAATATTCTGCTGATTGGCCCCACCGGCTCGGGCAAAACGCTGCTCGCGCAGACACTCGCGCGCATTCTTGATGTACCTTTCACCATGGCCGATGCCACCACGCTCACCGAAGCGGGTTATGTTGGTGAGGATGTCGAAAATATTATCCTGCGCCTGCTGCAAGCGGCTGACTATAACGTCGAGCGTGCACAGCGCGGTATCGTCTATATCGACGAAGTTGATAAAATCTCCCGCAAGTCTGATAATCCATCAATCACGCGTGATGTTTCGGGTGAGGGTGTGCAGCAGGCACTGCTTAAGCTGATGGAAGGCACGGTTGCAAGTGTTCCGCCGCAAGGTGGCCGCAAACATCCGCAGCAGGAATTCCTTCAGGTTGATACGGCTAATATTCTCTTTATCTGCGGCGGCGCATTCTCAGGTCTTGAGAAAATTATTGCAGCGCGTGGTAAGGGAACGGCGATTGGTTTTGGCGCGGATGTTCGCAGCCAGGAAAATCAACGCATCGGTGATCTTTTCTCAAAAGCAGAACCGGAAGATCTACTCAAATTTGGCTTGATCCCTGAGTTTGTGGGTCGTCTACCCGTGATCGCAACCCTCACCGATCTCGATGAGAAAGCGCTGATTTCAATTCTCACCGAACCGAAAAACGCGCTCGTCAAACAGTATGCAAAGCTGTTTGAAATGGAAGGTGTGCGTCTGAAATTTTCGGATGATGCCCTGAAGGCGGTTGCCGCAAAAGCAATCAAACGCAAAACGGGTGCGCGTGGTCTTCGTGCGATCTTGGAAGGCATTCTGCTTGATCTGATGTATGACATTCCAAGTCAGGAAAATGTCGAAGAGGTGATCATCAATGCTGATGTGGTGGACAATAATGCTGCCCCAGTGATCGTTCACAGCGACGCCAAACAAACCAGCAAGAAATCAAGCTGATCTTGGGAAAACGCCTGTTTTCCTTGATTTATTGCTGTTATAATTCCGTTGCTTATCCGGAATGATTGAGCAAAAAATCAAGCATGGCTGCGCCCTTCCAAGCGATTTTTTTTGGCAAACCCCTAGATTTTCTTGTTTACAAGCCGTTTTTTTAGTGCTTGAACGAGATCGTTACTTGTAGCTGAAACGGTGTAAGGGAGTGTTTCCGGACATCGTACAAGTAGAAACTTTAACCAAAGCAACTAGGGAGTTTACTATGAATAAGAACGAACTGATCGCCGAAATGGCCGATAAATGCGAAATGACCAAAGCACAAGCTGCTGAGTGCGTCGATGCTTTCTGCTCGATCGTTTCTAAAGCAATGGCAAAAGGTGACGAAGTTCGCCTCGTTGGTTTCGGTACCTTCTGCACCGTATACCGCAAAGCAACTGAAGGCCGCAACCCACGCACCGGCGCTGTAATCAAAATCGCTGCTGCTAACAAACCAAAATTCAAGCCAGGCAAAGCACTTGCTGAAATGGTGAACAAAGGTTCTAAAAAGAAAGCCGCGTAACTTACGCAGTTTTCAAACGAACATTTGAAAATAAAGCGCCCGGCTTTGGTCGGGCGTTTTTTTATGCCTGTTTTTTTGCGCTATCAAGAAGCCTGAATAGAAAGGCATTGGCGACGATAGAGAGCATTGCTCCGGCAAGAATCAGGTTGTAGAGCTCTTCGGACAGCAAGCCTTTAGTGAGTGCGAGGCCGCCGAGGATGAACGAAAACTCACCAATCTGCGCAAGGCTGACGGCTACCGTGTAGCCAACGGCGCGGCTCTGGCGAAACAGCCGGATGATGCCATACGCCACAACGCTTTTGATCACGATGATGATAAAGAACGTCGCCACCACTGCCAGCGGCTGTTCAATGAGCGTCATCGGATCAAACAGCATGCCCACCGATACAAAAAACAGTACCGAAAACGCATCGCGCATCGGCAGCGAGCTTTCCGCCGATTTCTGGCCGATCTCGCTCTCGCTAAGCATCATACCCGCAAGGAAAGCCCCCAGCGCCAACGAGGCATCAAATACCACCAGCGCAATGGACGCAAAGCCGAGCGCAATCGCCAGCGTGCCAAGCGTGCTTAGCTCGCTGGAGCGCAGCTTGGCGATATTTACCAGCAGCCATGGCAGAAAGCGCCGTCCGACCACAAACATGAAGAGGAAAAACCCGCCGATCTTAAACACCACCTCAGAGAATGTAGCAAAAAGTAGGGTAGGGGTGACTGCCTCGCCGCGCTCGATCACTTCGGCCGCTACCGGCAGCATCACCAGCGCCAACACCATGGCGATATCCTCAATAATCAACCAGCTGATTGCTATTTTTCCTGCCTCTGAGTTCAGCTCGCGTCTTTGTTCAAGGCTGCGGATCATCACGATGGTGCTCGCAACCGAGAGCGAAAAGCCAAAAATCAATCCCTCAAGCAAGCCGAAGCCTATATAAATAGCCAGCAACGCACCAATAATCGTGGCTGCGAGCATCTGCCCGAGTGCGCCAGGCAGCGCCACGCGCCGCGCCTTCAGCAGGTCGCTCACCGAAAAATGCAGCCCTACGCCGAACATGAGCAGGATGATGCCAATCTCCGCCAGCTGCTTGGCCAGCGACACATCAGCGACAAAGCCCGGCGTGTTCGGGCCAATCGCTATCCCTGCCAGCAGATAGCCGAGAATGGCAGGCAGCTTCAGCCTGACCGCGATCATGCCAAAGGCAAAGGCAGTCACGATACTGGCAATCAGGGTGTAGATCAGCGTGTATTCCATGCGGCTAGCATACACACATCAAGCGTAAATAAAAACCTTCTCGTCAGGCGGCGAGGGTTTTCAGTGCGTTACCACTGATGCGCTGCACCGTCCATTCGCTCATCGGCGCAGCGCCGAGCGATTCATAGAAACGAATCGCATCTTCGTTCCAGTCCAGCACCCACCATTCCAGCCTGCCGCAACCTTCAGCGATTGCTTTCTTGGCAAGGTATTTGAACATCGCCTTCGCAATGCCCCTCCGCCTGAAATCGGGACGTATAAATAAATCTTCAATGTAAATGCCCGGCTTGGCAAGGAATGTTGAGAAGTTGTAGAAGTAAAGCGCAAAGCCTGCCGGTTTGCTGTCCCATTCAGCCAGCAGGCAGCCCGCTTTATTCTCGACAAACAGCCATTGCTCAATCAGCTCAGGCGTCGCATGGCATTCATGCAGTAATTTTTCATATTCGGCTAGTTCACGAATATAGCTGACGATCAGCGGGGCGTCGGTTGGAAGGGCGGGGCGGAGAGAGAGCATAAGCGGATCAGTCAGGATCCCCGCTTTCAGTGGGGATTGCTATAAAGTGGCGGGAGTGACGGGACTCGAACCCGCGGCCTTCGCCGTGACAGGGCGACGCTCTAACCAACTGAGCTACACCCCCGCAAAGAAGTGTTATATTGTACTCGCCCGCTTTCGCCCTGAAGGGCTACAGCGTGGCAGCCTCCGCTTAGCTGCTCGCTTACGTTCGGCAAGAAGGCTTGCCGAGCCGCAGCTCGCAGAGCGTAGGCTGGTGGGCGCTCACGGACTCGAACCGCGGACCCTCTCGGTGTAAACGAGATGCTCTAACCAACTGAGCTAAGCGCCCTCGCTTGTCGCGAGAGGGAGCTTCTAGCGCGTTTTGTTTTTTATTGCAAGCACCTAAATGCTAAAAAAATATGCCGGCTTGATACAAGATTTAGCCATGATTTCGCTTGGCAAATCATTGTACTACACTTAATAATGATAAGCATGTCTGATGTTGTTGCTTCTTACTTCCCGATTCTGGTCTTCTTTGGCATTGCCATAGGCCTTGCTTTGGTGATGATTTTCCTGCCTATGCTGATCGGCCGCCAGAAGCCGGACACGGAGAAACTCTCCGCCTATGAGTGTGGCTTTGAAGCGTTCGGCGATGCACGCGGCAAGTTTGATGTACGCTTTTATCTGGTTGCGATCCTGTTCATTATTTTTGATCTTGAAGTTGCATTCCTATTCCCTTGGGCGATCTCGCTGGATGAGATTGGTGTGTTTGGCTTCTGGTCGATGATGGGTTTTTTATTCGTGCTGACCGTCGGCTTTATTTATGAGTGGAAGAAAGGTGCGCTGGAATGGGAGTAAATATCCATATAAACTCTATCTGCGACGGTAAATCTGCTTGTGATGGAGCCTCCTCGATAGCGTCATGTACTAATGTGTACACTCCGCTTTCTCGGTATCCATCACTGCGCGCTTTACTCGCCGCAGCGAGTTTCTAAGGATATTTATGCAGCCAAACTCCAAACTCCAAACCCCAATCACCGCTCAGGGAGCACTACCTGCACAAGTTGTAAATGAATTTAACGACAAAGGTTTTGTCGTTGCCAAGCTTGATTATCTGGTGAACTGGGCGCGCTCCGGCAGCTTGTGGCCGATGACCTTTGGGCTCGCCTGCTGCGCGGTGGAGATGATGCAGGCAGCCGCTTCGCGCTATGATATGGATCGTTTTGGCGTTGTGTTTCGCCCCAGCCCGCGGCAGGCGGATGTCATGATTGTCGCCGGCACGCTGTGCAACAAGATGGCGCCGGCGCTGCGTAAAGTCTATGACCAGATGGCCGAGCCGCGCTATGTGATTTCCATGGGCTCTTGCGCCAATGGCGGCGGGTATTACCATTATTCTTATTCCGTGGTGCGCGGCTGCGACCGCATTGTGCCGGTGGATGTCTATGTTCCGGGCTGCCCGCCGACCGCCGAGGCACTGATGTATGGCATCCTTCAGCTGCAAAAGAAAATCCGCCGTAAGGGGACGATTATTAGGTGACACATCTAAGCGAACTTGATCCTCAGGATGATAAATTTAAATCGATTTTAGTTCCGCTCGCCAAAGATCTCGGTGTTTTACAGGCATTCTTTTTGAATAAGGCTAGTGCCTGTGAAAAATATAAAGATGCATACTGGAGAACGTCTAACACATTCGCACGAGCACTGTTGGTGCTTCATGACGCTTATCCGCGAGATGTACAAAAGCCATTGACAGAAGTAGAACATTCGATGGGTGGTGATATGCCGTCAATATTGCTTTCACTTAATTTGCTCGTGGAAGGGATTAAAAGTACAGAAGAAGGCATGGCGAAAAAAGCACGAAGCGAGCTGTTGCGAGATGCGGAATATGCTCACTACAAAGATGCTGTTTTTAAGGCAGCGCAGCAAGTTACAACAGAGTTAATGAAGGTGGGCATTACTCAAGACGATTTAACGAACGAGCATTTGCATGGTCTACGTGATGCACTGAGCTATGCCAGCCCGTCAAAGCCCCCATCGAGGAGGCGTTGATGTATGATGTCCTCCATCAGTTAATCGCTCTCTCAAGTTGATTTTTATAGTTTTTTGATATCATCAAGTCATGAACTTATCTCAAATAGAATCTGCCATTACCGCCCTGCCCAAGCCGTAACTGGCCAAGCTCACTCGCTGGCTCGGCGATTATGTTGCCGCGCATATTGATCAGGATGCATGGGATAAGCAGATTGAAGCCGATAGTGCATCCGGTAAGCTTGATGCATTCTATGCTGAAGCGATAACTTTATCCCGCCCATACGTCACTGCACTCTAAGAAAATCGGTAACCCTTTTAGCGAAAAAAAATCGGCGCTGCCAACTCCCTCCCCCATAGGGGGAGGGTCGGGGAGGGGGCGGGCTTGGTAAACGCTGATACTCATCTATCTTCCAAAGGCGCCCCCCTCCTAACCTCCCCCCTACAGGGGGAGGGATGTCCGTGCCTAATATTTCGTTAAGTGCCATAGGCTGGGACCTTAAAGAATTGGTTTGAATCATCGGGCGCTCGCCGTTAATAATGACGGGGTGTCTATCTGGCATTGGATCGGTTCGCACGCCGAGTATGATGCCTTATTAAAGTGAGCCGCCATGAACGAGTTAGTAAACTACCTCCAGCAAACCTATCCCTCGCACATCGACAAGGCGGAGGTGGTGGGCGGCGAAATGGTGCTGACCACCAACCGCGCGCATGTCGCGGCGCTGCTGGAGTTCCTGCGCGATAATCCGCACACGCTGTGCAAACAGCTGGTCGATATTGCCGGTGTTGACTATCCTGAGCGCGAGCAGCGTTTTGAAGTGGTGTATCAGCTCCTCAGCCTTAAGCACAACTTTCGTATTCGTGTGAAGCTGACAACCGATGAAATGACGCCGGTACCGTCGGTGGTGTCGGTTTTTTCGAGCGCCGGCTGGTATGAGCGCGAGGCGTGGGATATGTATGGCATCCTGTTTGACGGCAATCCTGACCTGCGCCGTATCCTCACTGATTATGGTTTTGATGGCCACCCTCAGCGCAAGGATTTCCCGCTCACCGGCTATGTTGAACTTCGCTATGACGATGAGCAGAAACGTGTTGTTTATGAGCCCGTCAAACTGAATCAAGCTTATCGTAGCTTTGATTTTTCTAGCCCATGGGAGGGCGGTGATTACGTGCTGCCTGGGGATGAGAAAGCGGCAAAGTAGTGCTGAGTGTGGAGTATAGAGTGTGGAGTGTAAGCAAGAATTCGAAAGCCACGAAAGCCTTGAAGTGTGGCAGCTGGGTATTAAATTGGTAAAAATGATTTATGTGCTGACAGAAAAATTTCCCGATAAAGAAAAATATAGGCTTGTCGATCAGATGTGTAGAGCGGCAGTTTCGATCCCTTCCAATATTGCAGAAGGGGGCGCTCGCAAATCAACCAAAGATTTCATGAGATTTATCTCGATTGCCATTGGTTCGCTTGCGGAACTTAGGACGCAAAGGACAATAGCTTTAGAGCTTGGTTATATCGGTGTTCCTGATATTCAGGAGCTAAACTCACTAATGGTAGTGCTTGGTAAAAAGCTCCACGGGCTTTACAACGCGTTAGAGCGCAAAAATGCCTAAGAAGCCACACTCTACACTCCACACTCAACACTCGCAGCGTTTCGCGCTGCGCCCCGCCCGCCTCGAGGATTTCGAAGAGATTTACGATATCTTCTGCCAGATACTCGATGAAGGCATGACCTATTCCTATACCCGTGAAGAGATGATGCCGGAGCGCTCGCTCGCCTACTGGATGACTGCGCCGGATACCCACTGCTATGTGGCGGATGTAAAAGGCAAGGTGGCGGGTATCGCCACCATCCGCCGCAACCGTACCGGCCGCGCTGAGCATGTCGCCAATGCTTCCTTCATCGTCCACCCTGATTACCGGCGTATGGGTATCGCCACCGCACTCGGCAAGCATGCGCTCAAGACCGCAAAGAGGCTCGGCTATAGGGCGATGCAGTTTAATTTTGTCGTGAGCACCAACCAGGTGGCGGTAGAGCTGTGGCAATCGCTAGGCATGAAGATTGTCGGTACGCTGCCTGAGGGTTTCCGCCATGCCAAGAGGGGTTATGTCGATGTTTATGTGATGCATCGGTTCCTGACATAGCACGCTTCATACTTTCTTCATAAATCGGCACTAGAAAAACTAGATTAAAGTCGCTAAAACCTTGCTCATGACCCAGCCCATCGTTGATTTAAAAAACCTCACGCTGAATTTTGGCCCGCAGCATCCGGCGGCGCACGGTGTACTGCGTCTTGTGCTGGAGATGGACGGCGAGGTGGTGGAGCGCGCCGATCCGCATATTGGCCTGCTACATCGTGGTACCGAAAAACTGATCGAGCATAAAACTTATTTGCAGGCGCTGCCCTATTTTGATCGGCTGGATTATGTCTCGCCGATGTGCCAGGAGCACTGCTTCTCGCTGGCGGTGGAAAAGCTGCTGGGGTGTGAAATCCCTGAGCGCGCGAAATATATCCGCGTCATGTTCTGCGAGCTGACGCGCATCTTAAACCATATTCTGAACGTCACCACGCAAGCGCTTGATGTTGGGGCGATGACCCCGCTCTTATGGATGTTCGAAGAGCGCGAAAAAATGCTCGAGTTTTATGAGCGTGCATCGGGCGCGCGCTTTCATTCGGCGTATATTCGTCCGGGCGGCGTACATCAGGATATTCCGGCGGGACTTGATGCGGATATCGCCAAATTTGTGAAGGGCTTTTACAAGATTATCGATGATGTTGATGACCTGCTCACCGAAAACCGCATCTTCAAGCAGCGCATGGTCGATATCGGCGTGGTCTTGGCGAAAGAGGCGATGGACTGGGGCTTTTCCGGCCCAATGCTGCGCGGCTCCGGCGTAGCGTGGGATCTTCGTAAATCCCAGCCCTACGAAATTTATGAACAGCTGGAGTTTGATGTACCCATCGGTAAAAACGGCGATTGCTGGGATCGCTATTTATGCCGAATGGAAGAGATGCGCCAGTCGCTGAAGCTGATTGAGCAATGCCTTGATAAAATGCCAGGCGGGCCTGTTGTTACGGATGACCCCAAAATCGCACCACCCAAGCGTGGCCTGATGAAACAATCGATGGAGGGCCTCATCCATCACTTCAAACTCTATACCGAGGGCTACCATGTGCCTGCAGGCGAGACCTACACTGCCGACGAAGCACCCTAGGGCGAGTTCGGCGTGTATGTGGTTGCTGATGGCTCCAATAAACCTTATCGCTGCAAGATCCGCGCGCCGGGATTCGCCCATTTGCAGGCGATGGAATTCATGAGCAAAGGCCATATGCTCGCCGATGTCACTGCGATCATCGGAACGATGGACATTGTGTTCGGGGAGATTGATCGATGAAAAACTTGCTACCTATCTCTACCTGCGGCGGCAAATCTGCTTGCAATGGAGCCTCCCTCAAAAACGTCGTGTACTGTAATGTACACTCGTTTTTTCGGACTCCATCGCTTCGCGCTTTGCTCACCGCAGCGAGATATGCATCTAGTTTTGTGATATTATTTTTATCATTATTGCCTGCGATTGCATGGGCGCAGCAGGCTGTGGTGCCGGCGCCAGCGCCAGCAGCAATTGCTGCCCCAGCCGCCGCCGTGCCTGCGCCTGCCAACCCCGCCGCGGTTGTGCCGCCTGCTCCTGCCAATCGTCCGGCACCGCAAGCGTCGCCGCTTAGTAATGTGTTTCCAACCCTGCCACCATCAACACCATGTAAGCCTGGTGATCTTTGGGGATTTTATCGCTTGGAAAAACTCTATGAACAACCGGCGGGCAAAGAGAGTGCTGATTTCCAGGCAACGCCCATGCAGTATATTCATTTCTCTGCAGATTCGACCTATCGTCCCTTGAAGCTGGCGACCAAAACCAACAACCGCAGAGCGTTTTATGACAAATTTAAACGCAAAGAAGGCGATTCACTCACGCAATATACGGTTTATGAGGGGTTTGTTTATTTTTACAACGAAGGCAAGATTGTTGATACGCAGGCATGTTTTATTGTTGCGAATGATTTTGGTGAATTCAAAAAAGGCCGCATGCTGCTGATGCCGCCTGCGCCTCAGGAAGGCCAAGAGGTGACGACGCGTTTGCTGCGTGTATACCATAACTTTAATCGCCCGCGGGGACGGCCGCCCCATGCAGGAGCCCGCAAGCCATGATGACCAAAATTGCTAACCAAAAAAAACATGAGCCAGAGTTTTCTTTCTCTAAAGAAAATGTCGAGCATGCTAAAGCAATCATTGCACGTTACCCCGCAGGTAAACAGCAAAGCGCGGTGATGCCGCTGCTCACGCTGGCGCAAAAGCAAAATCGAAATTATTTAAGCAAATCTGCAATGGATTATGTTGCCTCCATCCTTGGCATGGCACCAGTGCGTGTTTATGAAGTTGCCTCATTCTACACCATGTATAACTTGGAGCCTGTTGGCGAGTACATGATCGAAATCTGTACCACCACGCCTTGCTGGCTCCGTGGTTCTGACGCGATTGTTGCGGCCTGCGAGAAGAAGCTCGGTATCAAAGTAGGCGAGACGACGCCGGATGGAAAATTCACACTCAAAGAAGCAGAATGTTTGGGCGCATGTGTGAATGCGCCGATGTGTCAGGTTGGCGAGCATTATTATGAAGACCTTACGCCAGATATGATGAGTAAACTCGTTGATGAATTTGCGCTTGGCCATGATCCAAAGCCAGGGCCGCAGAGTGGTCGCCGCTCTAGTGAACCGATGGGGGATCAGTAGATGCTATCTCTTCAAGATCGAATTTTTTCTAATCTCTACGGCTTTGACGACTGGCGCCTTAGCGGCGCGCGGGCGCGGGGCGATTGGGATAACACCAAGGCCATTTTGAGCCAAACGCCCGAAGCGATTGTCGAGGCGGTGAAAGCATCCGGCCTGCGTGGCCGTGGCGGCGCAGGGTTTGCGACAGGGATGAAATGGTCGTTCATGCCCAAGCAGTCCGACGGCAGGCCAAGCTATCTTGTGGTGAACGCCGATGAGGGTGAGCCAGGAACCTGCAAAGATCGCGATATGATGCGTCACGAGCCGCACAAGCTTATTGAGGGCTGCCTGATTGCCTGTTTCGCGATGCGCGCGGTCGCCGCCTACATTTATATTCGCGGCGAATATGTTGAAGAAATCAAACGCATCCAGCATGCGATTGATGAAGCCTATGACGCCGGCCTGATTGGTAAAAATGCATGCGGTTCCGGCTTTGATTGCGATATTTTTATTCATGAAGGCGCGGGTGCTTATATTTGCGGTGAAGAAACGGCGCTCATCGAATCGCTGGAAGGTAAAAAAGGCCAGCCGCGCCTGAAGCCACCGTTCCCTGCTGCATGCGGTGTGTGGGGCTGCCCGACGACGGTGAATAATGTTGAAACCATCGCCGTGGTGCCGACTATCCTTAGGCGCGGCGCATCGTGGTTTGCAAGTATTGGCAAGCCCAATAATACTGGCACAAAAGTATTCTGCATCTCCGGCCATGTGAATAAGCCCTGCAACGTGGAAGAAGCGATGTCGATTCCACTGAAAGAGTTGATTGAAAAACATGCAGGCGGTGTGCGCGGTGGCTGGGATAATTTGCTCGCGATTATTCCTGGCGGTTCATCAACCCCCCTTATTCCTAAAGATATTTGCGAGACGGTGCTGATGGATTTTGATTCGCTGAAGGCTGTTAAAACCGGCCTTGGCACTGCGGGTGTCATCGTCATGGACAAATCAACGGATATCGTGAAAGCCATTGCGCGACTATCTAAATTCTATACGCATGAATCCTGCGGTCAGTGCACGCCCTGCCGCGAGGGCACAGGCTGGCTATGGCGCATGATGGAGCGCATGGCAAAAGGCCAGGCGAAGATTGAAGAGATTGATCAGATGCTGGACGTTGCAGGCCGTATCGAAGGCCACACGATCTGTGCGCTTGGCGATGCTGCCGCATGGCCGGTGCAGGGGTTGGTACGTCATTTCCGCGGCGAGATCGAACGCCGAATTCACGACTATAGCGGCAAGAAAGCCGCATAAACCCGAAAAGGAAAACAGATGGCTAAGTTACTAATGAAGGTAAAAGGGTTTGATGGTGAAGTTGAGCTCATGAATGATCGCGTCGTGATTCTGCGCTCCGGTGTTTTTAATATGTTCAAATATGGCCTCAACTCGAAGCGCGAAATTCCGCTGGCGGCGATTTCGGAAGTGATGTTCAAGCCACCCGTGTTGCTCGGCATGGGCTCGATTGAATTCGTTCGCTCCGGCCGCAGCGCCGATGAAAAGAAAAATGCCGCTAATAGCATTGTGAAATTTAAGAAAACCAATGCTAAACAATTTGAGATGCTCAAAGAAAAAGTATTTGAGCTAATCAACCAATTAGCACAGAAACATACGTGAAATTATGCCTAAACTTACAATTGACGGAAAAGAAATAGAAGTCGCAGCGGGCACAGTGCTGATTCAGGCGTGCGAGCAGCTTGGCATCGAGATTCCGCGCTTCTGCTACCATGAGCGGCTCGCCATTGCCGGCAATTGCCGCATGTGTCTCGTTGAAGTATCGCCCGGGCCGCCTAAGCCGCAGGCATCGTGCGCGCTGCCCTGCGCCGACGGCATGGTAGTGAAAACCAATTCGCCGATGGTGAAAAAAGCCCGCGAAGGAGTGATGGAATTTCTGCTTATCAACCATCCACTCGATTGCCCGATCTGCGATCAGGGCGGCGAGTGCGATTTGCAGGATCAGGCGATGGCCTACGGCACCGGTATCAGCCGCTATAAGGAAATGAAGCGCGCTGTCGAAGATAAATACATGGGCCCGCTGATTAAAACGCAGATGACGCGCTGCATCCACTGCACACGCTGCGTGCGCTTTGCCACGCAGGTCGCCGGTGTGCCGGAGCTTGGCGCGTTCGGCCGCGGCGAGCATATGGAAATCGGCACCTATGTCGAAAAAGCGCTCACCTCGGAGCTTTCCGGTAATATGGTGGATCTGTGTCCGGTGGGCGCGCTCACCAGCAAGCCCTATGCTTTTGCTGCCCGTCCGTGGGAACTGAAACATACCGAAACGATTGACGTGATGGATGCGGTGGGCTCGAACATCCGCGTTGATAGCCGCGGTCAGGCGGTGCTGCGGGTTCTGCCGCGTGTCAATGAAGCAATTAACGAGGAATGGATTTCAGACAAAACGCGCCACGCCTGTGACGGCCTGAAAGTCCAGCGCCTTGACCGCTCTTATGTGCGTGGCGAGGATGGTAAGCTGAGAGAAGCCAGCTGGCAGGAAGTGTTTGATGTCATCGCGGCGAAGATGAAGCATTTAAAGCCGGAGCAGATGGCGGCGATTGCCGGTAATCTGGTGTGCTCAGAGAGCGCCGTAGCGCTGCGTGATCTCCTCGACAGCATCGGCGTGATGAGCCGCGATTGCCGTCAGGAAGGCGCGCAGCTTGATCCGACAAGCCGCAGCAATTATCTTTTTAATACAACTATTGCTGGCATCGAGCAGGCGGATGTGTTGCTTCTGGTGGGTGCGAACCCGCGCTTAGAAGCGCCGCTAGTCAACGCGCGTATCCGCAAAGCATGGCTTTCCGGCAAGCTTCGCATTGTCTCTATCGGTCCGGAAACCGAGCTGACTTATGGTTACGAAACACTGGGTAATGATCCGCGCACGCTCGCCGATATTGCATCCGGCAAACATCCGCTGGCAGAGATTCTAGCTGGCGCCAAAAACCCGATGCTGATTTTGGGCACCGCCGCACTTGCACGCAATGATGGTCATGCCATCATCCAAACAGCAAAAGCGGTTGCTGAGAAATATGGCATGATCAAGGACGGTTGGAACGGGTTTAATGTGCTGCATCACGCGGCAGGCCGCGTCGGCGCGCTGGATGCTGGCTTTGTGCCGATGAAAGACGGCAAGGATATGGCCGGCATTTTCGACGGCTGCAAAAAAGAAACCTTAAAGCTCGTCTACCTTCTCGGCGCTGATGAATTTGATATGAACCTGCTTGGCCGCACCTTCGTGATTTATCAGGGGCATCATGGCGATGATGGCGCGCAGCGCGCAGATGTGATTCTGCCCGGCGCTGCCTACACCGAAAAAGATGCGACCTACGTGAATCTGGAAGGCCGTGCCCAGCGCGCCAAACGCTGTGTCTTCCCACCCGGGCAGGCAAAAGACGACTGGGCGATTATCCGCGCGCTATCCGATGCGCTGGGCAAGTCGCTACCCTATAATACGATCGAGCAGCTGCGCGCGCGTATGGCGAAGCTGGCGCCAAGCTTTGCCGCGATTAACCAGATCACGTCTGGCGTATGGCAAGGGGCGCCGAAAAATCTCGGTTCAATCAGCGGCGCCGTATTTGAACCCTTCATCACCAATTTCTACATGACCGACCCTATCTCACGCGCCTCGCGCACGATGGGTGAGTGCGTGCGGGAAATGAATGAGCAGAAGAGGGCGGCATGATGGCCTGGCTGACCGAGTGCCTGGAGACTGTTTGGCCACTCCTAGAAATCATCGGCAAGATTTTGCTGGTGGCGGTGCCGCTGATGATCGCGATGGCGATGACGACCTACTACGAGCGTAAGGTGATCGCCGCCATGCAGCTTCGGAAAGGCCCGAACGTGGTGGGCTTTTTTGGCCTGCTGCAACCGTTTGCTGACGGGCTGAAGCTAATTTTCAAAGAAACCATCTGGCCGACGCAGGCGAGCAAGATCGTCTTTATCGCCGCGCCGATGGTCACCTTTGCGCTGGCGCTGCTTGGCTGGGCGGTGATTCCGCTTTCTGAAAATTTCGTGATCGCTGATATTAATGTCGGGATTCTCTATCTCTTTGCTATCTCGTCGCTCGGTGTGTATGGCATCATTATGGCTGGCTGGGCGAGCAATTCCAAATATGCTTTTCTTGGCGCGATTCGTTCCAGCGCGCAGATGGTCTCGTATGAAGTGTCGATCGGTTTTGTGATTGTGACCGTGCTGCTTCTTGTCGGCTCGCTCAATCTTGGCGATGTGGTCGCTTCACAGGCGGGCGGTATCGCAAACTGGCATGCGGTTGGGATTCTTTTCCCGATGTTTATCGTGTTTTTTATCTCCGCGCTTGCGGAAACCAACCGCCATCCGTTTGATTTGCCAGAAGCGGAAGCCGAACTTGTTTCCGGCTACAACGTTGAATATTCGTCGATGAGCTTCGCGCTGTTTTTCCTCGGCGAATACATGAACATGATTTTGATGAGCGGGATGATCACCATTCTGTTCTTAGGTGGCTGGTATGCACCAGTTGCTGCGCTGGACTTTATCCCTGGCGTATTGTGGTTTGTAGGGAAGGTGTTTTTCTGCCTCTTTGTATTCATCTGGGCACGTGCCACCCTGCCGCGCTATCGTTATGACCAGCTGATGCGCCTTGGCTGGAAAGTGTTCTTGCCTTTGTCGCTGGTTTGGGTAGTGCTGGTGTCCGCATATGTTGTTTTTGTACAAGGTTAGTTATGGCTCTTGACCGCACCGCCCGCGCCTTCCTGCTCACCGAGCTGCTATCTGGCTTCTGGATGACGCTCAAATACATGTTCAAAAAGCCGGTGACGATTAATTACCCTTTTGAAAAAGGCCCGCTCAGCCCGCGCTTTCGCGGTGAACATGCGCTGCGTCGCTACCCAAACGGTGAAGAACGCTGCATCGCCTGCAAACTCTGCGAAGCGATCTGTCCGGCGCAGGCCATCACCATCGAAGCCGAGGCGCGCGCCGACGGTAGCCGCCGCACCACCCGCTACGATATCGACATGACCAAATGCATTTACTGCGGCTTTTGTCAGGAAGCCTGCCCGGTGGATGCGATTGTCGAAGGCCCCAATTTTGAATTCGCCACCTACACGCGCGAAGAACTTTTCTATAACAAAGATAAACTGCTCGAAAATGGTGAGCGCTGGGAATCTGCCATCGCTGCTAATTTGAGTGCAGATGCGGCGTATCGATGAACCTCATCCCCGCGAAAGCGGGGATCCAGTAGAGTAAAAAGATGTATATGTTGAATGATGGTTTGAATCAAATAACAGCGGGCAGGACCCCCGCTTTCGCGGGGGTTTAAGTGCAAGAACTCCTTCCCACGATTGTTTTTTACCTTTTCGCAGCTGTGACGGTGTTTTCGGCGCTGATGGTGATTTCATCAAAGAACCCAGTGCATTCGGTATTTTTCCTGATCCTTGCCTTTTTCAATTCGGCGGGGCTTTTCATCCTGATCGGCGCGGAATATATCGCGATGACCCTGGTGATTGTGTATGTCGGCGCGGTGGCGGTGCTTTTCCTCTTTGTGGTGATGATGCTTGATATCAATTTTGCCGAGCTACGTGAAGGCTTTCAGAAATATCTGCCGCTTGGCCTTAGTGTCGCGGCGATTGTGCTGTTCCAGCTGATTTTTGTTTATTCCATTTCGCTGAATATGGAGAGCAACAAAGCCGCTACCACCCATGCTATTCCTGATCCTGCCGAGATCACCAATACCGAAGCGATCGGGCAGGTGATGTACACTTGGTATCTCTACCCATTCCAGATGGCGGGCATTATCCTGCTTATTGCGATGATCGGCGCGATTGTGCTGACGCTGCGTACGCGCGAAGGCGTGCGCAAGCAAAGCGTATCGGTTCAGATGAACCGCAGGCGCGAGGATGCGATGGAGATTGTGAAAGTTAAGCCGGGGCAGGGGGCGTAGCATGGATCACCTGTTTTTCGGCTCCATTGGCATCATGCATTACCTCGTGGTTTCCAGCCTACTTTTTACCATCGGCATTTGCGGCATTTTCCTCAACCGTAAAAACATCATCACCATCCTGATGTCGGTGGAGCTGATTCTGCTGTCGGTGAATATCAATTTCGTGGCGTTCTCGGTGATGCTCGGGGATTTATCCGGCCAGATTTTTGCGATGTTTATTTTAACCGTCGCCGCTGCTGAAGCCGCTATCGGCCTTGCTATTTTAGTGATCTACTTCCGAAACCGCGGCACGATTGCGGTGGAAGATGTCAATATGATGAGAGGATAGGCTATGATCTCGCTCATCGTTTTCCTGCCGCTACTTGCCGCGCTTGGCGTTGGCCTCACCGTGCGCACGATTTCGCCGCGCGCTGCCCACATCATCACCTGCGGCGGCATGTGCTTAGCGGCGCTGTTCTCCGGCATCGTGTTCATGGAATTTGCCAAATATGGCGCAGCGCATGGCGACTGGCGCGAGATGTTGGGGCCGCAGGGGTTGGTGCATAAGGTAAACCTCGCCAGCTGGATGGTGGTGGGGGATTTTGATGTGCGCTGGACGCTACGTGTTGATGCGCTGACCGCGGTGATGCTGGTGGTAGTGACATGGGTGTCAGCGGTGGTGCATCTCTACTCGGTTGGTTATATGAGCCACGATGAGCACCAGCCGCGCTTCATGGCCTATCTCTCGCTCTTTACATTTTTCATGCTCATGCTGGTGACCAGCGATAACCTCGTGCAGCTCTTCCTTGGCTGGGAAGGGGTGGGGCTGTGTTCTTATCTGCTGATCGGTTTCTGGTTCAAAAAGAAAGAAGCAAACGCCGCCGCGATCAAAGCATTCCTTGTGAACCGCGTTGGCGATTTCGGTTTTGCGCTGGGTATTTTCGCGGTGTTTGTGATTTTCGGCAGCGTGCAGTTTGATACGATTTTTGCCGGCATTGAAGCACACAAAACTTCGACATTTAATTTCCTTGGCATGCAATTTCATGCGCTCACACTTGCGT
This sequence comes from Rickettsiales bacterium, assembly GCA_021299465.1. GTDB lineage: Bacteria > Pseudomonadota > Alphaproteobacteria > Rickettsiales > SXRF01 > JAJTHB01. The sequence continues at coordinate 11,437 of JAJTHB010000013.1, read as the reverse complement.
GCATTCTTCTGTTTATAGGCGCGATGGGCAAATCCGCCCAGTTTGGCCTGCATACCTGGCTACCGGACGCGATGGAAGGCCCGACGCCCGTCTCCGCGCTCATCCACGCGGCAACCATGGTGACCGCCGGTGTATTCCTCGTGGTGCGCATGTCGCCGCTGTTTGAAGAATCACATACGGCGCTGATGGTGGTCACCATCGTCGGCGCGCTCACTGCCTTTTTCGCCGCGACCGTCGGCCTTGTGCAGAACGACATCAAGCGCGTGATTGCGTATTCTACCTGCTCGCAGCTCGGCTATATGTTTTTTGCCTGCGGCGTCGGCGCGTATGGCGCGGCGATGTTCCATTTGATGACCCATGCGTTTTTCAAAGCATTGCTTTTCCTCGGCGCAGGCAGCGTGATACACGGCATGTCCGGCGAGCAGGATATGCGCAGGATGGGCGGCATCTGGAAACTGATGCCGGTCACTTACGGCTATATGTGGCTCGGCTCGCTGGCGCTCGCGGGCATTCCCGTTTTTGCCGGTTACTATTCCAAGGATATGATTTTAGAAGCGGCCTATGCAGCGGACGGCGTTGGCCGCTGGGCATTCTGGATGGGTATCGCCGCTGCGTTCATGACCGCGTTTTATTCATGGCGCCTGATCTTCATGACCTTCCACGGAGCGCCGCGTGCAAGCAAAGAAGTGATGAGCCATGTGCATGAATCCCCACCGATTATGCTAAAGCCGCTGCTACTCCTCGTATTCGGCACGCTATTTTCCGGTATTATCGGTTATCACGCGCTGAACCTTGTTTCGCATGATAGCAATTTCTGGCAGGCGAGCATTGCAACCCTTGAGATTTTTGAAGCGACGCACCATGTGCCGGGCTGGGTTCCGCTGCTTCCATTGGTTGTCGCGCTATCGGGCATTGCGCTCGCATGGGTGTTTTACATTAAAAATCCTGCCATTCCTGCCACGCTGGTGTCGCGCATGCCGGGTTTGTATCAGTTCCTGCTGAATAAATGGTATGTCGATGAGCTGTATGATGCGGTGTTCGTTCGCCCTGCCAAGCGCCTCGGCGCGAGCCTTTGGAAATTCTGGGATGAAAAGCTGGTGGACGGCATGCCCAACGGCGCAGCGCTGGCGGCGCAAATCTTCGCCGGCCGCACCAGCCGCCTCCAGACCGGCTATGTCTATCACTATGCGTTTGCCATGCTGATTGGTTTTATGGCCATCATCAGCTGGGTGGTGTTTGGGGGATAGATGCTGCTGACGTCACTCATTCTTCTTCCTCTTTTCGGCGCGCTGGCGATACTCGCCTTCACGCGCGCGGAGCATGCTGAGCAGGGGCGGAGGGAAGCGCATTATATCGCGCTATTTACGACTGTCGTCACGTTCCTTGTGTCGCTGCTGCTCTGGGCAATGTTTGATACCACCACCGCCGAGTTCCAATTTGTAGAAAAGCATGAATGGTTTGCCGGGCTGGGTATCAGCTACCATCTGGGCATAGATGGTATTTCGCTGTTCATGGTGCTGCTCACCACCTTCCTGATGCCGATCTGTATTTTATGCAGCTGGGAAACGGTGCAGTCGCGCGCGCGCGCCTTCATGGTGAATTTCCTGATTCTAGAGGCGATGGTGATCGGCGTGTTTGTCTCGCTGGATGCGCTTATGTTCTATTTATTCTTCGAGGGCATGCTGATTCCGATGTTTCTTATCATCGGCATCTGGGGCGGCAAAAACCGTATTTATGCATCGTATAAATTCTTCCTTTACACGCTCGCTGGCTCGGTGCTCTTCCTTGTTGCGATTCTTTATATGTACCTGCAGTTCGGCACCACGAGCATTCCCGAGCTGATGACCAAAGCGCCGACGCTTGGCCTGAATGTGCAGCAGTGGCTGTGGCTGGCGATGCTCGCTTCCTTTGCGGTGAAGGTGCCGATGTGGCCGGTGCATACCTGGCTGCCGGATGCGCACGTGCAGGCGCCGACCGCCGGCTCGGTGATCCTCGCAGGTATCCTGCTGAAGATGGGCGGCTATGGTTTCCTGCGTTTCTCGCTGCCGATGCTGCCGGAGGCTTCACATCACTATACATGGCTGATTTACACGTTTTCCATCATCGCGGTGATTTACACCTCGCTGGTCGCGCTGGTGCAGACGGATATGAAAAAGCTGATTGCCTATTCGTCGGTGGCGCATATGGGCTTTGTGACGATCGGGATTTTCACCATGAACCTGCAGGGGCTTCAGGGCGCGATGATCCAGATGATTAGCCACGGCCTTGTCTCCGGCGCGCTGTTTCTCTGTGTTGGTGTGGTGTATGACCGGCTGCACACGCGCGAGATTTCGGCTTATGGCGGCGTCGCGGAAGTCATGCCCAAATACGCGCTTTATTTCATATTCTTTACTATGGCGTCCGTCGGCCTGCCCGGCACGTCCGGCTTCGTCGGCGAGTTTCTGGTTCTGCTCGGCGCGTTCAAGGCGAATACATGGGTGGCGTTCTTTGCCGCAACTGGCGTGGTGCTCGGCGCGGCCTATATGCTGTGGCTTTATCGCCGCGTCGTGTTCGGTGAGATCGGAAGCGAGCATGTGCGCGCGATGCTTGATATGAGCGTGCGCGAGAAAGTGATTTTCATCCCCATCGTGGCGCTTGTTATCTGGATCGGTATCTATCCACAGCCCTATCTGAAGGCGATGGAACCGTCCTTGAATAACCTCATTAAGCAAGTCGAGATGAAGCCATGACCGGTGATATAACAATGGCCGCGCTGCCTGTGATCCTGCCGGAGCTGTATCTCTGCCTGGTCGCGATGGCGCTGCTTGTGTATGGTGTTTATCGCAAACCTGCCGCCTATAACATGATGTGGCTTGGTGTTGCGGCGATCCTTGGTGCCGGTTATCTCGTCATCTGCCAGCATCATGGCGCGCAGACGATATTCAATGGCATGTTCCATGTCGATGGTTTTACGCTGTTTGCCAAGCTACTCATTCTCGGTAGTGCGGCACTGGTGCTCATTATGGCTTCCGACTGGCTGCATGTGCGCGGGCGGCCCTTTGAGTTTGTGATCCTGAAACTGTTTGCCGTGCTCGGTATGCTGCTGATGGTCTCGGCGAATGATTTGCTTGCGCTTTACATGGCGCTCGAAATGTCGAGCCTTGCGCTCTATGTGCTGGCCTCCTTTTCGCGCGATACAACGAAATCCAGTGAGGCAGGGCTTAAATATTTCATGCTCGGCGCGCTTGCTTCCGGCATGATGCTGTTTGGTATGTCGCTGGTGTATGGCTTTGCTGGCACCACCTCGTTTGACGCGCTCGGCGTGGCCTTTGCAGGCGGCGAAGTTTCCAAAGGCATCATCGTCGGCATGATCCTCATCATCGTCGGTTTCTGCTTTAAGCTATCGGCGGTGCCCTTCCATATGTGGACGCCGGATGTGTATGAGGGCGCTCCGACACCGGTGACTGCCTTTTTCGCCACCGCGCCGAAAATCGCGGCTATGGTGTTATTTACGCGCTTACTGCTTGATCCATTCGCCTCACTTTTTGCCCAGTGGCAGCAAGTGGTGATTGCCGCCTCGGTGCTTTCCATGCTGGTGGGGGCGCTCGCCGCCATTGTTCAGACCAATATCAAGCGTCTGCTGGCCTATAGCTCGATCGGCCATGTCGGCTTTATGCTTATGGCGCTCGCCACCGGATCGCAAGCAGGTGTGCAGGCGATGCTGATTTATCTTGGTGTCTATATTTTTATGAGCGCGGGCATGTTCGGCTGTGTGATGCTGATGCGCCGTGGTGGCCATGCGGTGGAAGAAATCAAAGACCTTTCCGGCTTGTCGCAAACCCATCCGGCGATGGCGATTGCCATTTCCATTTTTATGTTCTCCATGGCCGGTATTCCGCCGCTTGCAGGCTTTTTCGGTAAGATGTTCGTGATCATCGCCGCCGTGAGTAGCGGTCTTGTCTGGCTCGCGGTGATCGGGGTGCTCACCAGCGTTATTGGCTGCTATTATTACATCAAGGTTGTGAAGGTCATGTATTTTGATGAACCAGCATGGGGCTTTGATAAATCCCAGACTATCTGGTTGCCAGCAAGTGTATCGCTTGGTGCGGCGGTAACGTTCCTATTTTTCTTGCTACCGATGCCTTTAATTGCACAGGCTAGCATCGCCGCGAAGATTCTGGTGCCCTGATATGCCAAACAGTAAAACCAAAGAACAGGCCAATCTCCTTAACGACTACCACCTGCTGTCATTCGACTCACTTGATTCCACTAACGAAGAGGCCAAAAGGCTGGCTCGCAGTGGCAGCGGCCACGGCGCTGTAATCTGGGCGAAAAAACAAACCGCCGGCAAAGGCCGCATGGGGCGCGAGTGGGTTTCTGAGGAAGGCAATTTGTTTGTTTCGGTTTTGCTTAAGCCCGAAAAGCCGCTTGCACTTTTTTCTGAGCTTTCATTTGTGGCGGCCTGCGCGGTGCACGAGACGCTGGAAGCGATTGTGCCTGATCCCGCAGAGCTTTTTTGCAAATGGCCCAATGATATTCTCATATCTGGTAAGAAGCTTGGTGGCATTCTACTCGAATCGTTTCAGGCGGGCGAAGAAGGCGGTAGCTGGGTCGTAGTGGGTGTTGGCGTGAATGTTGATAGCTTTCCTGAAGACGCTGAATTTCCTGCAACATGCCTCACCAAAGTCGGCGTAGAGCTTGTAAGCGCTAAAATTATTTTATCCCGTTTCATTCATCATTTTATTGAGTACTACAACGAATGGAATGCGGGTGGTTTTGCTCGCATTCGCACGCACTGGCTGAATGTCGCGTGGAATATGAAAAAGACTGTTATCGCACGCTTGCCGGATCGCGAAATTGAAGGCATCGCCGAGACGATTGATGAGCATGGCAACCTTGTGCTTAAGCTTGAAGATGGCCGCAGGCAGTATATTCGCGCGGCGGATATTTTCCCGGCGGAGGTTTAGGTGCTGCTCGTTATTGATGCTGGCAATACCAATGTTGTTTTTGCCGTATTCGTCGGTGATCGTATTCTCGGTCAATGGCGCATTTCCACCGATGCAAAGCGGACGGCCGATGAGTATGGCGTGTGGCTGACGCAGGTGATGGCGTATGAAAAGCTTGATCCTAAAAACATCAAGGCCGCCGTGCTTTCTTCTGTTGTGCCGCAGGCGATTTTTGATCTGAGGCAGTTGGCTAAACGCTACTTTAACACCGAACTGATGGTGATCGGCGATCCGCGCTTGAATCTCGACCTTGGTATTACGGTCAGGATCGATAATCCGCGCGAAGTCGGCGCTGACCGTCTGGTAAACAGCTTTGCTGCTTGGCGTAAATATAAAAAAGACCTGATCGTGATCGACTTTGGTACCGCGACGACGTTTGACGTCGTGACCGCAAAAGGTGCGTATCTCGGCGGCGTAATCGCGCCCGGCGTGAACCTCTCGCTTGATGCGCTGCACCGCGCCGCCGCGAAACTGCCCAATGTCGCCATTCAGCCGCCGGATAAGGTGATCGGCACCAACACGACCCATGCCATGCAATCCGGTATTTATCATGGCTATGCCGGTATGGTGGAATCGTTGGTTGCTAAAATCATCAAGGAATACGGTGCGGCCATGAAAGTGATCGCTACTGGCGGTCTTGCGCCGCTTTATGCCAAAGCCTGCCCTGTGATTGAATCGGTAGAGCCCGATTTGACAATTATTGGTTTAAAAGAAATCTATGAAATGAATCAGAAATGAGTATGGAGTTTGGAGTCTGGAGTATAGTATCTCTGGCTTATCAAACCCCAAACTCCAGCCACTAACATGACAAACTTCGATTTTTCCAAACATCATGATGATCTCCTCTTTGTTCCGCTCGGCGGTTCAAACGAGATTGGAATGAATCTCAACCTCTACCATTATCAAGGCAAATGGCTGATGGTCGATTGCGGCATCGGCTTCGCCAGCGACTATCTGCCCGGCGTTGAGATTGTGGTGCCGGATGTGTCGTTCGTTTCTGAGATTAAAGATGATTTGCTTGGTCTGGTGCTCACCCACGCGCATGAAGACCATCTCGGCGCGGTGCCTTATATATGGCGCGAGTTTGAATGTCCCATTTACGCCACGCCCTTTACCAGTGCGTTTCTTAAGCACAAGCTGGCGGAGATGGGCCCGGGCAAAAAACCAAAAATCACCGAGCTGAAACCCGGCAGCAAACTTGAGCTTGCCCCATTTTCCATGGAGCTGGTGGATCTCACTCATTCCATACCCGAAATGCAGGCGGTGGCGATTACGACACCCAAGGGCGTGGTGATGCATACCGGCGACTGGAAATTCGACGCTGCGCCGATGATCGGCCCCGTTTCGGATTATGAGACGCTTAAGAAATACGGCGACGGCAAGGTGCTCGCCATGGTTTGTGATTCTACCAATGTGTTTGTGGAGGGGGAATCCGGCTCGGAAGGCGAGGTGCGCAAGCATTTAATCGATGTCATCAAGGATTGCCCGCAGGCGGTGATTGTATCCACCTTTGCCTCCAACCTCGCGCGCGTTGCTTCCATTTTGATGGCCGCTAAGGAAGCGGGCAGGGTGGTGGCGCTTGCCGGCCGCTCGCTGCACCGTGTAGTAGCCGCTGCCAAAGAAAGCGGTTATCTGCATGAAGATACCGAGTTTGTGGATGAGAAAGAGGCGGCGAGCATTCCACGCCAAGATTTGCTGGTGATCTCCACCGGTTGCCAGGGCGAGCCGCGCGCGGCACTGACGCGCATTGCCCGCGGCGAACACCCGAACATCCGCGTTCTGCCCGGCGATACGGTGATTTTTTCTTCGCGCAAAATTCCCGGCAATGAATCGCGCATCAACTGGGTGAAAAACCAGCTGGTGAAAAAGAAGGTTGAAATCATTACCGATCGTAACTTCTTTATTCACGTCTCCGGCCACCCCGCACGCGAAGAATTAAAACGCATGTATGAGCTGGTGCGCCCGCAGATTGCTATCCCAACGCATGGCGAAGCGCAGCATTTGCGCGAGCATGCGAAGCTGGCGAAAAGCCTCGGTGTGAAAGAAACCGTCGAGGCGCATAACGGCGCGATTGTCTGGCTGGAGCCGGGTGAAGCCAGCATTATTGGCTCCGTTCACGCTGGCTATGTGGCCATTGACGGCACCTCGCTGATTCCCACCGATGGCGATGTCATCCGCACGCGCCGCCGCCTGCGCGATGAAGGCGCGGTGTTTGTTTCCATCGCGCTCGGGCAGCGCTCAGAGGTGCAGCTGGCAGCTCCAGGTGTGCTGGATAGCAAGGAAGATGCTGAATTTATTGAGGAGTGGCGCGCTTTTGCCGAGGATGTGGTGGCGCGCGCTAAAATCACCTCCGATGAAAAACTCCGTGAGGAAGTTCGCGTGGCGCTGCGCCAGCTGATCAAGCGCGAGCTGGAAAAAAAGCCGCATATCGAAGTGCAGGTAATACGCGCCTAAGCGCGGGATTGTCCGGAAAATAATTCTTCGCGGCGCTTCATGATATAGGCAACTGCGCCGCTTTCTTTCATACGAATTCCTTCGGCAGGTTTTTTCAGCATATCGAGCGAGCTGAGCATGGTCTCATCCTGCGCTTCGGCGTTCGGATGGGTACGGTTATGTTTATGAGCATAATGCTGCGCTTCTTCGGTCAGCCTCCTTGCGATTTTTGCGCCCAGCTCACTGGCGCTGAATTCCGGATGCCACTGCACGCCAACTAGGAATTGGTCTTTGAAAGCACCATTCGGATCAGCCTCGATGGCTTCAATCAACCTGCTGCCATCCGGCAGTCTATCATCCGCAAATGCGACTGCACGCAGGCCTTTGCCGGGATCGGAAACAGCCTGATGATGCATGCTGTTTTCTTGATAGCTGTAATCTTTATGGGTGGGGGTGAAAATTGATAAAATTTTATGACCGATACTGGCAAGCAGGCTATTGCCGATATTGCCGAGGGTGCTGTTTTCATCAATATGCACCGCCTGCACCGGCACGAACGGCGCGATATTATGCTCCTGCTGCGCATGATCATCATTGCCGGTTAAATCAGGCACATGTTGGTGCAGCTTGCCGCCGCACATTACCGCGAGGCGCTGCATCCCGCCGCATACGCCAAGCATGGGCATTTTCTGGCCTAGCGCGAGCTGCATCAGCTCATATTCGTAGTTTGCGCGTGCCCTTCCATCTGGTGTCTGAGTTTCTGATCTTGTTTTGGAATGCGGCGTTTCGCCGTATCGGGCGGGATCAATATCGGCGTTATTGCCCATAACGATCAGTGCATCAATTTTATCAATATCCCGCTTTGCATTCCTTGCGCCATGATTACTAAGAAACAGCGGGATGGCACCGCTGCTCGCCACCTGCGTCATCATCGCGCGCACCGAGGCGGAATCAGCATTGGACCCGCTGATGCCTATGACTGGCCGTGGATGTGAAAGCAGGCTGACCATTTATCTACTCATTGCGGAAGCTACCACTTTACTCCGCTGCTCTTCCAGCTGCTCCTGAAATTGCCGAGAAATTTCTTCCGCTTTTTTAGGAGAATTGGTTGCTTGTTCTTTGCCTGCCGTATAGCCCTGAGCAAACGCCATGTTGGCGACATTCACCACATCTTGCTCAGACGCGCCGCCACCAATTTTAATTTCCTTCATGCTACGAATTTGTCCATAAGCGCCACCGAATATGTAGCCACCTGCTGCGCCAGCCAGAAGTCCTGTCGCGAGGCCAACCGTGACGGGCATAGCAATACCAACCACTGCACCAATCAATGAGCCAATCGCAATGCCCACGATGGCTGAAGAAATAGCGTTTTTAAAAAGTTTTTTATAGGCGTCCCACGCCGTGTTCAATTCAGCCATAATTAACCTATCTCATGATGGAATTTGATTGTTGAGCAGACTCGCGCCGTGCCATTTCGCGAGCACAGTAGTTACATTCTTTTTCAAGTGCTTGATCCTTTGGCACCTGAAACGGTTTTTCCTGAGTGGTTTGCAGTCCCTGAAGTTCTCTCAGCAGATTCGCGTCACGCGCAATCGTGTAGCCTTCCGCTTCCACGCGCGCCATATCGGCCGTCAGGTTATTGGTGTGCTTGCGCACATCAGACACCGCACCAAGTGTGCCGCCAAGCGCCAATACGCCAGCGCCAAACCAGCTATTCAGCATGAAGTTGCCGGCAACGGATAAACCCATGCCGATACCACTCGCAAAGGTTGCGCCTGCCCCAACTGCGCCTAATCCAGAGACGATAGCGAAACCGACCAGCAAAATTGCCGCCGTGGCGAGCAGACCTTTGCCGAAGCCGCTTCCTGCTGCCTTGATCGTGCCCGACCATAGCTTTTTGCCAACGCGTTTCAGCATGGCATTATATTCTAATTCAATTCTTTCAGGGATCCCAATGCCAGAACTGCCAAACGTGCCTTTGACGGGGTCATAGGCAGACTGATCTCCAGTAAGACGCAGAAAGTTATGCCAGCGATTATCGGCCTTCTTCGATAAGGCTTCCTCTGCCTTGCTACTTCCGGTCAATCTAGAAAGTAACGACATGGATCATCATCTATTGGGGGGTGGCACGGGTGTGATCAAAGCTCAGTAGTGCACGCTGAGCCGCAGGCAGGACCTTATCACGCCACTGTGTTTGCGAGGTCGGTGCATCCTTATCTGCCATATATTCGGGTACAACAGAGGTTGCGATAGCATCGGACTTGCCACTCAGCATATCCTCAATCACTTTACCTTCAGTGATTTGTTGTTCTTTCACCAAATCGTGAGACTTGGAACCAAGAATTCCCTTGAACAATAGATCGGTACGATCAGCAATTTTCCTTGCAAAATCACGATTGATACCGAACGACGCGCCCATGGCGCCAAAAATCAATGCCGAGCCGATGGTTATAACTTCCGGAGCAATTTTGATGGCCGCTGGCAGTGCATAGCCAACAATGCCTGTTGCCCCAAGTAGCGCACCTATTGCTGCGCCAGCTACGAGCCCAACCAGCGCTACTTTCCAAAAAGCAAATCCGTTGATTCTGGGTGTGTTCAGTTTCGCGTAGTGCGTTTTTCGATAATTCGTTTCATCATCATCCGCAACTCGCTGTGCTTCTTGATATTCAGCTTTTTTAGGGTCTATTTTTCCTGTAAGCAATGATTTGATCTCGCCAATCTCTTCTTTGATTTCGGCAACTTTTCCATCAACCATCGTGCGTGTGCGTGATTCGAATAAGCGGAATTGCGATGCGGTGTTGCCAACATTCTTACCGATTTCACTGAATTCCTTCACGCCGTAAAGCAAACCAGCCCCAGCGAATGCACCAATCGTACTGATCGCGGCGCCAGTTGCCACCATCCCTGCCAAGGGTGTGAAGATGGCTGCTACGGCAACAACGACGCCCCCGATGATAGCACCAGCCGCAGTTCCAAGCACCGCACCAAGCAACTTGCCTTTGATGCTACCCTTGTAGGATTCCCACCAGGCATGATGGTAATAAGGCCCCTCATCGTTTGGGCTCTTGCCTTCACGAATTTTCTTTTCTAATTCAAGGTGCTTTTCGGTATCCATTGAGCTCGGCCAGATTTCAATAATTCTTTTGCTACTTCCTGAGTTTACTCTATTTTACCGTCATCAAAAGTGAAACTTTTATGACAGCTTTTGTTATTTATATTCAAAAACAATACCTTAACAAATAAGACAATTCGATGAACGAGGGGTTATGTCTTGGCTGATGGCGTTTTTTACGTTCCTTAATGCGTGGTGGATTACCTTGTTCATCACCGTGCCGATGTGTATCGAAACCGGTCCTAAAGAGCAGCAAATGGAATATGACGCCGCGCCGAAGCGCATCCATTGGCGAAAAATTATTTGGCTGAATAGTTTGATTGCCGCGATCGCTACCCTCATCCTTGCGCTGGTGATTGAAAGTGGCATAGTGCAGGTTCGTTAAACCAAAGGTTAGTCTATGAAACTCTCTCAGCTCCTTCTTCCGCTTATCAAAGAAAACCCATCTGAAGCCCAGATCGCCTCGCATCGGCTTATGCTGCGCGCCGGTATGATCCGCCAACTCGCGGCCGGTATTTATAACTGGTTGCCGCTTGGCCTTCGCGTGCTTCGCAACATCGAACAAATCGTGCGCGAAGAGATGGATAAATCCGGCGCGCAGGAGCTGCTTATGCCCACCTTGCAGCCAACCGAGCTATGGAAGGAATCAGGCCGCTATGATGCCCTCGGCAAGGAGATGCTTCGTTTCCCTGACCGCGCCGAGCGTGAGCTGCTCTATAGCCCTACCTGCGAGGAGGTGATCACCGACATCGCTCGTCAGAACATTCGTAGCTACCGCGATGCGGGCAAAAACCTCTACCAAATCCAGTGGAAATTCCGTGATGAAATCCGCCCGCGTTTCGGCGTGATGCGTGGCCGTGAATTTTTGATGAAGGACTCTTATTCCTTCGATATCGATTACGAGGGA
>JAJTHB010000001.1 GCA_021299465.1 Rickettsiales bacterium | reverse complement strand
TACTTACAACATTCCTATTGATAAGAGGGGCAGAGATCAACGCTCCCCGGACTTTTAGGCGATTTACTCTCAACTTATCACAAGGCTTGATTTTCTTCGCAGCACTTCATCCACATCCGCCATGCTCGCTCTCACGCCGAGTTTTTCCAGTGAGGTGACACCAAACTCACGGATGCCGCACGGGACAATGCCCGCATAGTGGGAAAGGTCAGGATTCACATTGATGCAGATGCCATGAAACGTCACCCATTTGCGGATGCGGATGCCGATCGCCGCAACCTTTTTCTCCCCCTCTAGGGGAGAGGGAGTGGATACCCACACCCCAACCCTGCCTTCGCGTGTAAAACCTTCCACGCCGAATTGTTTCAGGGCCGAAATAATCCATGCCTCTAAACTTGCAACATAGCGCCGCACATCCATCGCGCCGCGCGCCTTCAAGTTCAGCATCACATAGACGACGCGCTGGCCCGGGCCATGATAGGTGTATTCGCCGCCGCGCCCGGCCGCATAAACCGGAAAACGCTGCGAGAGCAAATCCGTTGCCTTGGCGCTGGTGCCGGCGGTGTAAAGGGCAGGGTGCTCAACTAGCCAGATCAGCTCGCCCGCGCGGCCCGTGAGGATATTCTCCACGCGCGATTCCATCGCGGCAAGCGCCATTTCATAATCGGTAAGACCTTCTGATATTTTCCATTCAACAGGGTGCATGCAGGCGGTATATCACGCCTGCCGCGCGCCTGCCAAGCCTTGAGCGATAGCTTCGGTTTGAAGTGGTGATTTGTTGCTAGAACCTGCATCAGCCTGAGCAAGGATAATATTTGCAGCGCCCCTTGCAGCACCCGTTGCAGCGGCGAGCGCCTGCGGAGATAGCTGTTCGTTCATGCTTATTTTCAGAGAGTCATTTTTATCCAGATTATCTATGATGCGTTGCAAACCGGCCTCGATAGGACTTGATTTTTTTATTGCATTATCTTTCTCATTAGCAAGCTTAGTCCTGAATTCATTGAGCTTATCTAGGTGGATTGTATTACCGACCATGATATTGTTGCTCAAGTCGATCAACCCCTGCAGATCGGCATCTTTTGCAAAGGAGGAACCCTTGAGCTGTTCAAGCGATGTTCTTGCATCATTCAGCGATTGACTGACCGCCTGCCTTTCCTGCTCACCAAGAGGTTTCAGGTTTCGGGTTTCTTTGGGCTGTTCTGGTTTTTTTCCGCCGCTTTTCTTTTGCGCAGCTTCACGCGCGCGATTGGCGATGATAGCATCATAATTCCGCATGGAATCTTCAGGATTAAGCGCCGAGAGGGTGTAAAAATCCTTTGGGCTGGATTTTGGATCTTTGGGATCTCTCGTCGATGGATCGATAAAAATAATATTGGTTTCTGGCTCCCGCTCGACGGTCACTGTGCGCATATCACCCCTGACTCCTCTTTTAGAGTCTTTATCCGCATCAAACCGCAGTGAAATCGAATCCTTCTCTAAACGCTTATCTTTTTCGCCATCATTCACAGTTGGTTTATTTTCAGCTGTAAAGCCTTTGGGCGAAACAGGGATCAGCGCAGTGCCACCGGTGATGATCACATCGCCGCCGATGATTGAAACCGGATTTTTTGTTAAAACCTTTATTTGAGGAATTTTATCATCAGTATTTTTTCCTACTGTTTCTGGAATGACGATCGTTGCATTATCTACCAAGCCCGACATGTCGGTGCTAGTAATCTGAAGCTCTTTATCCATCGGATAGGTAACACGAACGGAATTGCCTTGGCGCCCGGGTGTTTCAACCTTCACTTGCCATTGCGGCGGATCATTTAAGTTTTTCTTTGGGGCTCGCTCAAGTGTTGCTGTTTCGCCCGGAAGCAGCATTAAAACAAACACATCTTCTTTTTTTCTTTCTGGCTCATCCGGCTGGTTGGTTTTGCCATTTTGTTCTTGCTCGCTCACAATGCTCTCCAAAGAAAATAAAATACTGATCAATCACACACTTATTCTAGCCTATTTCATGTTACAGAAGTGTGAAAACTACAAAAGGATTGCACAGGGCTGAAAAATAAGGTCTTTTTTTCAAGATGCGCCCTTGCCAAAGCTGATTTTTTTGCTACTTATCGTGCTCCTCAGTCACCCCGTGTGCGGTCATGGCGGAATTGGTAGACGCACTACCTTGAGGTGGTAGCGCCGCGAGGCGTGGAAGTTCGAGTCTTCTTGACCGCACCATTTTCAATGTTTTTTACGAGCGGCAATTGCAGGAGGGGTGAACCCTCCCGCAATACACGACTCATAATATTTTAAGGCTAATTGCTGCCAGCGCCACCAACCGTACCAATGGCCGAACCGCCGACAGCCCCTATGCCACCACTCCTGACATTTTGTGAGCTTGTGGTGCTTTTGCTGCCTTTTGCAGGTGCAGTGGCTGTATTTGTATCTTTATTATTAACTATCCCAGACGTTGTTTTTCCGCCAGCCGTGGTGCCGCCGCTAGGTTTAGTACCAGTGCTTCCAGCTGTAGTTATATTCGGCTCAACATCAAGCGTGCCCTGAGATGGTGTGGTGGCAAGATCCTGATTGCCGGCAGGAGTGACGTTTGGCTTTGTGGTGCCTGTGGGACCGGTGCCGCCGGGAGTCGCGTCGAGATCAGCTGCATTTGCGTTAGTCACAACGTCGGTTGTATTGCCGGCAGGAGTGACGTTCGGTTTTGTGCCGCCCGTGTGGCCGGTGTTAGGGCCAGTGCCGCCAGTTGGAATTACATCGATATCTGCAGAATTGGCATTAGTCACGATATCGGTCGTATTGCCCGCTGGTGTAACGGTGGGGCCTGTGCCGCCCGTGGGGCCGGTGTTAGGGCCAGTGCCGCCAGTTGGAGTTACATCGATATCTGCAGAATTGGCATTAGTCACGATATCGGTTGTATTGCCCGCTGGTGTAACGGTGGGGCCTGTGCCGCCCGTGGGGCCGGTGTTAGGGCCAGTGCCACCGGTTGGAGTTACATCGATATCTGCGGAATTGGCATTAGTCACGATATCGGTCGTATTGCCCGCAGGTGTAACGGTGGGGCCGGTGTTAGGGCCAGTGGGGCCAATGCCGCCGCCGGTTGGTTCAATGTCAGCCGTAGTGCCTGCTGGAGTGATATTGCCACCGGGAATGACCTTAGGTCCACCACCTGGATTAGGGTTATTCTCCAGATATCGCTTCACAAGACCAGGAACACGACCTTGCGATTTATCATGTTTGTTTGGATCTGTCGGGCTCGTGTCACGGCGCGTTATGACACCAATTGTCTGGCCTGTTCCACCTTCACCATTGCCAGGTTCTGGTTCAACTTCGTTGCCTCCAGTAGTCTCATTGAATGCGCCGCCAAAGCCACCACCGGCAGGAACAACACTGCCACCGGCCGATCCACTTGGATCATTAAAGCTACTGCCTGCAGCGTTGTTAAAACTGGAGCCGCTTGGGGCAGCATAAACATGAGTAGCATAGGAAATAGAAAACAGCGACACGGTCGCAAGCAAAGCAAACTTTGACATAAAAACTCCCCTTGACGAAGACAGGCTCTAACAGGCCTTTTAACGCCTAACTAAGACGCAATATAACATATTTTATCGAATGAGTCGTATGTTTTCTAGCATCTTAAGCGGTTTTTCCTCAAAGGATGCGCTTTCGGAGCTGTCTTCAGCATCCGATGTTTTCTTATCAACGCGCTTCAGCTTGCCATCAATAAAGGCGCCGTCTTCGATGGAAAGTTGCTCATGCATCACGATGCCTTCAATGTGACAGCCTGCAAAAAGACTTACTTGCTTGGCCTTGATAAGTCCCTCAACACGCCCATAAATCAGTACAGTATCAGCCTGAACCTCTCCTTTGATAATGCCATTGGCGCGCTCGGTGAGCATTGTGCAGCGGACATTGCCATCTAATGTGCCATCAAGGTCAATCATGCCATCTTCCTGGACGATATTGCCCAGAATGTGCATGGACCGGCTGATCACAGAAAGTGTAACTGGTGATTTTCCGCTGTTAGTAGGGCTGGAGGTATTCGTGCGCTTAGAGCTTTTCAGAAACATAGCGGCTAGCCTCGAGGAATTTTTTTGGGTTCATCGCTTCACCGCGAAAACGTACTTCGTAATGCAGGTGTGCTCCGGTGGAGCGACCAGTTGAGCCTTGTACACCAATCCAATCCCCACGCTTAACACGCTGACCTGGAGCAACCCTTATCTGGCTTAAATGACCATAACGTGTGCTTATCCGATTGCCATGATCAATCTCAATCATGTTACCGTAAGCACCGCTCCATTCAGCCGATTCTACAATGCCGTCCGCCGTGCTGTAGATTTTTGATCCGCTTGGCCCCGCAAGATCAAGACCGGAATGAAAAGCAAGCCGATTCGTAAACGGATCGTAGCGATGACCAAAACCACTTTGCGGCTGACTGTTTTTGATGGGGATGCCCAGCGGCAAAGCTGTAAGCAGCTGGCTTAAGCTCGAGAGCTCATCAAGGCTTGAGAATAGCTCGTCTGTGGAATGCTTGAGGTCGTTCATGTCCGACGGAATATACGGCCCGCCTTGTGATTTCTGTGATTTGGATTTGCTTTCCGCATTGCGCTTCAGCTGCTCAGCATCAAGACCCGTCTGCTTGATCAGGCGCTCAATATCTTCAATGCGCCCCGATGTTTTTTCCTGCACACGCTGGATGATTTCGGCATTCGCATTTTGAAGCTGATCGACCTTATGCTCAAGGTAGGCCACGCGGCTGATCATCTTCTGGTTATCAAGTGCTTCATGGGTAAATAAAGGGGCCTCCGGCTGATTTACAGCGGGTTTAAAATGCTTGCTGACATAGGCCTGCGTCACTTGTTGCAGCGCTTGATTTTGTTCCTTCAGGGCCGAGCGCGCTGCCATAAAGCTGCCTGTCGAAAACGATGCCCAGCAGAAGAAACTAACCAAAGCAGCAAGCACCGCGAGCTGAACAGCAGGCGTTACCGGCACATGGCGCACGCCATGTTTGGAGACAATAATAATATTACGCTTGGCAAACCAGCGCTTAAGCAACACAGACAGCTCCTTGGCCAACATGGCAAATGACATAACAGGCTCCCGTTACTTGTTTACGGCAAGCGCTCAAGCACTGCCGCAAAAAAACCATCGACCCCATCTTGATGTGGGGTTACCCGAAGGTAGGCATAGCTATCGCCTGACCGGTGGGGAGGGGTTTTGTCCCATATTTTTAGGGCAGGGACAACCCTAAAATTACTATTATTTTTTAAGAATTTTTCAACCTGCTGCTCATTCTCTTCTTTCAGGATCGAACAAGTGGCGTAAACCAAGAGCCCGCCTGGCTTTGTGAGTCTCGCCGAACTTTGCAGAATAGCGGCCTGAACGGCTAGAACTTCATCTAAATCTTTCTGGTTGAAACGCCATTTAAGGTCGGGGTTCCTGCGCCAGGTGCCAGTGCCGGAGCAGGGGGCATCCACCAGCACGCGATCCGCCGAATCTTTGTGACGTTTGATAAATTGATCGTTTTCGTTTTCAAGAACATGCAGTTGAACGTTATCAACACCCGCGCGCCGCAGGCGTTCTTTTATCTGGGTTAGGCGCTTGGCAGAATTATCCCACGCCAATATCCGGCCTTTATTTTGCATTTGCGCTGCGATCGCTAGCGTCTTGCCGCCTGCGCCTGCGCAAAAATCAATCACCTTCATGCCCGGCTTAGCATCTACCAGCGCGGCCACCAGCTGCGAGCCTTCGTCCTGCACTTCAAAATGCCCGGCCTTGAATGCTGGCGAAGTAAAAATCGGCGCGCGCTTCGCCAAGCGAATACCAATCGGCGATACGGGGGTAGGGTATGCATCATACCCCTCGGCGGTAAGTTGCCTCAGCAGATCATCACGCGTGGTTTTCAGTGTATTAACGCGTAGGTCAGTGTGTGCCTGTTCATTCAGCGCTACGACCTCCGCTTCAAATTCTTCCCCTAAGCTTTCGCGTAGTTTTGCGTCCAGCCACTCAGGATAATTCAGGCGGATATGAGTGGGTGCGTCATCCCGTGCCTTACCTGGGTCTCCTGCAGGATGAGCAAGCTTCCCAAACCTCGCTGCCTCCTGCATACTCAGGCGTGGAAAGGCATGTTTGCTATCCTGACTCATGGTTTGCAGCGCCGCTATATCCGCTTCACCGCGCTGGATTAGTGCGGTCAGCAACAGTCCTCGTGCATGCAAATCCCCACCAAGCTTTTCAACCAGCCACCATTCCAGCGACGCTTTATGGCGGAGGCACCAATAGACCAGCTCGCCAATAAATGCCCTATCCTTGCTGCCGATGAACCGCCGACTTTTAAAAAAATGATCAATGATTTTATCCGCCGGCAGGCGTTTTTCGCCCTGCCATGATTGCAGGATGGAATCGAGCATCTCGATAGATGCCTGTATGCGCGCGCCGGGGGTCATATTTAGTGCTTTGTGATGTGTTCTTACTGCTTAGTGCTTAGTCAGTAGATATTTCTTATACAAAGCACAAGGCACTAATTACAAAGCACACCTAACTCTCCATCCGGTAATTCGGCGCTTCGCGGGTGATGGTGATGTCGTGGGCGTGGGATTCGCGCAGGCCTGCGCCGGTGATACGTACAAACTCAGCGTTTTTCTGCAGGTCAGCAATGGTGCGGTTACCGGTATAGCCCATCGCGGCTTTAAGCCCGCCGATGAGCTGGTGAATCACGGTGGTGGCGGGGCCTTTGAACGGCACGCGGCCTTCCACGCCTTCTGGTACCAGCTTGAGTTTATCAGCTACTTCTGCCTGAAAATAACGATCGGCAGAGCCGCGCGCCATCGCGCCGACGCTGCCCATGCCGCGGTAGGTTTTATACGAGCGCCCCTGATAAAGAACCACTTCGCCGGGGCTTTCTTCAACGCCGGCAAAGAGGCCGCCAAGCATCGCGCAATCAGCGCCTGCGGCAATGGCTTTAGCAAGGTCACCGGAGAATTTGATGCCACCATCGGCAATCACCGGAATGGATTTTTTGCGCGCAACCGATACCACATCCATGATTGCAGAAAGCTGCGGCACGCCGACACCGGCGATGATGCGCGTGGTGCAGATCGAGCCTGGGCCAATGCCGACTTTCACACCATCCGCGCCTGCCTTAATTAAGGCTTCGGCCGCTTCGCTGGTGGCAATGTTGCCCGCGATAATCTGCGCGTGTTTATGTTTGGTCTTGATCGCTTTCACCGCCTCGATCACGCCCTTTGAATGGCCATGTGCGGTATCCACCACCAGCACATCCGCGCCTGCTTCAATTAATGCTTCGGCGCGCTTCAGCCCTTCGGCCCCGATGCCAACTGCTGCTGCAACACGCAGCCTCCCGCCTTCATCCTTGCAGGCATTCGGGTGCGCTTCGGCTTTTTCAATGTCTTTGACCGTAATCAGCCCGATGCATTTATAGTTCTTATCCACCACCAGCAGCTTCTCGATACGGTATTTATGCAGCAGCTTTTTGGCTTCCGCGCGGCTGATGTTTTTTTCGACCGTCACCAGCTTATCGCGGGTCATCAGCTCCGAAACCTTTTGCTTCGGGTTCGATGCAAAGCGCACATCGCGGTTGGTGAGAATGCCTACCAGCTTTCCTGATTTTTCCACCACCGGTACACCGGAGATGTTATGCTTATGAACCAGTGCCATCGCCTCGGCCAGTGTGGCATCGGGTTGAATGGTGAGCGGATCCAGCACCATGCCGGATTCAAATTTTTTGACCTTGTAAACTTCCGCCGCCTGTTCAAAGACGCTTAAGTTTTTGTGGATGCAGCCAATGCCGCCATGTTGCGCCATCGCGATCGCAAGGCGGGACTCGGTGACCGTATCCATCGCCGCGGAGATGAGGGGGATGTTGAGCGATACGCCGCGCGTGAGGCGTGTTTTGGTATCAGCGTCTGAGGGAATAAAATCCGATGCGGCGGGCTTTAGCAGCACATCATCGAAGGTGAGGGCAGTCGTTAGTTCCATGCAAAACCTTTCTGGAGGTGGCTTTGCACGAGGCTTCTAGCGACTTTTTAGCAGTTTGTCACCTGATTTATGCAGCCTTAGCCCTCTTTGCCGCCGAGAGCGCCTGGTCGAGGTCGGCGATGATATCATCGGCATGCTCAAGGCCAATCGAAATGCGCAGCCCCTCTGGCTTCACACCCACTTTGGCTTGATGCTCGGGCGAGAGCTGGTGGTGGGTGGTGGAGGCGGGGTGGATGATGAGCGAGCGCGTATCCCCGATATTGGCGACATGGCGCAACAGCGCCAGCGACTCCACCAGCGATTTCGCGCCGCTATAGCCGCTTTTGACCCCAAACGTGAAGACGCTGCCCGCGCCCAGCGGCGAGTATTTCTTCGCGAGCGCGTGGTATTTGTTGTTTTTAAGGCCGGGGTAGGTGACCCACGCCACTTCGGCGTGGCTTTCCAGGAACTCGGCCACTTTCTGCGCGTTATCGCAGTGGCGCTGCATGCGAAGCGGCAGCGTCTCGGTGCCAAGTAGGGTGAGGTAGGCGTTCATCGGGCTCTGGCACGCGCCTAAGTCGCGCAGGCCGACCGCGTGTGCACGCATGGTGAAGGCGAGCTTGCCGAACGTCTTATGGAATTCAAGCCCGTCATAAGCAGGATCGCCCTTTACCATCAGCGGGAATTTGTCATTTTGCGCCCAGTTGAACTTGCCGGAATCAATGGTGACGCCGCCCATCGCCGAGCCGTTACCGGTTAAAAACTTGGTGGTGGAGTGACACACGATATCCGCGCCCCATTCGATTGGCCGCAGCAAATAAGGCGAGGCCATGGTGTTATCGACGATCAGCGGGATGCCGTGCGCGTGGGCGATTTTGGCGAGCGCCTCAATATCGGCCACCACACCGGCCGGATTGGCGAAGCTTTCGCAGTAAATCGCCTTGGTTTTATTGTTAATGGCCGCTTCTACGGCTTTATGGTCGTCAATATCCACGAGATGCGCCTTCCAGCCGAACTGCACAAAGCTGTTCTTGAACTGGCTGGTGGTGCCGCCGTAAAGGCGGTTTGAGGCCACCACCTCATCGCCCGGCTGCATCAGGTTGAAAAACGTAATCAGCTGGCCCGCATGGCCGCTTGCTGCTGCGGTTGCGCCCGCGCCGCCTTCCAGCGCCGCCAGCCGGTCTTGCAGGGCAGAGACAGTGGGATTAGTCAGGCGCGAATAGACAAAGCCTGCCTCTTTGAGCGTGAATAAATTCGCTGCATGTTCCGCGTCACGAAACTGATAGCTGCAATTCTGCTGAATCGGCGGCAGCAGCGAGCCGGTGGTTGGGTCTGGCTTGGCTCCAGCGTGGATGGCAAGGGTTTCGATGCGGTGGTTATGAGGCATAATCATTCCTAATGTTTTTTCAAATCGCGATAAAAATTTTCATGTGAGCCGACGGCGAGCAGCAGGATCGTTGCTTCGCCTTCAACGTAGCTATAGCCCAAAAGCGTGAGCTGGCCAAGCATAGAAAACTTGTACACGCGCACGCTAGCGAGATCACCTTTTTTCCGCTCGCCCAGATCAGGATCACTGGCGATAGCCCGAATGGCCTTGTCGACGGCAGTTTTTTGATTGGAATGCAGCTTTTTATAGGTTTTCTCAAATTGCCGCGTTTGGCGGATGGCGATCATTTTTTCTTCCGAGCTGGTTTGCTGAAAGTAAATTCGCTGGTTGCGCCTTCTTTGTCCTCTTCCAGAGCTACCAGCAGGTTTTGGATGAAACCATAGGGTAGATCCGGATTCTCTTCAGCTATTTTTCCGATATGTGCCCAATGCTCAATTTGCTTGGCGAGTGAGCGATGATGGGCTTGAGCGAAGATCTTTGCGTCATGAATCATGGCGTCGGATAATTTGACAGGCATCGGCATCGGTTGTTTCCTTGGGGTTGTTTATAATAGCATAATACTACTTTTTGCTACTAATGGCAAGTGATGCAAAAACGCCACCCCAAAAGTTTTTTGCCCCTAGACTAAAAAAATACTTAAATGTTGCAAAAAAATGCTTTATTATCTCTTTGATTTTCTGTAGAGGAAATCGCTTCGTTAACAACAAATAGGTATTTTGTGTTTACCAACCCACTGCAAACAAGAAAGCGCTTCCTGGCGATGATGCAAGGCGAGCCTTAGATTCCATAACCCCGTGTGATATAGGTACTAAGTTAGATGAAAAATGCCACTTTCGACCCTCCGGGCCGAGTCCTACGCCAAGCCAGCGTAATTCCCCTTACAAGACAAAACCGCAAAACCGCCCGTCCGCAAGCGCCGGTAACACCCGTTTATCGCGCCGTGGAAGACATGGTTCATGAGCTGCGTCCGGTGATGCCGATCACCTGTCTGCGCCCTGCGACGATTGCCGCCACGACCAAATGGTTCCTTAAATCATTTCCGGGCGAGGTGATGTATGCGGTGAAAACGAATCCTGATGCGCGTGTATTAAAAACCATCGCGCGTGCTGGCGTTCGGCATTTTGATGTGGCATCACTTGCAGAAATTAAAGCAGTTGTTGCTGCTTCTCCTGATGCACAGATGTATTTCATGCATCCCGTGAAAAGCCGCGAGGCGATTCATGCGGCGTATTTTGAGCATGGCATCCGTGATTTTTCCCTCGATTCACACGATGAGCTTAATAAAATCCTCGCCGTCACCGATCACGCGACCGACCTGAACCTGTATGTACGTCTCGCCATGAACAGCGAAGGCGCGGCTTACAGCCTTGCCGGTAAGTTTGGTGTATCGATGGAAGAGGCGCCCGCGCTACTTCAGGCGGTGCGTGCCGTATCTGATAAGCTTGGTATGTGTTTCCATGTCGGTTCGCAGTGCATGAACCCAGATGCTTATGGTATTGCGATGGCCAAGGCTTCGCAGCTTGTGGCTGAAACAGGCGTCAAGGTCGATATACTGGATATCGGTGGGGGCTTTCCTTCCATCTATCCTGGTCTCACGCCGCCGCCGCTTGCTTCCTATATGCAAGCGATCAGGAAGGCGCTTAAAGAGAACCCTGCCTTTGAAACCTGCCAGATCATGTGTGAACCTGGCCGTGCACTCGTTGCTGAAGGCGGCTCGGTCGTCGTGCGCGTTGAACACCGCAAAGGTAACATGCTGTATATTAATGATGGCACCTATGGCACGCTGTTTGATGCCGGCGTACCAGGTTTTGTCTATCCAGTGAAAGCGATACGCCCGGGCGGAGCTCTCTCGAGCCAGCAGGCGGAGTTTGGTTTCTTCGGCCCGACTTGCGATAGCATGGACGCCATGAAAGGCCCATTCCACTTACCGGTCGATATTACCGAAGGGGACTGGATCGAGATCGGCCAGCTCGGCGCTTACGGTGCGACCATGCGTACCAACTTTAACGGCTTTTACAGCGATGAAACAGTCGAAGTCGCTGATAAGCCGATGATGTCGATATTTGGAATCAATTAACCATAGTGCAAAGTTGTGTGTGCTGAGTGCAGAGATGTGCTCAGCACTACGCACTCGGCACTCAGCACGGGATGAGAAAAATGAAACCTGCAGCAACTAAAAAACAAAGCACCAAACACAATCTGCTCACCAAAGAAGTCGAGCATATCGACATCACCTCGTTTGATGCGCGGCCAATCGTGAAGCAAATGGCGAACATGTCGTTCACCTCGCGTGATCTGGCGCGCGCCGCTGAAATTTACAACATGATGCTGAAGGACAAATCCTGCAGCGTGTTCCTCACGCTCGCGGGTAGCACCTCGGCAGGCGGCTGTATGCAGCTTTATGTCGAGCTGGTGAAAAACAACATGGTGGACGCCATTGTGGCCACCGGTGCGTCGATTGTGGATATGGATTTCTTTGAGGCGCTGGGCTTCAAGCATTACCACGGCAACCAGTTCATGGATGACAAGGTGCTGCGCGACAACTACATCGACCGCATCTACGACACCTACATCGATGAAGAAGAGCTGCAGGCGTGCGATCATACCATCAAAAAAATCGCCGATAGCCTTGAGCCGCGCCCTTATTCTTCGCGCGAATTCATCCACGAGATGGGCAAATGGCTGGTGAAAAACGGCAAGAAAAAAGATTCACTCATCCAGCGCGCTTATGAACATGGCGTGCCGATTTTCTGCCCTGCTTTCACCGATTCATCGGCGGGCTTTGGCCTTGTGGTGCATCAGGTGGAGCGCATGAAAAAGAAAAAGCCATACCTCACGATTGATTCGATTGCTGATTTCCGCGAACTCACCGAGATCAAGATCAAAGGCGGCACTTCTGGCCTCCTTATGGTCGGCGGCGGCGTGCCGAAAAACTTTGTGCAGGACACGGTGGTGTGCGCTGAGATCATGGGCGTAGAAGCTGAGATGCATAAATACGCGATCCAGATTACGGTGGCGGATGTGCGCGACGGTGCGTGCAGCTCCTCGACCCTTAAGGAAGCCTCAAGTTGGGGCAAGGTAGACACCGTGCATGAGCAGATGGTGTTTGCGGAAGCAACCAGCGTGCTGCCGCTGATTGCCAGCGACGCGTACCACACAGGCCACTGGAAAAAACGCGCCAAGCGCAAATATGCCAAGCTGTTTGAATAGCTAACGTGATGGAGAGCTCTGCCTTTTGCCTTAGATATGGGCAGAGCTCATCCAGCTAATGAATTTGATAGTTTGGCAGTAGTTGCAGCAGCTAACCCGCAGGCGAGGGTGATTGCTTTGCTTTGGTATATTCCGCGCTGGCGGCAAGCAGGACTTCATCAAAGTTTTTCAGCATGTCAGTCACAAGCTTCTTGGTATCTTTATCGTCAATGGCTTCTTTTTCTCGTTTTGCCTGATTACGTCTTTGTAATCTATAAGCAGCAGCAGTTACCAAGCCCATGATACCGGCTAGAAGAGCGTTGGTCCGTGCATCTGACCAGTAATCAGAAGCGCTTTGAGCTGCCTTGCGATCACCATCGGAAAAAACGGCTTTGCCAAAATCATCAGAAGATATGATTTTTCGGCCTTCACTATCTGTGCCTTGAACATAACTCGAATCAGTACCGCTCTTGCTTGCATTTGCATCAACAGCATCACAGGAACGCATAAGCGCTGCACCAGCCATTACAACTGTAGCACCAATAGCGAGGCCCCGCGTGGCTTTCCCAGTCCTTTTTGAAACAACCGTTTGCTCGGCTGGATTTCCAGCTAATGTGGCAGCGGCGAGCTGCTCTTCTTTAGACATCGCCTTAATAAAGTCTTCAATGATGATTGTATCTGGGCTGAGTCGTGAGGATTTAGCATTTGGATCAGGATTAGCCAACTGGCGGTCAAAAAATGCGGCAGCGATTTCAGCCAGCCCACGATCATTGGTGTAGGCCTTATCTTGCCGTTTGGCGACTTCAGCAAAAAATCGTTTTACGCGATGGGTCGCGGGCATTTCAGAAAGCTGTCTGGCCAAGGCTTCAACAAACTCAACATTAGATTGGAATGTTCCAGGCTTGGGATATGTCACATCTGCCATAAATAATCCTACATTGGCGGAGCAGAAGCTGCCGGTTTACGTCCATCGTTACCGGGTCTTGCCGCAGTCGGAAGTCCTGCATTATTGGCATTACCAGCGGCCAGTGCTACCCCTGAAGCAGGCGCAGGCGATGCTCCAAGCGCATCTCTAACGGCTGCTGTAGGTTCTGGAACAGAAGTCGTTGCAGTAGCTAAAGCTGGGTTTTCAGCAGTTCCGGACTGAACAACAGCCATCACGGCGCCATAATTCCTTGCACGAGCCTGAGCATTGGCCTTTGGGTTGATCAAATCATCAGCTTTAACGCCGTTTATCGGTGCTGCTGATAGATTGCCGCTCACATTGCTGGCCCAAGCTTCACCCGCCCAACTGGTTGGCGTGTCTTCCGCTTTGCCTTGATAAGTATGGGTTAAGGTTCCGTTTGACCTGCTTACTACAGCCGTCACCGTCTGGCCAGTTCGCGCATTGTAGTTTTCTACAAGCACACTCGGTTGGTTATTAGGGCTGTCATCAGCGGGGCGCTCGACCATGGCCGAGTTCAGGTTGCCAGTGCTGCGGAACTGCGCCATGTTTGCAGCAAACCGCTCCATTTCTCTGGGGTTATTTTCCCGCGCCCTTTGGTTAAGGGCAAATACCTCATCCACGGCTGGTTGAAAAGTTTGCACTCTAGCTTGCGTCGCTTCAAGTAATCTTCTTCTGGTATAAAGCTCACGCAGTTGATCAAAACTTTCCCTGTCCAGTTCCCCGATATTCTGGCCCAGAATAATTCTTTGCTGAAGTTCTCCGCCGATATTATCTTTGAGATGTATTGCTTCGGCACGGCCTCTGGTCGTTGCAAACATCCACTTACTATTAATGAGTTGTTTTTCGACTTTATCCCAGTCGATCTCCCTTTCAAGCCTTGCGACTTCTTGCGATGTTTGATTCTGAACCAGAATGAGCTTGGAATAGTTATCGAGGCTGCCAACATTAATAAGCCTTTCTTTTGGCTGATTTTTGTTTGCAATGGCAGCGGCTCTTGTCGCTTCAGAATCCAGCGAGAATGCCGTATTGGTGTCTTGTATTGGCAAGCTGACACCGCTCTGAGTAAGCATCTGGCGTGTATTATCTGAAAGCGTCGGCAAATTAGGAACAACAGATTCTGCGACTTGAGCAATGCGAGCCGTTTGTGTACCGTCAGGTCTGAAACTTGCCTGAGCGATCATCTGCTGTGACAACGTGCGGATATTTTCTGGCCGGCGAGCCTGTTCTACGCGAGCCATTTCGTCATATCTGAGGCCGGTTGCAATCTGCTGCATGATCGTATCGCGCGACTCTGCAGCTTCACGGAAAGCAATCTGAGCCTCTTCTGTGCGTTTCTCACCAGCAAGCTTGATGCCCTGATTGGTTTGTCTGGTAAAATCATTGATCATCTGCGCGGCTGAAGCAGTGGGAGCTGGCGCGTCCGGCACTGGCACATTCAGGGTTACATTGGCGCCTTGTCCAACATCCACTGTGGTTGAGCGAGCGTCAACTTTGGGTTCAGGTTTATTCATCGGCTGTGGTTTGGCACTGCGGTCAGACAGCGAGTCCACCACCCCATTCATGACACCGCCAAGTGCGACGGCGGCAATCATACCAATTACTAAGCCGGGCAGGCCGCCGAGCATCGCGCCGAGGATTGCAAGTAAGCCACCGCCAATGATCGCAGGGAGCTTGGCTTTGCCGTCGCCGCCGACATAGTTATCGAACAGCCCGCTCAGGAAGCCGCCAAAGCCACCGCCTTGTTTGGCGCTGTCTGTGCCTTTTTCCTCAGCCTTGCCTTTTTCTTCCGGCTTATTTTCGTTTTCACGGCTCATACACTACCTATACCCAATGAAAGCTTTTCCTATTAAAGCAGTATACGGGGCTAACCCCATATTATCATGTGAAGTTTCCATGACAGATGTAAAGATCGGGTAAAGGGGATTGTGACAAGTTGGTCATATTTGCCCAAAAATAACAAAAAATCCTTTGTTTTTATGATGGTTATGGGGTAACTTGTGAGGGTTAATTCTCGAAGGTGCAGCCATGAAAAAAACCTCGCCAAGCCGTAAAAAGCCAAGCCCTGCTACGAAAGCTTTGATCGCCAAGGGGCGCAAATACTACACCCACGCCTATAAGCCCCGCGAAATGATCGTCAGTCACGGTCGCGGCGCCATGGTGTGGGACACCGATGGTAACGATTATGTCGATCTCGGCGCGGGTATCGCAGTGTCTGCCCTTGGTCACAAAAGCGACGAATTGATTGCCGCGCTGAGCCAGCAGGCAAAAAAAATCTGGCATACCAGCAACATCTTTTTCACCGAGCCGCCGATCCTGCTTGCAGAGGCGCTTGTAAAGTCCTCGAAATTTGCGCGCCGCGCGTTCTTTACAAACTCTGGCACAGAGGCGAATGAAGCGGCGATCAAGCTGGTGCGTAAATATGCCGCCGATAAAGGAAAGAGCGAATCGCAGCGCGAGATCATTACGTTTAGCGGTTCGTTTCACGGGCGCACGCTGGCGGCGGTGACTGCTACCGCCCAGCCGAAATATCATGCCGGTTTTGAGCCGCTGCCGCCGGGCTTTAAATATTGCCCGTTCAATGATTTTGAGGCGATTGCGGGTATGGTGAATGAAAACACCTGCGCCGTGATGACGGAAGTGGTTCAGGGCGAGGGGGGTATTACGCCGGTTGCGCCTGGATTTTTAAAACATGTGCAGGATCTTTGCCATAAGCATGATGCGCTGCTTGTGCTCGACCAGGTGCAGTGCGGGATGATGCGCACCGGCCATCTCTTTTCGCATTTCGCGGAAAAAGGTGTGAAGCCCGATGTGGTGACGCTTGCCAAGGCTCTCGGGGGGGGTATCCCGATCGGCGCGATGCTGATTGGTGAGCGTGCCGAAAACACCTTCCAGTTCGGCTCCCACGGCTCAACCTTTGGCGGCAATCCGCTTGCATGTTCGGTTGCAGGCGCGGTGCTCAAAAAACTGCAAAGCAAAGCGCTTGCAAATAATGTTGCAATGCGCGGCAAACAACTGATGGGTGCGCTTGATAAAATCAATGGCCAGCACAAGGGGCTGCTCTTTAAGGAAATACGCGGGCGCGGGCTGATGATCGGCGCAGAGCTTCATCCTCAATATGCTGGCAAAGCGTCCGAGATCGGAGAGCATGCGCGTAAAAACGGCGTGCTGGTTCTGCAGGCTGGTCCTAATGTCGTGCGTTTTTTGCCGCCGCTTAACATCACGGATAAGGAAATGAAAGAGGGCGTTGCCCGCCTTGCTATTGCAATTGCAGCATTTGTGAAGCAAGCGAGCAAAAACGCATGATGATCCTTCGTCCGGTAACGCAGGGCGATCATAAAGAGATCCTCACGCTCGCACGTGAGGCTGGCATTGGCATGACGTCGTTGCCGCCGGACAGCAAGGTGCTTGAGCGCAAGATCGCCCGTTCGGTGGCGAGTGTTCATCAGGCCATTGAAGTCAAAAAAGATGAGGCATTTTTATTCGCACTTGAAGATAGCGAGACAAAAAAACTCGTGGGCACCTGCGGCGTGGTGTCGCATGTCGGCATGAAGCATCCGTTTTATTCCTACAAACTTTCTACCATCGTGCAGGCGAGCGATGAGGTGGGGGTCTATTCTCTGCAGCGCGTGCTGCACATGGTCAATGATTATACCGGCGCATCCGAGATCGGTTCGCTTTTCTTGCTGCCGGATTACCGGCGTGATGGCATCGGCAGGTTCCTGTCGCGCTCGCGTTTTTTATTTGTGGCGCAGTTCGCGAATCTCTTTGCCGATATCATGATTTCGGAAATCCGCGGTGTGCAGGATGAAGAGGGGCATTCACCATTCTACCAAAACCTCGCGCAGCATTTTTTCCAGATGGATTTCAAACGCGCCGATTTTGTGAATGCCACAACCGGCAGTCAGTTCATCAGCGATTTGATGCCCAAATATCCGATTTATGTAAACCTGCTTGACCCAAAGGCGCAGGCGGTGATCGGACGGCCATTCAACACGTCGCGTCCGGCGATGAAGCTGCTCGAGGCCGAGGGCTTTCGCCATCAAGGCTATGTTGATGTGTTTGATGCCGGCCCTACATTGCAGGTTGAAACCTCGCAGATTCGTACCGTGAAAGATAGTCGTGTCTTACCCCTTGGGGGTATCACTGCGCTGGCGGGTAAACCCACCCATATGGTCTGCAATACCAAGCTGATTGATTTTCGTGCGGCGATGGCGGTGATCCAAGAACGAGACGGCAGCGTCACGATCAGCGATGAAACTGCTAAGGCGCTGGATGTTACCAAAGACGATGAGATTCGCTTGATTGAGTTGTAATCATGACCAAGAATCCAATCACCCAGTTTCAGGCATGGCTAAATGCCGCAGCGGAGCATCCACATATTATTGAGCCGACAGCAATGTGCCTTGCTACCGCTGATAAAAGCGGTGAGCCGTCGGCGCGCATGGTGCTGCTCAAAGAAGTCGATGAACGCGGTTTTGTATTTTACACGAATGACGAAAGCCACAAGGGGCATGATCTGCGCGAAAATCCTCGCGTAGCATTGGTATTTTACTGGATGCCGCTGAAACGCCAGATACGGGTGGAGGGTATCGCTGAGAAAGTCAGCGACGAAGAATCGGACGCCTATTTCAATAGCCGCCCGCGCGATAGCCGCATCGGCGCATGGGCGTCCAAGCAGTCCCGCCCGCTCAAAGATAAAGCACAGCTGGTTGCGGATGTTGCGCGTGAAACCGCACGCTTCGGCCTTAGCGAGATACCCCGCCCCCCGTATTGGTATGGCTGGCGCGTAGTGCCGAAAGTCATCGAGTTTTGGGAGGAAGGTTTGTTCCGCATCCATGACCGCGAGGTGTTTAGCCGCAGCGGCGAGGGCTGGGAAATAACAAGGCTTTATCCCTAGCTTATCTCTACAAAACAATTTGGCGTCTCATAAAGCCTGAGATGGGTGCAGCGTATGTTGTCCGTTTTGAATAAATCCGGGATGACTCTTTGCATCAAATAGGCGGCCATGTTTTCGGCCGTGGGATTCACGCTTAAATAAAACACCTTTTGTCCGGTATGCTTTTCGATGTCGCTGCCGAGGGCCTTATCTTTATCAAATAAAATCGTCGCGTGATCCCAGTTGGCATCAATCCAGCCGCCGAGCTTTTCCTTGATGACCGAAAAATCGACAACGCGCCCGAGCGCATCCAGCCCCGCTGCCTGAAAACTCGCCTCCAGCGCATAGCGGTGGCCATGCAGGTGTTTGCATTTGCCTTCATGCTGCATGACGCGGTGGGCGGCGTCGAACTCAATGCGCCGCGCGCAGGTGATAGGGCTTTGGGTCATGTCCATTTTCGCTTGACTGATAGGGTTAAAAGAGTAACTAAAGCCTAACTTTTAGCAGCATAGAGGCGGCCATGGCAAGCGCACTAAGACGCACATTCCGCAGGCGACGGGTCACCCCCGGATCGTATAAGCCGAACCCTGGTTCATCGCCGGGCGTGCTCACTGTCAGCCCGCTTTCTCATCCCTCACAGGTTTTTGTCATCGCTTATGGCCCTGAAGGCTACATTGAGCATGCCTGCCGTGAGCTTGAAGAAATCAACCGCTTTGTGGGTGCGTGGCCGGTGGTGTGGGTGAATGTGATCGGCCTAGGCAGCATCGAGACGATTGAAAAAATTGGCACGATGTTCGCCATCGATCGCCTACTGCTCGAAGACGTGCTCGATACCACCCACCGCCCGAAAACCGAGCATTATGAACATCTGCTTTTTACCATTATTAAGGGTGGGTTGATCGGTGATCAGTTTGAAAGTGAGCATATCAGCATTTTCCTGAAGAAGAATGTCGTGATTGTATTTGAAGAGCGCCCGGGCAGCAGCTTTTCTCAGGTGCGCGAGCGTATCCGCCGAGGCACCGGCAAGATCCGCAGTCACGGCACCGACTACTTGTATTATGCGCTGCTCGACGAGGTGATTGATAAATATTTCCCGATCCTCGACAAACTCAATCAAAATCTTGCGACTGTTGAAGACGAGATCATGACGCGCAGTCGCCATATCCGTGATCGCGACGTGATTAACCAGATCCATCATACCAAGAGCGATCTGCTGCTGCTGCATAAAACTATCTGGCCGATCAGCGACATGATCAACCTGCTCATGCGTGAGGAGACGTCGCTTGTAACCAAGGGTGTGCGTGGTTATTTGCGTGATTGCTATGACCATAGCGTGCAAGCAAACGAGCTGACGCAGTTTTATCGTGATACTGCGTCGGGGCTGCTCAACACTTACCTTGCCTATGAAGGCCATAAAACCAACGAGATCGTCAAAGTACTCACCTTGATTTCGGCGATTTTCATTCCGCTCACCTTTGTGGCCGGTGTGTATGGCATGAATTTCGATAATATCCCTGAGCTGCATTCCCCCTACGGGTATCCGGCAGTGATGGGCATGATGTTTGCAATGGCGACCGGTATGGTGGTGTTTTTCAAGCGCCGCGGCTGGCTCGATAGCTTCTTCCCGCCGAAAGCACCGGCAGCATCGTACGACAGCAAACAGCTACAGTAGGTTATTCGCCTCTATCAACGCCGCGTTCCATTTCAGGATCAGGTGTGCGATCGCTCGGGCAGGCGGCGGGGCGAGGGCCGTTTGGTGATGCTTTCAGGCGTTGTGTGCATTCCAGATCGCAGGCTTTGGCGCGTGTCGCTGAAATGCTGGAATGTTTAGACGCATGCCGCGCGAAATTACATTCCGCAGTTCTTGAAAGCGCTGCCTTTCCATCATTGCGTTCAACAATCATCGGCTTGGCCGCTACGGGTGCGGCGGTCATTGCCTGAGGCTGAGGCGACGGGGCGGGTGCAAGCGCGGCAACGGCTGTGTTGGTAGCAACAGGTGGTGGTGGCCCCGGGTTGGCAATATTATAGCCATTTTCAGCCATGCATTCATTAAACAGACTCACCAGTGCCGTTTTGCGATCACGGTTGGTGACGGGGCCTTTGACCGTACCCCGTATCTGCATGTCCTGTTTAAGTTCAGCGTAAGAGCGGCATCTGTCGCGCTGCTCGATATATTCGTGCTGGGTTGAAGTTTGATCCATACAAAACATCCAGCACCGGAAGCGGTAGCCAGACGACATGGTGAGAACAAAAATCAGGAACCCTGCTTTAATCCAAGACATCAAGCCATAATAATGATTTTTGCTTCGCCATGCAGCAGAAATTATGTCCCTAAAAAACATTGGTTGATTATGTGATA
The DNA here is from genome assembly GCA_021299465.1 of Rickettsiales bacterium. GTDB lineage: Bacteria > Pseudomonadota > Alphaproteobacteria > Rickettsiales > SXRF01 > JAJTHB01. Next base: position 77,772 of record JAJTHB010000001.1, on the reverse strand, counting down.
AAAATATACAATTAATAGTATATATCAGCGTGGGCTGTCCCAAAAACAAACTATGGAGCATTCGAAGTATGGCACTCAAAATTCTGATGGTATCTGCGGATTGTAACCAACTTCTCTTTTCCGATGCACTGGAGCAGAAGCTGCAATATCAGCTTGTATGTGCCAAAACCCCATCAATTGCTCACCGCTTGCTGAATGAAAGCCCAGCACACACTTTTACGCTCGTGATTATTGACGCGTGTTTTCTAGCACAAAAAGCGATCGATGTCATTCGTGGCTTGCGCTCTTTATATCCCAGCCTTCCAATCATTGCACTCGTTGGCTATGCCAATGACTGCTTTACCAATGATGTTTTGCAGGCAGGCGCAAGCGACTTTCTGGCGATGCCCGTGTCATTCGAGCGGCTCAAGCACACGTTAAGGCTGGTAATGCAGATTCGTAACCTCGCTCAGTATACTGGCTGGCTGGAACGCAAGCTTTCCGGCAGCATGGATTTCAGTGATATCGTTGGCAGCCATCCAAAGCTGATGGAAATGCTGTCCATCGCCCGCAAAGCCGCCTCATCAAAAATTCCTATCTGGATCGAAGGTGCTGCTGGCACAGAAATTGAATTGCTCGCCCGTGTGGTTCATGGAAATGGCAGTCGCGCCAACAAGCGCTTTGTGGCGGTGAATTGCCGCATGCTTTCACCCAGCTATGCGGAAGGGGTGTTGTTTGGTTCGCAGCACGACCCAGACCAGATGATGATCGGTAAAATAAGGGAAGCAGACGGTGGTACACTTTATCTGGAGAATGTTCTGAACCTGCCGGATGGCGCGAAAACGCAGCTTCTTCATTTTCTTGAAACAGGCAGCATTACGCCGCTTGGCGCAACAACTCCCATAAAGCTTGATGTTCGGTTGATATGTTCACACGCGCAGGCAGAGTCGCCGATCAATTCACTCCAGAAACAACACGCCAACCTGCTAAGCCGTTTGCGTTCGGTTGTGCTTTCGATTCCACCTCTTTCAGAGCGCCGCAGTGATATTCCCGCAATTGCAGAGCACTGGCTGGCGCACCATGCGGCATCGGAAATGAAACCGGTTCAATGCATTACGCCCGAAGCGCTTGAGTGGCTCAGCAAGCAGTCATGGCCAGAAAATGTCCATCAGCTGTCGGATACCATCTGGCGTGCTGTGTGCCAAACGCGAAACGCTATGCTTACCATCGAGGACTTTACGGATGGTATGCCACAACATCAGGTCTCGCAGCTGCCACAGATGACCGACGATAATGGAAAAGTAAAAACACTTCGCCACATCCAAGAAGAAGCGATCCGCTTTGCGCTTAATTATTCAGGAGGCTGCATGACGCGTGCGGCGAAATGCCTGGGCATTGGGCGCTCAACCTTGTATCGCAAGTTAGATGAACATCAAATTTCGCGCGCAAACCAGACCACGCGGCCGATGATGACCGTTTCATCCGCTTCGCGCTCAAAGGTCGAGTATTGAGGGTTATCCGACATCAGGCGAATTCTCTTTTCGCCGACCACGAATTCCAGTCTTCTTGCCGTTAGGCCAAGCCCGTCAAAACATACAAAAATACCGGGAGGCGAGGGGGTTTTCTTGGTGGTATCCACCAGCACGATATCGTTGTGCTGGAGTGTTGGCTCCATGTTGTCACCCCGCACATACATCATTCTGAGATCCGAAGCGGATACCCCCAGATGATCGTTGATCCAGCTCTTGCGAAAGAAATAAGCTTCCGCTTCGTGTTCCTGCGAAGTCACGCGGCTGCCGTCAGCGGTAATATCCACCGTAATGCGCGGCACCGTCACGTAATTGCTGTCGGCATCCCGCGTGCTTTGTCTGGGCTGCTGCGACACATCCTTGTTGCCAACCAGATAGGCCAGGCTGATATCAAGACTTTCGGCAACGCGTGCCAGTTTAATGGTTGAGGGGTTGGATGATTTGCCGCTGATAATGTCGTATAGAAAAGACGTTTTGACGTCAGCTTTCTTGGCAAGCTCAGCGGAGGTAATGCCCTGTTTCTTCATTTCCAGCTTGAGGCGCTGGCCAATCAGGTTGCCGGAAGCGGATTCCAGTGCAGGGGGTAATGGATTGCTCATAGGTGCAGTATAATAGCCATAAGCTGTTTTAGCTAAAGATTTTTTTGTGCTGGGCGCTTTTCGCCTATCGTAAACTTTATCCCATTTCAAAACGCTACAACCCTTAGGTTGCAGTAATTGGCTCAGCTTTACTAAATTTTTATCTTTCTGAGTCAATAGTGGGATGTAAACCATGGATTAAGCTCTAGAGTTTTTGCGATGATTGATGAACTACGAATAGCTGAGCTGCTTTGCACGCGGCTTTGTCACGATTTGACCGGTCCGATTGGCGCGGTGAATAATGGTGCTGAGTTTTTAAGTGAAGAAGGCGCAGCGATGCAATCGCAGGCGGTGGAACTCATTACAACCAGTGCATTCTCTGCCGTAACTCGCCTGCAGTTTTACCGTATGGCATATGGCAATGTGAAAGATCATGGCGAAGCCAACCTCTCTGAAAAACAGCGTATTGCGACTGATTTTTTTACCGGCAGTAAGATTACCCTCGATTGGCCGGACAGCCATACAGAAGCCGCCGATGTTTCCATCAGCGTCAAAATGTCTCGCCTTATTTTCAATTTATTGATTGTTGCGTCATCCACCTTAATCCGTGGTGGCACCATTGCTGTTCGCATCAGTCAGGACGCGGCGGGCCAGCGCATTGTAACGGTCAAGTCAAGCGGTGCCGGTCTTAAATGGGAACCAGAAATGGAGCATTTGCTCGCAGGTCAGGTCGGTATTGAAGATCTGGATCCTAAAAATGTTCAGGTTTATTTAACGAGGCGTTTCGCCGACGATATTCGTTCTCAAATCGAATACCGGCAAGGTGCAGACGAACTGGAATTACAAGTGGTTCAGCCCAGACCCCAAATTGGGCAATAACAGGCAGGAGGCAGGCACATGGATGATTTAATTAGTGAGTTTATCACCGAAACGGTGGAATCTCTGGCGCTGCTCGATAACGAGCTCGTCAAGCTTGAGCAAAACCCAGATGATGTTGCTATTTTGAGCAACATTTTCCGCGTGATGCATACCATCAAAGGTACTTGCGGCTTTTTAGGATTGCCGCGCCTTGAAGGTGTTGCGCATGCTGGTGAAAACGTGCTCGGCAAAATCCGTGATCGCAAATTGCAGGCAACCCCGCAAGCCATCAATCTTGTGCTTGAATCGCTCGACTGTATCAAAAGTCTGATCGACCATTTGAGTAGTCATGGCACCGAACCTGAAGGTGATGATACACCGCTCAAAAGACGCCTCAATCATTTCGCCGATACCGGTCAGATCGAGGGAGCTTCAGCGCCTGCCGAAGTGCCGCCGCCAAAACTCGAAGAGATATCGCCGCCGCCGGCAGCCAATGGCGCGGGTAATGCCTTTCCTTTCTTTAAAGGCGAAGATGATCCGGAAATTGCTGCTGCCATCGAAAAACTCATGGCTGAGCAAAGCCAGCAAGCAACACCCGCGGCTTCGGTTGCCGCGCCTGTTGCCCCTGTCATCGTTGAGGTAAGCGAAACCAAAGCCGCGCCTGAGACAAAGCCAGATGCTGCTCCCAAACCTGCGGCCAAAGCAGATGATAAGGAAGCAGGCACAGGTGGTGATGGTGCGAACCAGAGCATCCGCGTGAATATCAATGTGCTGGAAAACCTTATGCAGATGGTGAGTGAGCTGGTGCTTACCCGCAACCAGCTGATGCAGATCGCACGCACCAAAGACGATAAAGAGTTCATGACACCGCTTCAGCAGCTCAGCCTGATTACGACCGAGCTTCAAGAAGGGGTGATGAAAACCCGCATGCAGCCTATCGGCAATGCCTGGTCAAAGTTCCCGCGGCTTATTCGCGATTTATCGATGGAGCTTGGCAAAAAAATCGAACTGAAAATGATCGGCGCAGAAACAGATCTGGACCGCCAGTTGTTAGAGGTGATCAAGGATCCGCTGACCCATATGGTGCGCAATTCCTGCGACCACGGCCTCGAGACGCCGGATGTGCGCCGCGCCGCAGGTAAGCCGGAAACCGGCACCGTGACGCTATCTGCCTATCATGAGGGCGGCCATATCATTATCGAAATTGCCGATGATGGTCGTGGTATCAATATCGAACGCGTGAAACAGAAGGCAATCGAAAACGGCATCGCAACTGAGGCGGAACTCGCCACGATGACTGAAAAACAAATCGCTCAATACATCTTTGCCGCTGGATTTTCTACCGCTGAAAAAGTTACCGCGGTATCGGGTCGTGGTGTTGGCATGGATGTGGTGCGAACCAACATTCAAAAAATTGGCGGCACCATTGATCTCGATTCCACGTGGGGTAAAGGTTCAACGGTGGCGATCAAAATTCCGCTCACGCTCGCGATTGTATCCGTATTACTCGTAGAAGCTGGTGGCCAGAAATTTGGTGTTCCGCAGATCAATGTGGTGGAGCTGGTGCGCGTGTCGCCAGACAGCAACCTCAGCATGGAAACGATCAATGATTCGCTGGTGCTGCGCCTTCGTGATAAATTACTCCCCCTGGGTACCCTTTCGCACATGCTTGGCTTTGACGTCAAACCGTCCGAGCTGATGGAGCGCGAGATGTATATTGTGGTGTGCAAGGTGGGCGTTTATGAGTTCGGCATTGTTGTTGACCGGGTGTTTGATACCGAGGAAATCGTGGTCAAACCGGTTGCAGAGATTTTAAAATCACTAAGCATCTATTCCGGTAACACGATTCTGGGTGATGGCAGTGTGATCATGATTCTGGATGCAAACGGCATCGCCAAGGCGGTTGGTAGCAGTGAGATGGCAACACGCTCGTCGGGCCAAGAGGCGGCACAGCAAGCGCTTACGGCTGAGGGAGAAAGCTTGATCAGCTTCCTGCTCTTTACCATGGGCAAGGGTGCACCAAAGGCAGTTCCGCTTGAACTCGTTTCGCGGCTGGAAGAAGTGGACGTTAGTACCATCGAAATCGCGGATGATTATCCGGTCGTGCAATATCGTGGAGAACTCATGCGCCTCAAAACGCAGGACGATAGCTTCTCGATTCCAAACACCGGCACGGTCGATGTGGTCGTGTTCAGCTATGATAAGAAAGTGATTGGTCTGGTGGTCAAGGAGATCATCGATATCATGCATGCGCCATTTGATATTAAGCTTAGCTCGAAAGATTCCAAGGAGCATGGTTATCTCGGCAGTATGGTGATTGACGGAAAAACGACCGATGTGGTGAATGTAGCACACCTGCTTTCTGATATGATTGGCGAGGTGGTTTCCGATACGCAAAAATCCAAAGGCACAGCCCCGCAGGATTGTGAGCTGCTTTTGGTGGAAGATAGCCCATTCTTCAGAAGCCTGACCGTGCCGCTGTTATCTGCTGCCGGCTATAAAGTGACCGCTGCAGAAGATGCGAGGCATGCGCTTGATGAGCTGATCCAGAAAAAATACGATATGATCGTCACCGACATCGAAATGCCAGGCATGGACGGTTTTGATTTCGCAACGGCTTGCCGCAATAACCCTAAGATCAACGGCATACCGATTGTCGCTTACACGGCCACCGTCAGTGATGAGGTGGTCAAGCGAAGTAAAACGGTTGGTATGCAGGACTGTATCGTTAAAACTGATCGGCCCGGGCTACTTGAATCGGTGGCTCGTTGCCTGAGCAATGGCAGGAAGGAGATGGCAGCATGAGTTCGATGATGCAAACGGATTCCTCTTTGTCACCATCTCCGGCCTCGCTTTCCGATAGCCAGATGTTTGTTACCATGCGTATTGAGCGCCAACTGATTGGCATACCAGTACGCTTTGTTCGCGATGTGCTCCGTGGGCAAAAAGTCACGCCAATACCATTATCACCCCCCGAGGTGTCGGGCTCGCTTAACCTTCGTGGCCGCATCGTGACGGTGATTGACGTTCGTCGCCGTCTTCGTTTGCCACAAATGGATGAGAATGCGAAATACATGTTTGTGGTCGTTGATCATAAGGGTGAGCTTTACAGTCTTCTGGTGGATACTGTGGGAGATGTGCTCACCGCGCCCAGCGCATCAATTGAAAAGGTGCCTGCGAATTTAGGTGGAGCTTGGAAAGAGGTGGCATCAGGCATTTATAAAATGTCTGGCGAGCTGCTGGTAATTGTTGATGTTGAAACCCTACTCAAACTAAGGATGCATTAATGACTAATTCCTGCCTGATCGTGGATGATTCAAAAGTGGTGCGTAAGCTCGAGCGCCGCATTATGGAAGAGCTCGGTTTTACCTGCGAAGAAGCAGAGGATGGAAAACAGGCCGAGACCTATTGCCTAACGACCAAACCTAAGCTGATCCTTCTTGACTGGCATATGCCGGTGATGAACGGATTGGAGTTCATCAAGGTGCTGCGCGCGATGCCGGATGGCAATATTCCCAAGGTGATTTTCTGCACCACCGAGAGCGAAATGAGTAACATTATGCAAGCCATCGCCAGTGGTGCTGATGAGTATGTGATGAAGCCATTTGATGCCGAAATTATCAAGGGTAAGTTGCAGCAAATCGGTATGCTCTAATCTTTTTGCTCAGGTCAATTTGTGCCCATTCGTGTTTTGATTGTAGATGACTCGGCGGTAATTCGTGGCCTGATGAATAAGGCGCTCGCGAGTGATGTTGCGCTTAGTATTGTCGGCAGCGCTGCCAATGGTCAAATGGCGATTCAGCTTGCCAGAGAGCTTCGCCCCGATGTGATGGTGCTGGATATCGAAATGCCCGTCATGGATGGTATCACTGCGCTACCGGAAATTGTGCGTGTATCCCCAAATACTAAAGTCATTATTGCCTCAACACTTAGTTTGCGTAATGCCGAGATCAGCATGCGTGCGCTCTCGCTTGGTGCAACGGATTATTTACCCAAACCAACCACTAAGCTGGGCGGCGAAGTTGATATTTTTTATCGTGATTTGATTGCAAAGGTCAAAGCACTGGCACCAACCACACCGTTGCAGACTAATGTTACAGCGCCCAATATAGTTGCGCCTGTTGCAATACCAGCAAAGCCACCACTGGCATCCAGGCCTTTTGTGCCCCCACCATCAGCTTCGACACCACTGCATGTCGGCGGGATCAAGGCACTCGCCATCGCATCGTCAACCGGTGGGCCGCAAGCCTTGCTCAAACTATTTGAGGATATTAAAGGCCGCCTGACCAATATTCCGATATTTATTACGCAGCATATGCCCCCAACCTTTACTACCATTCTTGCGGGCCATATCGCCAAGGCCGGTAATCGTGAATGTAAAGAGGCCCAGAAGGGGATGATCGCTACTGGCGGCGAAGCCTATATCGCTCCTGGTGATTTTCACATGATTCCAGAAAAAAATGCGACAGGTCAGGTCATGCTTCGCATAACACAGGACCCGCCAGAAAATTTTTGTCGCCCTGCGGCTGATCCCATGTTGCGCGCGCTCAGCGGTATTTATGGTCGTCAGCTTGCTATAGTCGTGCTCACTGGTATGGGTTCCGATGGCGCAGAAGGTGCTAAGGTTGCAGTCAGTGCTGGCGCTAGTGTGATTGCGCAGGACGAGGCAAGCTGCGTGGTCTATGGTATGCCTAAAGCTGTGGTAGATGCTGGTATTTGCCGCGCCGTGCTGCCGCTTTCTGATATCGGCTCCTACCTCACTCGAGAAATAGAGGGGCGCTGACCATGCAGCCAGCAGATTTCCAGTTTCTTTCTGACTTAATCAAAAAACGCTCGGGCCTTGCGCTCACCGAGGATAAATCCTACCTGATTGAAAGTCGCCTGACACCGATTGCACGTGCGCTTGGCCTTGCCGATATTACCCAGCTTTGCGGCCATATCCGTGCCGGTGCTAAGGAAGATTTGCTGGTCGAAATCACCGAAGCGATGACCACCAACGAATCCTCGTTTTTCCGCGATATCAAGCCCTACGAGGCTCTCAAAAAACAAGTTCTTCCGATGATTATGGAAGCGGCCGGTGGCATGCGCCGTATGCGCATCTGGTCGGCGGCGTGCTCGACTGGTCAGGAGCCTTATTCGGTGGCGATCACCATTGAGGAAGAAAAAGCCAAAATGGCTGGCTGGAGTTTCGAGATCATCGGCACCGATCTCGCAAAAAAGGTCGTCGATAAGGCTAAGCAGGGCATTTATTCGCAGTTTGAAGCGCAGCGCGGCCTGCCGATCCAGATGTTAGTCAAATACTTCAGCTCGTTGCCCGATACCACCTGGCAGCTGAAGGATAACATTCGCTCGCAGGTGCAGTTTAAAACCCATAACCTGCTTGAGGATTACACCTCGCTCGGCAAATTCGACATTATTTTTCTGCGCAACGTGCTGATTTATTTTGACGACACAACCAAAGCCTCCATCACCGATAAAATGGCGCGTACGCTGCAGCCACACGGCGTGCTCATCATCGGCTCCACGGAAAGCCTGGTTGATCCAAAAGGGCTATTTAAACCGCTGGATGATTTCCGGGGCGCGTATAAACTAAAATAATCAACGTCCCGCCTGCAACGCTGGGTTTTCAGCGCGTGGTTTTCCGGCGGCCATTTTTTCCTGCATTGCGCGGTATTCATCGGGCGTCACGGTGTCTTTGTAGCGTTCCTGCGTGACTTCTTTGCCTTTGCTCTGGCTTATGTCACCAGCTTTATATTCGCCGTTAGCCGCGACATACTCCTTCGCTGCTTTCCATTCATATTCCATCCGATTCTTGCCGTGGCTGAGCCCAAGAAGGCCGCCAATAACCGGGCCGGCAATCATGGCAGCCGTCGCCGCGAGAGCAACTCCGGCCGAAGGAGTGGCCACAAATGCGGCCGCAGCCCCAACAGGCGCCAGCGTAAAAGCAGCGGTTAAAAGAATGCCGACGGAGAGCAGTCCACCTGCCATCGAACCAAGCCCAAGCCCAATCAAGCCATCTTTGATGGATTCTTTTTTAAATAGGCCCGGAGCAGAAACAACGCGGCCTTCTTGTTCATCTTTTTCCTGCTCTTTTTTGCCAAAATATGCACCGGCCACGCCTAACACAGCAGCCACAGCAAATCCTAAAGCCCCTATCGGTAGTGCTAGGCCGCCAAGCAAACCTGCCGCCATCCAGCGGTTTAAGTATGTTGGTTTTTTGCCCGAGGGCGGCACCCTTAACGTATCAGCCATAAAGCTCTCCTAAACTGGCTTCATCATACCATTTCAGCCAAATGCGAGGTATGAAACATTTATGACAACAAAAAACCAGCCCGAGGGCTGGTTTTTGTTATTATGACAGTTTAGCGGCGGATTTAAGCGACTTCGCCTGCAACTTCGTGGGCTTGTGCACTTTCCGTTTCCGGATCTTTCAGTACATAGCCGCGGCCCCATACGGTTTCGATATAATTATCGCCACCAGCTGCTGTTGCCAGCTTTTTACGAAGTTTGCATACGAACACGTCGATGATTTTTAGTTCCGGCTCGTCGATGCCGCCGTAAAGATGGTTAAGGAACATCTCTTTGGTGAGTGTTGTGCCTTTGCGAAGCGATAGCAGCTCAAGAATCGAATATTCTTTGCTGGTCAGGTGCAGCGGTTTGCCGTCCACTTCAATCGAGCGGGTATCGAGGTTGACCGCCAGTTTACCGGTGCGGATGATCGATTCGCTGTGGCCTTTGCTGCGGCGGACAATCGCCTGAATGCGCGCAATCAGCTCGCCTTTGTTAAATGGTTTGGTGAGGTAATCATCGGCACCATAGCCAAGGCCTTTAATCTTTTGGTCGGGACCAGAGAGGCCAGAGAGAATGAGAATTGGCGTGGTGACACGGGCAGCGCGGAAGCGGCGCAGAACCTCGTAGCCGTCAATATCCGGCAGCATAAGGTCAAGGATAATAATGTCGTAATCATAAAGTTTACCAATCTCCAGGCCTTCTTCGCCAAGCTGAGTGGTATCACAGATGATGCCTTCCGAAGCGAGTGACAATTCAATGGCTTTAGCGGTGGACGAATCATCTTCAACGAGTAAAACGCGCATGCGGCTCTCCCCTTAGGTTTTTTATCAATTTAGTGGGCTTGCCGACGGCAAACCCTTAACAGATTAATGATTAGTTAATCATAAAAATTTCCTTCAAACAATCTTTAAGTGCAATTCTTTTTAAAAAAATCTATAGTTGCTGGTATCTTTGCAACAGTACCACCATAGGTAGTAGGCGGCCATGCTCGTAGATGAGATCAATAAGCTGCAAGAAGTCAAGATTTCCGGCACTGTAACCGCTGTTTTGGGTATGCTTATTGAATGTTCGGGGATGGAGCGCATGCTTTCGGTCGGCTCACGTTGCCGTGTGATGGGAAGTCGGGGCGTCAATGGAAAATCCGCCGAAATTATGGCCGAAGTTGTCGGTTTCGGGGAAAGTAAAGCGCTGCTCATGCCGTTTGACTCGCTGGAGGGCATCGGGCCAGGCGCTAAAGTCTATCTCGAAGAATCCGCTTCAGTTATTTACCCGTCTGATGCATGGCTTGGCCGAGTGATTAACGCGATGGGTGAGCCGGTGGACGGACAGGGGCCGCTGCCGCGCGGCGCGATGCCTTACGCGATTCGCAGCCACCCGCCAGATGCGCATTCACGCCAGCGCGTGAAGGGAAAGCTCAATCTCGGTGTGCGCGCGATTAATACCTTTCTTTCCTGCTGCCGCGGCCAGCGTATGGGGATTTTTGCAGGATCGGGTGTCGGCAAATCGATCCTGATGTCGATGCTCGCACGCAGTTCGCAGGCGGATGTGAATGTGATCGGCCTGATCGGCGAGCGCTCGCGTGAGCTGCAGGAGTTTATCGAGGATGATTTGGGAGAAGAGGGGCTGAAGCGCTCAGTCGTCATCGTCGCAACCTCAAGTGAATATGCATTGCTTCGAAGGCAAGCGGCCTACATCACCATGTCGGTTGCGGAATATTTCCGCGATCAAGGAAAAGACGTGCTGTGCCTGATGGATTCAGTGACACGCTTTGCTATGGCGCAGCGTGAAATCGGTTTATCGGCAGGGGAACCCCCTACCAGTAAGGGGTATACACCCACCGTGTTTGCCGAGCTGCCAAAACTGCTGGAGCGCGCCGGCCCAGGCAAAAAAGGCCAAGGAAGCATCACCGGCTTATTCACCGTGCTTGTCGAAGGCGACGATACCAACGAGCCTATCCCCGATACGGTGAGGGGTATATTGGACGGCCATATTATACTGGATAGGGGTATCGCTCAGCGTGGGCGTTATCCAGCGATCAATATCTTAAAGAGCGTCTCGCGCACCATGCCGGATTGCAATAGTGAGCAGGAAAACGCGCTAATTCGCGTCGCACGCGGCATGCTCGCCACTTATGAAGACATGGCGGAGATGATCCGTTTAGGTGCTTATAAAAAAGGTACCACGCCTGAGGTCGACCAGGCGATGAACTACTATCCAGCCATTGAAAAATTCCTAAGCCAGCGCAAGGATGAAAAAACCACACTCGAAGAAGGCTATGACCAGTTGGCGGCGGTGCTTGGTATTAAGGATTGGCGTAAGTGAAGGGACTTGCAACCCTCATCAAACTTTCCAAGCGAAAGCTTGATGAGCTGCGCCGCAAGCTTGGTAATTTGGAAGGCCAAAAAGCCCAGCTTGAAGAAGCAATCAAGAGGCTCTCCGAGGAGCTGGCGCGTGAGATGGAGCTCGCAGGTAAGCAGCCGGAGATGAGCGGATTTTTTGGCGGGTTCGCAAAACGCATCCAGCAGCGTCAGGAAACAATGCATCAGGAAATCAAAAAAATCGAGATCGAGATTACCAAAACACGTGATGAAATCTCTGAAGCGTTCAGCGAACAGAAAAAATACGAAATCGCCGCTGATAATGCCAAAAAGCGCGCCGCCGAAGAACAAAACCGAAAAGACACCATAGCGCTCGACGAAATCGCCGAGCAGCAGCACCGAAGAAAAGCAAAGGAATAAAAACTCTAATGAAACTTCTTAAAACCCGCCGTTTTGCGCCGCTCTTTGTCACCCAATTTCTTGGCGCGTTTAATGACAATGTTTTTAAAAACGCATTGGTGATGTTCATCACCTACAAGCTGGCAACGCAAGAGTCCGGTAATGCGCAAATTCTGGTCACGCTCGCCGGCGCGCTGTTTATCCTGCCATATTTTTTATTCTCGGCGCTCGCGGGGCAGTTCGCCGATAAATACGACCGCGCCCGCATCGCCCGTATTACCAAAGTTTGGGAGATGATTGTTGTCGCAATTGCGGCCATCGGTCTTTACATTGGCCATGCTTATTTCATGCTGTTTGTGCTGTTTTGTTTCGGCGTGCAATCCACCTTTTTCGGGCCGGTGAAATACACATTGCTGCCGCAGCATTTACATGAAGATGAGCTGATCGCCGGCAATGCTTATATCGAGGCCGGAACGTTTCTTGCCATTCTGCTGGGTACGATACTAGGTGGTGTCCTGATCATGGCGGAGGGCGGCGAGCATCTGGTGGTCGCTGCAATGGTGGTGGTCGCGGTGGTGGGGTATATCGCCAGCCGCTTCATTCCGCTCGCGCCTGCGCCCAGCCCAAACCTAGCTATTGGCTATAATATCGTGCATGAAACCTGGGCGATGGTAAGCCATGATCGTCAGAATCGCCGCGTGTTCCTTAGCATTTTGGGCATTTCGTGGTTCTGGCTGGTTGGAGCAACGTTTCTTGCGCTGTTTCCCGGCTACGCGAAGAACACGCTGCTGGCATCTGAGTCGCTCGTAACATTATTTTTAACAATATTTTCGCTTGGTATTGGCATCGGTTCATTTGCGTGCACCATGCTGCTCAAGGGCGAGGTAAAGGCAACCCTCGCGCCTTGGGCGGCGATAGGCATGAGCATTTTCACCTTTGATCTGGTGATCGCAAGTGGCAGCGCCATTGGCGGTAACCCTGAAGCGTTGATATCCGCATGGCAGTTTCTTGAGCACGCGGCGAACTGGCGTATCCTGTTTGATATGCTGATGATTGCGATCTGCGGTGGTATTTATGTGGTGCCGCTTTACGCCATCATGCAGCATGACAGCGCGCCGGAAAGCCGCGCGCGTACCATTGCGACTAACAATGTGATGAACGCGCTGTTCATGGTCGCCGCCGCGCTGGTCACGGTGCTAATGCTGAAAGCGAACTTCACCGTGCCGCAAGTGTTTCTCGCACTAGCGGTTGCCAACGGCGCTGTGGCTTTTTATTGTCGTAAGCTTACGCGGCCTGCTTGAAAAGCTCTTCCAGCTCAGCAATTTTTTCAGCGCGATTTTTCTTTTTATCAAGCTGCACCACCTCATCCAGCGCCGCCTCAAGATGCGAGCGCACAATACGCGACTCGATCGCGCGCAGCGCCGAGTGAATCGCTTTGCACTGAATCAGTACATCATTCAGCTTGCGGCCATCTTTAAGCATCTTGCAGATGCCGTCGATCTGACCGTTGATACGGTTCATGCGTTTGATTTCGTCCCCGAAATCAATTTTCGATTTTTGCTCATTCTTTTTTTCTTTTTTATCTTTTTTAGCCATATACCCCTCCCTAAAAGTTGGACACCCTCTATAGGGTATATTTGCCCCTTGCGCAAATACATCGTGTAAGCGGTTGAATATGGGATGGTTATGTGACCACATTAAGTGGCTCGCCACCCGAAGCCGAAGGCGTAGGGTGGTGGTCGGTAGTGGAATAACATCGAACCAACGGCTCTATGAAGTAGATCAGGAATTGCAGAGAATTAGTAGAATGCTTTGTGGAATCTAAAATTAGCATAATGGGGCTAGCTATTAAAAAATTCTGAAATCACGTGAAGTTGAAGTTGAGACGCAACTTTTTGTGGGTGTAGATATTTCTCAATATCTGAGAAAACTCCCTGAATGTCCGCTAATTCAGTGTCAGTGTATACTAGAGAAAAAATCCCGTATTTTTTATAATAGTCTTTATGCTTTTTCATCTCCTTACTAAAATTTGCCGACGCCTCAGCATTAATCTGAACCTGTTTCTTATCTTTTGTTCCAGTTAACTTTCCATGAGTTGACCAGGGAGAAAGCTCAAATCCTATTTTGTTGCAGGTTTCAGGATCTATAATACAAAAATCTAACCGGTATTCATGCTTTGAAGCAATGCCACCATAACGAAACTCAGGTATTAGAAGTAGTATCTCTTCGGGCGCATTAGATTTTTTAACATACTGAGTATAAAGCGCAGCGATCTGCTTCTGATAAGGTGAGGCAGTATTTCTTACTAAGACATGTTCAAAAAATTTCAAATATTCGTCAACATTTTTGAATTCAAATGTTTCATTTTTATTAGGAATAACAAGACCAGTCTCCAAGATGTGGCCAATTGACCAGTATCGCTTTTTAAAGCGTCGAATTTCACTTTTATCATTAACCCAAGTGTCATTTTTAAAGACCGGCGTGACAAGGAGTCCATAATCAGCGTTATTTTGCCCAATCCAGATAACCGCATCGTCTGTATGAGGGCGATTCTTAGAAAGATTTTCATATTCTCGGAGATAAGTGCGATGGAAGAAAATGTAGAGATATTTTTTTGAAATTTCTGATGCACTAAGGTTTTCATAAAACTGCTGATAAGCAGTTTTGCCTTCTGTTTCGAGATCAGCTTTAAGGCCTTTAATGAACAATGAGATATAATGTTCAGCCGAAGGAATTACTTCATGCTTCAAATCAATATATTTGGCTTTTCTTGTAGCAAAATAAGCATGTAGGGAATGCTCATTAGTTACTTGTGTATCTTTTAGCACCTGCGGCAACATATCCTTGAGCTGTGCCGTTAGCTCATTGATCTTTTTATTTCTTGCAGCTTTTTCTGGATCAAGCTTTGCCATTTAGTCCCTGAAAGAGTCGAACCGCCGAATACCATGATTTAGCGCATAAATATTGTTCGAACAAGGAAGTGGTGGAGCTTAGGAGAGTCGAACTCCTGACCTCTTCCATGCCATGGAAGCGCTCTACCAGCTGAGCTAAAGCCCCATCCGGATGACAGGTGACGGTTGTCAGATGTCAAAAGAAGGAAGCGGAAGATAGCGCGCTAGTGGCGGGTGTCAATGATTTTTAAGCCGCCCGGTCTGGCAGGAAGCCATGCGCCTGCATGCCCCACAGCCGCGCATAGTGGCCGCCGGCGGCAAGCAGCGCCTGATGGCTGCCATCCTCGATAATCCGGCCATGATCGAACACCAAAATACGATCCATGAAGGTAAGTGTGGAAAGCCGGTGGGCAATCACGATGGTGGTGCGCCCCTTCATCATCGCCTGCATGCTCTGCTGGATGGCAAGCTCAGTGATTGAATCCAGCGAGGAGGTCGCCTCGTCAAATACAACGATGGGTGCGTTCTTGATAATGGCGCGGGCGATGGCCACGCGCTGCCTTTGCCCGCCAGAAAGTTTCACGCCACGTTCGCCGACAATGGCATCATAGCCGCCCTCTGCAGCCATGATAAACTCGTGACAATGAGCATCTTTCGCCGCGCGGATCATATCAGCTTCGTTTGCTTCAGGGCGGCCATACGTAATATTTTCGCGCAGGCTGCGGTGAAACAAAACAGGGTCTTGCGGGATAAGCGCAATTGCCGCGCGCAGGCTATCTTGTGTGACCTCGGCTATAGCCTGCCCATCAATCAGGATACGCCCGCGCTCTACTTCATAGAGCCTGAGCAGCAAATTCACAAAGGTGCTTTTTCCGCTGCCGGAAAAACCAACGAGGCCCACTTTTTCGCCGGCTCGAATGGTGAGTGTTTTATCACGAAATAAATTCTGGCCAGGGCGGTATTCAAAATAAACATTCTCGAATGTGATCTCACCCTTAGATACCACAAGGGGGTATGCAGTCGGTTGATCAATAATTTCATGTGGTTCGCTAATTAAACTCAGCGCCTGTTGGCAAACGCCGATCTCGCGGTAAAGCGCTGGAAACTCCATGCCAACGCGCCACAGTATATAAATCAGATTCATCGTCGCGCCGAGCAGAAAGGCAATGTCGCCGGTGCCGATGCTGCCGGTCTTCCAGCCTTCGATGATGAAAAAAATCATCACGCAAATCATTAGCAAGCAGGGGACTTCGAGAAGCAAGCGTACTTTGGCAACAGTAATCAGCACACGCTTATGTGCTTTTATTTCTTTATGCTGAAAACCGCGAATGTAATCCATCTCATCCTTCGCGCGTGCAAAAAGCCGCACCGTGATGAAATTGGTCACGGCATCGACGATACGCCCCGCCAGCTCGCTTTTTAGCTCCGAATGCTCTTTCGATACGGCATCGCAAATACGTGATCTCGCGGCACATATCCATAAATGCACCAATGCCCAAGACACTAAAATGACAGCAAATACTGGTGCAATCGTTGCCATTACCACTGCTACAAGAATAATGGCTATGAGGTTAGGAAACAGGAATCGCGCAAACTGTATCGTAAGATAATGTGTGCCGCGTGTCATATCGGCGATTTTGTTGGAAATGCTGCCCGAGAGATGTTCCGAGAAATAACGCTGTGAATGGCCAAACACATGTTCGGTCATCGCCTCGCGCACGCTAGCCTGAAAGCGAGGCGAAAAAAAGAAGTCCGCAATGTCAGATAGCCGCCACGCCGCGATCGAGATTAGCCAGACACTCGCGCCAATGACGAGTGGTGTCGCTAGTACACTGTAGATGTCGGCTTTATCACCTTGATACCCGGTGAGGGTATCAATGATCATTTTAATCACATATGGAAATGCAACCTGCTCGACAGACCACATGAGAGAAAACAAGACCAGCAAGCCAAAGCTGGTTTTTTGTTTTGCGAGATGAGTCGTGATAAAGGTTAGTAGACTGATGGGTTGCGGCTGCATCAGAGTTGCAGGTGGCTTTCAAGCTGCGACAGACGTTTAAGTTCTTCGCTGGTCAATCTGCCATCGCGAATCACAAGCCTGTTGGCCAGTGCCGCTAAACACTTAAGTGTGCTGTTTGCCACCGCCTTGTTACCATGATGCTGGTTGATCCAATCTTGAAGCACGCGCTTGCTGAGCAAATCTGGCATACCTGTTTCCATCTTGCTTAGCTGATCTGAGAGCGATGTATCGGTCGCCGCCAGTTCGTAATCATAAGGCATGTGGTCATACTCAGTGCGCAAACACGCAATCATTTCGGATAGCAGCTTGTTTTCAAGTGTTCGGGCGACGCTATCAGCGGCCATCATGTAGCCGCCTAGTTTGGTGATATCAGCAGCGAGGCAATCTTCTGCTTTTTGTGGCAGCTGTGAATCGCTTTGCCCGCCAATCCACAATTGGTATACGGGCTGAAAACTAACCACCATTTGATCAATGGTTTGCTTTAGTTCGGGGTCTATCATCAAGGCCATATCTAATCCTCCTATTCATCACCCATCTTAAGTGCCGCCAAGAAGGCGCTTTGCGGGATGTTGACGTTGCCAATCTCGCGCATTTTTTTCTTACCTTTTTTCTGTTTCTCAAGCAGCTTGCGCTTACGCGATACGTCGCCGCCGTAGCATTTGGCCAATACGTCTTTCCGCATCGCTGAGATGGTTTCGCGCGCAATGATCTTGCCGCCAATCGCAGCCTGAATGGGAATCGCAAACATATGTTTGGGAATCAAATCTTTCAGGCGCTCGCACAGTCTTCGGCCACGGAAATCAGCCTGCGAGCGATGCACGATGAGCGCCAGCGCATCCACCGGCTCTCCGTTAACCAGAATATTCATTTTCACGAGATCGGATTCGGAGTAATCGGTGAGTTCATAATCAAAACTGGCATAACCTTTGGAGCAGCTTTTGAGGCGGTCATAAAAATCAAAAACCACTTCATTCAGCGGTAATTTATATACAACCATCGCACGCGAGCCGACATAGGTAAGCGTTTCCTGAATGCCGCGTTTTTCGGTGCAAAGCGCGAGGATATTGCCGAGATAATCATCTGGCGTCATGATGGTGGCTTTGATCCACGGCTCTTCGATATGATCGATTTTCGTGACATCCGGCATATCATTGGGGTTGTGCATTTCCACCATTGTGCCGTCAGTTAAATGCATGCGGTACACCACGCTCGGCGCGGTGGTGATGAGGTCAAGATCAAACTCGCGCTCGAGGCGCTCCTGAATGATTTCCAGATGCAGCATGCCAAGGAAACCACAACGAAAACCAAAGCCAAGCGCTGTTGAGCTTTCGGTTTCATATTCAAAGCTCGCATCATTAAGGCGTAGTTTTCCCAGCGAATCTTTGAGATGTTCAAAGTCGGATGCATCGGTGGGATACAAGCCGCAAAACACTACCGATTGTGAAGGTTTGAAGCCAGGCAGTGGTTCGGCGGCAGGGCGGCGTTCTTCGGTGATGGTATCACCGATGTTACAATCCGCCACAAGCTTAATGCCGGTGATGATATAACCCACTTCGCCGGGCAATAATTTCTCTGCGGGCACTTTTTTGGGTGTGAAAAACCCAAGCTGGTCAACGTTGTGCGCGCTACCATTGCTCATCATACGGATTTTCATGCCTTTGGTGAGTGTGCCTTCAACAATGCGCACGAGAATGATCACCCCTAAGTAAATATCATACCAGCTATCAACCAGCAGGGCTTTCAGTGGCAGGCTGCTGTCACCTTTTGGCGGCGGCAGGCGCGTGACAATTGCCTCCAGCACTTCTTCGATACCGATGCCTGCTTTGGCGGATATGGGAATGGCGTCGGACGCATCAATACCGATCACGTCTTCAATCTGTGCTTTGGCGCGCTCGATATCGGCGGCCGGCAGGTCAACTTTATTGAGTACCGGCACCAGTTCATGATGTGCATCAAAGGCCTTGTAAACATTCGCAAGCGTCTGCGCTTCCACGCCTTGCGATGCATCCACCACAAGCAACGAGCCTTCACAAGCCGCCAAGCAACGTGACACTTCATAGCCGAAATCAACATGGCCTGGCGTATCCATCAGATTGAGGATGTAGCTTTTGCCGTCTTTCGCTTTATAGTTCAGGCGCACGGTTTGCGCTTTGATGGTGATGCCGCGCTCTTTTTCAATTTCCATGCTATCGAGCACCTGCTCGGTCATCTCGCGCGCTTCTAAGCCGCCGCAGGTTTGAATCAGCCGGTCGGCGAGTGTTGACTTACCGTGATCGATATGGGCGATGATGGAAAAATTGCGGATGAGGGAGAGGTCAGTCATGTTCAGTTGGCAGTTGACAGTTTGCAGAAAACAGTAAATGGGCGCTATAATTAGACGGAGCGCGCTTCATTGTCCACTGCCAACTGCTCGCTGCTTACTGCGAACTTCTTGCAAACACCGCCACCAGCTCCAGATGCGGGCTGAACACGAACTGGTCGATGCCTTGCGCGGAAACCATAGAAAAACCAGCGTTCTTGAGGATTTTCGCGTCGCGGGCGAAGCTCGCCGGATTGCACGAGACCATCACCACCTTCGCAATCGATGATTTGGCAATTTCCTCACACTGAGCCTTAGCGCCCGTTCGGGGAGGATTAATAATAACGGCGTTGAATTTACGTAGTTCTTCTGCGGTTAAGGGGTGTTTGAATAAATCCCGCATTTCGGTGGTAAAATGACGTTGCAACCCATGCAGATGCACCATCGTCTTGAGGCCCCTTACCATATCGCCATCCGATTCCACCGCGTGGCGCTTAATCGATCTGGCCAGCGCAAAGCTGTAAGTGCCGATACCGCAGAATAAATCAGCAACGGATTTTGCCTCGCCCAGGCCATTAATAACTGCATCGGTGAGTAGGCGCTGGCCTTGCTTTGTCGCTTGCAGGAAAGCGCCCTGAGGCAGCGCGATATCATAGCCGCCGAGCCGCATGGTAACCGGCGCGCGGTTTACGACCACCAGATGTTTTTGATCCGGCGCTGAAAGTGAAACCCTTGCCAGGTTTAGCCTTTCGGCAAGCTCACTTAGTGTGTCGGTATTTTCCACGATGGAGCTGCATTCAAGCACCATGTCGATACCGCTGTCGGCGGCGGTAAGGTGAACGGTTTTGATTGCGCGCGTGGCGTGCCATCCCGCCAGCGCTTCAGCCAGCGGCGTAAGCAGCGATTGCAAAACCGGCTCTAAAATGAGGCATTGCTCAATCGCCACCAGATCGCGCGTGCGTGAGGCATAGTAAGCAAAGCGCGCGCCATCCCATTTCAGTTCGCTGCGGCGGCGCGAGGCCGCCTCAAGAAAAATCATCTCGCGCGGCGCATCCGCAAAGCCGGCATGCGCCAGCGCATCATGCATGATTTTATGTTTAAGGCCTTGGTAGGCGGCTTCGGTTAAATGCTGAAGGCTGCAACCGCCACATGCTGAAAAATGCGGGCAGGGCGCTATGATGCGCTCCTTGCCGGCTTCAAGGATATCCAGAATCTCGGCGCGTAAAAATTCTTTTGTCTGCTGGGTGATGCGAACGCGAAGCTGATCGCCAACCGCCGCTTTTTCGACAAAAACAGGTTTGCCATCAAGCTCAGCGATACCGTCGCCCAGGCCGCCCAGTGATGTGATGTGAATATCAGGCAATGATGTCTGGGTAGATCTGATGTTCGAGGCGAATGATTTCGTCGCGCAGCTGCAGCTTCATTTTTTTGAAGCGCTGTTTAGAAAACTCATCAATGCCGTTAAGCTTGATTTTATCATCGAGGTCGCGGTGCTGATCACGCAGGGTTTCGAGCTGCTTATGGAGCAAAAGGTCTTCGTTCATGGAAAATGAGATCCATTAAGTGGCTGTTAAACAACAAGATGCGCGCATTATAGCAAAAAAAAGGAAAAAGCCCACCACTTTATCAACTTATTAAGAGTTGCCGTTTATATTTCCACACCCTGCCAACGCTTGACAAGGCCAGCCTCGATATCAAACATATCCAGCATACGCCCTACCGTGTGCCTTACCAACGCCTCAATGCTTGCCGGTTTACTATAAAAAGCCGGCACCGGCGGCGCGATAATCACGCCCATATCCGATAATGTCAGCATATTACGCAGGTGAATCGAGTGCAGCGGCGTTTCGCGCACCATCAAAATGAGTTTCCGGCGCTCTTTTAAGATGACATCGGCGGCGCGCGTGATCAGATTCGTTGAATTGCCGGTGGCGATCTCCGCCAGCGAACGCATCGAGCAGGGGGCGACAATCATGCCATCAGTTTTGAATGAACCGCTGGCAATGGCAGCGGATAAATCATTCACCGAGTAATAATGATCGGCGAGCGCATGTACCTGGGGTAGGGTATAGTCGGTTTCATGCGCGATGGTAATCTGCGAGGTTTTACTAATTACAAGATGTGTCTCCACACCCGCCGCTTTCAGGCCCTTCAGCAGCTCAATGCCATAAATTGCGCCTGATGCACCGCTGATGGCGACAATGATACGTTTGCTCATAACTGCCTCGCTATCTCTATGGCGCTATACGTCAATATCGCCCGCGCGCCCGCGCGTTTGATGGCGATCAGGCTCTCAAACATTGCGGCTTCTTCATTAAGCCAGCCTTTCTCGCTTGCGGCTTTGATCATCGCATATTCACCGCTCACCTGATAGGCGAGCACGGGTAGGGGGAATGCCTTGGAAACTCGCTGGATGATATCAAGGTAGCTGCCTGCGGGCTTCACCATCACCATATCCGCGCCTTCCGCTACGTCGAGCGCCACTTCGCGCAGCGCTTCATCGCTATTTCTAACATCCATCTGGTAGGTTTTCTTATCCGCCGCGCCAAGATGTTTTGCTGAATCCACCGCATCACGAAACGGCCCATAAAAATTAGATGCATATTTTGCGGCGTATGAAAGAATGACAGTATCCTGAAATCCTTCGGCTTCCAGCGCGCGGCGGATGGCACCGATTCGCCCGTCCATCATGTCGCTTGGCGCGACAATATCGCAGCCCGCCCGCGCCTGGTTGATCGCTTGCTTGCATAAAATTTCCACCGTCTCGTCATTCAGGATAATGCCGTTTTTCACCAGCCCATCCTGCCCATGCGAGGTGTAAGGATCGAGCGCGACATCGGTAATGATACCCAGCCCGGGTAGGGTATCTTTGAGCATTTTAATCGCACGGCAAACGAGATTATCGGGATTGAGTGCTTCATCGCCACGCTCGGTTTTAAGCTTGCCGTCCACCACCGGAAACAGCGCGATAGCGGGGATACCAAGCTCTGCTGCTTCCTTGGCTTCTTTCACCAAAAGGTCAAGCGTCAGGCGAAAAACGCCGGGCATGGAGCTAATGGGCGTTGCGGTATTCTCGCCTTCCTGAATAAAGACCGGCCATATCAAATCGGACGGGTGAAGCCGCACCTCAGCCACCATCTCGCGCAGCCACGGTGCTTGTCGCAATCGCCTGAGGCGGGTGGAGGGGAAGTTGGCAGTAGTAGGATTTATAATCATTAGCTTTTATCCGCAGCGAAATGAGAAAAACCCGGCAAAGAAAAATACATACGTAGTCGTTCCAAGTAAAAACCCGATAAATCTTCAGCTATAGGGAAATGGCTGGTCAGCTCATAATGTCCGCCTTCGTTACTATCCAGAGAAATATGTGTTTCCAGATAATATCTAAAAGCGTCCAAGCCGGGTGCGCTCCAATCTTTTGCTTTCAAAATGCATTCGAAAATTCCTGATAATTCTTCTTCCCTGCTGAATATCGATGCTGCCCTTACATTGTCTGATAGCGTCGTGCAATAGCGGCGATAGTACTGACCTGCAGATTCGGTTTTGTCTGATGCTTCGATGCGGTATTTGTCAATAAAATGCTTCAAAAACGCCCAGTGATCGGCTTTTGTATTATAATCGCCGAACTGTAAATTGTTTGTATTAAGCTCTCCATCCGCCATTGATTTAAGCCGCTCATCGTTAGGGTATAAACGAGCCGTAATCCTTAATGCCTCCGCAAATTCAACCGCTGAGTTATAGGATAACACCATCAATTGCTGCAGTTCTTGGGAAGAAAGCTGCGTCCAAGGCAACTCCTTGATGCGATTGACATAAGCTTTATATTTTTTAATATGAAGGGGTTGGCCGCTGTGTAACGGAGATGTCATATTCGTCAAACTCTACTGCTGTTTGTCATATATTCTTCACACAAATTTACTGGGCTACTGCTATTATACAAGCTGGAGTAGTGCTAATTTATAGATTATGTCAGAAGAACTAGACAAGCGCATTCGCGACGAGAAAGAGAAGATTCAGGTCAAGTCATACTACCCTGCGGCTCTTAGAGGTAGTTGGTTTGGAACTGGTGGCTCGCTATGGGGTGCGGGTATTGTGGGTACTGCTGTCGGTGCCTTAATGGGGCTTGCTTCTCCAGTTCTGCCGTGGGCGCTTGGACTAGCGGCTGTACCTCTTGCCGCGACTTTACCAATATCCATAGCTGTGTTCGCAACTGTTGGTATGTCGATGGGTGTTGCAGGCGGCGTGATGGCTGGTAGAGCAGCAGGCGGAGCTGCTGCTGCAGCTAAGGAAGCGGAGAAAAGACAAAAAGAAAAAGCCATCGAAAATGAATTGAGGCAAGACCTTAATGCACAGATAGATCACTACACTGGATCAGAGATAAAAACAAAACAGAGCTTAGGAAAAAAACTACGAAAAGCTTACTATGAATATTTCAATCCCTACACTGGTGTTTTTTATGCAGGAGTGGGATTGGCTGCAGGCCTTATCATGGCAGCGGCATTCATATACACCGGCGGCGCTGTAAATGCATTGGCACCAGCATTAGGAGCGATTTCTGGTCTAGGCGTGGAAGCATTTACAGGTACCGCTATCGCCGCTAATGCAGGTGCGATAACTGCTTACTTTGCAGGTGCAATGACTTCTTTTGGAGCGTTGTTTGCGATCAACGTCCCTAAATTGGCCTCAGAAGCTTCTGAGTTTATGGGAGAAGTTTTGGGTGGTAGAAAATTCGGCAGGCAGTGGATGACGCCGGAAGATCAAGCCAGACAGGCAGAACTGAAAGCCGCTTCGCAGATTAAACCCGTATCTTCGCCAAGCATTAGATTTTCTGTGTCTGAAGAACCTATGCGAAATAGCTTCCAAGAGCTCGTCGCTAAAAGCCGCGCCGTTGCTGCTGAGGCCGGTGAATTGATCGCTAAACGCTGATTGGCATTAATTGAGCGAAGCGGCCTGATCTTTCGCTTCCAGCTTTTCAAACAGCCTGTCATACGCCTTGCCATAAAGCTCTGATTCGGCGGTATAGACCGAGAAGGCGACATGGTTGGAATATTCCTTGGTAAGGTTTTTAAGGAAGCCATGTTCAAAGGGCTTCACATCGCCTGCATGAACACGTGAATAGCGCTGGATCGCAATGTAAGGCACGAAACCCGCCAGCACTGAGCCGACACGGCGAAACACGATGCGCCCTACGCCGTCATCGGTGAAGAAGCGGAATTTTTTCTTTTCGTCATAATGCTTAGGGTCTTTGACCGGTGAATACATCTTATCCACCGCATCTTTGCCGCCGCTGATATTGGCATAGGCGCGGTCGTTTACCTCGAAGAATGCTGAATAGGCGAGGGTGGCGGCGATGGTGTCGTGCAGGTAGCCTTCCTTGGCGAGATCCATACGGCCATCAAGCGGGCCTTTCGGACTTGGGTTAAGACCCAGTCTCACCATCGCAAGAACCGGTGCGGCAAGGAAGGTGCTCGAAAATTCATGGGGGATGATGTCCTTGGCATCGGGAATGATGTTGGACGGAATATGCGCCACTGCATCAATCGCCTCGGCTTCGGTTTTGGCATCCTTGAACACACGGTCATAGGCGCGCTGCCAGAATTTGATGAAAGAGCGATAGGTGGTAAAACCTGCCAGAACAAAGCTGGTATTTTCAATCGCCTTGCCGCCAAACGGATGGGCAAGAAGCTCTTTCGCGGTAGGCGCAAGATATTTACCCAGCTTCGCTTCCGTCGTCAGCGCTTTGAACAAATAGCGGTTGCCGGTGAAGGCAACGACGGTCGGCACCCACGCCACCGTGCCCTTGGCGATATTGCGCCATAAGATGCTGCCGGTGGTGCTGTTAAAATGATCGCGGTGCTCAAACGCCGCATGGCCGAGCTTCTTCGCCCAGTTAGGCGCATTCGATACATCCGGCTGAGCTTTGGGCGCATCGCTAGCCGCCGCCTGTGTCTCAGGCGGTTTCTGCTTGGCACTTTCAGAATTGGCGGCGGCAATGACCATCGTTTAAACACGACTCCTCATTTTCAAATCTACCATGAAAAAAGCCAAAATCATGTGACGATTTGGTGACAATTCAGCCGTTTAAAAAAGCGCTGTAAACTTCTGATGTTACTGCTATATCCATCCTTATGACCTCCATGACCCGTATTCTTTCCGGCGTTCAGCCGACTGGCAACCTCCATCTCGGCAACTATCTGGGCGCGATTCGCCACTGGGTAAAGCTTCAGGAATCTGCCGAATGTTATTTGTTTCTCGCGGATTTGCACGCGATCACCGTGTTTCAGGATCCAGGTAAGCTCAGGCAAAGCGTGCGTGAGACAGCTGCGGCCTATATTGCCTGCGGCATTGACCCTGAAAAAAGCGCGATCTTCCCGCAATCAGCAGTGAGCGCTCATGCCGAGCTGGGGTGGATTTTAAATTGCCATACGCCGCTGGGCTGGCTGAACCGCATGACCCAGTTTAAGGAAAAAGCCGGCAAGCACCGCGAAGAGGCAGTGCTTGGTCTCTATGGCTATCCGGTTCTGATGGCGGCGGATATTTTACTGTATAAACCCAGCCATGTGCCGGTGGGCGAGGATCAGAAGCAGCATCTCGAATTATGCCGCGATATTGCGGGCGCCTTTAACCGCGCGTATGGCACGGAACTATTTCCGCTGCCGGAGCCTGCCATCATGGGCGAGGCGACCCGTGTGATGAGCCTGCGCGACGGCACGAAAAAAATGAGCAAGTCCGACGAGTCTGACTATTCTCGCATCAACTTAACCGATGATGCCGACGCGATCGCGCTTAAATTCCGCAAAGCCAAATCCGATATGGTGGAGGGCATGAATTATGATGAAGCTGCGCGGCCGGAAGCTGCTAACCTTATCAATATTTATGCGGCGCTGAGGAACATCACGCGCGCGCAGGCACTTCAGCACGTGGCCGGCATGAATTTTTCAGCTTTCAAAAAAGAACTCACCGATGTGGCGGTTGCCCATCTATCGCCAATAACCTCTAAAATGAGAGAGCTGATGGCAGATACAGCTTACCTTGATGGGATTTTGACCAAAGGAACCGAGCGTGCGCGTACGCGTGCCAATGCCACTATGAAAGAGGTCAAAGATTTGGTAGGATTCCTCTCACTTTAGAATCTCAAACATTGTTCATGCAACCGGCGCCAAATATTCTCTTCATTACGGTTATCAAGACCATGCTAGTGCTCACCAGTCCGGCGCTTGCTGTGCTTGGTGCGCTCGTACTGCTTGGTGATTTAAGCGTGCGCAATTTTGCTTATGCTTACGGCGGCATCATGCTTGCGTCGCTGCTGCTGGCGCTGCCATTCTTGTCCAATATTTCGGCGCTCACACGCTATGTGAATGACCTTGCGCAGGATAAGCGCGTGCGCTCGCCTGATCTCAGCGTTCTATCCAATGTCGGTGAGCTGTCCGGCGCACTCACGCGCTTGCAGCGCTCGTGGGAGAATAAGCGCCAGGAGATGGAAACCATCATCACCGAGCGCGAAATTCTCGTTGATACGCTGCCGGATATCCTGATCATGACCAATGACGACAAGCTGGTCGTGCGCACTAACCGCGCCGCGCGCAACATTTTTGGCCAGAACCTCGCCCATCGCCATCTGCGCGACATCATTCCCAATGAAAAATTGCTTTCGGCGATCACGGCGGTGATTGAGGATTTGAACGGTCAGGCGGTGGAGTTTCATCTGGAGGAGCCGATCTCGCGCGATTTCCAGGCGGTAATCGAGCGCTTCCCGATTCCTTCTGAAGGTGGCATTTCCATCGTCATCACCATGACCGATATCACCTCGCAAAAGCGCATCCAGCACATGCGCGCCGATTTCGTTGCCAATGCCAGCCATGAAATCCGCACGCCGCTCGCCTCGATCATCGGCTTTATCGAAACGCTGCGCGGACCGGCGAAAGATGATCCGGTGGCTCGCGAAGAGTTCCTCAAAGTGATGGCCGACCAGGCTGAGCGCATGTCGAAACTGGTCGCGGATCTGCTATCGCTTTCCAAAATTGAAATGAATGCTGCGAGCAAACCGCAATCCAAAGTTGATCTGCTGCGCATTATCCGCGCGGAGAAGCAGCATTTTGAATGGGCGTGCAAACAGAAAAATGTCACCATTCGCCTGAAGCTCACCGATTCATTGCCCGCGACCAAAGGCGAGGATGAGGAGCTGGCGCAGGTGGTGCGTAACCTGCTTGGCAACGCCATCAAATACACCAACCCTGATTCAGAAATCGTCGTTACGGCTAAAATCAGTAATGACATTCCCAAAGACCCAAGCCTCAGGAATTTAACTCGTGCGCTATGTTTCTCGGTCGAGGATCAGGGCGAGGGTATTCCCAAAGAGCATATTCCCCGTCTTACCGAGCGCTTTTACCGCGTTGATAGCGCCCGCACGCGCAAGGTTGGCGGCACCGGTCTTGGTCTTGCCATCGTTAAGCATATCCTTAATCGCCACCGCGGTGTGCTTACGATTGATAGCGAGGTGGGGCAGGGAAGTACCTTCAGTGTTTTCCTGCCGGTTTATGAAGATGCCATTGAGTTAGAACAAAAACAGAAAGAGTACTTGGCGGAAAAAGTAAGTTAGGCTAGTGTCGCGCCCGCATGACGGCACGCTCGCTAAGAACCCAAACGATCAGCCCGCTAACCCAATATACCCAGTGGGGGGTATATGCGGCTTTGTGGCTGGCGGCCGCCGCTTCGATCCTCATTACTCTTGCTATTGTGTTTTCGGTGCTCTTTGAGGCGCTGAAATTTTTCTCGCAGGTGCCGCTTTTTGATTTCCTGTTTGGCCTTCAGTGGAGCCCACAAATGGCCATTCGTGATGATCAGGCCGGATCTAGTGGTGCATTCGGCGCGGTGCCGCTTTTCCTTGGCACCTTCCTGATCACGGTGATTGCGATGATGATCGCGATTCCGGTAGGTCTTTTTTCCGCCATCTATATGGCGGAATATGCTGATAAGAAAACGCGCAGTAGCTTAAAGCCCGCGCTTGAAATATTGGCAGGCATTCCAACCGTCGTGTACGGCTATTTCGCGATCATGTTCATCGCACCAATGCTTCGTGGCTTTGGCCATAGCGTCGGGCTGGATATTTCAACCGAGAGCGCGCTCACCGGCGGCATCGTGATGGGTATTATGATTATCCCGTTTGTATCATCACTCTCCGACGACATCATCACCGCCGTTCCGCGCAGCCTTCGCGATGGTTCTTACGCGCTGGGCGCCACCAAATCTGAAACGATTCGCCGCGTTGTGCTGCCCGCGGCACTGCCTGGCATCATGGGCGCGGTGCTGCTCGCTGTATCGCGCGCTGTGGGCGAGACGATGATAGTCGTGATGGCTGCCGGTATGGCGGCGAACCTCACCTTTAATCCGCTTGAATCTGTGACGACGGTCACGGTGCAGATCGTCAAGCTGCTGGTAGGGGATCAGGAATTCAATAGCCCTAAAACGCTTGCCGCTTTTGCGCTTGGCCTCACGCTGCTGTGCGTCACATTGGTGCTCAACATCATCGCGCTACGGATCGTGAAAAAATATCGGGAGCAGTATGACTAGTCATTCACTGCGAAAGCATAATCAGCATTTAGAGATTCGTCTCAAAGCAGAAAAGCGTTTCCGCTGGTATGGCAGGGCAGCTCTTGGTTTTGCAGTGCTGGTGCTGGTGTTGCTACTTGGCAGTTTATTCTGGCGTGGCGCGCCCGGGTTTGTTGCCAGCAAGATAACACTACCGGTTGCGCTCGATGCGGCGCTGCTTGATATCGATGAAGGCAAACATCCCGGCTCGCTGCCGCCTGCGGCCTATAACCGCATGATCCAGCAGGCGCTGCGCACGCAGTTTCCTGAGGTCACACAGCCAAGTGAACTTCGCAAACTCTACAGTCTGGTGAGCGCCAGCGCCGGTCTTTCCATCAAGCGCCTGCTCCTGGCCGATAGCGGCCTGCTCGGTACCACCCAAACCATCACGCTCTATCTTTCCAGCAACGCTGATCTTTATTTTAAAGGTAAGGTGGATGAGCGCGCACCTGAATCCGACCGCCGTTTGAATAATCAGCAAATCAGCTGGCTTAAAACACTCGAATCGAAAAAATTGGTCGAGCTTTCATTTAATAGTCTTTTTCTTAGTGAAGGTGATTCACGCACACCGGAGCGCGCTGGATTCTTAGGGGCGATGGTCGGCTCGGCGCTGACGCTCGTTATCTGCCTGATGGTGGCATTCCCGCTGGGTGTGGCAACCGCGGTTTATCTCGAAGAATTTGCTGGTAAGGGGCGCTTTGTTGATATCATCGAAGTCAATATCAATAACCTTGCAGCGGTTCCCTCCATTGTCTTCGGGCTGCTAGGGCTTTCGATATATATCAACGTGATGGGTATGCCGCGTTCGGCGGCACTCGTTGGTGGCGCGACGCTAGCGCTCATGGTGCTGCCGGTGATTATTATCGCGACCCGATCATCCTTACGTTCCATTCCAGATTCCATACGTGATGCGGCGCGTGCGCTTGGTGCCTCGCCATTGCAGGTGGTATGGCATCATACGCTGCCGCTATCCATGCCCGGCATCATGACTGGCACGATCCTTGGCATGGCGCGCGCCATTGGCGAGACCGCGCCGCTGCTGATGATTGGTATGGTTGCCTTCGTTGCTGACGTGCCGCGTGGTTTTACCGATCCCGCGACTGCCATGCCTGTACAAATCTTCTTATGGGCGAGCAGCCCCGAGGCTGGCTTTGTTGAAAAAACAGCTGCTGGTATTTTAGTGCTTCTGGTTTTACTGCTTGCGATGAATGCGCTCGCTATTTTCTTACGCAAAAAATTTGAGGTTCGTTGGTGATGACAAAACTCTCTGCCCAGCATGTGAATGTGTTTTATGGCGCTAAGCAGGCGCTGTTTGATGTGAATATTAAGGCTCAGGATAAAACCGTGACGGCACTCATTGGGCCTTCTGGCTGCGGTAAATCGACATTCCTTCGCTGCATCAACCGCATGAACGACACCATCGAAGGTTGCCGAGTTGAGGGTAAGATTCTGGTCGATGGCGATGATATCAATGATCCGTCGCAGGATGTGGTGCAGCTTCGTTCATGGATCGGTATGGTGTTTCAAAAACCCAATCCGTTTCCTAAAACCATCTATGAGAATATCGCCTACGGTCCGCGCATTCATCATATGGTATCTGGCAAGGCCGAGATGGATGAGCTGGTTCAGCGCAGCCTGATTCGCGCGGGCCTGTGGGATGAAGTCAAAGACCGACTGCATGATATGGCAACCGGCTTATCGGGAGGCCAGCAACAGCGCCTCTGTATTGCGCGGACGCTCTCCGTCAATCCTGAAATTGTGCTGATGGATGAGCCATGTTCGGCGCTCGACCCCATTGCCACCGCGCGCATCGAGGAGCTGATCGCTGAACTCAGGCAGCATTACACTATTATTATCGTGACGCACTCGATGCAGCAGGCATCGCGCGTATCCCAGCAAACCTGTTTTTTCCATTTGGGCAAGGTGATCGAAACAGGCGATACCAAACAAATCTTTTCCGCCCCCGTCCATAAACAGACGCAGGACTATATTATGGGGCGTTACGGCTGATAAAATCCCTGCTTAAAGCGGGGATCCTGTATATTCAACACGGCTAGACCCAAGCGGGTTTTTGTGCTATAATATTCTATAAAATTTTATCCATTTCAGGGTGTTATGATGGCTTCATCAGTTAATGAGCGCCGTATCACAGTTCGGCTCATGGCGTATTGGGAAAAGCTCAGGGCGGGGCGAGATATGCCGCGAGAGCAGGATGTGGACCCAGACGCGATTAGTGACCTCTGGGATTATTGTTTCCTGCTCAATGTGAAGGATATGGGCAAGGAGGGTTATCAATATACCTACCTTGGTCCTGAGATTAAAAAAGCCTATCAGGGCGGCCTTGCTGAGGGAGATACCAATGGTTTGGTGTCCCCTAATGCTGACCGTATGGCTGATTGCTACATGGAAATTATCCACAGCAAAGCACCCGTGGTGGATGAGGGGGAGTTCCGAAATATCCGAGGCGACATGGTCAAGTACCGCCAATGCTTGCTGCCGCTTGGCGAAGAGGGTGATGTAAAGGCCGTTTTTGGCGGGATGCGCTATAAGATTTACACAGCATAAAAATCCCCTAAATAGCTGTTGACTTGGCTTGCTTCATCCAATAGATTCCAGCTCCTTTTTTGAAATTTTTCGCATTTTAATGTTGGTTTTTTTATGCAGACCTATTCGGCTAAGCCTTCTGAAGTAAATAAGAAATGGCTACTCATTGACGCAGAAGGCGTCGTGCTTGGACGCCTCGCGTCACAGGTGGCGAAGCTTCTTCGCGGCAAACATAAAACAATGTTCACCCCGCATATTGATACTGGCGACCATGTTGTCATCATCAATGCCGAGAAGGTCAAAATGACTGGCAAGAAGCGCTCCGTAAAGCAATATCACCGTCATACTGGTTTCCCAGGCGGTATTAAAAGCCCGACAGCTGAATTCATTTTGGACGGTGCTTTTCCAGAGCGCGTGATTGAAAAAGCCGTTGAGCGCATGATGCCAAAAGAAAGCCCGCTCGCCCGTCAGCAACTCACCAAACTTCGCGTCTATGCCGGCACCCAGCATGAGCAGGAAGCGCAAAAGCCTGAAGTCTATAACTTCGCGGCAATGAATCCTAAAAATAAGAGGTAATCTGTGGCCACTGTGAAACCAAAAACCGGCAAAGCGCCTGCATCTGTGAAAGCCGCTGCTCCTAAAGCAGCCCCCGCAAAAGCAACCAAGCCAGCCAAAGAAAAAGCGCCTGCGAGCAACGAGCTCACCACCTATGGTACGGGGCGTCGTAAAAATGCTGTAGCTCGTGTATGGGTGAAGCGTGGCAATGGTAAAATCGTTGTAAACGGTAAAGCCTTTGAGGTTTATTTCGCGCGTCCGGTTCTGCGCATGATCATCAACCAGCCATTTCTTGCTGTTGATCGCATCGGTAACTTCGACATTAACTGCACCGTTGTTGGCGGCGGCCTTTCCGGTCAGGCCGGCGCGGTTCGCCTCGGTATCAGCCGTGCGCTGGACGAGTATGATTCAATCTTCCACAAACCGCTTCGTAAAGGTGGGTTCCTCACCCGCGACAGCCGTGTGGTTGAGCGTAAGAAATACGGCCACAAAAAAGCACGCCGTAGCTTCCAGTTCAGCAAACGCTGATTTTTGGGTGGCGTATATTTTCAAAAAAGGCGCCACACGGCGCCTTTTTTTATGGTAAGGAGCATACATGCAATCTCGTATCAATGTCGCTATCTTAGGGGCCTCCGGCTATACCGGCGCGGAGCTGATTCGCCTGTTGCTTTCGCATCCTCATGCTGGCATCACAGCGCTGACCGGCGACACGCAGGCCGGAAAGCCCATCGAGTCAGTATATCCCCATCTGTTTGGAAAAAATCTTCCGGCTCTGGTAAGGCACGACCAGGTCGATTTCGATACGGTCGATCTGGTCTTTGCCTGCCTTCCGCATGGCGAGACACAGGCGGTGATCGCCGCGCTTCCGGAGCATCTTAAGGTCATCGATTTATCGGCGGATTTTAGGTTGTTTGACGCCAAGTTATATGAAACATGGTACGGCCATGCGCATCAGGCGATGCATCTTCAGGGCGAAGCGGTGTACGGCCTTACCGAACATGCCCGCGCGGAAATTCGAAAAGCTAGACTCATCGCTAATCCCGGCTGTTACCCCACTTCTGCGTTGCTGCCGTTACTCCCGCTTCTCAAAACGCACCATATACTCCCTGAGGGTATCATCATCGATGCTAAATCCGGCATCACCGGCGCTGGCCGAAGCGCTAAACAAGCCAATCTCTTTGCTGAGATCGATGGCGGCCTATCCGCTTACGGCGTTGCGTCCCATCGGCATGCGCCGGAGATCGAGCAGTCACTCGGCTGGGCGGCGAAGCAGGATATCATCGTATCTTTCACGCCGCATTTAATCCCGATGAATCGCGGCATCTTATCGACCATCTATGCCAAGCTTTCGCCAGCTCATACAGCAGCAGATGTGCGCCATGTGCTGGAGCAAACTTATAAACACGAGCCGTTCGTGGATATACTCCCAGAGGGTATCATGCCATCCACCCATCAGGTGCGCGGCACTAATCGCTGCGTGATGAATGTCGTGGCTGACCGCGCTGTCGGACGAGTCATTATTATTTCGGCGATTGATAATCTGGTCAAAGGTGCGGCTGGACAGGCGGTGCAGAATATGAATGTGATGTTTGGCTGGCCGGAAGAAACGGCGCTGATGCATACGGCTTTATTCCCATGACGAAACCACTCATTTTTTCTTATCGTGGTGAATATGCCCCTGATGGGGTATCGCCGCTGATTTCGCCAAAAGCATGGGTTGCGCCCGGCGCGGCGGTGATCGGCGATGTGCATATCGGCGCGGGCACCGGCGTGTGGTTTCGCTGCGTCATTCGCGGCGATGTCGCGCCTATTCGCATCGGCGAGAAAACGAACATTCAGGACGGCACCATCATCCATGTCACACGAAACACCGGCCCAACTACCATCGGCTCCGGCATCACCATCGGCCACGCGGCGCTGCTTCACGCCTGCACGCTGGAAGATGGCTGTTTTGTCGGCATGCGCGCGACGATCATGGATGGCGCGGTGGTGGAAAGAGGGGCGATGGTGGCGGCCGGTGCGCTGGTCACCCCCGGCAAACGCATCCCGAAAGGCCAGCTCTGGGCAGGCAATCCCGCTAGATATTTCAGGGACTTAACCGATCAGGAAATAGCCTATATTGCCGTCTCCGCCGAGAATTATTACAAACATATTGCAGAATATCAGGCGCTTAACCTCGGCGGTTCTACGTCATAAAACTTTCACATTTCTAGGTTCGTTTTCGTGTAGAATGGGAACTGGAGTAATGTGATTTATGGCCGAGCCACAAGTTTTAGAAAGAGTTGGAAACGCCCTTCAGCACGGCACGAAGGAAGTTGTTCAGGTCGGCGGCGATAAGGTTACGGTTGCCGCCATGAATAGCGGGAATATCGTTGGCGGGGTTGGCCTTGGTGCTGCTGTCGGTTTGATTGTTGCGCAGATGGAATACCGTGCCAAGAAGCGCGATATGCGCAACTTGTTGCGTCAGGAGCTGGCTGCGACTCAGCAGAAAAAACCAGACGAGGTAACCAACGATGACATTGATCGTCTGGCAAATGAAAACAAAGTTATTGCCGAGCAGGTAGAGAAGAACAAAAAAGAACGCCGGATTTCCGTAGGGACGATTTTTGTCGCAACGGTAGCTACTGCGGCTATATTGACAGTAATGACAGGTGGCTTTGGTATTTTGGCCACCAGTATGTTCGCACCACTTGCTGCCTATGGCGGCGCAGCGGTGCTTGGTGCAAAAATTTTGACCAGCGTTCTGATCTTCGGTGCAATCAAAAAACCGCTATCAATGATTGCAGAAAAAGCATTTGGCATTGAAGAGAAAACTACCTTTGAGCGTATCGCCGCGATGGCGGCTGATCGTACGGATGATCGCAAGATTACCAAAGAGCGCGTCATGTCCGTGTTCGTCAGCGCGAATCCTGAGCTCGAGCAATACATTGTGGCGACCTACGGTGACCGCTTTGACAAGTTAAAAGTTGCCGATAAAGAGGTGATAATTACAACCATCGGCGAGAAGTTAGGCATCAGCAAGATTACTGATGATATCAATGCAAACCGTATCCGCGCAACCGAACTCACGTTTAAGGTCGAAGGTAAGATGTCTGGCGTGTTGCCGACCGCTGGCGAAAAACCGAAACAAACTATGCTCATGACCATCAAGGAGCGGCTGCATCAGGTAGCCGATCATATGCCGGGGCATCATCACGAGCATGACCAGCCACAGCGTAGCTTTGTAGAGCGTGTGGCGCGTGTGCCGATGGATCAGGTAAGCCATGTCCAGCGCGTGAATGATTCCCGCGCAGCGGAAGCCGCCGCAGTGGCGCAGCGCTAGCTGAATTTCTTTACCGTAAACCCGTGTCCCAGTGGTCCATGCCCAGCGCCGAAGCCAGGCGCATGCTTGATCGCTTCCTGAACATAGGCATGGGCGCGTTTGACTGCAGTAGCAAGTGCCATACCCTGTGCCAGGCCGGTAGCAATGGCGGAGGCAAGTGTACAGCCGGTGCCGTGGGTATGGCTGGAATGGATGCGCGGAGTTTTTAAAAGCTCATACATGCCGTCCACAACCAGTACATCCTGAACCTCATCGCCCGGCAGATGACCACCTTTAAGAAGCACGGCGCGCGTGCCAATCGCCATGATACTGCGCGCCGCTGCAATCATGTCATCAAGCGAATGAATCTGAATGCCAGAGAGGTATTCGGCTTCTGGAACATTCGGAGTGACGATCGTTGCCAGCGGCATAAGTTTAACTTTAAGCGCTCCAAGTGCGCTGGGTTCCAGTAGCGCCGCGCCGCCCTTGGCAAACATGACCGGATCAAGAACATAAGGAATCGAAGGGTATCTCTTGATAGAAGCAGCAACGGCGCCAATCACCGACGCGTTATGCAGCATCCCGCTTTTGATGCTATCGGTTCCGATATCATCCATCACCGATTCAATTTGCTTTCGGATGAAGCGCACCGGTACGCTTTGAATCGCCTGCACGCCAAGGGTGTTTTGCGCGGTCAGTGCGGTGATGGCATTGGTGGCATATCCGCCGAGGCAGGTTACTGTTTTGGTATCGCCCTGGATGCCAGCGCCGCCGCCGGAATCAGAACCGGCGATGATCAGTACACGGCCCTTAGCGGTCATGGCTACGCAGCTTTCTGGAGCGACTTACAGATTGAATCAACCACATTCTCAATCATATCGCGGCTTTCGCCTTCTGCCATAACTCGAATCAATGGTTCGGTGCCAGATTCGCGAATAAAAACACGGCCACGATTTCCAAGTGTTGCTTTGGCTTGCTCAATCGCTTCTTGCACAGACGGCTGTTTTAATGGCGAAGTACCGTGGTAGGGTATGTTGCGCAGGAGTTGTGGCAGTGGTGTGAATAACCGGCCACAAACCGAAAGCGGCCGACCATCTTCTTTCTTGTAAGCCAGCAATTGAAGGGCGGCGATAATGCCGTCACCGGTGGTGGCATAGTCAGAAAGAATGACATGGCCGGATTGCTCGCCGCCGATATTATACCCATCGGCGCGCATACGCTCGACGACATAGCGATCACCAACTTTGGTGCGCACCAGCTTCAGGCCAAGGCCGGAAAGATAGTGCTCAAGCCCCATATTAGACATATCAGTGGCAACAATACCCCCGCCCCGTATAGTTCCGGCGTGGTGGCAGTGGGTTGCAATCATTGCCATGACCTGATCGCCATCGGCGACATGGCCGGTTTCGTCGCATACCACCAACCGGTCGGCATCGCCATCCAGTGCGATACCCAGATCCGCCTTTTCTTTGACTACAGTTTCGCAAAGCTGTTTAGGGGCTGTTGAGCCGCAATCCTTGTTAATATTAAAACCGTCAGGCGACACGCCGATGGCGACCACGTCTGCTCCAAGCTCGCGCAGGATGGTCGGGGCAACCTGATAGGCAGCGCCATTGGCGCAATCAACCACAATTTTTAAACCCTCTAAGGTAAGCTGTTTGGGGAAGGTTGCTTTGGCGAATTCAATGTAACGGCCACGAACATCCTCAAGGCGCTTGGCGCGGCCAAGTTTATCGGCTTTGGCGCAGGCGATGCCGTTTGGATCAAACACCAGCTTTTCGATCTGGTTTTCGGTTTCATCAGAGAGTTTGTAGCCATCCGGCCCAAAGAGTTTGATACCATTATCATGGTAAGGGTTGTGTGAGGCCGAGATCATCACGCCGAGATCCGCACGCATCGATTTGACCAGCATGGCAACTGCCGGTGTGGGCATCGGCCCAACCAGCACCACATCCATTCCCACTGCTATAAAACCAGCGGTGAGCGCCGGTTCGATCATATAGCCCGAAAGGCGTGTATCCTTGGCGATGACGACACGGTGGCGATGATCACCGCGCAGAAATTGCGTGCCGGCCGCCATGCCGACTTTTAGCGCCAGCTCCGCCGTCATCGGGTAAGTGCCCGCTGCGCCGCGTATACCATCGGTGCCAAAGAGCCTGGTCATCGCCTATGCCGTTGGTTGGTCGTCAGTGCCTGTCTTCTTAGAGCGGGAAGAGGGCAGCGAAGATTTCACCAGTGTCGGCTTTTTTACCCCGCCGTCTTCCGGCTTGCTACGAATGGCCTCGCCTTTCATAATCGCTTTGATTTCGTCGCCGCTCAGCGTTTCATATTCTAAGAGCGCTTTGGCAATCGCGTGGAGCTGGTCGAGATTGTCAGTCAAAATTTTCTGGGCTTTCTCATGCGCACTTTGAACGAGGCCTTTGATTTCAGCATCAATAACATTTGCCATTTCATTAGAAACAGTGCGTGTTTGTTGCCCCATGCTGTAGCCGAGGAACACCTCCTGCTGGTCTGAGCCGTAGAACAGCGGGCCGATTTTATCTGACATACCCCATTCGGTCACCATTGCGCGCGCCAGCGAGGTCGCATATTTAATATCGCTTGAAGCGCCGCTCGAGACTTTTTCATGGCCAAAAATAATTTCTTCCGCGACGCGCCCGCCCATGGAAACGGCAAGGTCAGCATACATTTTTTCGCGCTTATAGGAAAGCTTGTCGGACTCAGGCAAGCGCATCACCATACCCAGCGCGCGGCCGCGTGGGATGATGGTTGCCTTGTGGATCGGATCCGACGCCGGTTCATAAAGCGACACCAGCGCATGCCCACCTTCATGATAGGCGGTCATGGTTTTTTCTTCCTCGCTCATCACCATCGATTTGCGTTCAGCACCCATCATCACCTTGTCTTTGGCGGCCTCTAAGTCCCGCATGGTGACGACTTTTTTACCCTGACGTGCGGCAAGCAGCGCCGCTTCATTCACGATATTGGCAAGGTCGGCACCAGAGAAACCAGGCGTGCCGCGAGCGATCACATGCGCATCAACATCCGGCGCTTTCGGAACTTTTTTAAGATGCACTTCGAGAATTTTTGCGCGGCCATTGATATCAGGGTTGGGCACGACAATCTGGCGGTCAAAGCGACCAGGGCGGAGCAGAGCCGGATCCAGCACATCAGGCCGGTTGGTCGCCGCGACGATGATCACTGATTCATTCGCTTCAAACCCATCCATTTCAACGAGCAGCTGGTTGAGGGTCTGTTCGCGTTCGTCATTGCCGCCGCCAAGGCCGGCGCCGCGATGGCGACCCACCGCATCAATCTCATCGATGAAAATAATACACGGCGAATTTTTTTTGCCCTGCTCGAACATATCGCGCACGCGGCTCGCGCCGACGCCTACAAACATTTCCACGAAATCAGAGCCCGAGATGGTAAAGAACGGCACCTTCGCCTCACCCGCGATGGCGCGCGCAAGCAGCGTTTTACCAGTGCCCGGCGGGCCAACAAGTAAACACCCCCGGGGTATCTTGCCCCCAAGGCGCTGGTATTTCTGAGGGTCCTTAAGGAAGTCGACAATTTCCACAAGCTCGTCTTTGGCTTCTTCGATACCGGCGACATCTTCAAAGGTCACGCGGTCTGTACGTTCGGTGAGCAGTTTAGCGCGTGATTTACCAAAGCCCAGCGCGCCGCCGCGACCGCCGCCACCCTGCATCTGGCGCATGAAGAAAATATATACGCCCACGAGCAGCAGAATGGGAAACCACGAAGCAAGCACGCTCCAGAACGAGTCCATTTTACCATCATCAACGCTCGCTGAAATTTTCACGCCTTTGTCGCTGAGTTTTTCAACCAGCCCCGGGTAATCCGGCGATTGGGTGACAAATGGCACGCCATCGCTCATATGGCCGGTGATGAGTGATCCCTTGGAGGCGGTGCTACGAATAGTGACATCGCTCACCTGACCCTGATCGACTTTACTTAAAAAATCAGAAAACGCGACGCGGTTATAGCCGGCGGTTTGCGCGCCGTCCTGAAACATGTTGAACATGGCCACCAGCATGATGCCGATCACCAACCAGACAAAAACATTCTTTCCGAAATTCGTAGGCATGAGCTATCCTTGTTAAATGCTGCGCTTAAGCAAGAGAATATGGCACTTTG
Source organism: Rickettsiales bacterium (assembly GCA_021299465.1). Classification (GTDB taxonomy): domain Bacteria; phylum Pseudomonadota; class Alphaproteobacteria; order Rickettsiales; family SXRF01; genus JAJTHB01. Next base: position 38,467 of record JAJTHB010000001.1, on the reverse strand, counting down.
GCCGCTTTTTTCAAGTGTTCTCTGGTAATTTTAATCGTATCGCTACCAGTTCGAACAAAACGAAGTCCGGCAAGCTCGCCTGCACGAAAATGTTCCTCCCGTAGCTGGCTTAGCAAATGGTCAAGCTTGGTGCTGCGGGGAGGGTGATCATCGTCATTTAGCATCGTGATCAACTTTCCCAGCATCAGTTTAGCGGTTTCACTTGGAAGATCCCTGAATAGATGATGACGAAGGACTACCTGCGATTCATCTGTGCTAACACAAACATTAAGCGCTTTCGTCACCTGTTGCTCGACCAAGAACCTCATGCGGCTGAAGAATATCGCAAGCTTCGCTGCACGCTCTTCCAGCGCATTGTAATCCTCATGTTTATGCAAATGTCTTCGCAGTAGGTTTCTGGCATAGCGAGGATTTTGATTGCTAGGGTCTTCAATCCATGACTGGTTTTTGGAGTGCAGATATTCGGTCAGCGCTGATTTGGGGACATCAAGCAATGGTCGAAGCAGCATGATTTCGTTTAAGGTTGATGATGGCGCGATGCTGGATAACCCCAGCAAGCTACTGCCGCGCCCGAGCCTGAAGAAAAGCGTTTCCGCCTGATCGCCGCGATGATGTCCTGTGGCGAGCGCTGGGTACCCATGGATTTTGCACCAATCGACAAGCAAGGCATAGCGGGCGTTACGGGCATCTTCCTGTTTGCCATTAATCCTGAATCCTGAATCCTTAGCGCTAATAATATGGTGATTGATGCCAAGCTGGCTGCACCAATGGGCTACTTGCGTTGCCTCCGCTGCTGATTCAGGACGCAAGCCATGATCAACAGTGAGAGCTGCTATCGCTGTTTTGTTTTCTTTAGCCCATTCGCTCGCAAGCAGAAGTAGCGCCATACTATCCGCGCCGCCGGATACGGCAATCGCGACGCGATGGAACGAGAAAGCAACCGCTAATTGCTCAGCAGCCAATGCGCTCGCGCTCCTGCTGGGCTTTATCACCAATGGCGGGTGATTTCTTCTTAAACCGGCTGATCACCTGGCCAAGCACCACGCAGGCTTCCTTATCGCGCTGTAGCGCATTTAGCGACATGGCGAGTTTAAGTAGGTTGTCACCAGCTTTCTGGCCATTTGGCAGGGCTTCGAATCCCTGACGGAAATGATCAGCCGCTCCAACATAATCGCGGCGAATGTAAAAAGTTTCGCCCTGCCAGTAATAGGCATTACCAATCAGCGGATCTTTGGGATAGCGCTTGATAAAATCAGCGAAGGATTTAGACGCTTCCTCATAATTCGTTTGTTGAAGCAAACGAAACGCATGCTGGTAGTGATCGCGGGGATTTGCAAATTCACCGCTTGGTTTTTCGGTTGGTTCAGTGCTGCCATCCGGCGCATTACCAGCCAGAGGTTTGCGCTCGTTTTTGCTGGCGGTCTCAGTTGCCGTTTCGGCGACCATAGCTGTAGTTCCGGGTTTGATTTCATTAAAACGAAACTCGGTGTCGCGCTGTAGTTTTTCTAAGTTTTCTGCAAGCTGGCGATTTTTGAATTCAACTTCCTCAACCTTGCCACGCAGCGCGCGCATCTCTTCTTCCATCTGGCTCAGACGCACTCCAAGGGCGGCTGGCCCTCCGGTATCTGCGACTTCGTTTTCATTCAGTGGGGTAATGGTTGTCACCGTAGGGCTTTCGCCGCGCGCGACCTGGCGCTGCAAGAGTTGCAGCTCGCGTTCCAAGCGCTCCATGCGCTGCATATTCGCCTGGTCATCATTCCACTGGGCATACGCGGGCGTGTAAACCAGCATGGAGGCGGTAAGTAGGAAAAACAAGCGTTTCATGGAGAGCCTTTTTCAAGTTTTTATCGCATGCAGGATAGCGATCTTTTCAAAAAACAACACAAAAAAAATCGCCCTGCCAACTGATCAGCAGGGCGATTTCTTAGATCAGAGAATTAGTTACTGAGAACCGTTACACCGCGACGATTCTGGCTCCATGCCGATTCATCAGAACCGACTACAGCTGGGCGCTCTTTGCCGTAGCTGATGGTGGAGATGCGGTTTGCCGCAATACCAAGGCCAACCAGATATTTCTTAACCGAGCTAGCGCGACGCTCGCCAAGAGCCAGGTTGTACTCGCGGGTACCGCGTTCGTCAGCATGGCCTTCCACGGTAATGTTCATGTCACCATATTGTTTCAGCCATGCAGATTGGCGCTCAAGGGTGCGCTGACCTTCTGGGGTGATGGTTGCACTGTCATAGTCAAAGAACACGCGATCACCAACATTCTGAGCGAGGTCTTCCTGAGTTCCTGGTGCAGCATTGCCGCCAGCAGCGCCGCCACGGCCATCAGCACCCGAAGAGCCACCCGGGGTGGTTTCGCATGCAGCGAGAAGAAGAACAGCAGAAGCAATAGCAAGAGATTTCGTGAATAAATTCATATTTTTAGCTCCTAAAAGCAAGTGATTGGAATTGCCTGAACCCAGACAATATAAAACGTCTACCAATTAGTGTAATCCACGGTCAAATCAACCGGAACCGGCAAACCCCTCTGACAAAAAAACCTGTTGTGCCAAAACGGCAACAGTTATTGGCTTACATCGGCAAAAGCGGTGACCATGCCGGATCGGAAGCATCCATCGGAGTGACGATCTGGCGAAGATTGTAGCCAGTCAAATCAACAGAATAAAGCCTTGTGCGGCCGGATTTGCCGCCACGGCTAGGCTCCGAGCGATGGAATACGATCACGCGGCCATTGGGCGACCAGCTGGGGCCTTCATCAAGAAAGCTTTCAGTGAGCAGGCGCTCGCCGCTGCCGTCCGGGCGCATCACGCCAATAAAGAACCGGCCACCACTCATTTTAGTAAAGGCGATCAAATCACCGCGCGGCGACCAGACCGGCGTGCCGTAGCGGCCGTCGCCGAAGCTGATACGCTTCACACCTGAGCCATCGGCATTCATGGTGTAGAGCTGCTGTGAGCCGCCGCGATCCGAGTTGAAAACGATCTGGCTGCCATCCGGCGAGTAGCTGGGGGAAGTATTGATGCCGGCGCCGTCGGTGAGTTTGACCATACGGCGTGAGCGAAGATCCATGCGATAGATCTGGGTATTGCCACCGTTTGCAATTGACATGATGATGGTGTTGCCGTCCTCGGCGAAGCGAGGCGCAAAGGACATCCCTTCAAACACGCCAAGCGATTCCTCGCGGCCAGTCTGCAAATCCCTTAAGTAAACACGGGGTTGCTTGCCAGCGTAGGAGAGATAAAGGATTTCCTGTGAATTCGGTGAGAAGCGAGGTGTGAGCACCAGAAAGCGACCATCGGTGAGGAATTTATGGTTTTCGCCGTCCTGATCCATGATCGCGAGGCGCTTGACGCGCTTGATATCCGGCCCTGATTCGGCGATGTACACGATACGCGAATCAAAATAGCCATTCTCGCCGGTCAGGCGCTTATAAATTTCATCCGACATGATATGGGCGATGCGCCGCCAGTTGCTCTTGAAGGTATTATATTCCTTGCCGGCGATTTGCTCTTCTCCGGTTACATCCCACAGGCGGAACGATACTTTCAGCTTGTCGCCGCCTTCGCTGGTTACCGAGCCGGTGACGAGCGCGGCGGCATTGATCCGGCGCCAGTCGCCAAAGCGCGGCGTGCCAGTTTGCGCGGTAATCTGTTCAATGAAGGCTTGCTCAGGGATAGGTTTGAACAGGCCGGAGCGCTCTAGATTGGCGCTAACCACACGCATGATATCCTGACCGGCAGGATTGCCTGCAAGGTCCGGCAGTGCAATCGGTAACGGATCAACATTGCCGCGCGTGATATCAATGCGTAGCGCGGCCTGTGCGGGGAGTGAACAAAGAACGAAAACAAAGGCAGCAAGTAGTATGCGCATATAAATTCCTTGAAATAAAAAATGATGACTCAGCGAAACATATACCAACAACTAATAACCAACAACTAACAACTAGTTTAACATATATTTTGGATCGAAATGCAGCTCGAGCTGGCTCCAGCCATTATAGCGATCGGCGGGCAGGCCTTTGAGCGGACTGCACATCTTCACGGCGCGAATAGCAGAGTCTGCGGCCGCGCGGAAGAAACTATCGCGGCTGTAACGTGACTTGCTGTCGTCGGCCAGCTCCACCTTTGCATAGCTGCCATCTGGATTCATATCAACCATCACCACCACGATAAGGTTCTGTGCATCTTTCGCGCCAGCCGGCACGCTCCAGCATTTGGCAATCTGGCTCATGATCGCATCACGCTCGCTCATCGAAAGCTGCATCGAAGGGTCGAAGCGGTTGGAAAAACTCTTACTCTTGCTGCTGGCGGTATCTTTTTCTTTCTTGGTTTTATCATCCTTTTTTTTCTGAGCGGTATCTTTTACAGCCTTTAGCACTGCATCCAGCGATTCTTCTTTCTTTTTCTTGTCATCCTTCTTTTCTTCTTTTTTGGGCTCAGGCTTTTTTTCTTCCGGTTTCTTTTCCGGTTTCACAACTTCCGGCTCTTTTGGTTCGGGCGTAGCTTCGGCCTGTTTCACCGGCGGGCTTGGTTTTTCTTGTTCGGCCTCTGGCTTTTCTTCTTTCTTTTCTTCCGGAGCAGGAGGCTCTTCGGAGGGTTTCACATTGGTGATGCCGGTAATTGGCAGGATCTCGACAGTGATCGCCGCCGGTTCAATGATTTGATCACGTTTAAAAAAATCCGGCAGGCCAAAAAACGCGAGCAAAAAAAACGCAAGGTGCAAGACCGCGGAATAGATGACGCCGGAGGGACGTTCATGAGCCACGATCAGCGCCCCTGCCTCACCGGCTGCGATGATTCGGTGAGCAGCGCCACCTTGGTAAATCCTGCCGCATTAATTTCGCTCACCACCTGCATGATACGGCCATAATCCACCGTGCGGTCGCCGCGCACGAAAATACGAGTATCTTTTTTCTGCCCGGCAATGGCGGCGAGGTGAGATTGCAAATCTTTCAGCGGCACTTCAGTTTTCTCGACAAAGACTTTGCCGTCTGAGCTTATTGAAACGGAAAGCGGCTCATCCTGACCCTGCACTGGCGTTGATGAGGTTTTAGGCAGATCGACTGTGACGCCGGTCGTCATCATGGGGGCAGCGACCATGAAAATCACCAATAGCACCAACATCACATCGACAAACGGCGTGACGTTGATCTCGGTAAAAGCAGGTTGGCGAAAGCCTCTTCGGTTTCGGCGGTTATCATTTCCACCAAGCTTAACAGCCATGACCTAAGCCTCCAACTGACGCGAGAGAATCGTATCGAACTCGGTCGAGAAATCATCAAGCTTGTTAGAAAAGCGCGCCAGTTCGCTGGAAAATTTGTTGTAAGCAATGACTGCTGGAATGGCCGCGAACAAACCAATAGCGGTGGCAAACAATGCCTCGGCGATACCCGGCGCGACGGCCACCAGCGAGGTGTTCTGTGACATGGCAATCGAGTGAAAGCTGTTCATAATGCCCCATACCGTGCCAAACAGCCCGATGAAAGGTGCGGCTGAGCCAACGGTTGCTAAAAAACCCAGGCCTTTTTCTAAGCTCTCCACCTCGCGGTTACGCGCCACCATCATCACCTGCACAATGCGTTCGCGTAGGCTTAGGCGCAGGCCCTGCGGTGTTTGGTTGGCGACATTTTTCGAGCGGAACCATTCTTCCATCGCCGCCACAAAAATCACCGCCATCGGATGGTTCACGCGTTTTTTTGATTTCTCGTAAAATTTATCAAGCGCCTCGGACGACCAGAAATCGCTCTCAAACCTTGCGGCCTTGGCTTTAATATTGCGAAACAGGAAATATTTCTCAAAAATAATTGCCCAGCACCAGAAAGAAGCAAGTACGAGCAGTATCATCACCGATTTCACCACCCAGTCTGCCTGCATGAACATGCCCCACATCGAAAAATCGATCTTGGCAACGCTTCCGGCGAGTGTGGTGGCATCAACACCAGTGGTAGCAGTAGAAACAGCTTGGTTTGCAGCAGTCATGGAGTTCCTCGTATCAGAAAAATCAAAGCGCACTTCCTATAATGCATTGCGCGAGCGGCGGCGAGTGAATTTTTTGTCATTCTCGCGAATGAGGTGATCCGAAGATTTCCTGCAGTAGCTGATTAAGTTCGGCGGTGAGCTTCACCGGCTCAAACGTACGGTTTACCACTGCTAGCTTTACGGAAAGCTTTGCAAGCTCAAGCTTGTCACAGGAGATGATCTGGCTCATCATCAGGCTGGCTTTGCCCATCTCATCCAGCGAGGTTGTTACGGTCAGAAAATCATCGAGCCGCGCCGGTTTCAGATAATCGATGCTCACATGGCGCACTACAAACCCGATGCCTTCCTTTTCCAGCAAATTAATTTGGTTTAAGCCTGCTTGACGAAGCGCCTCGGTGCGCGCGCGTTCGGCAAATTTCAGGTAATTGGCGTAATACACCACCCCGCCAGCATCGGTATCCTCATAATAAACGCGGATGGGGAATTGGTGAGGCTTACTCATGCTCATCAAGCAGCGGCAAATTACCCAGCGCCGCTGGCGCTTTCAGCCCCAGATGCTTGAAACAGCCCTGAGTAAGCGTTCGCCCGCGCGGGGTGCGTTGGATGAATCCCACTTGCAGCAAATACGGCTCGATCGTTTCTTCAATCGCGTCGCGCTGTTCGGAAAGTCCAGCGGCGATGGTTTCCACGCCCACTGGCCCACCGCTATAATGCTCCGCAATATAGCGCAAATAGCGGTGATCGGCGGAATCCAGCCCTAGGCTATCTACTTCCAGTTTAATGAGGGAGCTATCGGCCAGTTTTTTATCAATGGTTTTATGGCCCGCACTATCAGCATAGTCGCGCACGCGGCGCAGCAGGCGAATCGCGATTCTCGGCGTGCCGCGTGAACGGCGCGCGATTTCATGCGAGCCATCTTTGCTGATGCCTATATCAAGCAGGCTTGCCGCGCGCTCAATCACTTTTTGAAGATCGGCAACATCATAAAATCTCAGGCGCAGCGGAATACCAAAACGATCGCGTAAGGGTCCAGCAATCAGCCCAAGCCGCGTGGTTGCGCCCACCAGCGTGAATTTCGGCAGGTCGATACGTACCGTGCGCGCCGCTGGCCCTTCGCCAATTAATAAATCAAGCTTGTAATCCTCCATTGCCGGATAAAGCACTTCCTCAACCGCCGGTGACAGGCGGTGGATTTCATCGACAAAGAGTACATCATTCGGCTGCAGGCTGGTGAGAATGGCTGCAAGGTCGCCGGCTTTGGTGAGGATCGGCCCTGATGTCGGTTTAAAGCCCACGCCCATTTCGCGCGCGATAATCTGGGCGAGGGTGGTTTTGCCAAGGCCGGGCGGGCCATACAGCAGCACATGGTCAAGGCTGTCGCTGCGCTTTTTCGCCGCGCTGACAAACACCCGTAAATTCTCGCACACCTCCGGCTGGCCGGTGAAATCCGAAAACGATGTCGGCCGCAGCGCGTGCTGGCTGGCATCATCCTCGCGGATGTCGGCGGCGATCAGGCGCTCAGCGGTTTCGGTCATGCGCGCGCTAGCTCCTTGAGGCTTAATCTAATCATCTCATCAAGCCCCTTGGCTACTTCGCTTGCTTTCAGCGCTGCGGAATACGCCTCAGTACGTGAATAGCCAAGGTTGACGAGGGCTGAGATGGCGTCGTCGTGGTGAGTGCTTTGTGCTTTGTGCTTTGTGCCCTCTAAAAGTTCTTTTCTGCCCCCCGATCCCTGAACCCCGATCCCTGAGGTAGGCATCTTCGCAACCTTATCCTTCAGCTCCGTCACAATCCGTTCGGCGAGCCCCGCCCCAATACCTTTAATTCGTGAAAAAGCGCTGGTATCTTTAGCAATAATGGCCTGCGCCATCTGCTGCGGTGTATAGGCGCTCATGATCTGCAGCGCGACTTTATTACCCACGCGCTGAACCGTCGTCAGCAGGCGAAACCATTCACGCTCGACCTTGTCGGGAAATCCGTAAAGCTGGTGAGCATCCTCGCGCACGATCATTTCGGTGTAGAGCACGGCTGCCTCGCCTTCACCGCCAAGCGCTGCCAATGTTCGCTGCGAGCAAAATACGAGGTAGCCAACGCCGCCGACATCCAGCAGCACGCTGTCTTCTTCTTTTTCCTCAATGCGACCGCGAAGTTTGCTGATCATAACTTCTTATCCCCGCGTAAGCGGGGATCCTGTAGAGTGTTCAGGATTCCTGCTTTCGCAGGAATGACAAAAGCACTCATATGGCTATGCGTAATCGCCACCGCCAGCGCATCGGCGGCGTCAGCGCTTGTGGCTTGGCTTTGTGGCAGCAGGGTTTTCACCATCATCGCAATCTGCTCTTTGCTGGCATGGCCATTGCCGACCACGCTTTTTTTAACCTGCGTTGCACTATACTCGCCGAGCGTTAGTTTGGCTAGTGAAACGGTCAGCATTAGCGCGCCACGCGCCTGACCGAGCTTAAGAGTAGAGCTGCCGCTAACATTGACGAAGGTTTCTTCCAGCGCCGCCTCATGCGGCTGATAAAGTTCTATGACCTTCGACAGCTCATCATGAAGAAAGCACAGGCGCTCGGCCATGGGTGCTTTGCTGGGGGGGGTGATGCGGCCGCAGGCAACAAAAGAAAGCCGGTTCTGCTGACTATCAATGATGCCCCATCCGGTATGGGTCAGGCCGGGATCAATACCAAGGATACGATGGCCGGCTGAAGATCTCATGCTGCGCTCGAATCATCGAATACACGAATCATCGAGTCATCAGAGACATTGGTAAAAACTTCCTGCACATCATCGTTATCTTCCAGCGTTTCGATCAGCTTCAGGAGTTGGCGTGCTTGTTCTTCATTCACGGCGACGGTATTTTTCGGTTTCCAGATCATTTTGGCGGAAAGCGGCGCGCCGTAATGTTTTTCGAGCGCAGCCTGCACGCTGCCAAATTGTGTCGGTGCGGCGGTGATGATATGCTGGCCGTCTTCAAATCCGCAGTCCTCAGCACCAGCTTCAGTGGCTGCTTCGAACATACGTTCTTCAGGAGCAACGCTGCCGGCAAAGACGATGACGCCGACATGGTCAAACATGAAGCTAACGCTGCCGGTCTCACCAAGATTACCGCCATATTTGGTGAAGGCGGCGCGCATTTCCGGCGCGGTGCGATTGCGGTTATCGGTGAGCGCCTGCGCGATGATGGCGGTGCCGCCCGGGCCATAGCCCTCATAGCGCACCGGCTCGAAGTTATCACCGTCTGTCTGGCCGCTGCCTCGTTTAATCGCCGCATCGATTTTATCGCGCGGCATGTTCTCTTCGCGCGCCCACTGGATGGCAGCGCGTAGGCGCGGGTTCATGGAAGGATCCGGCGCGCCGGTTTTGCAGGCAGAGATGATCTCGCGCGCGACCTTGTTCAGCACCTTGGCTTTTTTGGCATCCTGAGCGCCTTTGCGACGCATGATGTTTTTAAATTGGGAATGGCCGGCCATACGTAGGTTGCGGACGTTTCTTAGGTTACGAATGTTGCTTGGGTTGATTTACGAAGCCCACGCAACCTACGAAACTACTGCTTTTCCCCCTTCACCAAAAACACATCCACGCGATCTGCTTCGCCGCCCGGGTTTTTATTGCCCTCGGCCTGAACATTGATGGCGAGCTTGTCGACCCCTTTTTCAATCAAATAAGCACGAACAGCCAGCGCGCGCGATAGCGACACTCGGCGTGCGGTGCTCGCCTGATCTTCCGCGCCTGACGCATAGGCTACAAGATTCACACGGGAACCACCGGATGCTTTGATGCTTTCCGCCATCTTATCAAGCTCCGCTTTCATGGTCAGCGGCACGGATGTTTCGGTTGGTTTGAAAACGACACTCAAATCAGCTTTGTCAGTGCTTTGCGCTGCAGGCTCTTCAACCGGTTTTGAATCAGCGGGTTTAGGCTTGGCATCATCAACTTTAGGCAGAGCAGGCGGAGCAGGAGGCGGAGGCACTGGCAAAGCAGGCTCTTTACTCGTTGGCTCTTCCGGTGCAGCTGGTTCAGCTATCAGCGGCTCGGATGGTTTTGGTGCTGATGGTGGAACCACTTGTTTATTTACATCTGGCATAGCCGGAGGTGCGGGTGGTTTCGGCAGCGCCAAAGCGGGGTCTGGCAATTTAGCGGGCGTTTCTGGTGCTGCCGGAGCGATTATTGGTTCAGCATCGATAATGGGCTTGGCATCCTCAACCTTAGCAGCGGGGGGCACTGGAGGTGGGGCCTGTTCAACAGGTTTGGCTTTTTCAACCGGAGGCAGGGTTGGCGGCGCTTCCGCAGTGGATTTTGGTTCAGCAGCCACTGGCGCTGGCGGAGCTGGCGGCGGAACTTCAGCAACTGGCTTTTCAGCTTTGACTACTGGTGGAGCAGGAGGTGCTGGTGGCGGCGTTGTTTCCTTAGGCACGATCACCGGTGCTGCTTCTGCTGGTTTAGCGGGTGGAGGCGGAACTTCAGCCACTGGCTTTTCAGCTTTGACTACTGGTGGAGCGGGAGGCGCTGGTGGCGGCGTTGTTTCCTTAGGCACGATCACCACTGCAGCTTCCGCTGGCTTGGCAGGTGCCTTGGTATCCTCAGTTTTGGTTTCTTCTGCTTTGGGCGCGGGTGCTTTGGAAGGTTCAGCAGGCTTGGCTTCTTCAATTTTTTTGACTTCTTCTTTAATTTCGTCCTTCACCGCTTCTTTTTTCGTCTCAGCTTTTTTCACCGGCGTTGGTTTGGGTTTGGCATAGCCAGGCTGCTGCGATGGGCGTTTACGAAGTGCGCGTTCTTGCTCGGGGGTAAGCGGCTTACCTTCCGGACCCTTCACCCAGATCATTTTTTGTCCGTCCTCAGTGGTGACGGCGGGTGCTGGTGTTTTCTGCGCAGCTGTATTTTCGGTTTCAGCTGGCGAGGCTGCAGGCAGAAGCGCTTCTTGTTTTTGCGCCGCTGGGGCGGCTGGCGTCGTCAGGGCTTCTTGCTTGGCTGCAGGTGCTACTACGGGTGCCTTTGGCGCGGGTTGATTGCTCAGCTTTTGCAGAACATCTAGATTAAGCTCAATTGTGGGCTGGCTGGTTTGCGCATGAGCGCTGCCGATGATCGACATCGATAATAGAGCAACCAGTGAAACGGTGGTACGTAAGCGAGAAGCATTGGTCATAAATCAGCCTAAAAGGTTTTTTGCTAGCACGATGACTTAAAACAAAAACCCTGCTTCCCGCAAGTAAAAACCTAGGCGGCTTTAACGAGGAGCTTTGAAACGGGCATCACCAAATGTTTGTTGGTGGCGATCAGGTCGCTGGAAATAAGACTCGCCGGTTTGCCGGAAAGATCGGTGGCCATGCCGCCCGCCTCGCTGACCATCAGCATACCAGCGGCGATATCCCATGGCTTGATGCTGTAATACCAGCAGGCATCGATACGGCCAGCGGCAAGGTGAGCAAGATCAAGAGCGGTTGCACCAAAAACACGCATAGTTGCGCCGCACTCCTGAATGATGGTGAGCAGCGACGGGCTGTAGCGCTCTTTGGCTGAGCCGCGAAGGCCGCCAGTCACCAGCATGGCATCTTCCAGTTTGTCGCGGCCAGACACAAGCATGCGGCGGTTGTTCACAAACGCGCCTTTATTTTTTTCGGCGGTGAATAATTCATTATTGATCGGATCATAAATCACGCCGGCGATGATCTCGGTATCGCCATTTCGGTAGCGCTGTTCTACGCCAATCGAAATACAAAAGTAAGGGATGGCGTGAATGAAATTAGTCGTGCCATCCAGCGGATCAATGATGAAACGAAACTCATCACTTTTACCAGCGATCTCGCCGCCTTCTTCCATTAAAAAACCGAAATCAGGCCGTGCTTTGGATAGCTCGCGGTGAAGCAGCTTCTCAGTTTTTAGATCGGCCTGGGTTACAAAGTTCGCGGTGCCTTTGCGAGAGACCTGCAGCTGATCCACTTCCGAGAAATCGCGCAGCAAACCTTTACCAGCCTTGATGGCTGCGCCGGACATAACATTGATGAGGGGGGATTGGCTCACGTTGTGTTACGAAGCCTTCGCACGCTCAACATATTCAAGCGTATCGGTATCAACCACGATTGTTTCACCGGATGGAATAAATGGTGGCACCATAACACGCACACCGTTTTCCAGAATTGCAGGCTTGTAGGAAGAAGAAACGGTCTGGCCTTTGACCACGGGATCAGCTTCCACGATTTTGAGGCTCACCTTAGAAGGAAGTTTAACGCTAAGCGGCTTGCCTTCGTAGGTTTCCATCTCGACGGTCATACCATCCTGCAGGAATTTAACACGCTCGCCCAGCATGTCTTTGTTCATGGTGAATTGCTCGTAATTTTCATTATCCATAAAGGTGAGCGTATCGCCATCGGCATAGAGGAAGTTGCACTTCTTTGAATCCAGTGACACGCGCTCGATTTTTTCCGCCGAAGAAAAGCGCGGGGTATTTTTTGTGCCAGTGCGGATATCTTTGAGTTCCACCTGATTAAATGAGCGGAGGTTGCCTGGCGTGCGAATTTCGTGCTTCACTACCAGCCATAGCTTGTCCTGCCATTCAATCACCATACCCATGCGCACTGCGCTGCCATCGATTTTCATGCTGCTTTTCTTTCCATCGCCTGATTAAATTCTACCACCGCTTGTTTTGGCCCATCCGGATGCTCCCAAACCGCGGTGATCACCGCGATGAAATCGGCTCCAGCCCTTACCAGCGGCACTGAGTTGCTGGGGGTCATACCACCAATCGCCACGCAGGGCAAGACGGTATTTTCAGCCCACCAGCTGAGGATTTCTGCAGTCGGCACGCCATATTTCGCCAGTTTGGCGGCATCTTTGCTTTTGGTGGGGTAAAACGCGCCAAAGGCCACATAATCCGCGCCCGCTTCACCGGCCTCCATCGCAAGGTGGCGGGAATCATGGCAGGAAACACCGATGATGGATTGCTCGCCGACGATCTCGCGTGCTTTAGGAACTGGCATGGTTTCTAAATCTTCCTGGCCTAAATGCACGCCATCCGCACCGCATTTCACCGCCAGATCCGGCCGATCATTCATGATGAATGCCGCTTCATGTGCACGGCAAATCGGTAATAACTTCTCCGCTGCCTTCAAAATCTGATCATCGCTGGCATTTTTGAGACGCAGCTGAAAACAACCAATATCCCCGCCTTCAAACGCCGCCTTCAGCGACTCCGAAAATTTCGTCAGGTCGATGGCGGGCGGGGAGATGAGGTATAATCTGCAGTTTCTATCCACTGCCTACTGCCCACTGCCTTCTGACATCACATCTCACCCTTATACACCTTGATCATATTCTCCAGCAGCTTCAGCGCCTCATTGCGCGGGCGTTGGAAGGTGTTGCGGCCGATGATGGAGCCGTTACCGCCGCCATCACGAATAGCGCGGGCTTCGTTCAGCAAATCCTCTTCGCCTTTGGCATTGCCGCCGGAGAACACCACGATGCGGCGCCCGTTGAAGCAGCATTGTTTGATGTGTGCAAAACGCGCAGTCGGCGTGCTGACATCGATTTTTTCTGACTCATAAACTTTCTTCGCTTCCGCTTGCTCGATATGATCGGTCTGCGGTTTCACCTTGATGATATGCGCGCCCATGAGTGCCGCCATGTGCGCTGCGTAAGCGGTGACATCAATCGCCGTTTCGCCGTCTTTGGAAATATCCGCGCCGCGCGGGTACGACCACATCACGACCACAAGGCCAGCGGCCTTAGCTTCCTCAGTCATCTCGCGGATTTCTTCCATCATGTTCAGGCATTCGGCTGAACCCGGATAAATGGTAAAGCCGATTGCCGTGCAGCCAAGGCGAATCGCTTCCTTCACCGAGCCGGTGACGGCCTGGTTCGGCGCGGAGGCCTTCGGCGTCAGCGAATTCGAGCTATTGACTTTGAGAATCGTTGGGATTTTTCCGGCAAACGTATCCATGCCTGCTTCCAGAAACCCAAGCGGCGCGGCATAGGCTGATAGGCCAGCGTCGATCGCCAGCTGATAATGATAATGCGGGTCATACGCCGCAGGGTTTTTAGCAAACGAACGGGCGGGGCCATGCTCAAAGCCCTGATCCACCGGCAGGATCACCAGCTTACCCGTGCCGCCCAGCTTACCCTGCATCAGGATGCGCACAAGATTCTCACGCGTGCCGCTATTCATGCCCTCATAGTGACTGAGGATTTTTTTGACTTCAGCTGTTATGCTGAGGGATTCGCTTATCTTGGTAGCGGATTTCATGCTGATATCTCCGTATTTTTGATTGTCACAAGGTTTTGTAGCCTTGCACATCAAGTTGTCAAGCAATCACAGACTAACTTAAAAATCAGAAATTCGATTGAATTAACGCTGAACAAGAGTTCTGGGTTGCTACAATGAAACCCGAATAACTTTGAAACTGTGGTGCCAGATTATATTCGATTGGATCGACCGTATGCACCATGCATCTGGCATAGCCCATTGACTCAAACCAGTCGTAAGCTGCACTTAGCCTGTTACCTAAAGACGTCATGTTACCAGATCTTGGATAACCATCATCAATTTTACTATCTATCGCATAGAGCGTTTGTCCCTGATAAACGGTCTGAATGCCGGTCCAGGATGTATCAGATGCCAGATACCACGAGTGGCCACCATTTCTGCTTAGTGCAATCACGAGAACTCCCCCCTTTGGATTGCTGGTAGCAGATGCTGAATTTTTAATGGTGGTGCCGGTCAATTTCAGTGCGGGCGTATCAATTCCGGGTGTTGCAGGCACCACACCATCCGTATATCCTTTCGCATTCTCGGCAATCAAACCTGCCTGCGCCAGATGATACCAAAAATTGATCATTTCCTTAGTGCGAATCGAATCTACGCTTTCAAAAAGCGAACCGTTGCCATCGCCATTTTCGCCCGGGCCCCCTGTCTGACCGAGGCCGGATTCCTGAGCATTAAGGCAATCGCCAGGCAGGCAGTTATATTTCAAGCGAAAGGTATTTGCTGCGGTATTAAACTCTTCAATCTGAGAAATCTGCGCGCGAATTTCTGCGGCACGAATCAAATCACGGCCAACCAATATACCGCCAATAATCAAGCCAATAATTACGATAACAATAGATAGCTCAATTAACGTGAAGCCTTGTTTATTCATCATGACATATCCTTGCGAACTAGTTTCGTATTGGACTCATTCTTGATGTTTCGTGACAGCGATACCACGCCGGGCAGCTTCTTTCCCTCCAGCCATTCTAGAAATGCGCCGCCAGCAGTGGAAATATAGCTGAAATCGGAAAGCGCCGAATGCGTTAGTGCCGATACCGTGTCGCCGCCGCCGCCAATCGAGCGGATTTTTTTCTGGCGCGTGAGCTTGGCGACCACGCGCGCAAGCATGACGCTCGAGGCATCGAACGGGCTGATTTCAAACGCACCCATCGGGCCGTTCCACACCACGGTTTTGGAGCGGGCAATCTCTTCTGAAAAGAGCTGAATGCTGGCGGGGCCGACATCAATCGCAATACCTCCGGCCGGTATTGCGTCCACATCCACCACCACACAGGGCGAGCGCGTTTCAAACGCTTTGGCGACCACCACATCGCTCGGCAGCAGCACGCGGCAGCCATATTTCTCTGCGGTTTTCAGGATTTTGAGGGCGGTAGCTTTCAGTTCCGGCTCATGAAGCGACGCGCCGACCTTGAAGCCCTGCGCGTAGAGGAATGTATTTGCCATCGCGCCGCCGATGATGATGCTGTCCATTTTCCGGGCGAGGTTGTTCAGCAGGTCGAGTTTGGTGGAAACTTTAGAGCCGCCGACAATCGCAGTGATGGGTTTTTTAGGCTGCGTGAAAATAGCGGAGAGTTCCCGTAGCTCTTCTTCCATCAGGCGGCCGGCGACCGTGGGCAAATGTTCGGCGATGCCGGTGATCGAGGCATGGGCGCGGTGCGAGCAGGAAAACGCATCATTGACAAACACATCGCCGAGGCTCGCAAGGTCACGCGCAAAAGCCTTGTCGCCTTTTTCTTCTTCGGGATGAAAGCGCAGATTTTCAAGCAGCACCATTTCGCCTGCTTTGGTTTTTTTGACTGCCTCATGCGCGGCTGGTCCCACGCAATCTACGCCGAACCTTACCTGCTTAACACCATAAACAGCTGCGAGTGAATCAATGAGCGGCGCCAGCGACATGCCCGGCACAAATTTGCCCTCTGGCCGGCCAAAATGACTAAGCAGAACAATTTTAGCTTTTTTCTTCAGCAAATAATCAATCGTGGGTTTGATGCGGACGATGCGCGTATCATCAGTGACTTTGCCGCCCTGCATCGGCACATTGAGATCAGCGCGCACCAGAACCGTCTTGCCGGTTAGGTTGATATCATCAAGGCGGGGGAATTCAGCCATCAAGGGAACTCCACAGCTTAGCCACATCCAGCATACGGCAGGAAAAGCCCCACTCGTTATCATACCACGCAGCGACACGCCCCATTTTTCCTGTCATGTATGTGCCAGTGATATCGACAATGCTGCTATACGGGGTATGGGTATAGTCAATGGAAACCAGTGGCCTACGCGATATGTGCAGAATATCTTTAAGCGCTTCCGTCTCAGCGGCTTTATTAAGCACGTCATTGATGGTGTCTTTGCTTGCCTCGCGTGTGGTCGTGAAGCTCAAATCCACGAGCGACACATTCGGCACCGGCACGCGAATCGCGATGCCATCAAGCCTTCCTTTCAGTTCCGGAATAATGAGGCCAATGGTTTTGGCCGCGCCGGTTGAAGTGGGAATCATCGACATGGCGGCCGAGCGCGCGCGACGTAAATCCTTGTGTGAGTTATCGACTAAGTTCTGATCGCCGGTGTAGGCATGGATGGTGGTCATGAAGCCAGATTCAATGCCGAATGCTTCATGTAGCACTTTAGCAATCGGCGCTAAGGCATTGGTTGTGCAGGAACCAACAGATACAACCTGATGGTCATTTTTTAGCATTGCATTATTCACGCCGTATACAATCGTGCTATCGGCATCTTCCGCTGGTGCGGAGATGAGCACGCGTTTTGCGCCGCCTTCCAAATGCTTCGCCGCTTCCGCGCGCTTGTTGAACTTGCCGGAGCATTCCAGCACCACATCCACGCCCATACTCCCCCAGGGTATCTGCGCCGGGTCTTTCAGGCGAGTGAGTTTTACGGGCTTGCCGGCGATGCGCAGCACATCATCGCCATCGGCTTCGAGCTTGGTGCCAAAACGCCCATGCACCGAATCATATTTCAGAAGGTGCACGTGCGTAGCGATATCCGCCGGGCCATTGACGGCAACGAGTTCAATATCTTTTTCGGGATGCTCATAAATAGCGCGCAGCACACAGCGCCCGATGCGCCCCAGTCCGTTGATGCCGATGCGTATGGTCATAGTCTTTCCTAAAATGGTCTTGCGAAATAAATAATCACCGCAGTGACAACAAAAATATAAATCGAAACATTGAGGCTTTTTAGCATTTTCTGCTGATTTATTTTATGCTGGGGCTGTATAGCTTTGTTTTTAGCAAAGATGCTTGGAAAGACATATTTAATGAGTATCGTATCAGCTATAGCGATAATCAGCAAAATGATCGGAATTAAGTCGTTTAGATTCATGATGAAATCCTCATAACTGCATCCACCACTGCTTCCGCCGTAATGCCAAAATGTTTGTACAAGTCTTTTGCCGGAGCGGAGGCGCCGAAGCCGGTCATCCCAATGAACACGCCTTTTTCGCCCAGATATTTTTCCCAGCCGAAGCCGCTTGCTGCTTCGATGGCGATGCGCGGGCCGCTGCCAAGCACCTGTTTGCGGTAGCTTTCCGGCTGCTGGTCAAACAGTTCCCAGCACGGCATGGAAACCACTTTCGCCGCGATGTCTTTTTCGGCCAGCAGTTTTTTTGCTTCCACCGCGATTGATACTTCCGAGCCGGTGGCGATTAGCGTGTAGACCGGCGCACTATCGGCTACTTCCGCCTCACGAATCACATACCCCCCGCGTGCACAGAGATTTTCTGGTACGTGTGCGGTGCGAAGCGCAGGAAGATTCTGGCGGGTGAGTGATAAGATGGATGGCGCGCTTTTTGAAGCAAGCGCAAGCGCCCAGCATTCAGCTGTTTCAACCGCATCGCACGGGCGAAACACATTCACATTCGGCATGGCGCGAAGGCTGGCGAGGTGTTCCACCGGCTGATGCGTCGGGCCATCTTCGCCAAGACCAATCGAATCATGCGTCATCACATAAATCACGCGCTGGCCCATGATCGCAGATAAGCGAATGGCAGGTCGGCAATAATCGGTAAAGACGAGGAAGGTGCCCCCGTAGGGTATAAACTCGCCGTGCAGCGCAAGGCCGTTCATCACCGCGCCCATCGCATGCTCGCGCACGCCATAATAAATGTAGCTACCGCTATAATCGTGCCTTGTGATTGGTGATTGGTGCTTAGCTTTGGTGTTGTTGGAGCCTGTCAGATCCGCTGAGCCGCCGATCAATTCCGGAATGCATTCGCTTAATGTATTTAATGCATTTTCAGATGATTTGCGGGTGGCTTCGCCTGGCGCTTTCTCGGCGAGCTGTTTTTTGAATTCATCGAGCCTCTCAAGCCAGCCCTCCGGCAGCTCGCGGCGCTGCAGGCGTTCAAACTCGGCGCGTTTTGCACCGTCTAGCTTATTATAACGATCCGTCCATGCATGATAGGCCTCGTGGCCTTTCTTACCAATATTGCGCCACGCATCCAGCGTTTCTGCAGGCACCTCAAACTCGCCGTAAGTAATGCCGAGCTTTTTGCGCGCGCCGGCAATTTCGTCTTTGCCCAGCGGTGAGCCGTGGCATTTTTCGGAAGCTTCTTTGGTCGGTGCGCCATAGCCGATTTTCGTGGCGCACGCAATCATCACCGGTTTATCGCTTTTTTGCGCAGCCGCAATAGCGCGGCGGATTTCTTCGGGATTGTGACCATCAATGGACTGCACATTCCAGCCGCTTGCTTCAAAACGTCTCAGCTGGTCCTCGCTGGTGGCGAGTGAGGTGGGGCCATCGATCGAGATTTTATTATCATCCCATAACACGATCAGCTTATTCAGTTTCCAGTGCCCCGCCAGCGAGATCGCTTCCTGCGAGATGCCTTCCATCAGGCAGCCATCACCGGCAATCACATAAGTGTAATGCTCGGTAATATCGCCGAATCGCGCCGCCATCATGCGCTCAGCGAGTGCCATGCCGACGCCGTTTGCCAGGCCTTGCCCAAGTGGGCCGGTGGTCGTCTCAATGCCTGATGCATGGCCAAATTCCGGATGACCGGCGGTTTTGGAGCCAAGGGTGCGGAAATTTTTGATTTCATCCAGCGTCATGTCGGGATAGCCGGTTAAATAGAGCAGGGCGTATTGCAGCATTGAGCCATGACCTGCGGAGAGAATAAAGCGGTCTCGCGCTGGCCAGTTTGGGTGCTGCGGGTCAAACTTCAGAAAATCAGAAAACAGCACGGTCGTCACATCGGCCATGCCCATCGGCATGCCTGGGTGGCCAGAATTCGCGCGTTCCACTGCATCCATCGAAAGGGCGCGGATGGCATTGGCCATATCATTGTGAGAGTGCGGTGAAGCGGGCATAGGTTTGACTGCAATCGAGGCTGTAGACATTGAAACCGTTGGTGGCTAGGATGGAAGAGATATGGTTCAAGCACAGGCAGCAATACTTCTCAACCAAAAAAACGACTCCAGCGAGGCGTTAACAGACGCAGCCGAGCGTCTCGTCGCTGCGCTTGACCGTCTGGAAGAGCGCCTAGGGCAGTGGCAGTCGGCGCTGAGAGCTGAGCGTTCGCATAGCGAGCATGACCTGGAGCAGCTGGTTTTATTCGAGCGCGAGAACGAAGAGCTAAAGGCCGAGCGAAGCCAGCTGACCCAGACCATCAGCGACCTCGAAGGCCAGTATCGCGACCTTCACAAGGTCGCCGGAGCCACGTACAACAAGCTTGAAGACTCGATCAAACGCCTGACGCGGATTATTGAATCATAATCCGCTTGACTATCTGGTAGAGATGTCTAATTTCTCGCCTCTGCATTTATGTAGGGGCGTAGCTCAAGTATGGTAGAGCGCCCAAGCGAAGGCCGTAAGGCCGGAGCGTCTGTGATAAACAGACGCCTGTTCTTGAATGTGGGGGCGTAGCTCAGTTGGTAGAGCGTCTGCTTTGCAAGCAGAATGTCGCGGGTTCGATTCCTGTCGCCTCCACCAAACCTGACTTAGGGTCAGCAAAATCCCGTAAAACCGAGAATGGCAGCGAGAGAGCGGCGGTTCTATATCCTTCTCCCTTCTTGTAGGCGATTTGTTTGGCAAAAGCGGCCTTTAGGACGATTCTTTTACCCGTCAAATCGGCCATGCGCCAGAATCTGTGCGGGTTTGCTAAAAATTCGAGGGCGGTTCTATTCACCTTCTCGAAGCTCTCATCCACCACCCCACAATTTTCCAAACGCTCGTCGATAACGGCCTTCTGATTCTCCAGTTGCTTGACCTGTTTCTCATAGGTGGCAACCAGAATGGCGCTATCAGTTGTCACGATGCGATCCAAAAATTGCTGAATCTTGTGATCCACCAGTTTTCGATCCTTCATGAGCCCTGCGCGGATTTCTTCATAGCTGCCCAGCTTAATGTCCTTGGCACGCTCCACCACATCCTCGACCAGCTTCACCATGACGGGTGAAGGCGTAATTTCCTTCAGCAGTGCCTCGAAGTCTCCTTCGAGATCATCACGCTTGATGGATTTGCCGTAGAGTTCGCAGCCTTTCGTGTGGCACAAATAATACGGATACTTGCCGCCTCGACCAATCGACCAGCAGCCCTTTAGTGGCGTATTGCAGCAATCGCACAACACGAACCCGCGTAAAGGAAAGTCCTCGTTAATGTCTCTTCGCGCAGGCGCCTTCATTCGGCCTTGCAGCTTATCCTGTATGCGATTGTAAATATCAAAGCTGATGATTGGATCGTGCCGCCCTCTCAACAATCCGATATTCCACCGCGCATATTCATAATAGCCGGAATACAACTGCTGATTCAGCATATCGATCACGCGCTGTATATGTACTCCGCCTTTGCGGTCTTTCGGGAACTCTGGCTGGCTCTCAAAAAAAGCCTGAAGTTCCACAACAGAGCTAAACCGATCATACGCGAACCCTTCCAGCCCATTCTGGATCAGCGAGGCCACCGGTTCATCGCGAACCATGACTTTCCCGTCGGAGCGCTTTTCCATTTTATAACCTTTTGGCACCCGCATAATCCAATAACCGGCGAGCATCCGCGCACGCATCCTGTTATAGACTTGTTCTGCGTTTTTCTGGCGGTGGTGTTGCGACACGCTGGCCAGCAAGTTCTCGACAAGCTGGCTGTCTGAATCTTCCCCGAATTCGATAGAGGGCGATTGCAACACGCCCCCGGCATCCCGAATAGCGATGCGTAATTCCAGATGCGCCTTCACGCCTCGCGCTAAACGGCTGATGTCATCAATGATAACGACGATCTGCTCATGCTCGTGCTGGCGGAGGTAATCCAGCATCTGCGTCATGGCGGGGCGATCGATCATGCTGCCGGAAATACCTTCCTCGGCGAAAACCTCAACCACCTCCAATTTTTTATGACGGGCGAACTCTCTACACCGCGTTTCCTGTGAGGATAATCCGTGTCCGTTTTTCACCTGTTCCGGCGATGATACCCGGCAATAAATAACAGCTTTTTGCATGGCTTCTTCCATAAAAGCCCTCACAATTCAATGTCTTGAGGGTCTTTCGGAAGGATAGCTAAGTGCAGCTCGGAATCAATGCTCTTTTGATGTTTTTTTTCCTTTAACGCCAGCTGGTTAATGCCTAGTTGCTGGTCGAAATAATTCTCCAGCGTTACCCATACCGCATTCACCAGTTCGAGCTTTTGCTCTTCGCTCAAATCGAACTTATCGACATACTGCCGATACGGGGTTAGGTCGGTAATCATCGCCAGCCCCCAACGCACACGAACGCCGCCTGCGCGTATGCAGATGCGTTTGATTCAAAACGATGGAAAAATTGGATTTGGCTGCTCTGAGGTGCAAACTGACGCACCTCTCGCGATCTTATTTGTGAACATAGCAAAATTTGTTCACTCTGTTTAGCACAAAGATGTTCAAACACGGGGAACACTCCTCTGGGCTAAATTCACGCGAATGGTGATGGTATAAATGGCTACACGATAGCGATAATGCAGCGTAGTACGGCAATACCCCAAACGATCCACGATTGGTTTCCAAGGCACTCTGGCAGCACGCAGCCAAACCAAGCGTCGTTCCAGTTCGTCATCAAGGAAGAAAATCCACTGGATGGTTTCTTCCATCTCTGAGATTGCGCTGGCAAGCGGTGGTCCGAGGCGAAGCGGCAACTTATCGGCCTGAAGTTTCTCTGCTTCAGTGAGCATGACGGCTGGCCACTGTGTTTTGTAGCCCATCACCCGCACCGGCGGCAGGCGCTTCAGCGTGTACACCGCGCTTTCAAAACGCTTCACTACGTCAATCGCTGTCCACTGCTTCATGGCTGCACCTCCCGCGTGACCAGCGCCACGTCCGTAATGCGCTGTGATTGATAGCTATGCTCCGCCCACCAGAGTTTCAGGTGCGGCAGGTAGTGCGTGGTGAGCCATTCGCGCACAAAGCGGTTCGGGCAAGTGATGATCACGCAGGCGCCGTCACCCCGGACTTCCGCGCCGCGCACGACGGTGCTGGATAGCCAGCTTTTGCAAGCGGCCTTGCCGAATTTGTCGGTGAAGCAGGCAAGCACATGATCCCAGCCTGATTGCAACAGCGGATCATTGCAGGCCGGTGGCGGTGCCGGATGTTTACCGCCGGAGAAGCCGCCCTCCAGAATCTTCGCTACATGATCGCTGGATTCCACTGCCCAGCTGAGATCAATCGTCCAGTTCTTGCCTGCAATCTTACCAAGGCAAAACTCTGAAGCGCCGATGATCTCGCAGTAGTAGCGCCACGCTCTGATGTCTTGCTGGAAATCTTCCAGCCACCGCTGGGTCATCTGCTCTTTGCGCTTTGGCGTCAGCTTTGCGTTCTGCCCCGGTGTGAGCTTGCTCTGCACTTCTGCGTTCCAGATGTCGAGCATCTGCTCTAAAATCTGTTTTCCACAGCTTGTCTGTTTTTCTCTCTCGCGCTCTCTCTTTTCTGCTCTCGCTCTGATTTTTTTATCTGAATTTGTTTTTTTATCTGCGTCTTTCTCTGCATCTGTTCTGGAATCTGAAGTTCTGTCCTCTGAATCTGTAATCTGCTTTCTGTTCTCTGTATCTGGTACGGATTTCACGTTTTTTGGTGATTCGGCGTGATGCTCCGTGACGGCGTGTGACGCTTCGTGATTCTCCGTGATGTCCTGTTTTTTTCCGTCGCGGTATTTCTGGGCGCGTTCCTTATCGCTGAGATACTGCCGCGTTTCCCAGCTGGTGACACGGTTTTGCTCGTTGATCATGCCCTTTTCGCGGAAGGTTTGCAGAATCCGCTCCACGATCTTCTGGTCAATGTCCTGGACCACCGCGATCTGCTCGGAATCCACTTCCACCGTGCCGCGTGTCTTGTGGCGCGAGGCGGCATCCAGCACGCACAGCCACACCGTCACCACATGCGTCATCAGCTGCTGGCTGCGCTTGGCAATCACCTTGAGTTTGGCGTCTTCCGGCATGCCGTGATACACCCTGTACCATTCGATGGATGTCATGGGGAACCTATGCGTCGCTGGCATTGTCATTGCCTTGCGCTTCCAATTTTCTGGTGATGGCTGTGGTGAGCGCCCGAATCGCAGTCAGGGAGAGGTGAAACTCTCTGTTGGCGAGCTTTCGGTAATGGATCAGTTCATCCAGATCCATCCGGAGCAGTGCCTGCTCCGTCATGTGCATTAGTTCTTCAAAGCGTGAGATAGGGGATCGTGAGTCGTTCATGGTGTGCCTCCGTTGTTTGAACTGTTCAAACACGAAGCTGCACTACGACACGGGGGGCTCGCGTGGGGCTTGGTGGGGGCTAAAGGGTGACCTTGGGTGGGGCTATGATAGGGGCTAACGCGTCAAGCCATACAAACATAGCTTATTTATTGAATCTTTTGCATCAGTCTTTACAGCGCTTGTCGTTCTTATCGTTTTTTATTGCGGCATCGGTTGGATCATTTTGCACTTCATCTGAAGTAATATTCAGCCGGTAGTATCCCCGATCATTGGAAATAACAGATCTCGCCAATCCCGTTTGTGCTTAAATACATCGCGCAATCGTATGGCCTGAGAGCCTGATTCATATATGAGTGTTTTCCCATGTACCCAAGGATTACGGCTACGGGAGGCATCATGCAGCATTTCTAAAATTTTCGCCTGCACATCCCCGAAATGATAATCTGTGTCTTTGAACCGTACATGCCGATAATCCGAAGATGGTTCAAACTGCCTGTTTGGTTTTGTTGTACATGCTAATGCTTCAGTAGATGCCAAGTGATATGAGCATTCAAACTGTTCGCGATGTTCCTGCAGAACAATCAAGTCACTGATGCGTACCGAAACGGCAGGTTGCGGTGGTTCATATGCTAGGCGTAAGATTCTGCTTTCATCGCACACAGAATGAAACATACGCAGCTTTGCGCGGCCATTGCTAAATATCTGCCGGGAGTCTTCCGGCCTCACGCCAACGAACCCCTCCAGATGCTCATGGCGCTCGTAAATGAATTTGCGGTTTTTGATAACTCCACGCTCCACATAACGTAGCGGCAGCCAAACGGCTGTTTTTAGCAGGCCGTTTTCTACTGCATAATAGACATCCTCTTGCGATACCTGCCATAAACGTTGCAGGCATCCCAGACGCTCATATTTTTTCGCTGGAAAGCCCATGTCCAATCCGTTATCATAAGCTATTAACTAATTCTTTCTCTGATAGTTAGCTGTTCGGACGGATACCAATAACGGCTTTCAATGTATGCGGATAATGAAAAGAATTATTACAACCTATAAGATAATTTATAGCTCCGGCTCATATACCTTAGGTTGTTTCAGTTTGGGACTTTTGAAACGTGCAGCTGATTCTAAGATCGCATCACGAACAAATTGTGTGCGAGGTTTTCTTAGCGCAAATTTATTCCATGCCAGATAAAGCCTGATGCGCGGTAATTCCTCATCCAGCAGCACTTCTTGCAATAAACCATTTTGCAATTCATCGCGAATAAATTGACGGGGAAGTATGCTAAATCCTGCACCGCTCAAGATCAGTTCCTTGATAAGCCGAAAACTTCCCACCGAAGCGCTTTGTTTGAGCAAGGCGTGGTTGATGGGTAAATTTCCGAGATAGTGGCGGATACAGGGTAAATCCTCATTATGAGCAATATAACGCAGATCCTCTAAATCTTGAATGGCGGCGGCTTTGTCCTGATTTGGCACTGCAATGACCAAATCATCCGTTAACAGCTCGCGATAACCGATGACTTCAGAATCAATGACAGAAGGCACAATCGCCATATCCAATGACTGGTTATCCAGTAAACGCCGCCAATCCACTCCCTTTTCCTGTTGCACCACAAACTGGATGTTATGCGGCATGAGTGCGCTGATCGTGTAGGTGGGATGCTGCTCTGCAAATTCGCACAATCCACCGATGTAAACGATTCCTTGCAAATCTGAAGTGTTTGCGCGAGAGGCGTTAAATATCTGCTCAATTTGATCGATATGCGGCGCGAGTTCTTTGGCCAGCGCGTGGGCTACTTCCGTTGCTTCATAACGCTTCGGACCATCACGATAAAAAAGTTGTTTTCCCATTTGTTGTTCCAGCGCGGCGATGTGTTTTGATATGGCGGGCTGGGTCAAACCTATGATATCACTGGCCTTGTTATGTGAACCACAACGATAGACCGCAACAAAAGTTTTTAGATATGCAAAATATCCCATCTTTCTAGCAACGTACAAAGGGGAGCCGAAGCTCCCCTTTGTTAACCTTATTCAGATGGTAGAAGTACAGTATCAATTACATGAATAACACCGTTGGATCCTTCAATATCTGCTTTAGTCACTTTAGACTGATTGACATTTACCGTGCCACTTGTTGCGTCAATAGAAAGGTTTGACCCTGCTACTGTTTCTGGAGAAAGCTTCTTACCTTTAATATCTTTTGAAAACACTTTCCCAGGAACGACATGATAGGTAAGAATCTGTTTGAGTTTAGCTGCATTTTCTGGTTTTTGCAGATCTGCAATTGTTTGCTTCGGGAGTTTAGCAAATGCTGCATCTGTTGGGGCAAAAACAGTAAATGGACCTTCTCCTTTAAGGGTTTCAACTAATTCAGCTTTAGTTAGTAAGCTAGCAAGAGTTTTGAAATTTCCATCGCCAACAGCGATGTCAATAACGTCTTTTTTTGCAACGGCCTCAGCATGGCTGGAATTACCGGCAAAACTGATAGATGCAGCCGATGTGCTAACCAGTAGTGCAATAGCAAGAGTAGTAATGAGATTATTTTTCATAAATATCCTTAATGATTAAAATTGTTATGGATTAATTTAGTGTTGATAGAATTATTGCCTCCTTTCTATTTCAAAGAATGAGTCCCAAAGTAACCACAGCAAAGAAACACTAAGCTTTCATGGGGATGACAAATATGTAAGACCCGAAACCCTCAAAGGTTGAGCTGCCAATTAATCGAAAAACTTTCTGGCTTTGCTATCCGTGAATGTTTCATTCTGACGATAGGCGCTGCGGGTTTTCCCATAAGGGTCTAGAGACTCATAATACAAATCGTTTACGATGGCATTTCTACGATGCCGCTCATTGACCGCATCCGCGCCGCCTCGTGCAATGGCCGCAGGTGTGCCTGCGACAAGGGTAAACGGATCGGTGACAATGTCTGCGATTAGACCGGTTGTTGCCCGCGCAGAGGATGGTCCAAAAAGTGGAACGACAACATAAGGACCAGATGGCATTCCCCACTTGTGAAAAGTATTAGTGAATCCCTGATTTTGGTAGGCTAGCCCTTGATTACCTGCAAAATCTCGAATGCCAACGATGCCAATTGTAGAGTTTAGCGTAAATCTCCAGAACGAAGTAAGTGCCATTTGGGGATCAAGCTGTAGGATGCCGTGAGCAACATTTGCCGGTTCAGAAAGGTTATTCAGAATGTTATTCGTAGCATTTCGAAAATCATCAGGTAACTCACCGTAAGCATCTGAGATTGGCCTAAATACATTGCGATCAGCTATTATGTTAAAATCAAATACGCCTCTGTTAGCTTTTTCCCATGGATCGTTAAAAAGTTTTTCGTCGGAAATGATGTCATCTTGCAAACTTTCTGCTTCAGAAAGTTCCGCCCCGCTAGCTGTGTGCGAAAAAAACAGAAGCAGGGCGGAAAAAGCAACTAAGGGACGCATGAAAAAACTAGAAATTATAGGTTAAGCCTACGGCAACCGTGACAGGATCGTAATCAACATTGGTTATGCGCCCGTTGCCATTTTCCTGGCTGAGCTTCATGTTGCTTACATTCATGTAGCGAAGTTCGGTGCTGAAATCCAAGTTCTGTGAGATAGGATATTCGACACCCGCCATAATCTGCCCGGCAACTACGTTATCGCTGTAAGACTGTTCAGTTCCTGAGGCATTCTTTAAATCCATATCAACTTCTCCAAAACCAATACCCGCGCCAACGTATGGACGAAATTTTGTGTTCATCACCGGGTCGAACCTGTAATAGCCATTCGCGAAAAGTATGGCTGAAGCAAAGTCCCCGTCGTTAAAGGAAGAGCCATCTGAGAATGTGGTTTTATCTGCACCGTTGTTGCGATAATCCCATGCAACCTCCGTTGACCAGTTGTCCGTAATACGGTAACCTAGCGCTCCGCCAGCTAAAAAACCGCTTGAATAGTCACCTGTGCCGGTGGCACCAGAGGAAGCAACACCGCTTTGCGAGAACTTCTGATCTCCCAGCACGCTAAGACCACCGGTCAATTTACCATAAAACTTTTTGTCTTGCGCATGCGCAGTCTGCGCTAGAGGAAGAATAGATACTGCAATAAGTGCGGCGAGCTTGAATTTCATGTAGGACTCCTTTTAAATGTTTACGTCATTGATTAATTGCCAAAGCCATACATGAATAAAGTGCGTGCAAAGACACGGCACTTACACCGAGATGACAAATATGTAAGGTTGGAGAAACGCGGGGAAGTTAAAGCAAAATGGTTGCTTTGAGACCGTGCGGTGTGTTGTCTTCCAGGGTCATGATACCCTCATGATATTCCACGATGGCCTTGACCAAGCTAAGACCCAGCCCATAGCCGGGTGTATTTCTGCTGGAATCCACACGATAGAACCTGCGAAATACTTTCACTTTGTCCGTGTCTGAGATGCCCGGACCGGTATCTGAAACAATAATTGCTGTTCTGCCATAGCGGCTGGATAGGGTCAGGGTGATTTCTCCGCCATGAGGTGTAAATTTGAGAGCATTCTCAAGCAAATTAATCAATGCCTGAAACAAAAGGTCGCGGTCGATTCTATGGGTATGCGGCGTAAGATCTGTCTTAATGGTTAAACCTTTTTCCTGAGCAACGGGCTCGAATAACTCAACTACATCCTGAATAAGATCCTTTAGCTCTACATGCTGCATCTCTAGAGAGTGCTTGCCCGATTCAACCTCGGCAATACGCAAGAGGCCATTAAACATAGCAAGCAAGCCTTGGGACTCTTGCAATAGTTTTTGCCGCTCCAAATCAGTCAATGCCTTGTCCGCTGGAATATTCTCGATACGATGCTGTAGGCGAGTTACAGGTGAGCGCAGGTCATGGGCAATGTTATCAGAAACCTGCTTGATGCCTTCCACCAGCTTTTCAATCGACGCAAGCATATGATTCAGCACTCTTGATAAATAGCTCAGATCATCCCACTGCGTGTTCATGTGGATACGCTGCGAAAGATCGCCTGTTTCCATGATCTGCCCCGCCGTAATAGCGATGTAGTTCACACGCCGTACAACATAAAAACTCAATAGAAAGTTGGCTACCATCACTAAAATCAATACGCCTAAGCATGCCCATGCCAAAATACCAACCAGTTCCTGAGTGATTTCAATATCGTCAATATCACGCCCTACGAGCAGCTGGTAGCCATTATCAAATGTGTGTATCTGAGCGACAATATCGTATTCGATGCTTTCAGAGCGGGTGCTGATCTCAGCTAATACGAGCTCAGAGTGGGGTACTTCAAATTTAAGCAACCCCGATTTTTCGATGGTATCGCGCGGCAATTCTTTCAGATTGCCAACAACTTTCTGTCCTTCGTTGTCCACTAATAAATAAAAATGGTTTTGAGAATCACCTTTACGGTGCTCGATGATGCGAATCACCTCTTTAATACCGTGCAATTCATACCAATCCTGCATATTGCCAATATCCGTAACGATGGCAGCTCGCGTCTCCCGAATAAAATCCGTGTTGCCGAACAAATATAAAAAATACGCCAAGATGGACGAGGCAACCGCCAGAATGATTGCTGAGGTTACTGCAACGATAAAGCTGGAGCTTCGAGTATAGCGTTTAGGCATCATCATGAATAATGTACCCAGCCCCTTTGATGGTGCAGATCAAGGGATCATCAAAATCTCGATCCACTTTTTTGCGCAGTCGTGAAATATGCACATCAATGACATTGGTCAGCGGGTCAAAATGGTAATCCCATACATGTTCAGTAAGCATTGTCCGCGTTACAACTTGCCCCTTATTTTGCAACAGAAACTCCAGAAGGCGGAATTCACGCGCCAGTAGATCCAGTTCTTTCCCGCCACGCGTGACTCGGCGACTTAACAAATCCATTGTTAAATTGCCAGCAGTCAACTTAGTTGCAGTCAAAGCCTGATCACGACTTCGGCGCACAAGCGCCTCTAAACGCGCCATTAATTCTTCAAATGAGAATGGCTTAACTAAATAATCATCACATCCTGATTTCAACCCTTTCACGCGATCCTGTACGGAACCTAGCGTGCTCAGGATGAGCACTGGTGTTTTATTACCCGCCCCACGAATACTTTGGAGAATCGTCATGCCGTCGATATTAGGCAGCATCCGATCCATGACAATCGCATCATATTTTTCTGTGGTTGCAAAGAACAAGCCGTCCTTTCCTTCCAGCGCTTTATCAACGACATGGCCTTGTTCCATCAGCCCCTTCGTGATGTAGTCCACCATTTCTTTATCATCTTCAATCACCAAAAAGCGCATATTTCTGTATCTTACTATCAATGATTAACATTACTAATCTTTACCCCAACTCGCTGTAAAATGCGAGTTATTCGTTAAATAATTACCAGCCAATCCCGTGCCCAAAATAAGCGATCAGTCCCAGCGTAGGGCTGACAGGAAATAATGCAGCAATAATCATGATTTTTTCCCGCCACGTTAACTCTCCCGCGCGCAACCGCTGTAAGCTGGTTCTCATGTAGTGACGAAAGGAGACAATCAAGCGAAGCATTATCGCCTCCGCATCAAAGTAAAATAAAGCCAGTTCGGTAGTATCGATAGTAGCTTCATTGTCCGTGTGAAGGCTTTCGGAAAATGGATTTCAAATCCCCGTTTATCAAGGCCATCTGCAATCGCTCTGGCAGCTTTCTCAGGTGAAATACGCATGGGCATATTAAAATCGTTTTTGTCCGTTAGACGGGATTCAACAAAGCCAGGATTGATCACGCGCACATCTATCTGCCCGGGCACTTCAGCCGCCAAACTTTCAGCAAGGTTAATGAGCCCTGCTTTCGTGGCTCCGTAAGGCTGGCTTTTGGGCAATCCGCGATAGCCGGCAACGCTCGCGCACAAAGCAATCTGACCGCCACCCTGAGCAAGCAGCGCAGGCAGCACTGCCTCAATAACATAGATGGAGCTTGTAAGGTTCACCTTAATGATACGCTCTGCCTCCTCAAGATTCATAGATCCAAACGACATTGGCGTATAAAGCCCCGCCATGAAAATCACCCTGTCAATCCGGGGAAATTCAGCCCGCAAACGGTGTGCCGCGTGTAAAACTGCTTTGTGGCTTGAAACATCCAGCGGTAGCGCCATATGACCTTCACCATTTAAGGATGAAACCAGCGTATCAAGCGCATCGACACTACGCGCAGAAACGCAAACAGTTTCACCCCGCGCAGCCAGCTCTCTTGCCAGCGCTTCGCCAATGCCGCTACTTGCACCAATAATCCAGCTATGGGTGGCGAGCGTAGTCATGTTACTGCTTCTGCATAAAAATGGTAATTTCAGCCACTGTAAAACCAAATTTTTTCATGTAGGAGCGGTTCATGAGCACGCCATCATTCATTGCCCACATCCAGTCATCAAACTTCAGGCGATAGGTGGTATCACCTACCGGTAAATCCATGACATAAGTCCATTGTCCGGCATTACCGAAGCTGATGCCTTCTGCCTTGTCAATAATGTCATCTGCAAGCCCTTGATAGGTGCCATCGCCGCGATCAAGAATCTTCCAGATACGTTGCTGCTTCGTTCCGTCATAATAAACAAAATCTTCTACTAGCGTGCCGCGATTGCCTTCCCATGTTCCTTTCATGGTTATATCAAACCGGCTGACAACATTGCCGGATCGATCCTGCACAATCCCCCATGCCTTGATCGAACCTGTGAAATAGGCTTTAAGATCAAATTTCGGCTTTGCATCGATGTATTTTTTTCCGTCGATGCCGGAACACGCGCTAAGCAGCATAACGACTCCGATAGCGAATAAGATTTTTTTCATGATTTTCTCCTTTGGTTAGAATTGGACTGAGCATCAGCAACAGTGCTGCGCTGAGTTTGATCATGCAGGGAATCAGTGCATAAGCGATGGGAAGCGCTCCGGAATGATCGATATGTCCGGGCTGGTATCCAGCCAAGCCAAGCGCGGGCAGCATGATACCCGTGGCTAGCGCCAAAGCTGCTTTTGAAAAAAAGGCAAGCAGCGCATAGTAACGGCTGGCAGCACGTTCATGGCGCATGATAGCAATGTGATCCGCGATAATAGCAGGAGGCAGTGCCAAATCTGCCCCGAATGCAATGCCCGAAAGCAGGCAAATGGCGGCAAAAGCCCAGATGTCGCCGGGGGCAAGCATAAATGCCCAGACAAAGGTGAGGCATGCGAGCGCCATGCTCATGCACCATGCATAATGCTTGCTGCGCTTGCGGGCGATTTTTTGCCATAATGGCATGGCGAGTGCACCGCTGAGGAAATATAGAAGCAGAAATAATCCGGTCTGCTCCTCGGCTTGCAGATGATCGCGAATAAAGAATAAAACCAGCACGCCGGGAATGGACGACGCAAAGGTGCTCAGCCCATACACAAGCATGAAACGTCTTAGCCAGGCCGTATTCCAAAGCTCGCTAAACGTGATGGGAAGTGAAGATTCCGGTCTGGCAAGGCGTGCATCACGCAGCCAGCGAAAAAAAACAAAAGCGCATGCACCCAGAATTGGCAGGTATAGCAGCGTCAGCAGATGAAAGGCATGTGCTGGTTGATAGCGCTGCACAAGTACCGCTGGAATAACAGATGCTGCAAGCAATCCAATCAGCCCAAGCGCCTCGCGCACACTGGCAACGCGCGTGCGTTCCTCAGATGAAACCCGCCATAATCCCCCCGCCGCCTGCAGATTAATAATCGTTATACTAAAGCCGGTGGTGCAAACTATCATGCTCACTGCAAGCCAAGTCAGCGGATAAGCAGGATTGGGATGAAATACCATCCAGAATCCCACGCCAAGCAACACGATACCAATTAAAACAATGCTAAAACGCTGGCGGTGGAAACGGTCGCTCAAGGTGCCGATAATCGGATCTTGAATCGCATCAATCACGCGCAGGAGCAACAAGACAAAACCAATAGATGCGAGAGGTATACCAAGCTCTGTTGCATAAAAATCGGGAGCATGAATATAAATCGGCAAACCAGCAAATGCGATCGGAAATGCCAACAACCCATAGTTCAGAAGACTGAAGCGCTGTATGGTCATTGTTCGATCCCCAACAGTTTTTTACGCAGCGCAGGTTCAGACGTTTTTTGATCAAGCCAAATGGCAAAAAAGCGGTTGGTAAAGGCTTCGTCTTCAACGCTGCCAATCAAAACATCGTCCAGATAAAATAGCGACCGACCATTCGCATCACGAATGCCAGTTAGCGTATTACCTTCTTTCACATCCGGGAAAATCTTTTCCATTGCCTGCTGCCATGCTTTCAGCTTGGCCTCGTCCTTAAAGTCTTGCTTTCGCATTTCCTCAACCGAGCGCTCGGCAATATCCGCGCCTTTCAGATCAATCAGGTATGAAAGTTTTAATGCAAAAGGTTCGCTGGAATCATAGCGCTCACTGGGGGCATATAGCTTGGCATCATACACATCCCAGATGAAAAAACTTAAGCGGCCAGACCCCACTTTCTGTGCTTCAGGAACATGCTGTAAAATCGGCTGGCTGCCAGCCTGTGCAGATTCAGAAAAGAAGGTCAGAGAAATATACAGCAGGATTAAAAGATTACGCATGGCTAAGCTCCAGTTGAACAACATTGGTGCGGCCACAACGAAAAGCAGCGATGCATGAAGCGAGATAATAGCGCCACAGACGAACAAACCGCTGATCTTTACCTTGAGCCAGAATGACTGCTTCTTGAGCATTAAAACGCGATAGCCAATGCTCTAATGTGCGTGCGTAGTGTTGCCCGAACTCGTAGCGATCGGTAATTATAAGCCCGTTGTTTTGTGCCACTTGCTTGAGACGCAGCTCGCTTGGCAAGATTCCACCGGGGAATATAAGCTGACGAATGGCATCGCCCTGCTTTCGATAAGCATTAAAATAGGCATCATCAATGGTAATGGTTTGCATGAGAAGCCGCCCGTGAGCCGCAAGCAATTGCTTTGCCTTGCGAAAATAAACCGGCCAATATCGTTCGCCCACCGCTTCAAACATTTCAATCGAAACAATCGAGTCGTAACGCCCATGTT
This sequence comes from Rickettsiales bacterium, assembly GCA_021299465.1. Classification (GTDB taxonomy): domain Bacteria; phylum Pseudomonadota; class Alphaproteobacteria; order Rickettsiales; family SXRF01; genus JAJTHB01. The sequence goes on along the minus strand of JAJTHB010000001.1, from coordinate 4,528 downwards.
GGTCTCTGTAATCCTGAAGCTGGATATTGGCACGCCTGCGATGTTTGGAAAGTCGCTGATGCGCATATTCACACTGCGCCGGAGAAAGAGTAATTGCGCGTAGTTTATGATCTGTCTGCGTTACGGTGCGTTCGGCAAAACCACCCCAGCCACACCCAATTTCCAATACGCTCTGGGAGGTGAATCCGATTCTGCTTAAAAGCCTATCATATTTGTTATTCTGAGCTTCATAAAGCGATTCTTCTTCATTCAAAAATAGCGCAGAAGAATAAGTCATTCCCTCATCAAGCCATAATGCATAAAAATCATTTCCCAGATCATAATGCGCCGATATATTACGCATGCTGCCTTTGTAGCTATTGCGACGCATGAAATTCTGGAAATGATGGGTTGCGCGACGAATACGCGTGCCATTAATGTATTTAGACAGGTTGTCATTATTTATTAGTCCATAAAGAATCAGCGCACCTAAATCGTCGCTGTCCCACAATCCGTCACGATAGGTTTCAGCTAAGGCAACATCGCCGCCTGTGGCTATGGCACGGATAACCGAAAAATCATGAAGCTTCAGATGTGCTGTTGGACCTTCGTTTGAACCAAAAAAGCAACGCGATTCTCCATCGGGAAATTCCAGGTGCAAACGACCAAACTGGCTTTTTTCAAGTGCATTGATAAATAATGTCGTGATACCGTTATTAAGCATATGTCTATCGAACCTCAGTTATTTTCCTTATCTTGCACATCTGAGGTATCTGATGGCCTTACACACACATGACATCGGTGTAAGGTTGAGAATTCTTTAGTATACGCTCTGATATAGTAGTAATTCCGCCTCTCTCCGCCTAACCAGCCCGCGCAGCTTCTTCCCGCCAGCCCAGACCCAGCGTAGGAATTCGGCTGGCACATCGTCATGTTCTTCGCGGTTGACCTTGCGGCGGAGGGTGGAGCGTTGAAGCGCACCACCGCCCAGATTGAATGTGAACGACACCAGCGCATCGAATTGGCCGTTGGTAAGTGGCACGGTGATCAGGCGCAGCACCGAACGCTCGGCGGCTTCCACGTCTTTGATCAATAGCGCGATAGCAGCCTCGTGGCTGATACCGCGCCGGAACATCTCCGTTTCACCGGGACGCAGCAAATGCCCGTAGCCAATCGTGGGCAGGCCTGCTGCGTCCGGATAGATCGTCGGAGAAAAGCCCTCGAAGCGCTTAATCAGGCTCAGGCCTTCCTGTGTGACGTGCCTCATTTTCCACCCCGCACTTTCGTCATGGCACGCTGGCCGAAATAAAAGCTGATGATGCCTGCGAAAATCGCCTGATCTTCTTCCGTCCACAGCAGCCACGGCAGATCAGCGGAGAATTGCATCACCTTCACCACCGCATACAGAGCGAAGAAGCTGTACGCGATCACCGGGCGCACCGTGCCATTCAGCGCATCCACCCAGCGAATGCCGGAATAGAAGGTTTTGTAGAGGGCGCGGCTTTCGGCAATATCCGCCTGCACATGGATTTCCTCCAGCCGGTTGGCGTGGCCTTGCGCCTGTTGCTCCATTTGCAGGCGCAGGATCGTCAGCTCGTGCTTCCTGTCCTGACTATCCTTGAACAGCTTCAACAGGTCGGGAAACGCCGCGCTGATAAAACCAACAATGGCACCGAGAAGTGTGATCATAAAATCCCCCGTAATGTGATGAGTTTGAAAATGATGCCGCCCATGCCGGTCATGAGGATGGTGGTTGACCACCACAGCACCCGCTCGATGCGATCCAGCCTATATTCCAGCGCCTTGTAACGCTCCGCGCACACGGCCACATGCACGTCCAAGTCTTCAGCTTCCTTTTCGTGTGTCATAATTTCCCCAAAACGAAAAAGGCCGCCTCAGAGGGCGGCCAGTTGTGATTGATCTGCTATTTGATAGCGGTCTAATGCTTCATCGAGCGTCGTATGTGAGTTTCCATTTCCCCCACTAAGGGGGCTTCGTCAGGATTTTACGGAACTCCTGCGCCAGTGAATCATTGAACACCATTTGATAAGCGAAAGCCGAAGCCATAAATCCTCCTTTAAGCTGATAAATTTGCGTACCATTTGCTGGTGGTGGCCGCCCAAAACAGGGCGTTCTTGCCCACCGCCAGCGAGAATGCGGCGTTGTTGGCGAGTGCGTTAATGCTGTGGCCGGTGGCGGGATAGACGTTCAGTGCGTTTGCCCCGGCATTGGCCACGAAGATGAATTCGCCTTGCTCTGGTGAAGGCAGGATTGCGCCTTGCCCAGCGCCCACCGTGGTGAACTGGTTGGTTTGCTTGGCAATCGCCGTGGCGGTGCCTTGCGTGGTGCCTGCCGCGCTTAGGCCTGCGCCATTGGCTTTCACCGCCGCACGGCCACTGCCTGCCAGCATCTTCAGCGAATCATAAAACGTGGAGCCATCCGGCGAAACTTTGAGGGTGAAATTGTCATCCCCAAGCAGGCCGAACTCCGCACGCGCCGACCAGTTGGTTTGAAACAGGAAGCCACCCGCGTGCTGACGATCATGCTCGCCAGCGAATACTAACTAATCAGCAACATCCATCTTCACCACCAGCCTTGGCTGGTTGGCATCTGGTTTGGGCGAGCGGTGATAAATACCTATGTCATTCTTCGGCCAGAGCTTGCCTTTCATAAGTGCCACCTCAAACGGCTTTAACTGCTGGATGCGCGATGTGTCCCGCACCATCGAGCCACCGCAGCAATCGGCATGGGTGTTGACGTTGCTATTCTCCAACCACTCTGTACCTGCGCCTGCATAGGTGCAGATAAGGCGCAGCGGCACGTTATCCTGATGAAATTTCGGGCAAGGTACGTCATGCACAGATTCCACGATCAGGCGAACGTAGCGCGTAACAGCATAGTCAGCAAACATCACCGCCAAGCGCTTAATATCGGCAATCAGGCGATAGCGAGACTGCTCAAATTCCAGCGGTGCAGTGATGTGTTTGTGCAGACTTTGCGATACATCCTCCACATCCGTCTTATATTCCAGTTCAAACGGCTCTTTCGCCAGCCAATGGATAATCGGCAGCATGGTCGGATCAACAGGACGCTGCCAAACCGCAAGGTTGATATGGCGTTCACGGATGATGTCCAGTTTCTCAGGTTGGCTGACAAAATAGCAGTTATCCTGCCAGAGCGTCGCTTTTGCCAACGCACTCATTACGCTGCCTGCTTGTTTGCGCCCCAGACGGGGAACGGATCAGGCAGCTGCTTCCAGCCGATTTTGCCTTTTCGCATTTCTTCATTGGTGAGCAATGCCCCATCGAACATGGCGGTGAGCTTTTCCTTATCCATGCCCACGCCGATCAGCACCATTTCCTGCCTACGGTCGCCATGCTCGCCTTGGAAGTATTTTTTAATGCCTGCGCGTGCTTCTGGGTGTTCTGGCCAGTTTTCCTTCGGCACAGCATCCCACCATTTTCCGGCCATCTCGTTGCGGCACACGGCACCCGCCTGCGACCAGTTCCCCGCATAATCATAGCGGCTGGCAAGCCAGAAAAATCCTTTAGACCGAATCACACCCGGCCACTCGCTATCAATCAGCCGCTTGAAACGCTCTGGGTGGAACGGGCGGCGTGCGCGATACACGAAGCTCGAAATGCCATATTCCTCGGTTTCTGGCACATGCTCGCCGCGCAGTTCTTTCATCCAGCCCGGCGCTTGCTCGGCTTGCTCAAAGTTAAACAGGCCAGTGCCAAGCACCTGATCCAATTCTACCTTACCGAACTCGGCGGGGACGATTTTGGCGCGTGGGTTCAGCGTATTCAGGATCGCAATCAGCCGCTGCAAATCCTCACCACTCACCAGATCAGACTTATTCACCACGATGACATCGCAGAATTCAATCTGCTCGTTAATCAGGTCAACCACCGTGCGCTCATCAGCTTCACCCATCGCTTCGCCGCGCTGGATGAGTGTGTCCTGCGATCCATAATCGCGCAGGAAGTTAAATGCATCTACCACCGTCACCATCGTGTCGAGCTTGGCGATGTGTGATAGGCTCTTGCCATCCTCGCCCTCGAAGGTGAAGGTTTCCGCTACTGGCAGCGGCTCGGAAATCCCCGTCGATTCAATCAACAAATAATCGAAGCGATTTTCGTTGGCGAGGCGTTCCACCTCCACCAGCAGATCCTCGCGCAGAGTGCAGCAGATGCAGCCATTGCTCATCTCCACGAGTTTTTCCTGCGTATGGCTGAGTTCCGCGCCGCCGTTTTTTACCAGCTCGGCATCGATATTCACCTCGCTCATATCATTGACGATGACCGCCACACGGCGGCCTTCACGGTTGTTGAGAATATGATTCAAAAGTGTGGTTTTTCCTGCGCCTAAAAAGCCAGAAAGGACGGTAACTGGTAACATGCTTGCCTCTATTTGTTATATTGTAACAAATAGAGGTTTTAGCAGCGATTCCAGTTGCATGTAAAGCAATTTGTAATAATATAACAAATTGTTTTAGGAGGCATGATGGCAAGACCAAGCAGCTACCCCGTACACCCGCGTGATTTGG
>JAJTHB010000016.1 GCA_021299465.1 Rickettsiales bacterium | reverse complement strand
CTCGGCGTGAGAGCGAGCATGGCGGATGTGGATGAAGTGCTGCGAAGAAAATCAAGCCTTGTGATAAGTTGAGAGTAAATCGCCTAAAAGTCCGGGGAGCGTTGATCTCTGCCCCTCTTATCAATAGGAATGTTGTAAGTAGAACACTGATATTCCGTGTCCTCGATTACATTATGGAGCATTTGACTATCTACGGTCTTGTCGCGAAGCATCGAAATGAGGGCTTCTCTTAGCGAACGATTGGCATATGGGTATTTTTCACGATAGCTGACTCCTGACTGACGATCAAAGTCACCTTTAAGTGCAAAGGCTACCGCGCCAAGAATCTGGGCGATTTCACTGCCTGCATCACGTTTATTGATAAAACCTTCTGCATCAAACAGTTCTGCATACTGGTTCACAGATCCACACAGACTGCGAATACTACGATAGACAATCCTTGGCGTACCCGGGGGCATTCGGCGAGCAGCCTCAAGAAGTATTCGCCGTGAGTCTGGAGAAATTTCAACCACAACTTTGCGGCCGTAGTTGGAATTATCGTTTTGCGACTGATTACTGTTAATCATAAATCTAGGCCGCAAACTGAATCAGCACCTGATCCACACCCACACTGTCTTTTTCCGCGACATGGATTTTCTGGATAGTGGTGTCGAATTCGGCGGTGATCAGGTTTTCCATTTTCATTGCCTCGATTACCATCAGCTCCTGACCGGCGCGTACTTCCTGGCCTTCTTTCACGCGCAGGCTGGTCACCAGCCCGGCAATCGGCGAGAGCAGCTTTTCCTTGCCTGCACTTGCCTTCGGTACCGGCATGTATTGTGCAAGTTCTGCGGTGCGCGGCGGGCGGACTTTGGCCACCACGCTGGTGCCGCCGTGGATCAGGATATAGCCTTCATCAAGGTGGCGGATCTGTACATTCACCGGCACGTCATTCACGGTGGCGGTAAACAGACGGCTGCCGAGTTTCCAGCTGGTTTTGACGGATTTGAGCTTGCGGTTTCGTGTGATGAAATAGCCCTGCTCGCCGTCGGTGCGCACATAAACAGGGTGATCCTCGCCATTGATATTCACCACCCAGCTCGCGCCAATCGCCCGCTCGCGGCCACGCGTCTGCTGGCTGATTTTGGCAGCGCGCTCGGCATCGCGCAGGAAGATGGTGGTGGCGGAGGCGACAAAAATGCGAAGTAAATCTTCAGAAAGTGGCGCACCTTTGAAGCCGTCCGGATATTCCTGATCGATGAAGCTCGTTGAAATATCACCCGTCATGAAGCGCGGATGGTTTAAAATCGCCTCCAGAAACATTCCGTTATGGGTAATGCCTTCGATGATAAACGCTGAAAGCGCCGACTTCATGATATTCACCGACGCTTCACGGTTCTCACCCCAGCTGCACACTTTCGCGATCATCGGGTCGTAATACGGGGTGATTTCGCTGCCGTCATAAATGCCGGTATCAACCAGAACATTGTCCATATCCACTGGCGGCTGATAGCGGGTGATACGGCCTGTGGATGGCATGAAGCCACGCTTTGGATCCTCCGCATACACGCGTGATTCAATCGCCCAGCCACTATACTGAATATCTTTCTGAGAAAACGCGAGCTTCTCACCATACGCCACGCGGATCATCTGCTCCACGAGGTCAATGCCGGTAATCAGCTCCGTCACGCGGTGTTCCACCTGCAGGCGGGTATTCATTTCAAGGAAATAAAAATTCTTGTTCTGGTCAACGATGAATTCCACCGTACCCGCCGAATCATATTTCACTTCGCGGGCAAGCGCCGCGGCTTGCTCGCCCATTTTTTTACGGGTGGCGTCGTCGAGGAACGGGCTGGGTGCTTCTTCGATCACCTTCTGGTGACGGCGCTGAATCGAGCACTCGCGCTCGCCAAGCCACAGCACATTACCATGGCGATCCGCCATAATCTGAATTTCGATATGGCGCGGGTTTTCAACATAGCGCTCAATGAACACGCGGCCATCTTTAAACGCGGAATTCGCCTCGTTGGTGCAGGCTTTGATGGCGGCCATCAGCTCGCCCTCCGCGCGCACGATACGCATACCCTTACCGCCGCCGCCCGCCGCCGCTTTCACGATCACCGGGTAACCAATATCCTTCACTACATTCTGCGCAGCCTCTTCGCTGGCCACGCTATCGAGCACACCGGGCACGGTGGATACACCAGCGGCCTGTGCGATTTTCTTGGATTCGATTTTATCACCCATCAGGCGCACCGCTTCCGGATTTGGGCCAATCAACACCACGCCCTCCGACTTCAGGCGACGAGCGAACTCAGAATTTTCCGACAAAAAGCCATAGCCGGGATGCACCGCCTCCGCGCCGCTTTCTTTAACCGCAGCGACCACGGCTTCGATATTCAGGTAGCTCTGGCTGGATGGCGAAGGGCCAACAAACATCGCCTCATCGGCTTCTTTGACATGCAGCGCACCCGCATCCGCTTCGGAATAAATCGCAACCGTTGCGATACCCATTTTGCGTGCTGTCTGCATGATGCGCACAGCAATTTCACCACGGTTGGCAATCAGGATTTTTTTGAACATGAATCGTCCGTCTATTGGTTTTTCATTTTATTTGCGAGACCCACCCGCCGCTCAATGCTTGCAGCGATATGGCTACGGGTTGGATTTTCGGGGTCGAAGTAGATATCGATGCGATCACCCTGGCGGATCGATTGATAGATATCATCATACTCGATAAATTCCTGCGCGGTGTGGGTTTTCATGCCGCGATGGGTATCGTAGTTATAAGTGATCCAGTTTTCCTTACGCTGGTTTTTTGGATCGGCAAGCCGCTTTTCCTTTTTTAGTACAATCGCCTGCGTTTTCTGTGCCGTCTCAAGGAATTTTTTATACTCATCCCCCTGACTAAAGGTGACATACACCGCGAGCGAGATAACAATAATCAGAGCAATGATGATTTTAGTGGTCATAATCAAAGCGGCAGGTTGTCGTGTTTTTTCCAGGGATTCTGCATGTCTTTCGAACGCAGGATCGATAGCGCGCGGCAAATGCGCCAGCGGGTGTTCTGCGGGCGAATCACATCATCCAGAAACCCGCGCGAGGCAGACGCGAACGGCGAGGCGAATTTTTCTTTATAGTCGTCGATCAGCTTCTGCTGTTCTTCCTCGCTGGAATATTTACCGCGGAAGACAATCTCCACCGCGCCTTTAGGACCCATCACCGCAATTTCGGCGGATGGCCACGCATAGTTCACATCGCCGCGCAGGTGCTTACTGCTCATCACGATATACGCGCCGCCGTAAGCCTTGCGGGTCACCACCGTGATTTTCGGCACGGTTGCCTCGGCGTAGGCATAAAGCAGCTTGGCGCCGTGGCGGATAATGCCGTTATGCTCCTGATGCGTGCCCGGCATGAAACCCGGCACATCCACAAATGAGACAATCGGAATGGAAAACGCATCACAGAAGCGGATAAAGCGCGCGGCCTTGCGCGAGGAATCAATATCCAGCGTGCCGGCCATATGCATCGGCTGGTTGGCAACGAAGCCGACCGTCTGGCCTTCCATGCGCCCGAACCCGACCAGGATATTCTTTGCAAAATCCGGCTGGATCTCGAAGAAATCGCCCTCGTCCACCACGCGGTCAATCAGCTCGCGCATGTTGTAAGGCTTGCCGGGATTTTCCGGCACCAGCGTGTTGAGCGCCATGTCCACACGATCCGCCGGATCGGCGGTCGGGCGAATCGGCACCCCCACACGGTTATTGAGCGGCAGGAAATTAAACAGGCGGCGCGTCTGCTGCAGCGCCTCGATGTCGTTATTAAAGGCGAGGTCGGCCACGCCGGTTTTGCGGGTGTGGGTATCGGCGCCGCCTAAGTCCTCCTGCGAGACCTGCTCGTGGGTAACCGTCTTTACCACATCGGGGCCGGTCACAAACATATAGGAACTGCCGCGCACCATCATGGTGAAATCGGTGAGCGCGGGGGAATACACCGCGCCGCCCGCGCAGGGGCCCATGATGACGGAGATCTGCGGGATCACGCCGCTGGCCAGCACGTTGCGTTGGAAGATCTCGGCAAAACCGCCAAGCGAATCTACCCCTTCCTGAATGCGCGCACCGCCGGAATCGAGCAGGCCGATGACCGGCGCACCGACCTTCATGGCGGTATCCATAATCTTGCAGATTTTCTGCGCGTTGGTCTCGGAAAGCGAGCCGCCATACACCGTGAAATCCTGCGAATAAACAAACACAGGGCGGCCGTTGATCGTACCATGACCGGTCACGCAGCCATCGCCGGGGATGGTGTTATTGGCCATATCGAAATTGGTGCAGCGATGCTCGACGAACATGTCGTATTCTTCGAACGAATCCGGATCAAGCAGCACCTCGATGCGCTCCCTTGCCGTGAGCTTGCCTTTGTTGTGCTGCGCTTCGATGCGCGTCTGGCCACCGCCGAGGCGGGCGCGGTCACGTTTTTCTTCGAGCTGGGTGATAATGGTTTTGCGTTGCATGGTCTTGTTGTTCTCCACGTTATCGGAAGGTTGGTAGGAGACTACATCTTTCTTCGCTAAAGCTGAACTCATAATCCTTTTTCATTCCAAATTGATTGCAGCTGGGTCATAACAGCTTGCTCAATACCGCGCGGAATACCGGCCTGAGATAAGAACTGCCGAACATGACTTGTTGGTGTGGCGTAGAAAACAACTCCATTACCTTCGCCATCGAGCAAATCATCTATGAGCGAAAGTAGTTCGCGATTAGTTAATTGTTCTCCTTGAGGTGGAACTTTTTCTTTAGGTTGTAATTGTTCGATCAAAGTACGAAGTTCATCTACTTTTTTGTCATGCTCACTGGGTGGCAACCTGTGAAAGAAACTTCCATCCATTAACTCTTGTTTAGATATACTTTGATTGAAACTTGAAAGATCATCTGGTTTCACATCAATGCTGACTCGGGGGACTGCACCAGCTTGCGATGTTTCGTGGATAGTTATGGATTGAAGCCAAGGATGATCTTTTGGAATAAAACTTATCCACTTCTCCTGCTCATTCTGCTGAATCGTATAGTCTTTTTCCGGTGGCATAAAGCTGGGTTTATTTGATTAAATAAGGGGTTAAGTTACTCTGCCTAGCTAGCCTCTAGCAAGCGTAAAAACTGCCCTGCCGCTATGGTTTCCCCCTTGACACGCAAGGTTTTTTTCTCTGCCTCAGGATCTGTGCCCCAGCGCTCGTTCTGCACCGCTTCCTCTAAGCGTGAAACTTCAAAGGCTTGCTCAGCGGTAAGCTTGCCTTTCAATACGGCAAGGGTGAGCAGCAGCGACGAATAACATGATACCAACACGCAAGCAGCAGCAAGGCGCATCGCCCCCTGCTCTTTCAAATAGGCACGGATCGCGTCATGCATTTCCGGCACCTGCGTTGCCGGTTCAATGCCGCTTGCGGTCTGCCAGATCGCGCCGAACTCGCGGCTTGCCCAATCAATAAGCGGCTTCCACTCCTGCTGCTGGCGCTTTGCTAGTGGTTCATTTTCATTGGTGGGCACAACATAGCTCATCGTATCCGTATCACCATAAACCATCAGCGCCTCGATGATCGCCTCTTCCTGCCCCTCGATACGGTCGATCGCGGTGTAGGCCAGCGCCGTAAGTGGGTGGGTGGTGGGGGTGAATTTCTTACCTTCCTGCCACTCTTTTTCAATCACACCCGCTAGCGCTTTGCTTGGTAGCAGGATTTTTTTACCTTGAGGGGTTTTAATTGGTATCGTCATCCATCATATCTTTCAGGATCCCCGCTTTCCTCTTTCGCCAAGGCTTCAAAGGAAAAGTCGCGGGGATTTTTATTTAGGAACCTCAATGCCCAGCGCATCGAAACTTTGTTTCATATGCTCAGGCAGCGGTGCTTTGACATCGATCGCTTTCAGCCCCGCCTGCGCTGGAATTTGAATGCGGCGCGCGTGCAGGTGCAGCACATTCTCCACGCCGAGACTTTTCGCATCGGGCATCGAGCCGCCATATTTATGATCGCCGACAATCGGGCAGCCGATCGCCGCACAGTGTACACGCAACTGGTGCGTGCGGCCGGTGAGCGGCATCAGCTCCATCAGCGCAAATTTACGCGCCAGATGCTCGATCACGCGGTATTCAGTTTTGGCATATTTGCCGTCTTCATCATCCACCGCCACGCGCTCAAAGGAATTCTCGCCCGCCACCGCTTTGATGAGTTTGCAATCAATCGTGCCTTTGAAATCGAGCGGGGTGCCGTTTACCAGCGCCCAATAGGTTTTTTGCATGTCTTTGCCAGCAAAGGCACGGGATAAGGTAGCGGCGGTTTTGGTGTTGCGCGCCAGCACCAGCACCCCGCTGGTATCACGGTCGAGCCTGTGCACCAGCTTCGGGCGATCCGGTGCATCAAATTGTATCGCACCAAGCAGGTCATCCACGCTTTTGCTGACCTTACTGCCACCCTGCACCGGCAGGCCAAATGGCTTGTTGATGACGATGATATTGGCATCTTTATAGAGCACGGCCTTTTGCATCATTAGCACGTCTTCCGGCTCAAGTGACCTGGTTTTGACGTGGGTTTTTTGCGGGCGCTGCTGCTCAGCACTGGTGAGTTCAAATTTAATCTCGATATTCTGGCCGGTGTGAATGTGATCCGACGATTTGGCTTTCTTACCATCAAGGCGGATCAAGCCTTTTCTCAGCTGCTTTTCCACCATGCCATGAGGAATGCCGGGGTAATGGCGCTTAAACCAGCGATCGAGGCGGATATCGTCATCAGCGTCGGTGACAGTCGCTTTGGTGACACTCACGTCGCTAAGCTCCGCACCAGCCACATGCCCATAATCAGGGCGATGAGCGAGATAACGACTGAACCAAACACATAGAAAAAGGCCTGGCTGTAGAGACCACGCTCCATCAACATGTAGCTGTCCATCGAGAAGGCAGAAAAGGTGGTGAATCCACCAAGAAAACCAACAGCAAGGATCAGGTGCAGCTCTTTGCCGCGCGATGGCATAACGAGCGCAATAAAAGCAATAAGCGCTCCAAGCAGCAATGAGCCGAGCACATTAACCGCGAGTGTTCCGTAAGGAAAGCTACTGGCGCTGGTACGAGTCACCAGCTCGGCGAGCAGGTATCGGCTCATCGCGCCGGCGGCACCGCCGAAGGCCACATACATCAGGTGCAAACTATTCATGCGCTACCGCACTGTGAGAGTGACAAGGTTATTGCCACGTTTATAGACGATCTGCCAGCCGCTTGCAGCTTTTTTAAGTATGGACTCCAACGAATGGAGGTCAGAAATCCGTCGGTTGTTGATTTCGAGTATCACATCGCCAGGCTGAAGAGCAAGCCCACCCGCGCCTTGGGCTGGCGCGATCACGATCACGGCAGGCAATGTGATACCTTGAATATTGAGATCACCGGCCAGCTCTAGTGATAGCTCAGCAACGGTTACGCCATTTAGCGGATGTTTGCCTTTCAGCGTGCTTTGTTTAAGTTTTTTGGCTTCAGGGGTGGCTTCCATAGCAACAGTTATGGTCATCTCACTACCGCCGCGCAGCAGCTTGAATACGGCCTCCTGTCCCACAGGTTTAAGCGATACGCGATAGCGAATTTCATCTTCCGTCGAAACATCGTGCCCATCAACGGATAAAATGACATCCCCCACGCGAAGCCCTGCTTTCTCGGCGGACGAAGCCGCTTTGACACCGCGCACAATCACCCCAACGGGTGCTGCAAGTCCCAGCGATTCAGCGATGTCACTGGTCACTGGCTGTACTGAAAGGCCAAGCCATGGACGCACCAGCTTGCCGTTTTCCACCTTACCGGTCATCAGCGAGCGCACCATGTTGGCGGGGATGGCAAATCCAATGCCCATTGAGCCACCCGAGCGAGAATAAATGGCGGTGTTGACGCCGATCAACCGACCGGACAAATCTACCAGTGCACCGCCGGAATTACCCGGGTTAATAGCGGCATCGGTCTGGATGAAGAACTGATAATCCGATACACCCTCAGCCTTGCGGGCAAGTGCAGAGATAATGCCCTGCGTCACCGTCTGGCCAACGCCAAATGGATTGCCAATGGCGAGCACCAGATCGCCAACCTCGAGTGTATCCGAATCACGCAGCGGCAGGAATGGCAGTGCAGCAGGCGCGGTGACTTGCAGGAAGGCGAGGTCAGACTGCGGATCGCGCATGGTGACCGTTGCTTCAAGCTCACGTTTATCGGATAGCACCACGGTGATTTCCTGAGCCCCCTGAATCACGTGGTGGGAGGTGACAATAAGCCCCTCCGGTTTGATGATCACACCGGAACCAAGCGAGCTTACCACCCGCTCGCGCGAAGGGCCGCGAAAAGCAGGGTTATTTCCGAAGAACTGCTGGAAGAAAGGGTCATTCGCAAAAGGTGAAAGCCCTTGGTTAACCTGTACGCGGCGCTTGGTATAAATATTCACCACCGCCGGCACCGCTTTCTTCACCACCGGCGCGAAGGAAAGCTGCATCTGCTCCTGCGACTGCGGAACTATTTGCGCATGTACGGCGCTATCAGCCAGACATAAAAAAACCGCCATACACATTAAAAGGTGTATGGCGGTTTGGCGTTTCATAACGAACCAGTCCTTAAGCGGCAGCTGCTTCTTTTTCTTCTGCTACCTGTACGGGGCCGGAGTCTTTGCCTTTAGCGGATTCGTCACGATCAACGAGTTCGATAATCGCCATAGGTGCTTTATCGCCATAACGAAAGCCAGCTTTCATCACACGAGTGTAGCCACCCTTGCGCTCTTTGTAACGCTCGGCAATGGTCGAGAAAAGTTTGTTGGTCAGGTCTTCATCACGAAGACGTGCGCGCACCAGACGGCGGGCATTCAGATCACCGCGCTTAGCGAGCGTGATCAAGCGCTCCACCACTGGGCGAAGGTCTTTCGCCTTGGGCAGGGTGGTCGTGATCTGCTCATGCTTCACCAGCGCCTGAGCGAGGTTGGCAAACATCGACACACGATGGCCGCTTTTGCGACTAAATTTTCTTCCATTCATTCCGTGACGCATAAAAACTCCTAAGTTGATAATTGATGGCTGATTGTTGATGGCTTAGACATTTTTTCTATCAGCCATCAATCATGCTCCATCAATCAATTCAGTATGGATCCTCGTACTTACGTGCGAGTTCCTCGATATTTTCTGGTGGCCAGCCCTGCACTTCCATGCCGAATTTGAGGCCGATTTTTGCCAGTTTTTCTTTAATTTCGTTGAGCGACTTACGGCCGAAGTTCGGGGTCTTGAGCATTTCGGCTTCAGTCTTCTGCACCAGATCACCTACATAGACGATATTGTCGTTTTTGAGGCAGTTGGTTGCACGCACCGACAGCTCGTCGAGATCGTAGACTTTTTTGAGCAGGTACGGGCTGAAAGGCAGTTCTGGCTTGTCTTCTTTCTTCGCTTCGACTTTTGACTCTTCGAAATTAATGAAGAGTTGTAGCTGATCTTGCAGAATGCGAGCAGCCAGCGCCACCGCATCTTCAGCGCTTACCGAACCATCGGTTTCAACGGTCATGGCAAGTTTGTCGTAGTCAGTGATCTGGCCAACGCGGGCATGATCGACTTTATACGTGACCTTGGTCACCGGCGAGAACAATGCATCCACTGGAATGAGGCCAATCGCCGCATCGCTTGCTTTCTGCGCGCGCACGTAGCCTTTGCCGGTTTCCACCGTCATTTCCATGTGTAGCTTCGCGCCTTTATCAAGCGTGCAGATCACGTGGTCTTTGTTGATGATCTCGATATCGCCAGGCGTTTCGATCTGGCTGGCTTTGACTTCACCTGGGCCGGTCGCATTCAGTGTGAGGCGTTTTTTCTCACTGCCACCAGCGCGCAGGCGCATTTCTTTGAGGTTGAGGATGATGTCGGTCACATCTTCGCGGACGCCAGGAACTGATGAAAACTCATGCAGAACACCCTCGATTTTGAGCTGTGTGATGGCCGCGCCCTGAAGGCTGGACAACAGCACGCGGCGAAGCGCCACGCCCAGCGTATGACCAAAGCCACGCTCCAGCGGCTCAGCGACGATGGTCGCCTGACGCGGATTGCTTTTCGAGGTCTGGATATCCAGCTTGGTTGGTTTAATCAGGTCTTGCCAGTTTTTTGCGAGCATTGTGTTCTCCTTGGTTCCATACCCCGCCTTAAGCGAGGATCTTTATATATTTGTGCACGATCCCCCGCTTGCGCTTCGCTGGCGGGGAGTAATTTACACCCTTCTTCTTTTTGGCGGACGGCAGCCGTTATGCGGCACCGGCGTTACATCAGTAATTTGTGTAATCAAAAAGCCTACCGATTGGAGTGCGCGCAGCGCTGATTCGCGGCCAGCGCCTGGGCCTTTCACTTCAACAGTCAGTGTCTTTACGCCATGCTCTTGAGCTTTGCGGCCAGCATCTTCGGCGGTAACTTGCGCAGCGTATGGTGTCGATTTGCGCGAGCCTTTGAAGCCGTGATGACCTGCCGATGACCAGGCAACGGTATTGCCCTGCGTATCGGTGATGGTCACGATCGTGTTGTTGAACGACGAGTTCACATGCGCCACACCGGTGGTGATGTTCTTACGTTCTTTCTTTTTAAGGCGGGCAGCTCCCGCCTCTTTCGTTGCAGCCATGTTACGTTTCCTTACCTAATTATTTGGTGGCCATTTTTTTGCCGGCGATGGGTTTCGCCTTGCCTTTACGGGTGCGCGCATTGGTATGCGTGCGCTGACCGCGAACGGGCAGTTTTTTACGATGACGCAGACCGCGATAGCAACCGAGATCAACGAGACGTTTGATGTTCATGGCGACTTCACGACGAAGATCACCCTCTACCATGTAATCACGATCAATGATTTCACGAATTTTGATGACTTCTG
Organism: Rickettsiales bacterium; assembly: GCA_021299465.1. Classification (GTDB taxonomy): domain Bacteria; phylum Pseudomonadota; class Alphaproteobacteria; order Rickettsiales; family SXRF01; genus JAJTHB01. The sequence goes on along the minus strand of JAJTHB010000016.1, from coordinate 12,056 downwards.
ACTCGCTCATCTGATGGACGCGTTTTTCAGGCGGAAGGCCTGCTTTTTCACAGATCTGCGCAGCTTTAACGCGGCCGATACCATGGATATAGGTAAGCGCAATGTCCAGGCGCTTAGCGGTTGGGATGTTGACACCAGCAATACGAGCCACAAAAACCTCTAAAAATCAATAAGTTATAAAAAATTTGGTTTATAAGGAACAGGGATTTTAGTGAGTTTTCCCCTCACGTCAACTGCTTTTTACGCTTTTTTTCGGACTTTTGATTAAGCCTGAAATTTGGTTCGCCACAACGTCAATATCAGCCATACCATCGAGTGACACCAGCGCACCACGTTTGGCATAGTAAGGAAGTAGCGGCGCTGTCTGTTCGTGATAAGCTTTGAGGCGCTTGCTCACCGTTTCTGCATTATCGTCTTCGCGGCGCTTGAATTCCTTGCTACCGCACTCGTCACACACACCAGACTGTTTAGGCAGTTTGAATTCATCGTGATAGCCTGCGCCGCATTTTGCGCAAGAAAAACGGCCGGTGATACGCTTTACAAGTTTTGCATCATCCACCTTTAGTTCAATTACCAGATCCAGATGCTTTCGTGCTTCGGATAGCATGATATCCAGCGCTTCCGCCTGCGCCACCGTGCGAGGAAAACCGTCCAGAATAAAACCTTGCGCGCAATCCGGTTCACTGATGCGATCTTTAATAAGCGCAACCATCATCGGATCAGGAACAAGCTGTCCGCGAGCCATGATGTCTTTCGCTTCACAACCAAGCGGAGAGCCAGACGCGACTGCTGCACGCAGCATATCGCCGGTGGATAGTTTTGCCAGGCCAAATTCTTTGTTTAGCAGATCTGCCTGCGTTCCTTTGCCAGCACCAGGAGGGCCAAAAAGGATCAGGTTCATTTCAAGCGGCCTTTCAATTTCGCCTTCTTGATGAGACCTTCATACTGATGAGCAAACAGATGCGATTGCACCTGCGTCACGAAATCGATCGTTACCGTCACCACAATGAGGAGGCCAGTGCCACCGAGCTGGAAGGGAATCGCGTATTTAGCGATGAACAGTTCGGGCAGCACACAGACAAAGGCAAGATAGCCAGCGCCGAGCACCGTGATACGGTTCAAAATAAAGCTTAAATAATCCGCCGTCTGCTGCCCGGGACGAACACCCGCAATGAAGCCACCGTTTTTCTTTAAGTTATCCGCAGTTTCAGCCGGGTTAAACACCACCGACGTGTAGAAGAAACAGAAAAACACGATAAGCGCCGTGTAGAGAAGAATATAGAGCGGCTGACCATGCGCAAGATAGGTGCTGATCGTGCGCAGGATTTCGTTACCGCCATCAGCATGGAAGCTGGCGATGGTCAGCGGGAAAAGCAGCAGGGAGCTGGCAAAAATCGGCGGAATAACACCCGATGTATTGAGCTTCAGCGGCATATGGGTGGATTCACCACCATACATTTTATTGCCAACCTGACGCTTGGGATATTGTACCGGTATGCGCCTTTGCGCGCGCTCCATCATCACGATGAAGTAAATGAGTGCGAGCACGGTGACGATAATAAAGATGATCATGCCGGTCGAAAGCACGCCGGTGCGGCCAAGCTCAAAGGTCTGGCCAAGTGCGCTGGGAAGGCCGGTGATGATACCGACAAAAATAATCAGCGATATTCCATTACCGATGCCGCGCGCGGTAATCTGCTCGCCAAGCCACATGAGGAACATCGTACCGCCGACGAGCGTGACCGTGGCAGTAAAGCGGTAGAATAAACCCGGGTCGATCACAGCAGAGCGCCCATCTGCGCCGGTCATGCCTTCAAGGCCAACAGCGATGCCATAGCCCTGGAAAATCGCCAGCACCAACGTGCCATAGCGCGTATATTGATTGATTTTGCGACGACCAGCTTCGCCTTCTTTTTTCAGCGCAGCAAGGCTTGGCACGGCAACCGTGAGGATCTGCATAATAATCGATGCAGAGATATATGGCATGACCGCGAGTGCGAAAATGGTCATACGGCCAAGTGCGCCACCGGAAAACATGTTGAAGACGCCGAGCACGCCGCCGGAATGTTTGGCGAAGATTTCGCTGAGGATATGCGGGTCGATGCCGGGAACCGGAATAAAACAGCCGAGCCGGTAAACAATCAGCGCGCCAAGGACAAACCACAGGCGTTTTTTAAGCTCAGTGGCGCGTGACAACACGCCAAAATTCATGTTGGAAGCAAGTCGTTCAGCAGCGGAGGTCATAAACTAGTGGCGCGTGATAGATGTTGAGTGATTAGGAACATAGTGAGAAGAGCGAGTAATTGCAACTCGCCACTCAACTACTCGCTAGCTGCAACTTTCAGCGAGCCACCTGCTTTCTCAACCGCTGCCTTCGCCGCTTCGGACGCACGAGCAATCTCAATCGTCAGCTTGGCTTTCAGCTCACCCTTGGCGAGCAGTTTCACGTTCACCGCGTTTTTGCGAACCACACCGGAAGCTTTGAGCACTTCAAGGTTGATTTCTTTTTTGCTATCCAGCTTGCCGCTATCGATCGCTTTTTGCAGATCGCCGGTATTAACGCCAGTATATTCCACACGCGTATGGTTGTTAAAGCCACGCTTAGGAAGGCGGCGATGAATCGGGGTCTGACCACCTTCAAAGCCGTTGATGCGCACGCCAGTGCGAGCGGTCTGGCCTTTACCGCCACGACCGGCGGTTTTACCTTTGGATGAGCCAATACCACGGCCTACACGCATTTTGCGGTGCTTCGCGCCCGGGTTAGCTTTGAGTTCATTGAGTTGCATAAAAAACCTTTTAGCTTGCTTTTTCTACAGTTACCAGATGCCTGACCTTATAGACCATGCCACGGATTTCAGGGGTATCGAGTAGCACGCGCGTACGATGGCGCTTGCCGAGGCCGAGACCTTTCAGCGTCGCTTCCTGATCCCACTTGCGGGCGATGCTGCCCTGAACCTGGGTGACTTTGATTTTGCCGGCGGCCGAATGATCTTTTTTCGGGCTAGCGGCTTTTTTTTCGGCCTTAGCTGGAGCTTCTTTTTTAGCTGCTGGCGCTTTGGCTGCTTTCGGCTTTGCCGTTTTTGCTGCTTCGGTTGCCATAGATTATGCCTTTACCTTTTTCTCAGTTACTTCTTCGGATTTGCCTTCGCGGCGTTCCACGATCTCACCAACTTTTTTACCGCGGCGAGCAGCGACCGCACGCGGCGAACGCATATCCTGAAGTGCGGCAAAGGTTGCCTTGAGCATGTTGTGTGGGTTAGACGTGCCTACTGATTTTGCAACGACGTCCTGGACACCGAGTGCTTCAAACACAGCGCGCATTGGACCACCGGCGATGATACCGGTACCTACCGGCGCCGTGCGGATGATCACTTTACCGGCACCAAAACGACCATAAAGATCATGATGAATGGTGCGGCCTTCGCGCAGCGGAATGCGGATCATGGATTTTTTTGCATCATCCGTTGCTTTGCGCATCGCATCAGACACCTCTTTGGCTTTGCCAGTGCCATAGCCAACGCGGCCTTTGCCATCACCGACAACCACGAGGGCTGCAAAACCGAAGCGGCGACCACCTTTGACCACTTTAGCGACACGATTGATCGAAACCAGCTTGTCGATCAGCTCATTGCCGCCTTCTTCTCTGTTTTGTGATTCATTACGTTCTGGACGTGCCATGGTATTTGACCCTCTGTTTAAAATGATAAGCCGGCTTCACGCGCTGCATCTGCCAGGGCTTTCACGCGCCCGTGGAACAGATAGCCGCCGCGATCAAACACGACTTCTTTGACATTTGCTTTTTGTGCGCGCTTGGCGATCATCTCACCGACAGTTTTTGCCGCTTCGATGGTTGCCGCTTTCACCTTGCCTTTGATCTCTTTATCAAGCGTCGAGGCAGAGGCGAGGGTTACGCCCTTGTGATCGTCGATAACCTGCGCGTAGATATGCTGGCCGGAACGAAACACCGAAAGACGAACGCGATCGGTTGCCTTCTTGCGAAGCGACGTGCGGACGCGCTGTTTGCGACGGGCAAAGAGCGCTTTGGATTTGGTGGATTGAGACATTATTTCTTCTTCCCTTCTTTCTTGCGCACATATTCATTTTCATAGCGAATACCTTTGCCTTTGTACGGCTCAGGTTTGCGCAGTGCGCGAATCTCGGCAGCAACCTGACCGACGAGTTTCTTATCGAAACCAGATACGGCGATGCTGGTAGGTTTTTCGCACTTGATTTCAATACCAGCCGGAATGGCGTATTTGATCTCGTGGCTGTAGCCAAGCGCCATGGTGAGGTAATTTTTGTCCGCAGCAGCACGATAACCAACGCCGAGAATTTCCATCTTCACGGTGAAGCCTTTGGAAACACCTTCGACCATATTGCGAAGCTGGTTACGGGTCGTGCCCCAGAACGTGCGCGAACGCTTGCTGTTTTTATCACGCGGCAGCACGAGGACTTTACCGTCCTTCACTTCCACGGAGACTTCCGACGAAGTCTTATATTTCATTTCACCTTTAGCACCTTTGATCGTGACCTCGTTTGGGTTCACCGTAACAGTGACACCAGAGGGAATCGCAACAGGCGCTTTACCAACACGTGACATAATTCACTCCACTAGAATACGCTGCAAAGCACTTCGCCGCCCACACCTGCTTTGCGAGCGTCGTAATCCGACATCACGCCACGCGAGGTGGAAAGGATCGAAATGCCAAGGCCGTTAAATTGCTTCGGCAGATTTTCAATTTTTGAATATACGCGGCGGCCCGGCTTGGAAATGCAGACCACTTCACGGATCGCCATCTCGCCATCCTGATAGCGCAGCGCGATGACGAACTCAGCTTTACCCTTGCCGGTTTCTTCGCGCTTGAAATCTTCGATGTAGCCTTCGCTTTTGAGCACCTCAAGCACACTGCCTAGGAATTTGGACGCCTGCACACGCACCTCGGCGAGGCGCGCGGCCTGGCCATTACGGATTTGCGTGAGCATGTCTGCCAAACGATAGTTCATGGACATGGTATTTCTCCTTACCAGCTTGCCTTGGTCAGGCCGGGGATACGGCCGACAGAACCAAGCTCGCGCAGTTTGATGCGCGACAGTTTGAATTTACGATAGGTGCCGCGAGCGCGACCAGTGAGTTCGCAGCGATTACGATGACGGTTTGCTGCGCCATTGCGTGGCATCGCCGATAATTTGATCTGAGCAGCGAGGCGTTCTTCGAAAGAAAGCTCCTTGTTCATGATAACAGCTTTCAGCGCCGCACGCTTGCCAGCATCACGCTTGATCATTTTAGCGCGGCGGTTGTTTTTGTTGATAGAGCTCAGTTTAGCCATGGGATCCTCTATTTAATAAACGGCATGTTGAAGCCAGCCAGCAATGCTTTGGCTTCGTCATCGGTTTTGGCAGTGGTACAGATAATGATATCCATCCCGCGCACCTGATCGATTTTATCGTAGTTGATTTCCGGGAACACCAGCTGCTCTTTCAGGCCAAGCGCATAGTTGCCACGACCATCGAAGCTGTTGTTCTTCACACCACGGAAGTCGCGCACGCGCGGCAGAGCGGTGTTGATCAGACGATCGAGGAATTCATACATCTTCTGTTTACGCAGCGTCACTTTGCAGCCGATCGGAAGATTTTCGCGCAGCTTGAAACCGGCGATCGCTTTTTTGGACTTGGTGGTCACGGGTTTCTGGCCGGAGATGAGCGTCATATCAGACACGGCGGCCTGAATGATTTTGCTATCGGCAACGGTTTCGCCGACGCCCATATTGATGACGATTTTGTCAAGCTTGGGAACCTGCATAGGGTTTTTGTAGCCGAACTGCTTCTGCAAAGAAGCACGCACTTCTTTGTCATACACGGTCTGAAGGCGCGGCGTGTAAGCGCTATCCTTCTTTGCTGCGGATGTCTTAGCCATTGATCACTTCTCCTGATTTTCTAGCAACACGGACTTTCTTTCCGTCTTGCAGGGTCTTGTAGCCGACGCGGGTGCCTTTGCCGGATTTCGGGTCAATCAGCTGAACGTTCGACACATGCAGCGGCGACGCTTTTGCGACAATACCGCCGGCGCTGGTGCGGCTTGGCTTGGTGTGGCGCTTAATCATGTTCACGCCATCAACGATCACGCGGCTTTCATCAGGAATGACCTTCACGATCTTGCCCTTTTTGCCTTTGTCTTTGCCGGCGATAACGACTACTTCGTCGCCTTTTTTTACTTTAAGTTTATTAGCCATAACCTGTCTCTTTTCCTATAATACTTCCGGTGCCAGCGACACGATCTTCATAAACTGCTTCGCGCGCAGTTCACGGGTTACCGGTCCGAAGATACGGGTGCCGATCGGCTCGTTCTGCTTATCGATGAGCACGGCAGCGTTTTTATCAAAGCGGATGGTCGAACCATCAGCGCGGTGGATATCGCGCTTGGTGCGCACGATCACCGCACGGTGCACTTCACCTTTTTTCACCTTGCCGCGAGGAATCGCATCCTTGATCGACACGACGATGATATCGCCGACCGACGCGGTCTTGCGCATGGAGCCGCCAAGCACCTTGATGCACATCACACGGCGTGCACCAGAATTGTCGGCTACTTCTAAATTACTTTGTTGTTGTATCATATAACATCCTTTCGATTATCGGATCATCCGATCATCTTATCCCTCGTACACCACCTGCCAGCATTTGGTCTTGGAAATAGGCGCTGATTCAATAATGGAGACTTTGTCGCCGATCTTGAACTGGCTCTTTTCATCATGCGCAGCATATTTTTTTGATTTCTGAATGGTCTTTTTATAAATGGGGTGCGACACGCGGCGATCCACACGAACCACCACCGTCTTTTCCATTTTGTCGCTCACTACGACACCTTGTAATACGCGTTTGGGCATCGTCTATGCCTCCTTCTTAGCTTTTTTAGCGGCCGGTTTTTTGGCTGCTGTTGGTTTCTTGGCTGCACCCTCAGCGGATTGCGGCTGGTTCATGATCGTTTTAGCGCGTGCAATCGTGCGGCGCACTTCTTTGAAGCGGCTTTGTTTCTCCAACTGGCCGGTCGATGCCTGCATGCGGAGGTTGAAAAGCTCTTTCTTAGAGGTAAGCACCAGCTCTTTCAGCTCGTCTTTGCCTTTGGCGCGGATTTCTGCGATTTTCATGGCTTATGCTCCTTCATGCAGGCGGGCGACGAATTTCGTCTTCACCGGCAGCTTAGCCGAAGCGCGATCAAACGCCTCGCGCGCTACCGCCTCAGGTACGCCCTCAATTTCAAACAGGATGCGGCCTGGCTCAACGCGCGCAGCCCAGAACTCCACGGAACCTTTACCCGATCCCATGCGAACTTCTGCAGGTTTGCGCGTTACCGGCACATCCGGAAAAATGCGAATCCACATACGGCCAACGCGCTTCACATGGCGCGAAATCGCGCGGCGTGCAGCTTCGATCTGGCGTGCGGTGATACGCTCTGGCTGCATAGCCTTCAGGCCATACTCACCGAAATTCAGTGTAAATCCGCCTTTAGCATTGCCACGGATGCGGCCTTTATGCTGCTTGCGGTATTTGGTTTTTTTAGGACTCATCATATCGTTATTTGTCGCTAGTTATGAGTTGTTGCTTGGGATTTCTTCTTCAGCAAATGCTGTTTCAGAAACAATCGGTGGTTCGGTGATGATTACTTTTTTCTCTTTGCCCAGAATCTCACCTTTGAAGACCCAGACTTTCACACCGATGGTGCCATATGCGGTTTCTGCGCGAGCGGTACCATAATCAATATCGGAGCGCAGGGTATGCAAGGGCACGCGACCTTCGCGGTACCATTCCATACGTGCAATCTCAGCGCCGCCAAGACGACCCGATACGTTGATACGAATGCCCTGCGCACCGAGGCGAAGTGCAGACTGCACAGCCCGCTTCATCGCACGGCGGAACGCCACACGCTTTTCAAGCTGCTGCGCCACACCTTCAGCGATCAGCGTCGCATCCAGCTCGGGTTTAGCTACCGGCACGATATTCACATGGACTTCGTCCTTGGTAAATTTCGCGAGGTCTTTTTTGATTTTATCGATGTCAGCACCTTTTTTACCAATCACCACACCCGGACGCGCGGTATGAATCGTCACGTTTGCTTTCTTGCTTGGACGCTCAATAATCACTTTGCCGACGCCGGCCGCATCAAGCTGCTTTTTGAGGTATTTCTGCATGCGCAGATCCTCATGCAACTTGTCTGCATAATCCTTGGAAGCGAACCAGCGGGAATCCCAGGTTTTGTTGATGCCGACACGAAGGCCGATCGCGTTAACTTTCTGACCCATTAGTTTGTCTCCTTCTTAGCAGCCGGTTTTTTCTTCGCGGCTTTCTTTTCGGGCTTTTTAGCTGCAGCCGGTGCTTCATCTGACTGTTCACGAACAATGAGCGTGAGGTTAGCGTAAGGCTTTTTGATGGCAGCCGATTTACCACGTCCACGCGTATGGAAGCGTTTCATCACCAGGTTTTTACCAACATATGCCTCTTTGATAACGAGCTCGTCGACATTGAGGTTGTGGTTGTTTTCTGCATTGGCAATCGCCGACTGCAGCGCTTTCTTCACATCATTCGCGATGCGCTTTTCCGAGAAGGAAAGCTGGGTGAGCGCCTGGCCCACTTTCATGCCACGGATGAGGCCGGCAACCAGACCAAGCTTTCGCGGGCTGATGCGCAGGCGACGGATAACGGCTTTCGCTTCGTTATCTGGCAGCTGTCGCTCAAGTGATTTTTTACCCATGGACTACCTTCCTATTTCTTATCATCGTTTTTCACGGTCGTGCCATGCGCAACGAACGTACGCGTCGGTGCAAATTCACCGAGCTTATGACCGATCATATCTTCATTCACCGATACGGGAATGAACTTTTTGCCGTTATACACCCCAAAGGTGAGCCCGATAAACTGCGGGATAATGGTCGAGCGGCGCGACCAGGTCTTGATGATCTGGTTTTTACCGGACGCTCTAGCTTCATCTGCTTTTTTCAGCAAATAACCATCCACAAACGGGCCTTTCCATACTGCACGTGCCATGACTTAACTCCTACTTCCCATGCCGATTTTTAATGATCAGCTTGTTCTTTTTCTTCTTCGAACGTGTTTTCGTTCCTTTGGTACCTTTGCCCCACGGGGTCACCGGATGACGGCCGCCCGAGGTACGACCTTCACCACCGCCATGCGGATGGTCAACAGGGTTCATCGCCACACCGCGAACACACGGACGAATACCAAGCCAGCGTGAGCGACCAGCTTTGCCGATCACCGCGTTTTGATTATCTGGATTGGATACAGCGCCGATCGTGGCCAAACAAACATCACGCACCAGACGAAGTTCGCCCGAACGCAGCTTGATTTGCGCATAGCCTGCATCTTTACCCACCAGCTGAACATAGCTGCCAGCCGCGCGTGCGAGCTGACCGCCCTTACCTTCTTTCATTTCCACATTGTGGATGATGGTTCCGACAGGAATGCTGCGCAGGTGCATGGTATTGCCCGGCTTGATATCGGCCTTATCGGACGAAATCACCGTATCACCAACAGCGAGACGCTGCGGCGCAATGATATAAGACAGCTCGCCATCCTGATATTTGATCAGCGCGATGAAGCTTGTGCGGTTTGGATCATATTCAATACGCTCCACAACGGCAGGCACATCAAATTTTTTGCGCTTGAAATCAATGATGCGGTACGCTTGCTTGTGACCGCCACCAACGCGAAACGCCGTCAGGCGACCGTAGCTGTTGCGACCACCAGATTTGGTTTTGCCCTTGGTCAGAGATTTAACCGGCTTGCCCTTGAAAAGCTCGCTGCGATCCACGATCACCAGCTGACGCTGGGCGGGAGTCACGGGTTTGAATGACTTGAGTGCCATGTTATTTCACTCCACCTTCGAGATTAATGCTTTGGCCTTCCGCAAGCGTGATGATCGCTTTTTTGGTATCGGAAAGCTTGCCCATCGTGTTACGGAAACGCTTCTGCTTGCCAAGACGAACGAGCGTGTTCACGCTTTTGACCTTAACGCCAAAGAGAGCTTCCACAGCGGTCTTAATGTCCTGCTTGCCGGCATCCAGACGCACATTGAACATCACCTTGTTCTGCTCAGAGATGCGGGTTGATTTCTCGGTCACAACCGGCGAGACGATCACATCGTAGTGATAGCCGCGTGCAGTTACCGCCACTTGTTTCTTTGCCTTGCTCATGCGAACCTCTTTTCCAGATGCGCGAGAGCATCTTTGGTCAGGATGAGCTGCTTGTGACGCAGGATGTCATAGACATTGGCGCCAGCGGTCGGGAGCACATCCACATGCTTGATATTACGTGCGGCTTTAGCGAACTGCTCGTCAATGTTCGTGTCGATGAACAGAGGCGCGGTCCAGCCGTTTTTCTTGAACGAGTCAGCCATTTTTTTGGTTTTGGCTTCTTTCACCTGCGCGCTATCGATCACGATTAGCGAACCCTCTTTTTGCTTGGCAGAAAGAGCATGTTTCAGTGCAAGCAGGCGTTCTTTTTTATTCATGTTCACGGCATGGCTGCGTACAACCGGACCAAAAATCGTTGCCCCACCACGCATCTGGGCGCTACGGAGCGAACCCTGACGTGCGGAACCCGTGCCTTTTTGCTTGAAAGGCTTTTTGGTGGTGCCGGAAATTTCCGAAATGGTTTTGGTTTTATGCGTACCGCTTTGTGCTTTGGCGCGCTGGTATTCCACCATGCGATGTAGCAAATCCTTGCGGACTTCAAGACCAAAGATCGCATCGGAAAGTTCGACTTCCCCTGCAGCTTTGTTCTCCAATGTTACAACTTTCACTTTCATATTCACCTCTATGTTCCTCGCGCTAGCGGGGATTTACACCTTATGCTTTCGGTTCTTCTGCTGGCGCTTCGGCAGCTGCCGGAGCTTCTGCAGACTTACGCACCCCAGCTGGGAATGGCGCCTGCGGATGGTTACCTTTTTTCATGGCATCTTTAATCAGCACATAGCTATTTTCCGCACCCGGAACATTACCGCTAACCATGATGATGCCTTGAGTCTCATCCACTGAAACTACTTTAAGGTTCTGCGCCGTACGACGACGAGCACCCATGTGGCCTGGCATTTTTTTGCCTTTGAATACTTTACCGGGATCCTGACGCTGACCAGTCGAGCCACCGGCGCGGTGAGCAACTGACACACCGTGGGTTGCCTCTAAGCCAGAGAAATTCCAGCGCTTCATCCAGCCCGCGAATCCACGACCAACCGTCTGGCCGGTCACATCAACGAATTGGCCTGGCACGAAGTGGCTAGCCACGATTTCAGTGCCGGGTTCGAGCATCGCGTTTTCCGCTACACGAAACTCAACCAGCTTTTTCTTTGGCTCGACTTTAGCCTTCGCAAAATGGCCGCGAAGTGCCTTCGACAAATTCTTTACTTTGGCAGCACCAACACCCAATTGAAGCGCGGTATAACCGTCTTTTTCTTTGGTTTTAGTGGCAACAACCTGACAGTTCTCCACGTGAAAAACGGTCACACAGGTCTGCTCGCCAGCGTCGTTATAAACGTCGGTCATGCCCAGTTTTTTTGCAATCAATCCGGTACGCATAGTCTCTCCTAGGCTGCTTCTGCCTTGATTTTAATATCCACACCGCTGGCCAGATCGAGCTTCATCAGCGCATCGACGGTTTGCGGTGTTGGATCCACGATATCGATCATCCGCTTATGGGTACGGATTTCGAATTGCTCGCGCGATTTCTTGTCCACATGCGGCGAACGGTTCACCGTGAAGCGCTCAATACGGCGCGGCAGCGGAATCGGGCCACGAACCTGAGCGCCTGTGCGCTTAGCGGTGGAGACGATTTCCGCCGTGCTGCTATCGAGCACACGGTGATCAAACGCCTTAATCCAAATGCGGATTTTCTGGTTTTGCATGGGTTACTCCACAATTTTAGCTACAACGCCGGCGCCAACGGTGCGGCCACCTTCGCGGATCGCGAAGCGCAGGCCTTCTTCCATCGCAATCGGCGAGATCAGCGTCGCTTCGATCGTGATGTTATCGCCAGGCATCACCATCTCG
>JAJTHB010000014.1 GCA_021299465.1 Rickettsiales bacterium | reverse complement strand
CCGCAGGCGAAGTATTTTAACATCTAGATGCGCCCGTAAAATGCTACTGCATTTTACATGGCGCGCCGCTTCGCGGGCTGATGGCTCAGCGATCTACTGATCGCTTCTGTTCTGTCATGAGAGCGCAGCAGCGCGAACCAGCCATGAGCACGCCTCATGCGATTTTCAGGAGAAAATCGAGGAGGCAACTAATGCGCCGTCCTCGCCAATGTCAGCACATTCACGTTGCTTGCTCCGGCTTTAATCAGCGTGCGTGTGCAGGCATCGATGGTCGCGCCGGTGGTGAAGACATCATCGATGAGCAGCACAGATTTTCCTTTGATGGCCTCTGCATGTTTGGTATTGGCGACAAACGCGCCGCGCACATTATTTTCGCGCTGCGAGCGCGTAAGGCCGGTTTGTGATAGGGTGCGGCGCGTGCGAACGAGCCCGTCCGGCAGGCAGGCAAGACCACATTCTTTCGCAAGCGCCTGCGCGAGCAGCGCCGACTGATTGTAGCGCCGCGACACAAACCGCCAGTAATGCAGCGGCACCGGAATGATGATGTCGCTTGTGCGTATCAGCTCCCCGCCAGCCTTAGCCAGCCAGCCGCCGAAGATGCGCGCTAAGTAAGCTTGATCATGGTATTTCAGCGACAGCACGAGGCGCTTGCTATGCTCATCGTAACGCACGCAAGCGCGCGCGCGGCTATAAGGCGGATGTTCGCGCAGGCACTCGCCGCAGAGCGCATTCTCCCCCAGCGAATACTCAAATGGCAGGCCGCAGCATGCGCAAAACGGCTCGGTGATGAAATGAACCTGCTGCCAGCAGGATAGGCACAGCGTGCCGTGATCCGCGACCAGCGTATCGCACACCAGACATTGCGGTGGAAAAAGGAGATTGAGTAGAGCGCGGGTCATGGCAGATAGCAGATGGCAGATAGCAGATATCGCGCTATAGTAGTGCTCCTTATGCTAACTGCCAACCGCCAACTGCCATCTGCCATTTTCGATCACAAGCGTGCTCTGCTACACAAAGCACGTGCGGCGAAAGATTTTGCCGCGCATGACTTTTTATTTCGTGAGATGGAGGAACGACTCCAGGAGCGGATTTTAGAAATCAAACGCGAGTTTGCAAGAAAGCTTGAGATCAGCGGCAGGCCGGATCAATTGAACGTAGAATTTTTAGAAAGTGAAGTTCTACAGGATCCCCGCTTACGCGGGGATGTAGAGTATGATCTGATTACCTCCGCTGGCGGTTTGCACTGGGTAAATGATTTGCCGGGGGTGCTTTCGCAGATTTGTAGGGCGCTCGCGCCGGACGGATGTTTCCTCGCTATTTTGCCCGGTGGCGAGACGCTGAAAGAACTGCGCGTCTCGCTGGAGCAGGCGGAGCTTGCCGTTCGCGGCGGCATCAGCCCGCGTGTGTCGCCCTTTATCGATGTGCGCGATGCTGGATCGTTACTTCAGCGCGCCGGTTTTGCGCTGCCGGTGGTCGATAGCGAAATTATCACGGTTGAATATGATCACCCGCTGAAACTGCTTGCTGACTTGCGCGGCATGGGCGAAACGAATGCGCTCGTCTCATCAGTGAAACATTTCACGCCGCGCCATGTGATGATGGCGGCGATGGAGCATTACCAGAAGCATTTTTCGAACGAGGCGGGCAGGGTGCTGGCAACGATTGAACTGGTGACGCTCACCGGCTGGAAACCCCACGAATCTCAGCAAAAGCCCGCGAGGAGAGGTGGTGGGAATATATATCTAGGGGATGTGCTGAGACCAGAAAATTGATTGTTTCATCCCGATCATTTAGAAAATTGTGCGTATTACCATTGAACATAAGCTCATTTCATGGCGGCTAATATTAAGGATATTGTAGCGATATGGTTGTGTATTATCAGCAACACATACATTAACATTAGCTCCAACGTTGCCCGTCAATGGATCAGTAAACCCATAAGGATCCCCGTTATTATCGCCCGTGGCAAGCGCAATCCCCGACATTGGAAAACCATCATCAATTTTCACATCAATGGCATAGGCATCTTCGGGTGGAATAGTAGCAGATGCGTCAGAGCCACCACCAAATCGTGCCGTTAGCCACCAGAAATGGCTGTAGGCTAACGTCCCTAAAGTATAATTGGTTGCGCCATATTCATCGTATGGATGAATAATCCACCATCCGCCCTTAAAAGCGGCGCCGCGCTGGTATAAGCCACCTAAACATGGTGTTACGGGGAATACTCCCACTTCACAGGCTTTGTTCACGGTTACTTCTCTGGGAATGAACGCAATAAGTCCAGCTTTGGATAGATGCAGCCAGAAGATTCTGCTTTCCAGGTTTTGTATCATGGAATTGCCGTCACCATTCAGAGCAAATTCTGGCGGAGAGGGCTCTGTCAGCCCGGAATCTGATGCTTTTAAGCAGTCACCGGGTAAACAGTTATATTTATTTTTGAAGACATTGACCGCAACATTAAATTGATCAAGCTGTGTAATAATTCTTCTTATCTCTGCGGCCTTAATCAAATCTTTCCCAACCAAGATACCACCAATCACCAGTCCAATAACAACAAGTACAATCGAGATCTCCACGAGTGTGAAGCCGGATCGTATTTTTTCATGGTGCGTGTGCATACAAGATTTAAAGACGGCGAAGCTTCTCGACTAACCCCAAATCCGCTTCAATCATCCCCAGCTCTGCCATCGCTTCGGGAAGTTCCCAGATGATCTGGTCATGCTCCAGCGGCTTCGGCTCGCCGTGCCAGTTTCGGATGAGATAGACCGGCATCAGCAGGTGAAAGCCGAATTCCTTGGTGTAATCATGCGATAAAAACCAGAAGGCTTCCATATCTTCTTTGGCGACATCAATGCCAAGCTCTTCCCTCAGCTCGCGCGCAAGTGCTTCTTCCGGTGATTCATCGGCCTCCACCTTGCCACCGGGAAATTCCCAGCTTCCGGCGAGGCGCTTGCCTTTCGGTCGCTGCGCGAGCAGCACTTCATTATCATCATTGATGAGGGCCGCAGCGACGACGAGAAGGGTTTTCATGTTCGATAACTCCCATTAATATCAATATAGCGGTGGGTGAGGTCGCAGCTATAGACGGTAAATTCGCCGCTGCCAATGCCGACATCAACTTCGATGGTTATGTCGCGCCCCTTCATATGTGCGGTGATCATCTCTTCCTTGTAGGCGGGATCAGCCGCGCCGTCTTTCGCCACCGATACACCGCCGATTTTAATCGAGAGCTTATCGCGATCCGCTTTCTCGCCCGCTTTACCGACGGCAGCAACGATGCGCCCCCAGTTCGCGTCCGAGGCGGCAAGGGCGGTTTTCACCAGCGGCGAATTAGCGATGCTCATACCGATTTTTTTTGCGGCAAGAATTGATTCCGCTCCCGAAACGGTGATGCTCACAAATTTCTCTGCGCCCTCGCCATCTTTCACCATATGTAGGGCGAGCTCATGCAGGAGCGAGTGCAGGGCGCGTTTGAAATCGGTGTAATCACCTGTTTTGTTGGCGGCTTTCCCTGTGGCAAACATCAGCAGCGTGTCGCTGGTGGAGGTATCGCCATCGACAGTCACCGCGTTGAAGGTGGTTTCGTTCGCCGCGGAAAGCATGTTTTGTAGTTGCGCAGCCGGAATATTGGCATCGGTGAAAACGAAGCCAAGCATGGTCGCCATGTCGGGCGCGATCATGCCGGAGCCTTTGGCAATGCCATTGATGATGACGCGCACATCGCCAATCATGGCGCTGCGGGTCGCAAGTTTGGGGTAGGTGTCGGTGGTCATGATCGCGCGCGCGGCGTCCATCCACGAAGCAGAAAAATCAAGCGATGGCAGCACGCCTGTTATTTTTTCATCAGGCAATGCCACGCCGATGACACCGGTCGATGCCATGTAAAATTCATTCGGCTTACTGCCATAAAGTTTCTGGCAGGCCTCAGCAACACGTTTGACGGAGGCGTCTCCCGCTTTGCCGGTAAAGGCATTGGAATTGCCGGAATTAACTACCAGCACGCGCGCCGTGGCGCTTTTCAATGCCTCACGGCATGCCAGCACGGGCGCTGATGCGGTCAGCGAGCGCGTAAACACACCGGCAACGCTGGTGCCCTCATCCAGCAGCGCAACGAGCAGATCCGGCCGGTCTTTATATTTGATGCCACAATTGCTGGCCGCCAAGCGAACACCGGCGATAGCGGGGAGCGCAGGAAAAGATGAGGGGGCGAGGGGGCTCAGCATGGCAAGCCCCGCTGTATGGCGGGGTCTGGTCGCTTAATCGTACCAGCCCCCGCAACAAGTGCGGGGCTGAGCACTACTGCTTCTCTTCTGCCTTCTCACCGCCAGCGGCTGGAGCCAAAGAGCGTGAGAAAGGTTGTTCTTTGCCCGCAGCATCAAAATATTTGATGTCAGCGGTTTTGAGCAGGCCTTCGACATAGCCCTGCACGGCTTTGTTGGTCAGCTCGGCGCGCAGCTCTTCTTTCATCTCGTCAAAGCTTGCCATTTTCACTGAACGGCGATCTTCCAGCTTGATCACATGCCAGCCGAACGCTGATTTAACCGGCGCCGAGATTTCACCTTTTTTAAGTTTAAAGGCCGCATCGGCAAATTCCGGAACCATCTTGTCTTTGGTGAACCAGCCAAGGTCGCCACCGCGCGCGCCCGAGCCTTTATCGGTCGATTTTTCCTTGGCGATCTTATCAAAATCGCCACCTTTTTTCAGCTCATCAGAAATGGCTTTCGCATCTTCTTCCTTATCCACAAGGATATGGCGCGCGCTGACTTCCTCAACGGGGCTGGCCTTGTTTGCCTTTTCTTTTTCAGCATAAGCAGCTTTCAGCTGCGCATCGCTCACCAATGCTTTGGATTTATCTTCCATGAAGGTTTGCATGATGACCTGTTTTTGCATCTGCTCAATGCGCTTTTTCACCTCCTCGTTTTTGTCAAAACCGGCTTTCATCGCTTCCTGATAAATCAGGCGCTCAGAAACCAGCCCGCGCAGCACATTCTGGCGGATATTTTCATCAAAGGTTGCAAAATCAGGGGCGGAACCACCAGGAAACAGGCCTTTCCAAATATCCATGACTTCAGTGCTTTTAATCTCTTCTGCTCCGACTTTGAGGATCGTGTAATCTTTAGTGGCAGCAGCAGGTGCGCTCGCGGCAGGTTTGGCCGCTTCAGCCGGCTTTTCTTCGGCCATGACGGGCAGGGAAACAAGGGCGGTGGCAAGCAGCAAAGCGGCAGAAAAAGAGCGTTTCATGGGGGAATATCCTATCGGTTAGAGGAGGGGGTGATAAACGCCTCCCTTATGTCATACCACCTTCCTATTTGCAAGCGTGGGCGTTGACTTCGTGCTCGCCAGCGCCTATGTATCCCGCCTATGCTTCAGACACTTGCGAAAAAACTCTTCGGCTCGGCAAACGAGCGCTTTGTTAAATCCCTCGGCGCGAAAGTAGCGGCGATCAATGCGCTTGAGCCGCAATTGGAACGCATGAGCGACGATGAGCTGCGCGGCCGAACTACCTGGCTGAAAGAGCGTCTGAGCGGAGGTGAATCACTCGATAGCTTGCTGGTTGATGCTTTTGCTACCGTGCGTGAAGCTGGTAAGCGCGCGCTGAATATGCGTCATTTTGATGTGCAGCTGATTGGCGGCATGGTGCTTCATAAAGGCATGATCGCCGAGATGCGCACCGGCGAGGGCAAAACCTTGGTCTGCACACTCGCTGCCTACTTGAATGCCCTGCCTGGTAAAGGTGTGCATGTGGTGACGGTGAATGACTATCTAGCAAAGCGCGATAGCGAATGGATGGGCAGGCTACATAACTTCCTAGGCCTTTCGGTTGGTTGCATCGTGCACGGCATGGAAGATGACGAGCGCAAGGCCGCCTATGCCTGCGACATCACCTACGCCACCAATAACGAGCTGGGTTTTGATTACCTGCGTGACAATATGAAATATGTGCGCGAGGCGATGGTGCATCGCCCGTTTCATTACGCGGTGGTCGATGAGGTGGATTCGATCCTGATCGACGAAGCGCGCACGCCGCTCATCATCTCCGGTCCAACCGAGGATAACTCAGAGCTTTATAACCGCGTCGATGTGCTGGTGAAGCAGCTGGAAAAAGAACATTACGAAAAAGAAGAAAAACACCGCTCGGTCACGCTCACTGAAGCGGGGGTACAGCGTATGGAAGAGCTCCTGATCACCGCCGGTTTACTCGGCGATGGCGGCTCGCTTTACGATATTAATAACGTTTCGCTGGTGCATCACGTTAATCAGTCGCTGCGCGCACAGGTACTATTTTCCAAGGATGTGGATTACATCGTCAAAGACGACAAGGTCATCATCATTGATGAATTCACCGGCCGCATGATGGAAGGAAGGCGCTATTCGGAAGGCCTGCATCAGGCCTTAGAAGCTAAAGAGCACGTCAAGATCCAGAACGAAAACCAGACGCTCGCCTCCATCACTTTCCAGAATCTCTTCCGCATGTATCCCAAACTTGCAGGCATGACCGGCACGGCGATGACCGAAGCCGGCGAATTCCGGGATATTTACAAGCTGGAAGTCATCGATATTCCGACCAACGTTGCGGTTGCGCGCAGTGATAAGCAGGATGAGATTTACCGCACCGCGCAGGAAAAATACCGCGCCGTGATCAAAGAAATCAAAACCGCGAATGAAAAAGGCCAACCAGTTCTGGTCGGAACCGTTTCCATCGAAAAATCTGAATATCTCTCCAAGCTGCTTACTAAGGAAAAGATCAAGCATCAGGTGCTAAACGCCCGCTACCACGAACAGGAAGCGCAAATCATTACGCAAGCAGGCAGGCCGGGTACTGTCACGATCGCAACTAACATGGCCGGCCGCGGCACCGACATCATGCTCGGTGGTAATCCGGATATGCTGATTAAGCAGCAGAATGCCGAAGGCGTTGAGGCTGATAAAATCAGGATGCAGGTCGCCTCCGATAAGGATGAAGTGATCAAGGCCGGCGGCTTATTTGTGATCGGCACTGAGCGGCATGAATCGCGCCGCATTGATAACCAGCTGCGCGGCCGCTCTGGCCGTCAGGGCGATCCGGGCGCGTCGAAATTCTTCCTGTCGCTGGAAGATGATCTGATGCGTATTTTTGGCTCTGAGCGCATCGACGGCTTGCTGCAAAAGCTCGGCATGAAGGAAGATGAGGCGATCTTCCATCCATGGATGACCCGCGCCATTGAGCGCGCGCAGCAGAAGGTCGAAGCGCGCAACTACGAGATCCGCAAAAACCTGCTTAAATATGACGATGTGATGAACGACCAGCGCAAGGTCATCTACGAACAGCGCATCGAGCTGATGGAAGCTGAGGATGTATCGGAAACGATCGCCTCCATGCGTGATGAAGTAAACCAGAACCTCATCAACCTCTACATGCCGGAAAAAGCTTACGCCGAACAGTGGCAGACCGAAGATCTGCGCAAGGAGCTGCTGCGTGTTTACGGCCTTGAGATACCGGTGGTGGACTGGGCGAAGGAAGAAGGCATCGCCGATCAGGAAATTTTAGAGCGCCTCGGCAAACAAACGACCGAGCATTTTGAAGCAAAGGTGACCAAATACGGCGCACCGATCATGCGCATGGCGGAAAAGCGCGTGCTGATGCAAACGCTCGACCAGCTATGGAAAGATCATCTGCTCTCGCTGGATCATCTGCGCCAGGGCATTCACCTGCGCGGCTACGGCCAGCGCGACCCGCTGAATGAATATAAGCAGGAGGCGTTTGCGCTGTTCGAAGCGATGCTCACCCAGCTGCGCGAAATGACCGTCAGCCGCATGTCGCACCTTGAAATCCATATCGAGCAGCCGCCGGTGATGGAGGCGATGCCGCGCCAGAAAATGTTCGAAACACGCATCGACCCGGCAACCGGCGAAGCGATTCCGATGGAACATGAAGAGGCGATGCGCGCGAATGCATCAAAAGTCGGCCGTAATGACCCATGCCCGTGTGGCTCGGGCAAGAAATACAAGCACTGCCACGGCGCGCTTGCATAGTCGTCATCGTCAGGAGTGTTAGCTACGAAGCAATCCAGTATGCAATTTATCGCGGCTAAGCGGATTTTTGTGCAAATAATATTTATTCTAGAACCGCTCAAGAAAAGCGAAGTGGCAGAGTTTGGAAGCCGTGAGGTCGCTAGCGTAATCTACGCCATTCAGGCAGCCTTGAGGCCCGTATGTCTGACTCAAGGCCCTGATTTGCCCTGAATTAGCTTTGCCATCATCAAACTTGGCATCGAACTGTACTGCTTCGGTGGGGCTCAGGGTACCGGTCGTTGAATAGCCCTCCTCGGGATCCTTTATATAAAAAACATGTTGGTGCTGGCCACCACCATCCCCAGCAAATAATGGAGCGAAAGGATCATAAAAATAATAATAATCGAGCATCTCCCACGTAATGCTTGGATGAATACCGCGTACAGAAGGTGCGCTTCCTAACATACCGGAATAAAGCCCGGGGATGAAGCCAGCAGCGGATAGGTGCTGCCAGAAGCGACTTCTTTCTAATACAGCCCCCGACAAGGGCTCAATATAACCATTACCATTGCCGTTACAGGTTTGTGTTTTGGGCGAACGCACCCCAAGCCAAGATGCACAGCCATCTGGGTCGGTGCCAAAAAAATCTGTCGCACGGCTGAAGTCGCCCGGTAGGGCATTATATTTGGTACGAAAACTTAGCACAGCGATGCGGTAGTTTTCTACATCTCGGTAGAGCGCGCGAATTTCAGCCGACCGAATCAGGGTTGTGCCAGAGAGAATACCGCCAATAATCAACCCGATGACTACAATGACGATGGAGATTTCAACCAGCGTGAATCCATCGCGGCGCGGCATTTGTCTACCTCACCGCCGCCGTGATCGGGCCTTCGGCGCGGCCGTGGATGAACTGGTCGACATAATCGTTGCCAGAGCGCTCGATCTCGCGGATCTCGCCTTTCCAGATAATCTTGCCGCCATAAATCATCGCCACTTTATGCGCGATGCGGCGCACCGAAGCCATGTCATGCGTAATGGTCAGCGTCGTGGCGCCGAGATCTTTCGAGCATTTCACAATCAGCTGGTTTATGACATCGGCCATGATCGGATCGAGGCCGGTCGTTGGCTCATCAAAGAAAATAATCTCCGGCTTGGTGGCAATCGCCCGCGCCAGCGCCACGCGCTTCTGCATGCCGCCGGAAAGCTCGGACGGGCTCAGGTTCGCAACATCTTCGCTAAGGCCAACCGACTTCAACTTTTCGATGGCAATCGCGCGCGCCTGAATGCGATCCACCTGATTATTTTGCAAGAGCGCGAAGCTGATATTTTCCCATACCGGCAGCGAATCAAACAGCGCGCCGCCCTGAAATAGCATACCGAATTTTTTTAGCACTTCCTGACGCTCACGGAAGGAAAGGCCGGTGATCTCCTGTCCATCGATTTTAATCGAGCCGCTATCGGGCGTGATGATGCCGAGGATGGATTTGATCAGCACCGATTTGCCTGTGCCGGAGCCGCCGATAACCACCAGCGATTCACCACGCTCAATCGTCAGGTCAATGCCGTCCAGAACCTTCTTTTTGCCGAAGGCTTTGTAGACGCTGGTAAGCTCGATTTTGGGAGTGGTCATTTCGCAAACAGCAAAGAGGTTAGCACATAGTTGGATAGTAAAATTAGGATCGAGGCGGAAACGACCGCATGGGTGGTGGCCGCTCCAACGCCCTGCGCACCGCCCTTGGAATTAAAACCGTGATAGCAGCCCATCAGCGCGATAATGAAGCCAAATACCGACGCTTTGATCAGGCCGGAAACAACATCCTTCACCTCAAGGAAATCAAAGGTGGATTTCAGGTAAGGCCCGGGCGAGAACCCGAGTTCATGAATGGAAACAAGATAGCCGCCAAACACACCGATAATATCGGCAACCAGCACCAGCAGCGGCAGCATCGTCGCACCCGCGATCAGGCGCGGCAGCACGAGGTATTTGTAAGGATCGGTGGAAAGCGTGACCAGCGCATCAATCTGCTCGGTGACGCGCATGGTGCCGATTTCTGCGGCGTAAGCGGCGCCAATGCGCCCCGCGACCATCAGCCCCGCCAGCACCGGCCCCAGCTCGCGCGTGATGGACAGCACCACCACAATCGCAATCGAGCTTTCGGCATTGAAGCGCGAAAAGCCGGAATAGCTTTGCAGCGCCAGCACCGCGCCGGTGAAAATAGCGGTGAGGCCCACCACCGGCAGTGAATAATAACCGATTTCAATCAACTGCTTACGAAGTTGTTTCAAGTAAAAAGGCGGGCGCAGCAGGCCGCTGACCGATGACCAGATAAAAAGCGTCAAATGCCCCACTGCTTCTAAGAAGCTAAGAAAAACACGGCCAATCGGAGCGAGAAAGTTCATCCGATGGGTTGTAAGCGAAGCAAGAATGTTTGTAAAGTCCGCGTACTAAGTGACCGCGCATAATGAAGAGAAAGATAAAACAAATAAAACAGACGAGCACATCCCGAATCTCGAGATGTGTATGCCTATTTGCGCAACAAAAAGTAATCTGCTGGGGAGCAGAGAATTAACTATAATAGACAAATCATACATCAAATTAGTTAATATGTCAACATGAAGATATGCTTGATTCATAAAAGGGTGGGTAAAAAAATGATGATATCAATATTTTATATTTAAATTCAATATATTGCCGCGCGACAAGCAATCAAGGATAGGGTTGATTAATCATCAAGCCGTTATCTTAATCAAGATAGCTAAAAACCCAAGCTGAGAAGGAATATCCGCGCCGTTCTGACACGATAAACCCATGCTTCATAGATTAACTACCTTGCGCAACAGGGGATTGGTCTAGAAAAGCTGGCAAACCAAACATCATGATCAGGGGAGTGGATATGGGATATCTTAAGCAAGTAAGAGGCATGTTACAACTTGGCGAAAGCCCAGAAACAATCTGCATGCATATAGGTATATCACCTGCTGTTCTCTGCCGTTTTATCGAAATGGACTGCAAACATCGACTGCGTCACTGCGATTCAACCAAGGATTTGCATCCAGCCATGAATACCCTCCGAATCATGAAGTCGTCTGCCATTTTTAATTCATCCATTAACTAGGGGGCAGTATGATTCATCAACATCAAACGAACCAGCAACAATCTGGTTTCACGTTAATTGAGCTATCCATCGTGCTTATTATTATTGGTTTATTGGTTGGCGGTATTCTGGTTGGGCAAGATCTGATACGGGCGGGCGAGATCCGTGCGACGATCAGCCAGTACGAAAAATATAACACAGCGACCAATACCTTTCGAAGCAAGTATGGTGAGATTCCTGGCGATATGAAACAGGCCAATGCTAATGCATTTGGCTTTTATAATATAAGCGTCCCGGCCAATGGCGTGGTAGGTGGGGTGGGTAATGGTGATGGCAATACGTTGCTTCAATCCCAGCTAGGAACGGGCAGTGTTCAGCAGGTCGGCGAGACTGTGACATTCTGGCGCCAGCTTTCGGAATCAAACCTGATAGATGGAAGTTTTGGAGGTAGGCTGGTCGATAACGCCGGTACGATGAGCAGCAGCAATGTGAAAGACTATTTTCCAGAAGCTCGGCTGGGTCGTGGTAATTACTGGATGGTGCAGGCAAGCAGCACACAAAACTATTATTTCCTCACAGGCATGAAAACCATCACCGATCCTAATGGCATTGTTGATGTTACGCCGGGTATCACGCCGCTTGAGGCTTACAACATCGACGTCAAGCTTGATGACGGCAAACCCAATACCGGCATCATCTTTACCCGTGGAATGGCCGGATTGCTCGGGCTTGTGAACCCCATTAATGGGCTAGGCGGTTATGGTGGTGGCACAGGCTGGGTAACCACTGCATCGCTTACCGCAGGCAGCATCGCCTGCCAGACTTCATCGCTGACCTTTAATGATGCCAGCAACGTGTATAACCTAAACAGTGCTACCGGAGCCAATACGCCAGCATGCCAGCTTTTGCTAAGATTTAATTAGTTATAAAATCGCTTTATCCGATCACCGAGGCGGGTGAATATTTCATAGCTGAAACCGGCAATTACTATGTTGGCGCTGGCTTACGGATTGATATGTCCCCCCTGGGGGCAATAATAATAAACTCCAAAACTGTCATTAAACTGTCACATATGGCTGGTATAGTGAGAGGCTAACAGCATAATGAAAAAAGGGATTATATGAAAATACAGAAAATATTGGGGATTGCTGCGGTGATGTTTGTCTTTGGTTCATTACCAAGCATGGCCTATGCGGCGGATACTGAAGCGGATGATTTGTTGGGTGGTTTTTCTAGTATCGGCGATATCGAACTCATGGCCAGAGGCACTAACCCTGGCATTGCTCCTTCAAAATGCTCGGAGGCTTCACTTAAGGCGAAATGTTGTAAACGTAGAATCAATAGTTCAACAAATATAAAATTGACCTGTGTTGGTAGAGATGCGAATGGCCGCCGTATAGAAGTCAAGATTCAATGCAACAAAACCTACCGCCAAAAGAATTGCGGATCTCGAGCCTCTTCAAGCTTCACTCCGGCGACGGGTGGTGCTGCTGAAATAACGCAGGATTAATAATACACTCTCTTCACCCGCTCACCGATACGGGTGAAGATTTCATAGCCGATCGTGTTCGCACGGTCGGCTATGTCGTTTACGGTTTGTTTTTCATTGATGAATTCAGCTCGACCATCCTGATAAAGCAAAGACTCGGAAATACTTGATACATCAAGCGCAACCATATCCATCGATACGCGCCCGGCGATGGGCACGCGCTGGCCGGCAACATAAGCAAAGCCGCTATTACTCAAGATACGCATCAGCCCATCCGCATAGCCCAATGCGGTAATCGCAATGCGTGCGCCTTTAGGGGCGTTATAGGTCGCGCCATAGCCTACTGTTTCATCGCGCTCCAGCGTACGGATTTGCAGGATCGGCGCCGATAAGCTCGCCACATGCTTCATCGGATTATCGCCGTCGATGGGATTAATGCCATACAGCGCGCAGCCCGGGCGTGCCATGTCATAGTGGTAATCCTGCCCTAAAAAAATACCCGCCGAGTTGGCAAGGCTCGCGGCCAAACCGTCGAGTGGACGATACATCGCTTCAAATCGCGCCAATTGCTCAGCATTCTTGGTGTGCAAAGGGTCATTTGCGCAGGCGAGGTGAGACATGATCAGGTGTATTTTATTCGTGGTGAGTTGCTCACGCGATAGCGCAGAAAGCTCATGCTCAGAAAACCCAAGCCTTGTCATTCCGGTATCGATATGAAGTGCCGCCCCTAGCGATTGCCCCGCAACGTTACGCCAGCGTACAAGCTGCTCGGGTGAATTAATCACCGGCATCAGGCGATGCTCAACAAAGGTAGATTCTTCGCCGTGCAGAGGGCCATGAAAAACATAAATCTGTTTGGCATCCGGTAAGATACGGCGCAGCCCGATGCCTTCATCCAGTGTTGCCACAAAAAACTGCCTGCAGCCCTCATTCCAGAGTGCTTTGCTGACCTGCTCGATGCCAAGACCGTAAGCATTCGCCTTGACGACCGCGCCACAGTGCCGACCATTTAGCTTGTTCTTTAATAAGCAATAATTGGTGCGTAGGGCGGTAAGGTTAACCGTGAGTGTGGCGTGCATGGCTAGGAATGACGCCCGGCTTGGTGATGCTCATCCAGATCAGAAAACTGCGTGAGGCGGCCTTCGAAGCGCAGGCGCGCAGTATCGATCGGGCCGTTGCGATGCTTGGCGATGATAACCTCGGCGATGTTCATTGCACGGTCCATCTCCACCTGCCAGGTGGCATGTTCGGGTGTGCCCTCCTGGGGTTGCTCGCGCGAGAGATAATATTCCTCGCGATAGATAAACATCACCACGTCTGCATCCTGCTCAATGGAGCCGGATTCACGAAGGTCAGAAAGCTGCGGAATTTTATCGCGCGCTTTAGCGCCACGATTTTCCACCTGACGCGAGAGCTGGGAGAGCGCCATTACCGGAACATCTAGTTCCTTGGCGATAGCCTTAAGCCCCTGCGTGATTTCGGAAACCTCCTGCACACGGTTCTCATTGGCTTTGCTCGCACTGCCGCGCACCAGTTGCAAATAATCCACCACCAGAAATTTCAGATTATGCACACGCTTAAGGCGCCGTGCGCGCGTGCGCAGGCCGGCAATGGAAAGCGCCGGTGTGTCATCAATGAAAAAAGGCATGCTTGCCAGCTCGTTGCTGGTGCGCACGAGATGGGAGAATTCTTCCTGCGAGATTTTACCGTTAAAAATACTGGCTGAGTTCAGCCCGCTTGCAGACGAGAGCAAACGCGTGGCCAGCTGTTCAGAGGACATCTCAAGCGAAAAGAACCCAACGCACCCCGCTTCTTTGGCGCTGATATTTTTCTTTTTTGCTTCTTCGACCAGGCTCTGGCACGCTTTATAGGCGACATTGACGGCCAGCGCTGTTTTACCCATCGAGGGACGACCAGCAAGAATGAGTAAATCCGAGCGGTGAAGCCCGCCCAGAATACGATCAAGATCGATGAAGCCGGTGGTGAGTCCAATCACACCATCATGCTTATAGGCATGCTCGGCGTGCTTGATCGCACCGATCACCGAGTGGCGCAGGGCCTTGAATCCCTTATCGCCGGCACCCTCATGCGAGAGGGTAAAAAGTTTTTGTTCAGCCGACTCAATCTGGATTTCGGCGGGAATATCAATCTGGTGGGTGTAAGCGGTGTTGACCACTTCTTCGCCAATGCCGATCAGCTGGCGTTTAAGCGCCAGATCATAGATCATCTTGCTGTAATCACCGATATTAATGACGGTGACTGCGCTGGCGGCAAGCTTTGCGAGATAGGCGCCGCCGCCAATATCTGTCAGCGCTTCGTCCTGATCGAAATAATGTTTCAGCGTGACTGGGTTGGCGATCAGGCCTTTGTCATGAAATTTCTGGATCGATTCAAAAATACGGCTATGCAGCGGCTCGTAGAAATGCTCGGCGCGGAGATGATCCCCGAGATGTTGCAAAGCATCGTTATTGACAAGGAGTGCACCAAGCAGCGCCTGCTCGGCCTCAATGCTCGACGGCGCTTCACGATACGGGGTCTGAGGCGATTCCGCCATCAGTGCATCAACGTTAGTGGTTTCGAGCAAAATGGAGGGCATGAAAAAAAGCTGTCAGCTGTTAGTCGTTAGCAATTGATACTAACGACTAACGACTAAAAACTAAAGCCTAAATTAAGCGGCTGCTTCAGCGGTCTCAAGGCGTTTGACGTTGACCGTGATATTCGCAATCACTTCCGCGTGCAGAGGAACGCGCACCGGATAATCACCGATGCTCTTGATAGAACCGGTCATCACGATCTGGCTCTTAGGAATGTCGTGGCCAATTTCTTTAAACGCTTCCGCGATGTCACGTACACCGACTGAGCCGTAAAGCTTACCCTCTTGGCTTGCCTGACGAACCATGGTCAGCACCATGCCATTGAGTTTTTCAGCGATCGCATTCGCGGCTGCTTTAGCCTGTGCGTTTTGTTCTTCGATAATATGGCGGCGCTCTTCAAAGACTTTTTTGTTATCTTCCGAGGCGCGCAGCGCTTTTTTCTTGGGGATCAGGAAATTGCGGCCATAGCCGTTTTTGACTTTCACCACATCGCCGATATTGCCGAGGCGGTTGATGCGTTCGAGTAGAATGACTTCCATGATATTCTCCTGCTATAGCTAAGAGGTTGCAAAAAATAAAAGGACTCAGCTTCTAGCCGATGGCGCCCCGCCTGACAAGGATTTAATGTGGCTGAAAAAGCCCCATCCCGATAGCACCAGCGCCGGCCAGAACTGCGCGACGATCATGAAATAGACAAAAAATAAGAAAAAACGGCGGCTTGGCCAGTTTTTGCTTGCCTCATGCATGAGCGCGCAGCCAAGCAGAAAATAAGGAAGCATCATGCAAATGAGCGCCGATTTGCCTAAAAACTGCATGGACGGGCTGCCAATCAGCGAGGCGAGCGCCGCGATCGCCATAAGGCCGATCACCCAGCCAGGCATGGTAAATGGCTCAAGCGCGATGCTGGGGCGGATTTTTTTATCATTTAACATGCGGTTTGCAACCCAGAGATGCGCATAAAGCAGCAGCACCCAAACCCACACCGTGAGTCCAAACACAAGAAATGACCAGTGTTCAGCAACATTTTTAAGCATGACGACCATCTCCGGTTCCATATCCTTAAAGCCACTTTCGATTTGGGTGGAAATGATGCCCATGATGCCACCGTCAACGCTTGCATAATAACCGGTCATCATCGCGATGGTGGTAATGCCCATGATGGTGATTTGTAGGAGCGGCAGGCCGATGGGAAACCACAGGGTTTCCTTGCCATCCACAGCATAAAGCAGTGATTGCCGCGCAAGGTACCAGGCAGGCAGGGCAAGGTAGAGCCAGTACATGAGCCCGGCATCAAAACCGGCCAGGATGCTGATGGGAATAATCCCGATCAATCCGCCAATCAGGCAAACCCTAAGCTCGCTGCGAAGAGCCGGAAAAAAAAGCGGCAGGGTTGAAATGAATAAAAAGAAAAAGCCAAGCCCAAGGCTTGCTGCGGCAAGAAACAGGCCGGAGCTTAAAAATCCGGCGGCAAGCGCAGCCGGAAGCGAAGATTTACTGCGCGACAAACGGAAGCAGCGCGAGATTGCGCGCGCGCTTGATAGCGGTCGTTAGTTCACGTTGTTTTTTATGGCACACCGAGGTGATGCGCGAAGGCAGAATCTTGCCGCGCTCGGAAACATAACGCGATAGGAGCTTCACGTCTTTATAGTCAATCACCGGTGCATTTTTACCCGAAAGTGGGCAGGTTTTCTTGCGACGGAAAAAAACTTTGCGGCCAGCGCCGGCAGCGCCTTCAGCAGAGGATGAGCGGGGTTTATCGAAACGTTTTTCCATGGGAATCTCTCAAACTTTAAGCGGTTGCTGAGGCAAAAGGTTCTTCACCTTCGCCTGGAATATCATCGCGGCGGTTATTATTCATCATTACCGACGGACCTTCTTCAATGGCTTCAACGCGAACCGTCAGCACGCGGATGATGTCCTCGTTGATGCGAATCTGGCGCTCCATCTCTTTCACTGCGTCGGCCGATGCGTCGATGGCGAGCATGGTGTAGTGGCCTTTGCGGTTTTTATCCACTTTATAAGCAAGGCTTTTCAGGCCCCAATACTCGTTTTTTACAACTTTACCACCGTTTTGCTCGATGATCGCCGTATATTGATCAGCGAATTTGGTCACATCCGCGCGGGACAAGTCCTGGCGCACAATGAAAGTGGTTTCGTAAAACGGCATGGCTTACTCCAATTAAGGCCTGTGTGTTTAAAGGGATGGGATTTATAGCCCTTTTTTTAGTGATTGCAAGGGGAAAAAGCATCCCCGCGCAGGCGGGGATCCTGTAGTTGATTTAAAAAAGAAAGAACGTTACTAGTGCCTACCGGTTATTATTAAAGAATCATCCATCATTTAACCTTTATTCAGGATCCCCGCTTTTGCGGGATAGATAGATATGAAAATCGCACTTTTATTCCCCGGGCAGGGCTCACAAACCGTTGGTATGGGCAAAGAATTAGCCGATCAGTTTCCAGCAGCCAAGGCTGTGTTTGATGAGGTCGATAGCGCCCTTGGCCAAAAACTCTCTACTATTATATTCGAAGGTTCGCAGGAAACCCTGACCCTCACCGAAAACGCCCAGCCAGCGATTATGGCGACCTCGATGGCCGCGCTACGCGTCATGCAAAAGGAATTTGGGTTTGATGTGGCGAAACATGCCGCGTTTGTGGCGGGTCACTCGCTCGGTGAATATTCGGCGCTGTGTGCGGCGGGGGTGCTGTCGCTTTCTGATACGGCGAGGCTGCTTAAGCTACGCGGCCAGTCGATGCAGCAGGCCGTGCCGCAAGGGCAGGGCGCGATGGCGGCGCTGATTGGGGCTGATTTGGCTCAGGCAGAAGACGTTGCAAAAGCAGCTGCGCAGGGCGAGGTTTGCAGCGTGGCGAATGACAACGCCCCCGGGCAGGTGGTGATTTCCGGCCACAAGGCGGCGATCGACCGCGCGATTATCATCGCCAAAGACAAAGGCATCAAGCGTGCCTTATTATTAGAAGTGAGCGCGCCGTTTCATTGTTCACTCATGGCGCCTGCCGCTGAGGCTATGCGCGAGGCGCTCGCAAACGTGAGTTTTGCTGCGCCATGCGTGCGGGTGGTGGCGAATGTGATCGCATCAGCCGAAACGAGTCCCGATAAGCTGCGCGATTTATTGGTGCAGCAGGTAACGGGTGTGGTGCGCTGGCGGGAATCGATGCATTATCTTAAGGCGCAGGGCGTGACGAAGGCCATCGAAATCGGCGCGGGCAAAGTCCTTTCCGGCATGGTGAAACGAATCGAGCCGGAGATCGAATGCAATAATATCGGCGTTCCTGCGGATTTAACATCTTTAGCAAAGGCGGCGTAAGATCATGTTTTCTTTTTCAGGCAAAAAAGCGTTAGTCACAGGCGCAACCGGCGGTATCGGCGGCGAGATCGCAAAACTATTGCACGCGGCAGGCGCAACCGTTGCCGTTTCAGGTAGCAAAGTAGAAAAATTGGAATCGCTGGTGCAACAACTCACGGGCGCTATTCCCATCGCCTGCGATCTCTCGAAACTCGACACCGTCGAAAACCTGATCAAAGAGGCAGAAGAAAAACTTGGTGGCCTCGATATTCTGGTGTGTAATGCCGGGGTCACGCGCGATAATCTTTCTATGCGCATGAAAGACGAAGAATGGCAACAGGTGATTGATGTGAACTTAACCGCCAGCTTCAAGCTGACGCGCGCCGCCATCAAAGGCATGATGAAGCGCCGCCATGGCCGCATTATCTACATCACCTCGGTGGTAGGTTGGAGTGGTAATCCTGGCCAGATGAATTATTGCGCCTCCAAAGCGGGCTTAACCGGCATGGCCAAATCACTCGCGCAGGAAATTGCTTCGCGCGGCATCACGGTCAATTGTATCGCACCCGGATTTATTTCAACGGCGATGACCGATGCCCTCACTCAGGATCAGAAGGACGCGATCAACAAAAACATTCCCCTCGGGCGCATGGGCGAGGCAAAAGAAATCGCCGCCAGCGCTTTATATCTCGCGAGCGACGAAGCCGCCTACGTCACCGGCCAGACAATTCATGTCAATGGCGGGATGCTGATGGTGTAGCAGATGACAGATAACGGATGACAGATGACCGTAATTACTACTTCGTCATGCGTCATCGGTTATTAGTCATCCTTTTTTCTTCCTAAAACCAACCCCTTATGCTATTCCAAACGAACTACTTGACCTTTGAGAGCAGATGATTATTGTCTGCCGCTTACATTCTTTACTAACCAACTAGGGATTAACACCATGAGTGATATTGCAGCACGTGTAAAAAAGATTGTCGTCGAGCATCTCGGCGTTGATGAAGGTAAAGCAGTTCTCGAAGCCAGCTTCATCGATGACCTCGGCGCTGACAGCTTGGATACCGTTGAGCTCGTCATGGCATTTGAAGAAGAATTCAACATCGAAATCCCTGATGATGCTGCAGAAAAAATTCTCACCCTGCAGGATGCAGTGAACTACATTCAAAATCACGCAAAAGCGGCGTAAGTTTTTGTCATTCCCGCGCAAGCGGGAATCCTGACTTCGCCTCCTCGCACTATTTTCTACAGGATCCCTGCTTTCGCAGGGATGGCATCTGCGGAGTGATTCTATGAAACGCGTCGTCGTCACTGGTTTAGGGTTGGTTACACCGCTGGGCTCTAGCGTTGAGTCGTCGTGGGATGGCATCACCAATTCGCACTCTGGCCTTAAGGCCATCACCCATATCGATGTGTCGGACATTCCCTGCCGCATCGCGGGCATCGTACCGCGTGGCACGGAAGCGGATCAGTTCAATCCCGACAACTACATTGAGCCGAAAGAGCAAAAAAAGATGGATGATTTCATCCATTTTGCTATCGGCGCAGCCTCGCAGGCGGTTGAAGATGCTGGCATTACCAGTCTCTCCGACGAACAAAAATTGCGCACCGGCGTGATGATCGGCTCGGGCATCGGCGGCCTGCAAATTATTGAAGAAACTGTGCTGATGATGAAAGAAAAAGGCCCGCGCCGCGTGTCACCATTTTTCATTCCGGCAGCACTCATCAATCTGGCGTCTGGCCAGCTTTCCATAAAATACGGTTTCAAAGGCCCGAACCATTCCGTGGTTACCGCTTGCTCAACGGGTGCGCATGCTATTGGCGATGCCGCACGCCTGATTCAATTTGGCGATGCTGATATCATGGTGGCAGGTGGTACAGAAGCCACGATTTGCCGCATTGGCCTCGCAGGTTTTGCCGCCGCGCGCGCACTTTCTACCGGCTTTAACGATACGCCGGAAAAAGGTTCGCGCCCGTGGGATAAAGCGCGCGATGGATTTGTAATGGGCGAGGGCGCTGGCATTGTTGTGCTCGAAGAATATGAGCATGCGAAAAAACGCGGTGCAAAAATCTATGCGGAAATTATTGGCTATGGCTTGTCGGGTGATGCAAATCATATCACCGCACCAGCACCGCAGCATGAAGGTGCTGGTCGGGCAATGGCTGCAGCACTCAAGCGCGCGGGTATCAACACCTCCGATGTTGACTATATCAACGCGCATGGCACCTCCACGCCGCTGGGCGATGAGCTGGAGTTACAGGCAGTAAAGAATCTATTTGGCGATCATGCCTACAAACTCTCTATGTCATCGACTAAATCGGCGATTGGCCATTTGCTTGGTGCCGCTGGTGCAGTCGAGGCGATTTTCTCCATCCTTGCCATTCGTGACCAGGTTGCGCCGCCGACACTCAATCTCGATGATCCGTCCGATGGCTGTGATCTCGATCTCGTAGCACATACCGCAAAACCACGTAAAATCGATGTTGCGCTTTCCAATAGCTTTGGCTTTGGCGGCACCAATGCAAGCGTGATTTTCAGGAAGATTTAATCTTATTGCCTTGCATGATAAATAGCGGGTGTAAAAACCCGACTGTTGATTTGTGTTTTTAGAGAGAATCTCGAGTCCGGCCAACAATGATTGCAGGAAACACCAAATTTACCGCTAAATCTGGCTTCACTCTGCTGGAGCTATCCATTGTACTGGTTATCATCGGCTTGATTTCCGCTGGCATCATCATTGGTAGTGATTTGATCAAGGCAGCAAATATTCGCAAACAGATCTCACAAATCGAAGAGATGAACACTGCTGTTAATACGTTCCGTCTTAAATATAACTGCATCCCCGGTGATTGTATTGAGGCTGTTGATTTGGGGCTTGCTGTAGCGGGCGGGGATGGTGATTCGGGGAACGGCAATGGCGAAGTTGATCTAGGCAACCGAACCTCAGATAACAATGATCCGATTGGCCTAGAGACCGAAGATTTCTGGTATCATCTCGGCGAATCGAATCTTGCAAATAAATATCCAATTGGTTCAATGCCGGGTATTAATTCACCTCTGCTTGCTTTAAGCGGCGATGGGCCAACGAACGCACAAAATAATGGCAAGGGCGGCTTCTGGCCAATCAAGCGATTCCTTATCCAGCCGAACAATGTTTTTAGCCTCAGTAATACTTTGGTTGATGTAAGGCGTGTCTGGATGCTTATTGGCAACACCAACAGCGGGGTGTCAGGTCAGGATAATGGTGTTTACAGTGCGCTAACAACCTACATGATTGATAGTAAAATTGATGATGGAAAGCCACTTAAAGGTAGCTTCATGGCAATCATGGGGGGAGTTGCCAGTTTTTATGGGGCACCGGTAACTGAGGTGCCAATTCCTTATGACACCTATTTTCACGCCAGACTGGTGCTTCATGCAGGTAATGCTGCCACCCCGCAATCTTGCCTTACGGATAATGACATCGAAGCGGACTATAATATCAATGCATCCACACCAATTAATGCCCTTAACAGAAGGGTTGCGCGCTGTATTCCGATAGTCAAGGCTACATTTTAGAGATTGCCTCTGGGTTACCTTAGCGCAACATTAACTGTCTTGTGCTATCTGCATCAAACTTAACGGAGCGGTGCATGGTTCGTTTTTTGGGAATGTTGCTGGTCATCATCGGGATTCTCGGTGGTTACTTCACCTATTATTTCTCCGCGCCTGGACCGCTTGCCGAATCGAAAAGTGTGCTCTTCAAAAAAGGCACAGGCTTTTTTGAAATCGTTGACCAGATGGCTGACGCCGGCGTGATCCGTCACAGCCTTGTCTTTGCCACGATTGCGGTACTCTCCGGCGATGCACGGAAATTCAAAGCCGGTGAATATCGCTTTTCGGCGGCGATCAGCCCGCGCCTGGTGATGGAGATGATCGCTGAGGGGCGCGTGGTGGTTCATAAAATCACGGTGCCGGAAGGCTTCACCGTTCGCCAGACGATCAAGTTGCTCGCCGAGCAGGAGCTGCTCGAAGGGGTGGTGGCGCTGAAAGTGCCGGAGGGCAGCCTGCTGCCGCAAACCTATCATTATGTCTATGGCGACCAGCGTCAGGAGCTGATTAACCGAATGCAGGCCGGCATGCAGGAAACCATGGATGAGCTGTGGCCGAAGCGTGACCCTGACCTGCCTTTTACAACACTACGCGAGGCGCTGACGCTCGCTTCAATTGTCGAGCGCGAAACCAGCCTCGATCATGAATATGGCCGCGTGGCAGCTGTTTACATCAATCGCTTGAGGAAGGGCATGAAGCTGCAGGCTGATCCGACAGTCATCTACGGCCTTGAGCAGGAAAAAGGTGAACCTCTCGGAAGACTGCTTTTGCTTAGCGACCTTAAAATCGATACGCCTTACAATACCTACACGCGCGAAGGGCTGCCGCCCGGGCCGATTGCCAATCCTGGCCGCAAGGCGATTGAGGCGGTGCTGAATCCACCGCAGACGAATGAAATCTATTTCGTCGCTACTGGAAATGGCGGGCATTATTTTGCGAAGACCTACGCCGAACACCTAAAGAATGTCGCGCGCTACCGCGCGGAGCTCAGGCAGCAGGCGAAATAAATGATGGTTGGCATCAAATGAATATGACGCTACGAGCATTCACATTAATTGAAATATCGATAGTATTGGTCATTATCGGCCTGATTGCCGGAGGTGTTTTGGTTGGCCAGGATTTAATCAAAGCCGCAAGTATACGTGCACAAATTAAGCAAATAGAAACCCACGAAGCTGCGTTCAATACCTTCCGCTTGAAATATAATGGCTTGCCCGGCGATTTAATTAATCCCGACCAGTTTTTTACAAACACACTCACTGGTGCTGCAACTGGGAATGGCAACGGTATTGTCGAATTTCAAAATAACAATTTTTATGATGATGGCGTGTTATGGGACACGGGGGCTGGTGAAGTGCGTCGCTTCTTCACGCAGCTCTCTGATGCGAATCTCACCCAAGGCCAGTTTGATGGCAGCAGGATTTTAGGTAAAGCATTTCCTAGCACAGAACTTAGTGACACCGGTGGTTTTTTTGTCGCAAGCAGCGCGAGTTTCAGGGTTGGTTCTAATGGCAGGAGTCCGGACAACACCATTAACTACCGACGCGGCAATAATGTGATGTGGTTCGTCGCATGTAACGCAGGCGCGGCTGGCACGACAGCAACGACGCCAAACAATGCCTCGCCATTCAATAACGCCATGTTCTATTGGGACGATTTTTGCGCTATCTTCACGCCGCAGGAACTTCAGAATATCGATACAAAGATCGATGATGGCAGGCCGCTTTCAGGTCGTTTTTTCGGCTTTGGCGGGCATGATACCAAGCCTGTACCTACCGTGAACCTATGCCTGAGTAACCCCACCTCACCAAACGCAACCTATATTCTAACCACAACCACCAAACAATGTCAGGCCGCTTACGTACTAAACTAAGGCTCATAGTGCATGGCTACTGCGCTGAGATACGCCGCGTCAATAGATAGCCACTCATTAGCAACGCCATCATGAATGTACCGGTAATCAGGCCGGTGGAAAGATCGTGGCTCATGGCAAGGTCAAACCAAAATCAGCGATTGCCAGCAGCATTGTTTGCCGCCTTTAGTGTGTTCTCCAGCAGGCAGGCGATCGTCATGGGCCCAACACCGCCGGGTACCGGAGTGATGGCGGCGGCAATACCCTGACAGGAAGCAAAATCAACATCGCCCACGAGCTTGCCATCCACACGGTTGATGCCAACATCGATCACCACCGCGCCTTGTTTGAGCCATTCGCCCATCACCATTTTCGGCCTACCCACTGCAGCGACGACAATATCCGCTGTTTTTATCAGTGTGGGTAAATCCTTGGTTTTGGAGTGAGCGATGGTGACCGTACAGCTTTCCTTGAGCAGTAATTGCGCCATGGGTTTGCCGACAATATTCGAGCGGCCAATCACGACCGCGTGAAGCCCTGCTAGTGATGATAGATTGTCTTTGAGCAGCATCCAGCAGCCCAGGGGCGTGCAGGGCACAAAGCCATCCTGCCCGGTGGCGAGCCTGCCAGCATTAATCACATGAAAACCATCCACATCTTTGTCCGGATGAATGGCCTGAATCACTGCGGTCTCATCAATATGTTTTGGCAGCGGCAGCTGCACTAAGATGCCATGAACGTCAGGATTGCTATTGAGCTCCACGACTTTAGCAAGCAGCTCCGCCTCAGAGGTCGTCTCCGGCAACTTATATTCAAACGAACGCATACCGGCTTCCACCGTTTGCTTCGCTTTGTTTTTGACATAGACTTCGCTGGCCGGATCGCTACCAACCAGCACCACCGCAAGGCCGGGCGTGATATTTTTTTTCGCCTTAAGCTGCGCCACGCGCTTAGCAATATCCGCACGCAAACTCGCTGCAAAGGCTTTTCCGTCGATGAGCTTGGTCATGCGGCCGCTGGCACCCCTTTGCTGGTCGAATATTCAAAATGCAGCTCCTCGCCGGGATGGACGATTTTGCGTGCCGCATGGCAGGCGAAGGCAGCTTCGGAAAAGCCGGAGAGGATGAGCTTGAGTTTGTTTTCGTAGGTGGCGATATCGCCGATGGCAAAAATGCCGGGCGTCGATGTTTCGCAGGTGGAATGATTCACCTTGATGTGGTTCATGTCAAGATTCAGACCCCACTGGGCAATCGGCCCCAGCTCCATCGCAAGGCCAAAGAATGGCAGAAGCACATCCGCTTCCAACTTTTTTATCTGGCCGTCCAGCGTCGATACGATGACCGAGGAGAGCTGGCCGCCTGCGCCTTCCAGCCCATGCAGCTGGTAGGGCACGACCATCTCGATTTTGCCAGTATCAGCCAGCTGCTTCAGCCTGCTTGCGGATTCCGGCGCGCAGCGGAATTTATCGCGCCGGTGCACCACATAGAGTTTTTCCGCGAGTTCTGAAAGCGAAATCGCCCAGTCGACCGCGCTGTCGCCGCCGCCGGCAATTACGACGCGCTTGCCGCGGTAAGCCTCGCGCTTTGCCACCATGTAAAACACGCTTGTGCCTTCATAGGCTTCCAAGCCCTCAAGTGGCGGGCGGTTCGGCCCGAACGCTCCGCAGCCAGCGGCGATGATGATGGCTTTGCAGGTGATTTGTGTTCCGGTGCTGGTCTCCAGCCGCCACTCGCCGGTTTCCAGCTTCTCTACTTTCTCAACCCTCTGTCCGAAATGATAGGTGGGGGCAAACGGCGCTGCTTGCTGACAAAGCTTATCCACCAGCTCCTGCGCGAGGATGGAGGGGTAGCCGGGAATGTCATAAATCGGCTTTTCCGGATAAAGCGCCGCGCACTGGCCGCCCGCCATATCCAGCGCGTCAACCACGTGGCATTTCATTTTCAGCATGCCGGCTTCAAAAATGGCAAAGAGGCCGACCGGCCCTGCGCCAATAATCACAAGATCTGTTGTATGTTGAGTCATATATTTTTGTCATCCCGAGCGTAGCCGAGGGATCTTTGCAGTATTTATAAGGTAGAAAAGATCCTTCAGCTTCGGCCTATGGCCTTCGTTCAGGATGACATCTACCAAAAACTAACGAAAAAGTAAGGGTTTTTTGCCAAAATTATAGCCTTGCGAAAGGAAATTCTATGCCCCATGCCGTCATTTGCGCCTATGCCCGTTCACCCTTTACCTTGGCCAATAAAGGCGAGCTAGCCAAAACGCGGCCGGATGATCTGCTGGCGCAGGTGATCAAGGGCCTGATGGCCAAAACACCGGTAAACAGCGCGCATATCGAAGATCTGATCGTTGGCTGCGCGTTTCCAGAAGGCGAGCAGGGCTTCAATATTGGCCGCATGACGGCGCTACTTTCCGGTTTGCCGCTTACGGTTGCCGGTTCCACCATCAACCGCTGGTGCGGCTCGTCGATGGAGGCCATCCACATGGCCGCAGGCAAGATTACAAGCGGGGCAGGGGAGTTGTTCCTTGCGGGCGGTGTCGAGTCCATGTCGCGTATCCCGATGGGCGGCTTTAACCCCAGCCCGAACCCAAAACTCTATGAGCATATGCCCGCTGCTTACCTCAGTATGGGGCTGACCGCCGAAAACCTGCAAAAGAAATTTGCAATCTCGCGCGCTGAGCAGGAACAATTTGCTCTGAAAAGCCACCAGAAGGCCGCAAGTGCGAACCTTGCGGATGAGATTATCGCGATTACCACCAAAGCCGGTGATGTGACTAAAGATGGCTGCGTGCGCGCTGATACGTCTCTCGAGAAAATGGCGACGCTTGCTCCGGCCTTTGATGAGCAGGGTACGGTCACAGCGGCAACATCTTCACCAGTCACGGACGGGGCGACGATGACCATCATCGCCAGCGAAGATTATGCGAATAAGCACGGCCTGCCGAAACTCGCGCGCATCAAGGCGATGGCAGTTTCAGGCATCGAGCCTGAGATTATGGGGCTAGGCCCGGTCGAAGCGTCGAAAAAAGCGCTCGCGCGCGCTGGCCTGAAAATCTCTGATATGGATTTTGTGGAGCTGAACGAAGCCTTCGCGGTGCAGGCCATGGCGGTGGTGAAAGAATTAGGCATTGATGAAAGCAAGCTCAATGTCGAAGGTGGCGCTGTGGCGCTCGGCCATCCGCTTGGCGCAAGCGGCGCGCGTGTGACTGGCAAGGCGGCAATGTTACTGTCTAAACGTGGCGGCAAATATGCGCTTTCATGCCTGTGCGTCGGCGGCGGCATGGGCATGGCGACCGTGCTGGAAAAAGTTTAGGCGGCGGTTCCTTCGCCTCTACCCTGGCCTTGTTGCCGTTTACGAGTCTCGGCTGCTGCAATAGCGACTGCGAGCTGCTCTTGCAGCTTTCCATCATCAGTAAACTCTAAAATATTGCTCTTAAGGTAATCCACCACGGCTTTAGCCTGTAGAGCCGCAACTTGCTGAGGATCCTGCCCCTGAGCGACACCTGCGCTACTTTTGGCATCGCGTAGCGCAAGCAGAATGTCATTGCCTCGTTCTTTATCGCACTCGATCATGTCTTGTGAGAGTGTCCACCTGATAGCGGGCATGAGGTGGCCAAAATGAAATTCTGCCCTGCTGATATGTTCTTGCTGGCGATGCGCCTCTTTTTCTTCCAGATCGCTTCTGGACTTGAGCTTTTCTTTGGCGCGGCGCTCGATTTCAGGTTTTTTTGCTTCATATTCTTTGATAAGCGCAACCCTCTGCGCAACCGTTGTCGGTTCAGCATAGTTTTTTTCCAATAAACCAAGCAGCTCATAAAGCTCTTCAGTGTTCAGCACACGTCTGCCACTTTCAACATAGTCTTTTATGCTGCTCTCACCGCGACTGATTTGATACGTGACGTCCGAATCTGTTTCTTTAACTTTAAGTTGAGCATCGTAGGTATTAGCAAGCACCCAGCCAATAAAGCTGATTGCATTACCAACTTCGTTGTTCTTGGTATCATTAAGGTGATCACCCTCAAAATGCCCGACATGTCCACTGGCAAGGAGATGGATTGCCCCGTCCCCTTTGGCGTCTATCGTAACATCCACGCCGCCAATGTGAAAACTTCTATTCGCTTCAGACACAGTTTTGCTCCGCTTTTTAGGTGAGTATAAATTACCATTAACCCGATCTCAATTCATATGAAGCTTTTGTGACATCGATTTTAATCGCGGCGAAAGATTTTTATTGATTAATATCAGCACGTTGGGCTTCAGGGGATTCCTTGGGTATTGCCTGCACCATCCCTTTGGGTTCCTGCAGAAAGCCTGTCCCTGGCTGTGGTTCGTGTATTTCGGGTGATCTGCAAATCAGCAAAAACATCTTCCCCGCCGGTTGCTTCTACCAATACATCGTCCCAGCGATTAGTGGCTTTACCCCCTTCGTTATACTCGGTCTTACCGTAGCGGTAATAAAGATAATCGGAGCCACTTACTGCTTTGTCAGAGGTGATTGCACCCGCAGGAATAATACCTTGTTCGTGGAGCACAGCATGCATCTCTGCCAGAATTCGTTTCCATGACTGGATCTTTTCTTTATCCCGCAATTGGCTTTTAGGGATATAAACCACGATTTTTTTATCAAGGGCATCGTTTGACATATTGGGCTGCCTGTCCTCAGGCGGTCGCATCACCTTGCAGTTAATATGGTTCCTGATGATGTGTCCGGCAATCGCATTCCATGAACGGGGCAGATCGCGCTCTGCGATGCTTAAGTGAAATTTAGCGCCGCTGTTCAGGTCGATATCTGCTTTGCCTGTTGAGTCGTAATTTTCATCGGCAGACCAGTCAATGTGAGCATAATTATCATGATGGCAATGCGTGATTGCCTTCGTCTTGTATGGAATGTAGTAGCCTGCCTGCCTCGCATCTTTTCCTGTTAGTTTTTCATAGCGGAACCAATCCGCATGCTTGCCAGCTTCGTGCTCGAGTCGTCTATGCTCTAGGGATTTTCCCAAAGCGCTTTCAGCTTCAATGATAATATTTCCGCTGCTGGCCTCTGGTAAAACGAGATCGCGTAGATTGATGATGCCTGCTTGCTCTAATAGATTTTTAATGGCAGTTTTTTGATCGAGCGTTCGGTAAGGAATGACCCATGCATCTTTCTTGTTCCAGAGCATTCCAACGGATTTTCTCTGCAAACCGCTTTTTTCAAAAAGCTCGGTTGCTGAAACTTCTCTTTGCCTTCTTCTTTCGCGCGCGGCTTCTTGAGGTGAAGTCATAAACCAGCAGCTCGGTTAATAAAAATAAGTATATACTCTAGCGGATTCCCGACAAAATTACGTGAAGATTTGATGAAAAATGAGTAAAAAATTAACCGTTGCTTACCTATAATGGAACCTCAAGTTTTT
Source organism: Rickettsiales bacterium (assembly GCA_021299465.1). GTDB lineage: Bacteria > Pseudomonadota > Alphaproteobacteria > Rickettsiales > SXRF01 > JAJTHB01. Next base: position 54,595 of record JAJTHB010000014.1, on the reverse strand, counting down.
AGCTGAATCAGTCGCTTATATTGCAATGCGACATAAGGTGAGGGGTTTATGACCACCATTAAAAAAATCGCTGTACTGGGATCGGGCGTGATGGGAAGTGGGATCGCCGCGCAGGTGGCCAACTCGGGAACGCCCGTGGTGCTGCTCGATATCGTGAAGCCCGGCGAGAAAAACCGAAACGCGCTCACCGAAGGCGCGATTGAAAAGCAGCTTAAAAGCAATCCCACCGGCTTTACGCACAAGGAAAAAGCAAAGCTGGTGACCTGCGGCAATCTGGAAGATGACCTGAAACTGCTTGCGGACTGCGACTGGATTATCGAGGTGGTACTCGAAAAGCTGGAAGTGAAGCAGGATGTGTATCGTAAGATCGATAGCGTGAGGAAGCCCACCGCCGTCATCTCATCCAACACCTCGACGCTGCCGCTGCATGAACTCATGAACGGCCTGCCGGACGCTTTCCAGCAGCAATTCATGATCACCCATTTCTTTAACCCGCCGCGCTTCATGCGTTTGCTGGAGGTGGTGAAGGGGCCGAAAACGTCTGGTGGCGCGTATGATGCGGTGTGCCAGTTTGCCGATATCCATCTCGGCAAGGGCGTGGTGGCGTGCAAGGATACGCCGGGCTTTATCGGAAACCGCATTGGCGTGTACTGGCTGATGCTCGGGCTTTTGGAAGCGATGCGCCTTGGCGTATCGCCGGAGCAGGCAGACGCGGTGATGGGCAGGCCGGTCGGTATTCCCAAAACTGGCGTGTTTGGCCTGTTTGATTTAATCGGCATCGACCTCATGCCGCTGATCGCCAAATCCATGCTGCATTCACTGCCTAAAGATGATCCATTCGTTGCGATTTACAACGAGCCGGAGCTGGTCAAAAAGATGATCGCAGACGGCTATACCGGCCGCAAAGGCAAGGGCGGTTTTTATCGCCTGAATAAAGATGGCGAGAAAAAAATCAAGGAAGTGATCGACCTGAAAACCGGCAGTTATGCGCCGCAGAATAAAAAAGTCGAGCTGGCGAGCGTCGAGGCGGCAAAGGGCGGTATGCTCGCGCTGCTTACCCACAAAGATATTGGCGGCGAGTATGCGCGCGCGGTACTTGTGCCGATGCTGCATTACGCGGCTTCTCTGATTCCCGAAATTTCGGATGATGTGGCGAGCGTCGATGCCGCCATGAAAACCGGCTATAGCTGGAAATACGGTCCGTTTGAGATGATCGACAAAATCGGGGTGGATCATTTTATTTCGCTGCTGGAACAATCTGGCCGCACTATTCCGCCCATCATCGCGCAGGCGAAAGGCGGAAGTCTCTATAAGCTGGATGGTGGCAAGCGGCAGGCGGCCAGCATCAAAGGCTACACGCCGATCACCCAGCCTGCGGGCACGCTGATGCTTTCGGATGTCAAACTCGGCAGCAAGCCAGTGCTGAAGAATGCTTCCGCCAGTCTTTGGGATCTGGGCGATGGCGTGGCTTGCTTAGAGCTGACCTCCAAGATGAATTCGATCGATCCGGATATTCTGGACATGATGATGAAATCGATCGAGGTGGTGAAAAAGGATTTCAGGGGGATGGTGATTGGTGGCGACGCGGATAATTTCTCGGTCGGCGCGAATCTTGGCTTTGTGCTGATGGCGGCGAACATTGCCGCGTGGAAACAGATCGGCGAGGTGATCCGCGCCGGCCAGCAATCGGTGATGGCGCTGAAATATGCACCGTTTCCGGTGGTCTCGTCGCTATCGGGCATGGCGCTGGGCGGCGGCTGCGAAATTATTCTGCATTCAAACGCGGTGCAGGCGCATATTGAATCTTATCCTGGCTTGGTTGAGGTAGGTGTCGGCTTAATACCGGCGTGGGGCGGCTGCAAAGAAATGCTGATTCGCCATATGGGCGATAAAAAAGGCTCCAGCGGCGGCATGCTCTCTAACCTGATGGCCACCGGCGGCGCGATGCCGGCGATTTCCAAAGTGTTCGAGCAGATTGCTATGGCGAAAGTTTCCGGCTCAGCGGATGAGGCGAGGGATGCGAAGATTCTGCGCGAAAGTGATGGCATCACCATGAACCGCGCGCGCGTGCTCGCCGATGCCAAAGCGAAATGCCTGAGCATGGCAAACGGCTACAAGACGCCGGAGCCTGCGATTCTTCACCTGCCGGGCGGCACGGCGAAAGTCGCGCTCTCGATGGCGGTGGATGGCTTCAAGGCCGCTGGCAAAGCAACACCGCACGATGTGACGGTGTGTAAAATGCTGGCCACCGTCCTTTCCGGCGGCGATACCGATATGTCGGAAGGCCTTTCTGAGCAGAACATCCTCGATCTTGAATTCGAGGTGTTCATGGAGCTGCTGAAGATGAAACCGACGCTGGATCGCATCGAGCATATGCTGGAGACGGGTAAGCCGCTGAGAAACTGATATGGGCGAATTAGAAGGATTGCCAACGCGCGACTGGCTAAAGGCGCTCAATGATCCTTATTGGCTGGGCGGCAACCAGAGAGCCCTTGCTGCGCTTGACCAGCTTGATAAGGCGCTTGAGCAACTCTATGCCGCCAACGAAGGACACACCAGGCTGATGCGCGAATGGTCTGAGACGCATGACGGGATGCCTGAAACACTCAATCATGCGGATACGCAGTCCGTTCGCAGGCAAATTGCCGCTTTACAAAATATGAGCAGTAGCGCATCCAAAGCTAGCGTTGCCATCAATGCACTTAAGGATATCATTACGCCGCAGACATGGCGTGCATCACTACTTTCCGCAGGACTGGATGCTGAAACGATTGACGGCTTCATCAGCGAGATGACGCAGGCCTATCAGCGCGACAAGGGCGGTTTTGATAATCTCGATGACTATCTTCATGCCCATGCCAAAGCTACGCGCATTGGCAGTGAAGGCTGGATAACCAAGTCCCAGGATACGGAAGATGTCCAGAAGGTATCGGTAATGCTTGGGGACGCAGCAGATGATTTGCTTGGGTTTTTGCAAAGCACGAAAGCCGTAGAAAAGAAAGCCAAAACTCTCACAACACCTGAGTTGCTTAAATCCAATGCCATGGCCGTTGCGATTGATCACATAGACCATGAAGTCGCACAACTCCAATCACAAGCACAGGATCGAATTGGACGGGTTACTAAGCGCTGGCCTGATCTCAGGCAGCAAGAAGGTCATGGCGGAGCTGGGTTAGGGAGCAGCTAGTGTTATCTGCTTGCAATTGAGGTACCTAGCCGCAATAACATTGCCGCTATGAAATACTTCCATCTTTCCAATGCAATCACGGTGATCGGTCTGATCATTGCCTATCTGTGGGCAGGGCCGCACGGGCTGATGATCGCCGCGCTGCTGATGGTAATGGAGATCTCGCTTTCCTTCGACAATGCGGTGGTGAATGCCACGGTGCTGCGCCATATGAGCGAAGTGTGGCAGCGCCGGTTCCTTACATGGGGAATACTGATCGCGGTGTTTGGGATGCGGCTAGTTTTTCCCATTGTGATTGTCGGGTTTGCGACCGGTCTTGGCATGTGGGATGTCACGCAACTGGCGCTTAACAATCCTGAGGAATACAGCAAGCATGTGCTGGATTCGCATGTTCAGATTGCTGCGTTCGGCGGCATGTTCCTCCTCATGGTGTTTCTTAAATTTGTGCTTGATGCCACCAAGGACCTGCACTGGATTGGCTGGCTGGAAGAAAAACTGGCCAAACTCGGTAAGCTGGAAGCGGTCGAAGTGGTAGTTGCAATGACGTTCCTTATGGCACTGCAATCGTTTTTACCTAAAGAAGATCAGCATGCGGCGCTGCTCTCGGGCACGATCGGCGTGGTGCTGTATGTTGCGATCAACGGCCTGACCGCTTTATTTTCTGTAGAAGAGGAGGCGGGCGATCATGCAGCCAAAACCGTTGGTTATTCTGGCTTCATGGGCTTTATGTATTTGCAGCTGCTTGATGCATCCTTTTCGCTGGACGGCGTGATCGGCGCTTTTGCCATCAGCAAGGATGTGGTGATCATCATGCTCGGCCTTGGTATCGGCGCGATGTTCGTGCGCTCGCTTACCATCTATATGGTGCGAAAGGGCACGCTCGATGCCTATGTGTTTTTAGAACATGGTGCCCATTGGGGAATCGGTGCGCTGGCGGCCATCATGCTCATTTCGATGCTTACCCATGTCTCAGAATTCATCACTGGCCTCATTGGTCTGGGCTTTATCCTGCTATCACTATGGTCATCCGTGAAGCATAACCGACTAAAGAATAAATAGTTTTTCAAATCTTTGTTGTGTTAATAAAAGCTTAATGCTTGTGTTTTAGACTAAATGTTCTGATTTAGCACGCCATTGCGGTATGCATCAAGGAGTCAGCGCGGTGTCAAATGTAGCTAAAGAGAACGTCGTTCTTGTTGCAGAAGATGATCCTTACATGAGGAATCTTGTGAAGCTGGCGCTTGGTGACGTCACTGTCATTGAGGCAGAAAATGGTGATAGAGCCCTTGAGCTTTACGAAAAACATAAACCAAACGTGGTGATGCTCGATATCCACATGCCGGGTAAGAACGGCAAAGATGTGCTTAAGGAAATATTGGAGATCGATGCCAATGCTTACGTGGTGATGATGAGCGCTGATAGTGTTGCCGACAATGTTTTATCCACCCACCACGCTGGTGCTAAGGGGTTTGTGCGTAAACCCTTTAAGAAAGAAGTAATCCTACGTTATTTGCAGCTTTGTCCCACGCTGAAATTTAACCCCGATGACAAAGTTGCCAGCGTCTAGCATAGATTGCTAAGCGCTGCCTTGACCGAGGCATAGGCGCTAATTATTTCGTCCTTTTGTAGCTTGGAAGAAGCAAGGTCTTTCAGTCCTGTTTCCTGAGCTTCTTCACAGAGCTTTCTTAAGGTTTCTGCGCCAACACTAGCCGCTGCCCCTTTAAGAATGTGGGCGGCTTCAATCCAATCACTGCTATTATGCTGATCGAAACCCGCCTGAAGCCTGGCGATATTCAGCTCCGATTGCTCGATAAACATAGCGATCATGCTTCGTTCGGTTTCTGGGTCGCCATCGGTATAGCTTCGAAGCAGTTCAAGGTTGATAACAGACGAAGTTAAGGGAGCTATCGTTTTCGTCGAAGGCATGGTGCTGGCATCAAAGCTCACCCACTGGGACATCACATACACAAAGTCGCTGAGTATAATCGGCTTGGCGATATAGTCATCCATGCCCGCCTCTTTGCATTTCATGCGTTCATCCAGCATGGCATTCGCCGTGATCCCAATAACCGGCAGACGCTGTCTGCTATAGGCTTCATCTTCACGAACACGCCGTACTACATCATATCCGCTGAGTTCTGGTAAATGGCAACCGAGTAAGACCACATCATAGCGTTGCTGTTTGATTTTCTCGAGGGCTTCCAAACCATTTTTAGCAATATCGACATTTTGAAAGCCGTATTTACTCAGGATGCGCGAAAGTAGTTCGAGATTATAAGGATTGTCTTCAACGACCAAAACATTGGCGTCGGCGGGGGTAAGTTTTTTAATTTCGGAATCAGTATTGCTACTAGTTACTGCCGTGGCTGGCGCTGTCGATACCGGCATCGTTAACTCAAACCAGAAAGTAGAGCCGCTGCCAGGAACACTATTCACACCAACACTGCCGCCCATTTGCTCAACCAGTTTGGCAACAATGGCGAGACCCAGACCGGTGCCACCAAAAATACGCGTATTGGAGTCATCTGATTGCTGGAACTTTTTAAAAAGCTTATCGATTTTATGATCGGCAATACCAACACCGGTATCAATCACACGGCATAGAAGCTTAAGCCTGCCATCGCCAAGAATCTCGTGGCTGGTCTCAACGGTGATGTTGCCATAATCGGTATATTTAATGGCGTTGCTAATCAGGTTGCTCAAGATTTGCTGTATGCGCAGGGGATCGCCGATCAGGAATGGAATTGGCTCACGGATGCTGGTTCGTAGGATTAATTTTTTATTTTCGGCCATGACATGCAATCGCGCGATGCACGAGTGAATACAGGCCTCCATATCAAATCGGATCGCCTCAAATTTCACCTCGCCGGCCTCAATTTTCGAAATATCAAGCACATCATTGACCAGATCAAGCAGCAGGTTTGATGACTCTCTCACGATTTCGAGCATTTTTCGGTTATCAGGCGAAAGATCGCTTTCCAGCACCAGATTATTCATACCGATAATGCTGTTGAGTGGCGTGCGCAGCTCATGCGTCATATTGGCTAGAAAATCGGATTTGATAGTGTTCGCCCGCTCGGCGCTTTCTTTTGCATATTTAAGATTGTCGTAGGCGGAGGAAAGGTCGGCCGCCATCTGGTTAAAGCTGGCTATCAACTCGCCAATCTCGTCATGCTTAAGCAATGCGGGGTCGCTAATGGGCTGCATGTCTCCTTTAAGGTTTTGCATGGCGGTGCGTATTTTTCTAAGCGGTCGGAAAATGATTTGCAGCAGCACAAAGCAAAACAGTCCGACAATGACGACAATCACCATACTTAAAAAGAACTGTAGCCTCTCGATGTATTCAACCTCTTCGATAACCGATGCCCGATCCACACATAGTTCGATCGTGCCGAGCGAGCCGCTAACCTGATCGCTCTTTTCGCCGTTTTCCTGAATCCTGACATGCTTGATGAATTGTGTTTTGCTAAGCGATGCAGGAAACGATGCATTGGTAATTAGTGAACCGGTGGCGTCATAGACCCGCGCGCCGCAGAAGTAATGTATACCCTTAAGGCCGAGGAGCTGTTTGTCGATGTGCTCTTTAGTGTCATGCACTAATTCCTGCGCCACGTTGCGGCTGACTAGCGCCGCGACTTCATTCGTGTTCCGGTCTAGCTCCGATTCGAGATATTTCTGCCAATGGTGGATATTGTAATAAAACTTGGCCAGGAGGATCAAAAGCAGCATCGCAAGAATGCTAAGCACCGTGCGAACAGCCAGCGACTGATGCCATGAAATAGAAGGCCGGGTTATCTGCGGATTCATGGGGAGCACTAGCGCCTGTTAAAAGGATTAAGGGATCGTGAGGCAGATAGTTTGTCCAATAAACCTCTAAAATCCGTAAATAAAGTTAGAATTAACCGTTCCTTAGCGCGTTTACGGCTATAATAAGGTTCTGATAAGGAGCGATTTATGCCCGTTTACAAAGCCCCCGTGCGCGATTTTCAGTTTATCCTCGATGAGCATTTGAACCTGAAACAATATAGTCAGGTGCCCGGCTTTGCGCCCGAGAATATCGACATGATGCCCGCCGTGCTGGAAGCCGCAGCACAGATGTGCGAAGAGGTGCTCTTTCCGCTGAACCAGAAGGGCGATAAGATTGGCCTGAAATATAAAGACGGCGTGGTGACCATGCCGGATGGTTTCAAAGAAGCCTATAAAACCTATGTTGATGGCGGCTGGCCAAGCTTTACCTGCGATCCGGCGTATGGCGGGCAGGGGCTGCCTGATGTGCTGAACATGCCGCTGATGGAGATGGTGTGTTCGGCAAATCTTTCGTTCGGCCTGACGCCCGGCCTCTCACATGGTGCTTACAACGCGCTCATCACCTACGGCTCGGATGAAATTAAACAACGCTATTTGCCAAAGATGGTTTCCGGCCACTGGTCGGGCGTGATGTGCCTCACCGAGCCGCAGGCCGGCACTGATCTTGGCCTCATTCGCACCAAAGCCGAACCGAACGCCGACGGCAGCTACAGCATCACCGGCGGGAAAATCTTCATCTCCAGCGGCGAGCACGAGCTCACCGAAAATATCGTGCACCTCATCCTCGCGCGCCTGCCGGACGCGCCGCCGGGCATCAAGGGCATTTCGCTGTTTGTCTCGTCGAAATTCCATGTGAATGAGGATGGCAGCCTCGGCGAACGCAATAAAATCCGCTGCGAGGCGATTGAGCATAAGATGGGGCTGCATTGCTCGCCTACCTGCGTGATGAATTATGACGGCGCGAAAGCTTACTTAGTCGGCGAAAAACACAAAGGCATGCGCGCGATGTTCGTGATGATGAACGCTGCAAGGCTTTATGTCGGCGTGCAGGGCCTTGGCATTGGCGAAGTCGCGTATCAGAATGCGCTCGCTTACTCGAAAGAACGCCTGCAGATGCGCGCGCTGAAGGGTGCGCTGCACCCCGATAAACCGGCCGATCCGATTATCGTGCATCCCGATGTGCGGCGCATGCTGCTTACCCAGAAAGCCTTCGCCGAAGGAAGTAGGGCGCTCGCGATGGAAATGGCGCTCAAGATCGATCTTGCGCATCGCCATCCTGATCCGGCCGTGAAAAAAGAATGCGATGATTTTGTACAATTGATGACGCCGATCACCAAATCGTACCTAACCGACGGCGGCTTCGAGATGGCGTCGCTCGCCGTGCAGTGCTTCGGCGGCTACGGCTATATCGGCGAGTATGGCGTTGAGCAATATGTGCGCGACGCGCGCATCACCATGATCTACGAAGGCACCAACGGCATTCAGGCGATGGACCTTGTCGGGCGGAAATTATCGGTGGGGGCGGGGCGGTACCTGCGCGCGTTCTTCCATCCCGCGAGCGAGTTTGTGGCGAAGCATAAGGATAATCCGGCGATGGCCGAATTCACCAAGCCGCTGCATGTGCATCTTGGTTATTTGCAGCAAGCGACGCTGTGGATCGCAACGCGCGGCATGGCTGACCCGAACGAGGCCGGCGCCGCGGCCGTGGAATATCAGCGCATGTTCGCGCAGGTCGCGCTGGCGTGGATCTGGGCAAGGCAGGCGCTGATCGCACTTGATAAAATCAGCAAAGGCGAAGACAAAGAATTCTATCAAGCCAAAATCGACACCGCCCGCTTCTACATGCAGCGCATCCTGCCGCAGAATGTGGGCTTGCTCGCCTCGCTCACGAACGGCAGTAAAAGCTTAATGTCAGCAAGCTTATAATGGTTAGAAATCAAGGCTTCACGCTTATTGAAGTCTCGATCGTCATCGTGGTGATTGGGCTAATTTTTGGCGGAGTCCTGCTTGGAAGGGATTTGATAACAGCAGCCCAGGTTCGCTCAACGATTTCACAAATTGAAGAATATAATACGGCGATTCAGACATTCAGACTAAAATATAATTGCCTGCCTGGAGATTGCCTTTATGCCGTTGAATCCGGCATAGGGGTTGCTGGAGGGGCTGGCGATAATGGCGATGGCGATGGTCATTTAGGTCGAAATGGTGGTGCGATGAGTGATCCTACAGAATACCAGGAAAACTTTAACTTCTGGACCCATCTTTCCAATGCAGGGCTGACTAGCCCCACAGAAACCCCTTACCTTCCAACGATGAATATGTATCCTCCTTATTCAGTGTTTCCAAAAGTTGCTCTAGGGAATTCAGAAGTTGCGCCGTGCTGGGAATGTTTTCGGCGTACCCCTGCCGATGAACTTGATAACAGGCATTTATTTGTAGTGGCAAGAATAGGAAACAATGTTTCCGGGATGTACCAAGCGAATAACCTCACGCCAGCTGAGGTTTTTTCGGTGGACGCTAAAGTTGATGACGGCATTCCGGATACGGGGTCGGTGGTAGCGATGTATGAATCGTTCGAGGTATTTTCAGTTGTGCCTTTTGAAGCAGTAGTAAGTAACTGCATCGATGTTGGTACTACACCTTACACCTATGTGTTAAGCAACACCTCGTTGGCATGCAGCATGGCGATGCGTATGAATTTCTAGCCTTGACCAGAAATTAACTTGTTTGCATTAATCGTATGGCATGGAACCCATCTTCATCCTCCTCTTTGGTCTCTGTTTTGGCAGCTTCATCACCTGCATGAGCTACCGGTTGCCACTGGAGATGGATGCGGTGAAAAAGCCGTCCTTCTGCCCGAGCTGCAACAACACGCTCGCGGCGCGTGATTTGATCCCATTATTTTCATGGTTGTTTTCAGGCGGCAAATGCCGCCACTGCAAAACCAAAATCTCGGCGCGTTACCCCATCATCGAGATCATCACCGCCGCCAGTTTTCTTGGTATTTATTCGCTTCATGGCCTGACACTTTCATCGATCCTGCTGATGCTCTTTGCAGTGGCGCTGCTGATTATGATCGTGACTGACCTTGAGCATTTCATCATTCCCGACCAGATTCATATCGCGCTGCTGCCACTTGGGCTCATCTATCATTACATCAAAGGCAGCGAGCCGTTTGATGTCGCGGGCGGGTTTTTGATGGGCATGGCGCTTGGGTTGTTGCTGCACCATGGCTACCGCATTCTTCGCAAAAAAGAAGGCCTCGGTTACGGCGATGTGAAGTTTTTTGCCGTGGCCGGCCTCTGGCTCACACCGCTGCCGATGGTGCCGTTTTTATTCCTGTCCGGTGTGTTTGGTGTTGTTTTTGGCCTTCTCTGGCGGTTGCTTGGTAAGGGCGAGTATTTCCCTTTTGGTCCAGCGCTGGCGTTTGCGCTGCTCATCTGTGTTTTATGGCCGGCGAGCGGTGATTCATTTTGGAGCATAGGGCAGTGGATTCAGACGATTCTTTAGTTGTCGCGCAGGACGCAAGCGGATACAAAGTCCCTCATGAACGAAACCACTGCAGCCAATCGTGAACGCATCAAGCGCGAGAGTGATTTTTTGCGCGGCCAACTGGCTGATGTGCTGGCGGATTCGTCAACCGGTGATGTTTCATCGGAAGCAGCAGAGATTTTGGCATTTCATGGTGTGATCGCTGGCTATGACCGCGACACCGCCGCCGCGCGCGAGAAAGCTGGTTTTGCGCGCGATGCGATGTTCAGTGTTCGCATCGCTTGCCATGAAGGCTACATCAATAGCACGCAATATCTGGGGCTGGATGCGCTTGCCGTTGAACATTCGGATGGCACACTCAGGGTAGGGCGTGGGCAGACTATCATCATGCATCAGGTGCGCAAAGCATCGCTCAGGCCGCTGATAACCGGCATCCACCAGCTCGGTTTAACAACCTTTGCCACCGCGGGTGATCTGGTGCTGCCTATATCCTATCCATCGCTTCCCGCGGGGGACTTAATCCACCTCGCGATAGCAGACGATGCCAAAGGCCTAAACCAGCTTCGCTTGCCAAAAACCAATGCATACAACGAACTATGGCTTGGCGCCGATGTAAGCCATGGCCAGGAGATCAACCCTGAGCCGCTTTACAGCAAGAGCTATTTGCCAGCGCCACTGTCTGTTACGATGGTGAGCGACCTTGGTGATGCCCATGCGCTGGCGAGCGATATCGCACTGATAGCGCAGGCAGAAGGTGGTGGGCTTACAGGCTATCATTTGTTTATTGGCGGCGATTTATCACCGGTGGCTGCTCTTGCTGAGCCGCTTGCGTGGGTGCCACGCGATAAGCTGGCCGAGACGATGGAGGCGCTGATCAAGCTGTGGCGTGACCATGGCGAACGCAGTGATCATCAGCAAACTTCGCTCAAACACCTGATTGCTACGCGCGGTATGGTCTGGGTCAAGCAGACTTTAGGCAGTTATTTGCTCAGTGAAATGCATCCCCCTGCTTCCATAGCGTTGCAAGCTCGGGCCCCTGTTTATGGATGGCAGAAAGGCCTGGAGGATTCGATCTACACGGAAATTCCTCTACTTGCCGGACGTATCATGAACCATGATGGCGAGTCGCTGCAAACGCTCATTGCTGATATGTGCGGTGAATTTGATGTAACCCTTCACCTTACCCAGCGCAATCACGTGATTCTGGCTGGCATTAAAGAAGACCAGCGCCTGGCGATCGAATATAAGCTGCGCCGTCATGGCGTTTTGCTTTCTGGTGAAAGCAACCCGGTGAAATCACAACTGGTAGGCTGCGCGGCGCTGCCGATTTGTTTATCGGCGCGCGCGGAGTCAGAACGTATCCTGCCATTGCTGCTCGGCGAGCTGGAACAATTGATGGAGCGCTACGGTGTGCTTGGCGAATCAGTATCCGTGCATGTCGCCGGCTGCGATGCTGGCTGCGCACGTGCAAGGCTCGGCGAGATCGGCATGATTGGTGTCGCACTCGGTCGCTATGATCTGTACGTGGGGGGTAATCACGGTGGCACATGCCTCAATCAACTACTCTTTGCTGATGTGGCGCTGGCACATGTAGCCGGTGCGCTGGAACCTGTGATTGCTTTTTGGTCCAGCAAGCGCGATGCCGGTGAATCTCTGGGCGATTTTTGCATGCGAATAGGTCTTGCCGCCATCAAACAGGCAGCTGAAGCACATTTGACCAGGCGTCATTGGGTGGGGTGATGCTGAGCCTGCTTGACCGTTTGGAAGCCGAGTCAATCGTCCTGCTACGCGAAGCGAAAGCGCGCGGCCTGAAGCTGGTGATGCTATGGTCGTGCGGCAAGGATAGTAACGTGATGATCCATCTGGCGCGAAAAGCCTTTCTCGGCAGCGTACCATTTCCTGTTTTGCATTGTGATACCGGCCTTGAGTTTGATGAGGTGTATCAATTTCGAGCCCGTTACCAAAAAGAGTGGAATCTTGAATTGCTCGCGCCAATATGCCCGCCGCTGGAGGCAACCGATCCCAGCCTTCCGCCGGCTGCTCGCATAGCAGCGCGTAAAACGCTGGGCCTAAGCGCAGCGATGAAGCAGGGTGGGTTTAATGCGGTGATTGCCGGCATCCGGCGTGATGAGGAAGCAACGCGTGCTAAAGAACGTCTCGTATCGCGACGCGATCAGGATGGAAGCTGGCATATCAAAGAGCAACCGCCTGAATTCTGGGGGCATCACAACTGGCAGCCCCCTGAAGGCGGTAGCCTGCGCATCCATCCGCTGCTCGGTTGGACAGAAATCGATATCTGGCGCTATATCCAGCGCGAAGGGATTCCTACCCCCAACCTTTATTTTGCAGCGCCCTATCATCATGTTGAAGGGCGTGATTTTTCGGGTCGTATGATGCGGTTTCGCTCGCTAGGCGAGCGCGGCATTACCTGGCCAATCGAAAGCGATGCCTCTGGTATTCCAGCCATTATTGCCGAACTGATGGTAACAACAAAAGCTGAGCGCGCTGGCCGTCCGATGGGATCGGATGAGGATGAAACAGCATTTGAACGCCTGCGCGAGGGCGGGTATATGTGAACGATGTGTTTTCGTAATCCCCGCGACTGCGTCCCCCGAAGCCATTTGGCGTAGGGGGAAAGCGGGGATCCTGACCTAACCTTAAGGATTTTCCATGAAAAAACTCTTCCTTCTCTTTCCACTCTTTATCCCCACCGCCGCCCATGCCGCCGATCTGTTTTCGCAGGAAGAAAAAAATCGTATGATGACACTCACGCTCGAGAGTTTCTGGGGCAAGGCAATTGATTCTGAGGGAAAGCCGCTGCAACCGAAAGACGATCGCGAGCGCACCACCATGCCCATTACGCGGGATCAGGCGAACTATATTATCGGTAAGGGCGGTGAATCCGGCCTTGCGCAGTGGTGCGGTGTTGCATGGCAAGGGCGCTACCAATTGATACTCGAGCAGCAGCGGCGTCATATGCAGAGCGATGTGCAGGTGGCCTATGCCGGCGTGTTGCATGGCCTTGCGCAAAACATGTTGGTGGATGCCATGAAAGGCGAGCGCTGTGATCATGATACCAAAGCGCAAACCGCTGAGCTGATTGCGGATGATGTTAAAAATATCAGCCGGTCCCTTGCCAAAAAGGATTAATGGCGGTGCTGAGATTGGTGGTTGCAGGTCATGTTGATCATGGCAAATCGACGCTGATTGGCCAGCTGATGCACGCGCTGGGCGCGCTTCCTCATGAGAGAATCGAAGCGGTGCGCGCCTCATGCAAGGTCAGGGGCATAGCCTTTGAGTGGGCGTTCGTGATGGATGCGCTAAGGCAGGAGCGCGCGCAAGGCATTACGCTTGATAGTTCCCATATCGTGCTTAAAGCTGCAGACCAGCATATTGTGCTCATTGATGCGCCAGGTCATCATGAGCTACTTAAAAACCTGATCACCGGTGCTTATGCAGCGGACGCGGCGCTACTGGTCGTCGATGCCAGCGAGGGTATCAGCGAACAAACGCGCCGGCATGCACTTCTTCTTTGCTTGCTTGGCATTCAGAGAATCATCCTCGTTATCAATAAAATGGATAAGGCCGAGTTCAGTGAGGCAAGATTTAATGAGTTGAAACAGGCCATGACTCACTATGCTGACGCGGCGGGTTTATCGATCTGTGCTTCCATACCGGTCGTTGCCAGCGACGGTGATGGAATGATAACAAGCTCTGCGCGCATGACATGGTATCGCGACCAGTCAGTAATCGAAGCGATTCGTGACATTAAACCCAACACATCCGCATCTGCTGCGCCGCTGCGCGCGCTGGTGCAGGATGTTTATCGAATGGGGGATAAGCGACTGATCGCCGTGCGCATCGATAGCGGCACATGTCAGCTGGGCGATGAGCTTCATGCGCTGCCAAGCAGCAGCACAGCAAGGCTTGTCGCATTTGAATCCTGGCCCGCATCCCCTAATAAAAATAGCGCGGAGGCGGGCGAAGCGGTGGTGCTGGAGCTTGATCAACCTATTCTGGTTGAGCGCGGCATGGTGCTGTGTCACCAGCAGAATCAGCCGATGTGCGGCAACCGCTTCCGCGCACGCATCTTCTGGCTCGGCGCTTTGCCGCTTGTCGCTGGTACAAGTTACAGTATCGAAATAGGTACGGTGGAATCGCTTGCTGAAGTTACCGCTATAGAGCAGCGCTACGATCCTGAAACGCTTAAGCTGGTAGCGGCCAATGGGCAAGTTGCTTATGGCGAAATCGCTGATGTATTGATTCGCACACGTCACGTGCTTGCGCTGGAAGATGCGCCCTCTGCGCTAGGGCGTTTTGTCATTCGCCAAAACGGGATGATCGTAGGTGGCGGCCTGATTTCTATGTCAGGGTTCAAGGATTTGCGCGCATTAAATCGTGTGCCTAAATCCACCCATCTCCAAACCGGCGAAGCAGTCATCAGCGAAGCCGAGCGCGCTGCCAAATATGGTCACTCAGGCCTCATCGTCTGGCTCACCGGCCTTTCCTCATCCGGCAAGTCAACACTTGCAAACGGCGTGGCGCGGCGGTTATTCGACAAAGGCTATCAGGTCAGCCTGCTCGATGGCGATCATTTGCGCGCAGGATTAAATCGCGATCTGGGTTTTAGCGCTACGGATCGCAGAGAGAATATTCGCCGCGCCGGAGAGGTCGCCGCATTGATGGCAGGTAGCGGACTCATTACCATCGCCGCTTTCATTTCGCCGACGCGGGATGACCGCGATCTGGCGCGAGCGGCCGCGCCTTCGCTCTTTCATCTGGTGCATGTAAAAGCGACCCTTGCGGCTTGTGAAAAACGAGATGTGAAGGGCCTTTATGCTAAAGCGCGCCGCGGTGATATTGCTGAATTTACCGGCATCAGCGCGCCTTATGATGAGCCGCATGACGCCGAGTTAATCATTGACACCGAGGCCATGAGCGCGCAAAACGCCATTGAACAGCTTTATCGCTACATCGAAAAACATGCACTGATAACATGAACTTAAGCGCCTACCTACTCACCTTTGCTGATTTGTACCACCGTGATGGGCTGGTGAAGCTTGACGCGGCATTTATTTCGGATTTGAAACAAAAAGATCTCGCGCTTTATAACCGCCTGCTTGCTGCACGCGCCGAGCCTGAGGCGCTACCTGATAAAGATCATTCGCAGCTGCTCATTGATATGGCGCCAGCGCTGGAAGCGTTTATCGCTGGCCTGTTTGGCATTGAAAAAGAGCTTCAAGAACTTGCCGAGCGTCACCAGCAGCTGGCGCCGCTTTATCGCTGCAAGCGCTTGTTCGTGCAGCGCCGCGCGGCGAAGGCGCTGAAACCGGAAGAAGCGGCGCGCGTTGACGGCGAGATGCTGCTTTCAATGCTCCCCATTCCTCACACCACTATCGAAACACTCGAACTTTCCTTTGCCAAAATGGTGATGGGCTGGCTCGAGCAGGAAGATGAGCACAAGTCACTATTAGAAATGGCTGCGCGCTATGCCTGCTGGGCGCTCACCTCGGATGCCGGAAAACAGAAACATGAAAAGGGGCTGCTTTTCAAGCAGCCCAAGAAACTTGAGCCAGAGCATCTGATCGAGGTGGAGAGCGAGCTTCGTGATGGCGTCACCATCATGCGCCTTGCGAAAGAAAAACAGCGCGTGCGCAGCGGCTTTTCGCTCACCGATGATGCTGGCCACTTAAAACACGCGCTCGATCATGCTCATTACTGCATCATCTGCCATAATCAGGGAAAAGATTCCTGCAGCAAGGGACTCAGAGAAAAAGACGGCGCATTCAAAAAGAATGCGCTCGGCATCACCCTTGCAGGCTGCCCGCTCGAAGAAAAAATTTCGGAAATGAACCATCTCAAATCCGAGGCGTTGCCGCTCGCGGCGCTCGCGGTGGTGGTGGTGGATAACCCGATGTGCGCCGGCACCGGCCACCGCATCTGCAATGATTGCATGAAATCCTGCATCTACCAGAAGCAGGAGCCAGTGAATATCCCGCTTACGGAAACCCATGTGCTGCGCGATATCCTGCACCTGCCTTACGGCTTTGAAATTTATAGTTTGCTTTCGCGCTGGAACCCGCTTGATATCAAACGGCCGCTGCCGAAGCCGGATAGCGGCAAGCGCGTGCTCATCGCCGGGCTTGGCCCTGCCGGCTATACGCTCGCGCATCATTTGATGAATGATGGTCATACGGTGGTCGGCATTGACGGGCTTAAAATCGAACCGCTACCGGAATTATTATCCGGCGTTACAGCGGATGGTTCGCGCGTGATGTTTGAGCCTATTAAGGATGTGAAAGCGCTCTATGAGGCACTTGATGAGCGCGTGCTCGCCGGTTTCGGCGGGGTGGCGGAATATGGCATCACCGTGCGCTGGGATAAAAACTATCTCAAGATCATTCGCCTGCTGCTGGAGCGCCGCGCTGAGTTCGCCATGATCGGCGGCGTACGCTTCGGTGGCACGATCACTGCAGAGCAGTCGTGGGAGCTTGGCTTTGACCATATCGCGCTATGCATGGGCGCAGGTAAGCCGACAGTATTGGATATTCCAAATGCCATGGCGCGCGGCGTGCGCACCGCGTCGGATTTTCTGATGGCGCTGCAACTCACCGGCGCAGCGAAGAAGGACTCAATCGCCAATTTGCAGGTTCGGCTGCCAGCGGTGGTGATCGGCGGCGGCCTCACCGCCATTGATACCGCGACTGAACTTCTCGCTTACTATCCATTACAGGTCGAAAAGTTCCTGACGCGCTATGAAACGCTGGTGAAGGCGCAAGGTGAAGCCGCAGTTCGCAGCGGCTGGACGAAGGAAGAGCAGGTCATCGCCGAAGAATTCATCTCACACGCGAAACAAATTCGCGCCGAAAAGAAAAAGCCAAAGCCGGATGTGTGGTCGCTGCTGGATCAGTGGGGCGGCGTGAAGCTGGTTTATCGGAGGCGACTGATCGATGCGCCAAGCTACCGCCTTAATCATGAAGAGGTCGAAAAAGCCTTTGAAGAGGGCATTTTTATTGCTGAGAATTATGAGCCGGTGGCGGTGGAGGTGGATGAATTTGGTCATGCAAGCAGCATAAGGATTCGCAGCTCGAAGGATGAGATCAACCTACCCGCCCGCGCCATCCTGATCGCCGCCGGTACCAGCCCTAACACGGTGCTGGCGCGGGAAGCACCGGAAATTTTTCAGCTCGACGGCAAGTATTTTCGCGCTATCGACAGCGAGGGGAGGCCAGTTTCTCCCGAGCGTGTGGCCAAGCCCGTTGCGCCGCAAGTGCTGATGTCGATCGATGAAGAGGGCAGGGCGGTAAGCTTTTTCGGTGACCTGCATCCATCGTTTGCTGGCAATGTGGTGAAAGCAATGGCGAGCGCCAAGCAAGGCTACCCTGTTGTTTCTAGCCAATTGGCGCGAAGAAGCCGGATGCCGGATGCCGGATGTCAGGAGTTTTTGCGCCATGTGAAAGACCAGCTGCGAGCGACAGTGCATGCAGTCAATCGACTCACGCCGAATATTGTCGAGGTGGTGGTGCATGCACCGCTGGCGGCCAAAAATTTCCAGCCCGGGCAATTTTATCGCTTGCAGAACTTTGAAGCGAACGCACTTAAACTAACATCAACAACGCTTGCGATGGAAGGCCTCGCCATGACCGGCGCATGGGTGGATAAAGAGCGCGGGCTGCTTGCAACGATCGTGCTGGAAATGGGCGGTTCGTCTGATTTATGCGCCTTTTTGAAATTGGGCGAGCCGGTGATTCTGATGGGGCCGACCGGCACGCCGACCCATATTCCAACAAACGAAAATGTGCTGCTGGTGGGCGGCGGGCTGGGTAATGCCGTGCTGTTTTCCATCGGCAAGGCGATGCGAGGCAATGGCTGCAAGGTGCTTTATTTCGCCGGATACAAAAAAGCGATCGACCGTTATAAAATCGAAGAGATTGAAGCAGCGGCCGATCAGGTGGTGTGGTGCTGTGATGAGAAATTATTAGATGCCCGCCGCCCGCAGGATTCAAGTTTCCATGGTAATATTGTGGAGGCGATCAAAGCGCATGCGGTGAAACATTCACTGTCTTTGATTTCACATATGATCGTTATCGGCTCTGACAAAATGATGGCGGCGGTGGCTCATGCGCGGCACCATGAATTAAAGCCGTTTCTTGATCCGCGGCACACCGCCATTGGTTCCATCAACTCGCCGATGCAATGCATGATGAAAGAAATCTGCGCGCAATGTTTGCAAAAACATGTCGACCCTGTGACCGGAAAAGAAACGTATGTCTACTCATGCTTTAATCAGGATCAGTCGCTGGACATGGTTTCATGGCCGCATTTAGGTCAAAGATTAACGCAGCAATCACTTTCCGAGAAACTGACCGCGCGCTGGATAGATCATTGTTTAAAAGCCTTAAATCTGCGCAGCGATGCAGGATAGCCACAGCTTAGCAATAATTTTATGAAAACGCCGTAGGTTCAATGCGTTAACTCAAAATCAATCTTTCTTAGCTGTAATAGAACTGTAGCAATCTAATTTCAACGATCGTGCCTTCCGCGACTATGCAGCCTATGAAAGCCGGCAAATCAACGCCAACAGAGCCAGTGAATCCTTCTGCCGCAGCGGATGCTAATGCTGCGAGCGAATCCGCAGGCAACATGCAGCCGATGGAAGATCAGGGTGACGAAGCCAAACCAGCCAAACCACCGATGAGGCTTGGTGAAAAGCTGATGGCGCTCGGTTTGATCTCTCAGGATCAGCTGCAGATCGTGCTTACCGAGCAGAAAACATCCAAGAAACTCTTTGGCGCGATTCTGGTGGAGATGGGGTTCATCACCGAGTCCGCGCTTGGCGAAGTACTCGCCGAATCCTCCGGCACTGAAAAATTTGATCCGAAATCCTCGATGCTGGATGCGGCCGTGGTGCGTCGTGTTCCAAAAGATGTTGCCCTGAGACACAAGGTGATACCAGTCAGCTACAAGAATGACACGCTGCAACTGGCGATGGCTGACGTGTATAACGTCCTCGCGATTGATCAGGTGCGTCGGCATATGCCACGCAATACCAAGATCGTACCGATCTATTGTACCGATTCGGAAATCTTAGAGCTGATCGATCAGTATTACGATTATGAAATTTCAGTCGATGGTATTTTAAAAGAAATTGAAACGGGTATCCGCGATAATTCGAATAAGCTTGATGGCCGTCAGGAAGGCTATGTTAACCCGACGGTGCGTTTGGTGAATGCACTCTTGGTGGATGCGATCAAGCAGGGTGCGTCGGATATTCACTTTGAGCCAGAGGGAACCTTCCTGCGCCTGCGTTACCGCATTGATGGCCAGATGATTCAGGTTCGCTCGTTCCATCGAGACTACTGGTCGGCAATGGTGGTGCGTATCAAAATCATGTCGAGCATGAATATCGCAGAAACGCGTAATCCTCAGGATGGCCGTATTTCTTACAACGTACTTGGCCGCGACGTCGATTTCCGTGTAGCGACCCAGCCGACGATTCACGGTGAGAACATCGTGATGCGTTTGCTCGATAAAACCAAATCGCTGGTGCCTCTCGAAAATCTCGGCTTCTCGGAGCATAATATTGGGGTGCTCAAGAAATTGCTGATGCGTCCGGAAGGGATCATCATCGTGACCGGCCCGACCGGTAGCGGTAAAACCACCACGCTCTATTCGATTCTTTCTTATATCAATAATATTGATACCAACATTATGACACTGGAAGATCCGGTGGAATACCAGCTGCCGCTCATTCGCCAGAGCAACGTGCGTGAAGGCTCGGGCATGGATTTCTTAAACGGCATCAAATCGCTGATGCGGCAAGATCCTGACATTATCTTCGTCGGTGAGGTGCGCGATGAGGATACCGCGCTGATGGCCGTGCGTGCGGCGCTCACCGGTCACCAAGTCTATACTACGCTGCACACCAACGATGCACTCGGCGCGATTCCTCGTCTTGGTGATATCGGCGTTCCAGCACACTTACTGGCAACCTCCCTCATTGGCTGCCTTGCTCAGCGCCTGGCGCGCAAACTGTGCCAGCATTGTAAGCAGCCCCGCGCTGCAACACCGGAAGAGTGCAAAATTTTGGGTGTTGATCCGGCAAAAGGCACAAATGTTTATGAGGCCAAGGGGTGCGAAAAATGCAGCCATAAAGGCTATAAGGGAAGAACCGGTATTGTTGAAATTCTGCGCATTGATCGCGGTTTGGAAGAACTCATTTCCACTCACGCGACGCGCAAGACGATGATGGATTATGTGTTGGAAAATGGTTTTATAACCATGCAGCAGGACGGCATCCAGAAAGTATTGGCAGGTGAAATTACGCTGGCCGAACTGATTAGCACCATTGACTTAACAGATCGGTTGTAGCCATGCCCGCATTTAACTACGTTGCGATTAACGATCTTGGCCGCAAAATGCGCGGTGTGGTCGTTGCAGATAACGAGCTTGACCTTGAGGCGCGCCTTAAGCAGCTCGGCCTTGACCTGATTGATGCAAAGGAAGTTGCAGCCAAGCGCTCGTCGCGCTTTGGCAGCATTAAACTCAAGGACATGATTATCTTGTGTATGCACCTTGAGCAGCTGGACCGCGCCGGTGTTCCCCTTCATGATGCGCTCGCTGACGTGCGTGATTCCACTGAATCAGATAAGCTTCGCGACGTTTTAACAGGCGTGTACGAAGCGGTTAAAAACGGCAACATCCTTTCTAAGGCGCTTTCTGCCTATCCCAAAGTTTTCAATGATGTATTTACCGGTTTGATAGCAGCGGGTGAGAAAACCGGTAATTTATCAGAATCATTCAATCATCTTTGCGAGCACCTGAAATGGTCAGCAGAGATCCGGCGCAAAGTGAAAAAAGCGACGCGTTATCCGATCGCGCTGATTATCGTCATCTGTATCGTCGTCGCGGTGCTGATGATGTTTGTGGTGCCAAAGCTGGTGGATTTCATTGTCTCACAAGGATTTGAAGTTCCAATTCACACACGCGCCCTGATTGCGGTATCCTACGCCTTTGAGCATTACTGGTACTACATTCTTGGCACGCCGGTGGTCGTTGTCGTAGCGCTCATGATTGCGTACCGGCTATCGGAACGATTTGCCTACAAAGTCGATGCATTCATGCTCAAAATGCCCGTGATCGGTCCGGTGGTTCGCAAGATCGATATGGCACGCTTCACGCACTTTTTCTCGGTTATGTTCAATAGCGGTATTGATATTCTTGATTCGCTGGAAGCGGCCAAGGGCGTGGTATCAAACCGCGTGCTGCGTGAATCGATTGATCTGGTTAAAACCAATGTCACCGAAGGTAACTCTCTCACGGCGAGCCTTAGAATCTCCAATCAATTCCCCAATCTCGTGATCCGCATGTTTAAGGTGGGGGAAGATAGCGGTAATATGTCGGAGGCGCTTGAGAACATTAACTTCTTTTATAACCGTGAAGTGAATGATGCGGTGGATGCGATGGTGGGAATGATCCAGCCAGCACTCACTGTGGTGATGGGAATTATTATTTTCTGGGTGATCGCGGCGGTATTTGGCCCGCTCTACGAATCATTCAGCAAGATGAAATTCTAGCGTATTTACATTGAAAAACAGGAAGGTGGTCGCTACAATCCCAGCGCATGATGGATAAACTGTGGCATTAAAACTAACACGAAAAAAATCACCAGGCGATGCGGGCGAGGCTGCTGTCCGCAAGCAAAAATCGCCCCCGGGCGCCAAAGCATTTAAGACCAGGAAAGGCTCGCGTTTCGTACTCTTTATCGGGGATGAAGGCGCAATTTTGGTTCACCTCAAGGATCGTTTGGTGATCAGTCGGCAGTTTGTTCCGGATGCCGGCCAGCAGAATCTTGACGAACTTGGGCAGACCTTAAGCAAAGACCCCAAGGCGCCAATCCTGATGGTCGTTGACAGCATGGACCAGTCCTATGTCCAGCAGACCTTGCCGCCAGTGAGCAGCATGAGTGTTGGCAAGCTCATCAAGCGTAGGCTTGACCGCGATCTTGCTGGTAATGATATCAAGGGCGCCATACTCCTTGGCCGCGAAAAAACAGGTCGTAAAGACTGGAACTTTATGATGATTGCGCAAGAGCGCAGCCCGCAACTCAATCTCTGGCTCGAATATGTGCAGGAGTTACCCAATCGGTTTGAGGGCATCCGGCTGGTTTCGGTCGAGGCTGAGCATCTTCTGAGATCGATGGATCGCGCGCAGGGAAAAGGTTCCAAGGAAAACCCGGGTGCTGAGTGGAAGTTTTTTGTCAGCCATAACAAGGTGGGTGGTTTCCGGCAGGTCATACTTCGCCATGGACGGATCGTATTCACACGCCTAGCCCAGCCAATGGCGGACGCCAATACAGAGGTCGTGGCCGGCAGCATTGAGCAGGAAATGCTCTCGACCATCGAATACATGAAGCGCCTATCTTACAACGCGCAGTCGGGTCTCGATATCGTGATAGTGGCATCACAGGCTATTAAGGAATCCGTTGATTACCGTAAGTTTGGTGCCACTTCCGTACAGAGTTTCACGCCGTTCGAGCTATCGCAACTATTCGGTATTGAAGGTGCAACGCAGCCTGCCGATCAGTTTGGTGACGTGGTCTTGGCAGCGCTGATTGGCGCAAGTGGCAAGCATGTGCTGGCATTGGATGTGCCGCAATTCAAGAAGATCAATCAGTGCTATCAAATCATCGGCCTGCAAAGGCTGGCTGCGGTTCTTGTGACGATTGGATTAATCGGTTTTGCCGGCTATACCGGTTTTAATATTTACACGCTCAGTAATCAGATTGATAAGCTGCAAAAAGATAAAGAGGTCAATCAGCGTACGCTTACCGCGCTGCGCGAGGAAATTAAACGCACCAATCTTGATGTTGAAAAAGCCACCGACCTCATAGATCTCTACAGGCAGCTCAAGAAGGAAAATGTAAATCCATTTGAATTTATTGAAAAACTAAAGCCACTCATTGTTGCGCCAATCAGCCTCAAATCCATCGAATGGACGGTTAGTGATACCAGGCCCACATCGCCGTCTTCTGGCAATGAACAGGCCACGCCAGCTCCGCCAGCCGGTGTGCCAGCTGCTCCGCCCGCCGGTGCAACCAAATGGATCATGGTCAGTCTGGTGATAGAATTACCTGGTATTGCCACTGATACTCGCAAGCGTATTGCGATTATGAACAAAATCATCAGAGATTTCAGCGAGCATTTGAATGGTTATGAGGTGACAGCCGATAAAAGCCTTATTGATCAAGCGCGCCAGCAGGAGCAAAATCGAAAGCTGAGTTCAAGTCGTAACAGACAGGAGCCCGCGCAACCAGTTGCTCCTGTATCTGATCAGCAGACGGTTGAAGAAAAAATATTTATCATTGGGCCGCTCATCCCCCCTAAGCCCAGCCCATCAACAGTAAATCCTGTTCCTGTTAATGCTCCACCTGTAACTGGAGCAACACCATGAAATACACCATTCTAAAAAAACGACTCTTGGTTGAATTTGTGGTTGTTGCCATCGTTTTGGCAGTGCTTGGCGGCATTGCGTATCTGCTTGATACCATGCATCAGGAACATACCGCACAAAAATCAACACTCGAAGGTGAGGTGAGTGCTGTCAGCAATGAAACCAACGGTCTGCGTGAAAAATACATACGCCGGCAAAAAGACCAGGATCTCTATCAACTGGTGATGAATTTGAGTAACAGCGATATGCTGTCGCACAATACGGGCATAGTTGATGTCAGATTGAAAGAATACGAAGACAAGTACAACATGGATGGCTGGACGTTTGATAACAACAAGTCAGCAATTAATCTTGATCCATCGCTCTATCAGAGAAAAACTAATGTTATTGTTTTAAGGGAGGCAGCACTAGTAAACCTCCAGGCGCTTAATGATCAGGATTTTTTCAACATGATGCGTGATATGCAGAAAGATTTTCCTGGCGCTGTAAGCTTCACCAGCTTTAAGATGAATCGCGAGAGCAATGTTACCGATGAAGCGCTAAGAACCATTACGCAATATGGATTATTCCCGCTGCTAAAGGGAGAAATCAGATTGTTTTGGTATGCGATTGAGCCAACTGATCCGGAAGAGCTGAAGCGCCAGAATGAAGCTAACAAGCAGCGTCCAAGAAGGCGGCGGTGATGGCACAGCGGTCGATTGGTATTCGGGTGATGACATTTAGACTTAGTGCAGTCGTGGGTTTGCTATGCGGCATCGCCGCGAATGCTTTTGCGCAAACCAATCCCGTGTTGACCAATGCTACCGCAACCGGTCCAGCCTCAATTCCTGCTCCAACGGTAGGAGCGCCAGCAGAAACTGTGGCGCCAGACGGTGTAGAGCCAGCTACTCAGCAACCAAATCTTAGAAGCTTGTTTTTTACGCCAGAGCAAATCAAGAATATCAATTACGCCGTCAATATTTATCGCAAGAACGCACGCGGAGGTTCAAGCAGTGATGATTTTGACGAGGAAGATTTTTTAAGCAGGTTGACCAGTATCAAGCAAACTCCGCAAACGAACCGTTATTACCAATACCCGCAATTCTTCCTTGAATCACTGGTTTATCATGCTGCTGATAACTGGATTGTATGGGTCAATGGTCAGAAAATTACGCAGGCGACGCCTGTCGAAAATACTGATCTTGTTGTCGAATCTATCAATCAAGATTATGTTTCGCTGCTATGGCGCCCCGCATCGATGGATAAGGTGATTGAAACTTGGGATAAATCCGCCAATCCGCGTGTGACAGTCAATAAACGTGCGGGTAAGGTGCAGTTCAGCCTGCGTCCCAACCAAACCTTTTCTTCATATGTCATGGATATTCTGGAGGGTAAGGTCAAACCAGTGACTGCCGATACACATGCCATCACCATTCCCGAAGAGCAGCAACCGGAAGCAGAAGGTGAAGCTGAGCAGTTTCCGGCAGCAGATGAGGCAGATGCTAATAACACAAATAATCAAGGCTTGGGCGGCCTGATTGGCGCATACCAGCGCCTTGGCGACCCCTCGAACAACGCGGTGACTGAACCAACCCCGCAGCCAACCCCGCCATCGCCTGCAGCAGTGGCGGCACCTACCTCAGTGCCGATTCCGGCACCTTAGACAAATCACAAGGAGAACCGCATGACTGATATTCCGCTATCTGTTAAAGCTGTTGATAAGAGCTATGGTAAACAAAGTGTTCTGGAAGGTGTGAATCTGGACTTGGTACCAGGAGAAATATTCGGCCTGATCGGACTTAATGGCGCGGGCAAAACAACGCTGATCAAATCCATTCTTGATTTGATCAAGGTCAACAAAGGCAGCATCGCCATTTATGGTGATGCATCGACCAACATCAATGCCAGAAGGCATATCTCCTATTTGCCAGAGAAATTTCAGCCATCGCGTTACTTAAAAGGATTTGAATACCTGACATTAGCGCTTTCGTATTACGGCAAGAAACTGGATACCGAAAAGGCAAAACAAGCGGCTCGAGGACTTGATCTTAATCCCGATGTTCTCTCGGCAAGGGTTGGTTCTTATTCGAAGGGCATGGGACAGAAGCTCGGATTACTTGGTGCTTTCCTGGTGGATACTAAACTGCTGATATTGGATGAACCCATGAGTGGCCTTGATCCGAGTGCACGTATCAAACTCAAAGAGATGCTGCTTTCAGTTCGCAATCAGGGACGAACGATTTTTTTCAGCTCGCATATTCTTTCCGATATTGATGAAATCTGCAACCGCATCGGCGTGATTCATGGGGGCAAATTATTTTTCACCGGCACACCAGCTGATTTTAAACGGGTGTATGGTGAATCATCCCTAGAGAAAGCATTCCTCAAATCGATTGATACGCCAGAGCCATCACGCAGTGCGGCCTAAAACTGTTGTCGGTTGCCGAGATCTAAATCACTCAGTAACGTGCGGAACGCACCTTGTTTGCTGCCAATATCATGCTGCTTGATTGCAAGCCTTAAGTTGGCGGGGTTGTCCGACTCAGAAAGCGCTGTTTCTTCGGTAATGATACCGCTGATGTAAAGCTCAACCAGTGCCTGGTCAAAACTTTGCATGCCCTGATCCCTGCTTTTCTCAATTTGTTCTTTAAGCTCTTTGACACGCCCTTCATGAATCAGGTTTTTGATGAAGCCCTGATTAAGCATGATTTCAAGCGCGATGGTGCGGGAACCCTGCAGGTTCATTAATAGTCGCTGCGAGAGAATGGCTTTGAGATTGAGTGATAAGTTGAGCAAAATCTGCTTATGCTTTTCTTCAGGGAAGAAATTGATGATGCGCTCGATGGCCTGGTTAGCGTTGTTGGCATGGAGCGTGGCAAGGCAGAGATGGCCGGTCTCCGCGAACACAATAGCGTGCTCCATGGTTTCCTTATCACGGATCTCGCCGATCACGATGACATCGGGCGTTTGCCTCAGCGTGTTCTTAAGACCAATACCAAACGAATAGGTATCAATCCCGACATCACGCTGGGTAATGATACAATTTTTATGGTCTAAAATATATTCAACCGGATCTTCAATGGTTACGATATGCCCATAACCATGCTTATTACGGTATTCCAGCATCGAGGCAAGCGAGGTTGATTTACCCGAACCGGTTGGCCCGACCACCAGAATCAAGCCGCGCTTCTCCATAATCAGATCTTTATAAACAGGGGGAAGTCCCAGAGATTCCAGCGAGGGAATTTCGGTGCGGATACGGCGCAGAACGACCCCTGTATGCTGGCGTTGCCTGAACATATTGACACGGAAACGCCCAAGGTTTTTCCAATCGATCGCAGTATTATATTCCAGAGTTGAATCAAACTCATCAAGGATATCCTGGCTTACAATTTCCCTCAGGAAGGCGCGTATATGTTCTTCGGTCAGCCTGGTCTCTGAAATGGGATCGATGCGGTTGCCATACCGTAGGGATGGAGGGGCGCCAACGGTC
Organism: Rickettsiales bacterium; assembly: GCA_021299465.1. Lineage (GTDB taxonomy): Bacteria > Pseudomonadota > Alphaproteobacteria > Rickettsiales > SXRF01 > JAJTHB01. The sequence continues at coordinate 27,185 of JAJTHB010000014.1, read as the reverse complement.
AAGTATAAGTCCGTTGCGTCTTTATTCACGAATCCATTCAGCAGGCTTGAGGCAGACAGTGGCATCTAAAATCCATTATGAGCAGGCTTCACTGAACTACCAGCGGCTGCACGTTTTGTATTTGCATTTGCATTGCTCGCCAGTGGCGCTGATGATTCCTCATCCTCGCTGGTGCTTGTATTAAGCGTCGCACGGGCGGTTTGCTCAGTAATAATACCTTGCGTGAACAAATCCATAACACTGTCCTTCATGGTTTTCATACCGATCTTGCCGCCAATCTGGATGAGCGAGTAAAGCTGCGGTACTTTGCCTTCACGGATCAGGTTTCTAACCGCGGGCGTGCCTAGCATGATTTCATGGCAGGCGACACGACCACCATCTTTACGCTTGAGCAGCGCCTGCGTGATCACCGCTTCCAGCGACACCGACAGCATCGCGCGTACCATTTCTTTGTCATTGGCGGGAAATACGTCGATGATACGGTCGATGGTTTTAGGTGCTGAGTTGGTATGCAGCGTGCCCATCACCAAGTGGCCAGTTTCAGCAGCGGTAAGGGCGAGCTGGATGGTTTCAATATCGCGTAACTCACCTACCAGGATCACGTCCGGATCTTCACGAAGCGCTGAGCGTAGTGCTTTCGCAAAAGATTTAGTGTTTTTACCAACCTCACGCTGGTTGATCAGCGATTTTTTTGACTGATGGACAAACTCCACCGGATCTTCAATGGTGATGATATGTTTGGCTTCATTGGCATTGATATGATCGACCATCGCAGCCAGCGTCGTTGATTTACCGGAACCGGTCGGTCCGGTGACCAGCACCAGCCCTTTATGGAGGTAGCATAGCTTTTTTAGCACATCTGGCGTGCCGAGCTCTTCCATGGATTGAATGCGGTTGGGAATCGTACGCATCACCGCGGCGGGGCCATTGAGTGTGTTAAATGCATTCACGCGGAAACGCATGTCGCTGCCGAATGAAATCGCAAAATCAATCTCATAATCGCGCTCGTATTCGGCGCGCTGTTGTTCGGTCATCACCGAATAAAGCATGCGCTTGATATCGTCGGTGGTGAGCGGCGTGGATTTATAAGGCACCATATCGCCATGAATACGCAGAATAGGCGGGTTCGACGTTGAAAGATGAAGGTCGGACGCTTTATTCTTCTGCGTAAAAACAAGCAGATCAGTGATTTCCATGATAAGCCCTGACAAGTAAGAAGAGAACTACTGTCTATTAGAGCTAATAAAGGTTAATCTTTGCTGAATTTTCTGTAGATTACCAGGAATTGTCATACCGCGGCCAGCCGCCTCAATCAGCTGCTTGTAGAGCCTGGCTGCTTCATCGTATTTTTTCTGCTTATCCAGCATAATGGCAAGATTATAGCGATACACCATGTTTTCAGGCGCCAGCGCCACAGCGCGGAACATATGCTCGGTCGCCTGCTCATTATTACCAAGTCGCTGGTGGATGACGGCCATTTGTGCCGGTATCGGGCTGAAATCAGGGTTGCGCTTGGCAAGCTCTTCCATTTTAGCCAGTGCTTGCTCTGGCGCTTCATCCGCAAGCAGCACCAGGAAGTTATTGAGCCCATCACGGTGCTTGGGAGCAATAGCCAGTAGTTTACCGTAGTAATTTCTCGCCTGATCCAGCTGGCCAGAGCGATGATAGGTGGTCGCCAGACCAAACAATGCGCCTTTATTATTGGGATCATTGGTGAGAATGTTCTTGTAAATTTCAATCGCCAGCGATGGCTGCCCTGTCACCAGAGCGTCATAGGCTTTTTCTAATTCATAATCGAGATTGCGATTACGATTTTTAACCTCAATCTTGATACCCATCGCCTCATGCTGGACGGCCTGCACATCGCCGCCTTTATCAACTTTGACATCATCTTCAAAAACATCATCAAGATTGCGGGCGCGGTCAATCGTTACCTCTTCAGGTTGCGGCCTGGTTGGGCGGTCCAGATTGGATGGAATACGTCGTGCGATGGCTTCGCTTTTATCAGAAAGCGCCATCTCAGGCTCAGTGTCCAAAGGAGAGTATGATTTTTCAGGACTTGCTTGCTCAGTTTCAGGTTTGGCCGCTGGTGTTTTGGTGACTTTTTTCTGTACCTCATCCGATTGCAGCATAGGCAAATCTTGCGGGCGATCAGTTTTTGCGTTTAGCGCAACCTTGTCGCGCAGCGCCTGATCAAGCGCTTCAGTTGCTTGCTTGTCGCTGACGTTATCTGGAGCCTTAGCCTCCACTGCTTCAGGTTGACTGACGGGTGGTAGTTCAGGAAGAGCGGGGGGAGCTGAAGCTGCGGCTGTTGCAGTTGTGGCGGCAACAACTGGCGCAGGCAGGGCTGGTGGGGGCTCTGCTAGTGGTGCTGCTTCAGGTAGTGGTATGAGCGGAGTGTCGGTTCCAGCAGACGGCGCAAGCGCAGCCAGCTCCTCAGCTGCTGGTTGCGAAGCAATGTCTGAATGCCAGGGCAGGGGCTTAAATTCAGCAACGGTTTGTTGTGGTCTATCATCTTCAACGATAGCGGGCTTGAAGGATTTGATCTCAGCTTCGGCTTGGGTATGAGTTGTTTCATGATCTTCCATAGCCCGAAGGTTTGGAATGTTGATTTTCATGGGCTCGGCTGTGCTCATTGAAGCAGCAGAAGCGCTGTCAGCAACTACATCCGCAACAGCTGCGTCCGCACGGTCACTCTCGATATTATCGGGCGTAGATGGTTTTTTTAACAGCTGCACAGAAGGCAGGCCTTGAGCGTCTGATTGTAGAAATTCTTTGCGCTTTTGATAAGGGCTTTCAGGGTCGTCATCATGATTCGATGGCTGAAAGCCATGCCCGTCAGCGCGATATGGCAATGTCTCACCATATTCTGGCGACGCAAGCGCTGTGCTGGACATCCAACACAACACCAGAGCCCCACCAAGAGCGCGCGCTTTATTGCGAGACCAATGCACCATTCAGCCTATGTTCCACAAACCATACCAACCACCAGATATAGTATAGTGTTACGTTTTTACACCACAATTCGTTTGAAACAAACATGAAAATGAAGATCGCGGCATAAATGTCGCACCGGCACGCAAATTGCAAATATGGTTTAAACTGAAAATTTAGAAGGATGTTTTGCGTGAGCGTGCCAATAAAACTTTGGATGATCGTGTTTGTCGTTGTAGCGGGATCCACCCATGATGTACTTGCTTCTCGAGCAACGAAACCAATTGCCGGTCAGACATTCATATCGCTGCATGGCGCGCGTAATATGGCTGCTCATAACCGTCTTCCGAAGGTTCGTGCAAATGATCGTTTCATCGCGCTAAAAAACAAAGATGATAAGGTTGGTATTGCCCTGCCCATACGCCCTCCTGTCGAGCCCTCAGCCAAGGTGGCCGCTTCTGATTCCAGCCAAACGATGGCAAGCAGCGCACAGGCTAAGCAAATTCTTTCCATCTTCGCACCCAGCGACTAGACTGGGGTCATGTCGTCTTATTTTTCTGCACTGCGTCCATTCATCCATAAGCTTGATCCTGAGCGGGCGCACCAGCTCGCGATCGCTGGTTTATCGCATGGTTTGATACCATCCGCGCGCATCCATCACGACTCAACACTGGAAACCAAAGTGCTGGGCCTTCATTTTAAAAATCCAATCGGTCTTGCTGCTGGCTTTGACAAGAACGCAGAGGTGGTAAATGCCCTGCTATCACAGGGCTTTGGTTTTGTGGAGGCGGGCACTGTCACGCCAAGGCCGCAATCTGGTAATCCTAAACCACGCATCTTCAGGCTGACCGAAGATGAGGCGATCATCAATCGGCTTGGTTTTAACAATCTCGGCCTGGATCGCTTTGTATGGAATCTGCATCGCAGACAAAAAATCGGCGGTATTGTTGGCGCCAATATCGGCAAAAATAAGGATAGTGAGGATGCTGTAGAGGATTATGTAACTGGCCTGCGAGCCGTTTATGCGGCGTGTGATTATGTGACAATCAACATCTCATCGCCTAACACAAAGGGTCTGCGTGATTTGCAGCAACGCGGCGCGCTGGGTGAGCTGCTTGCCAAGCTGATGAAAGTGCGAGGCGAATGCGCGCTCTTGCACAACAAACAACTGCCACTTCTGCTTAAAGTCGCGCCTGATCTCGAGATGAACGAAAAAGAAGATATTGCTGAGCTGGCGATGGCTCATAAACTCGAGGGTCTTATCATCAGCAATACTACCATCTCAAGGCCGGACGCTTTGAAATCGCAGCAAAGCAAAGAGCAGGGGGGATTAAGCGGCAGGCCGCTTTTTGCGCTTTCAACGGCAGCGCTTGCAGATTTTTATCGTCTCACGAATGGCCGGTTGCTTTTGGTAGGGGTAGGAGGGGTATCTTCAGCGGCAGATGCTTACGCTAAAATCCGCTCGGGTGCAAGTTTAGTACAGCTCTATAGTGCTCTTGTTTATCAAGGATTCAGTGTAGTACAGAGCATCGTTCAAGGTTTGCCCGCGCTCATAAAGCGTGATGGATTTACCAGCGTGTCACAGGCTATTGGCGCCGATCATCGCTAGGTGCTGATTTTTTATTTTGCTCATCACTGTTGTCTGATTCTTCTTTTTCTGTCTTTTTCTTCACATCACAGCTAATTATCGAAATGTCATATACCGGATGTTCTAATCCCGATAAGCTAGGGCTAGATGAAAACATCCAGCCCAAAAAAACCTGAGCTGGCGCTTCGCCTCGCTTAAGTTCTGAGATTTCAAGCAGTGCGGCGTTCTCCGGGCGCTCTTCAGGCGGTGCTTTCCAGCAGCGCCTTGCAACAATTTCTAAATTCCCAAAGCGAAGAACCGTGCCAAGCAAACCATCAAATTTAGATGTGCGGCCTGTGACTTTATTGAGCCCCTGCAGCGTGATACTGTTGGGTTCTGGCGGCCTCTCATCTTCAGCACGAGTGGGCGCTGAGTTTAGTAATGCAGCCGCCAGAACAATAAACAACCCGTTAGTTTTTCTCATCCAATCGTCCGATCATTCATTTATCGGATCACCCACCTACGGTGTTGCAGAACTTGGCGCTTCTTTTTCCTTATCGACGCCGCCGCCGGAAAACACAAATTTACCGATCAGCTCCTCAAGATTAACTGCCGATTGGGTAAACTCGATCTGGCCGCCTGCATCCAGCATGGCCTCATCACCGCCCGGGGTGATCTGGATAAATTTTTCGCCAAGCAGGCCGCTTGATACAATCGCGGCGGAGGAGTCTTTCGGTAGCTTCGTGCTTTTGCCGATTTCCATGCTGACGACTGCCTCATAGCTAGTGGCATCCAGCGAAAGATCAGAGATAACGCCGACCTTAATACCGCCGATACGCACATCGCTACCCAGCGCAATACCTGAAGCGTTCGCGAAGCGCGCGCTAATGTTGTAGCCATCTTCCACACGTACATCGCTGCCACGGTAAGCAAACGTAAGAAAAGCACCAGCCACCACCAGCACCACCGCACCCATGATTGTTTCTAAAATGTTCTTTTGCATGATCAGCTCTTTTCCGACTATCTAATACATTGTATCACATCACATACATAGCAAAAACAATCTCCTTTCCTAGCAAAAAGAGTGGGCACGTGCGTCTTCCATTCAAAGTGTTCTACATTCTGGGCTGCGCATGGCTTGTTATAGTCGGTAGCACGCACTGGTTTGTTACCAGCCACGCAGGTGATACATGGCGTGGCGCCACCCTGCTTGCAATGGCAGGCGGCACAGCTGAACGCCCCTATGTCTATCGCTGGCTGGTGCCGCAGACTTTGCGGGTGATTGATCAGGTTACACCCAGCGATATCCGTAATCGCGTGAATACGGAGTTAGCAAATTGGCGCGACCAGTTGCAGCAGCAAGAACTATTTCCACCACGCCTTGCTAAAGCATTGTCCGATGAAGAAAGCCTCTATATGCGCGCCTCCTGGTTGGGGGTGATAATCGTATCGCTAGCGCTATTCACTTTCAGCATGCATCGATTAGCAATATATTTATGGCCCGCAGTAACGCTGGCGGCACCGGTGCTTGTGTTCACCTCATGGGCGCTTGTATTGGCGTTGCCGGCTCCAGTACTGTATCTTTACGACCCTCCAGCGCTTGCGCTGTCGGCGATTTGCCTTGCTATGCTTGCCGCCAAGCGCTGGGCTGGCTTTACTTTCGTATTTCTGCTTGCCAGCCTTAATAAAGAATCATCACTGATGCTATGGCTGATATTGGCATGGTTGTCGATACGCTTTCCAAAAGAGTATCTTTCATGGCCGAGATTGTGGTCTTTAGCGCTACTGTGGCTCATTATTCGCATCATGGCGCTCTATATCTTTTACGATAATCCGGGCATTATTCTGGAGACGCAATACCAAAGCTATTACTCAGATCACCCAAATGCTCTGTTAACCATACTGACCTGCTGCGGCTTGTTGCTGTGGTCAGCACGCAGGATGAATGAGCTCTTGAAAGCCAGCACTGGCGTGCTAACAATTATGGCAATAGCATATTTATTATTCGGCAAGCCCGGTGAATTAAGAGTTTTTTATGATGTTGTGCCAATGATGTCGATATTTCTGGTGCAGGCGGTGCGTAACATAATAACTCACTTGCGGGTAAAGGTTCGGGCATGAGTCGCGTACTATTACTATGGCGGGAGTTGTGCGCGCAGTTTTATCGCTGCCGTTTGGTACTGATTTTTGGTTTTATTTATTTGCTTCTTTCTGGCTTCGTCATGACCCATTCGGTGGTCAACTCCATTCGATTTGGCGATGGCTTCATACGATTGGATTACGACGCGATGCTAAATGGCACAGCGTGGCGTCCTTTCGCCTATCGTATCCTTATTCCACGCATGACGACTTTCATCCGCGACCTCACACCGGTTACTACACGTCAGGTAGTACGTGAGTCATTTATGGAAACGCTCGAGGCAAATAGTTTCATGCGTAAGTATCTTCCACAGTTCAAAGATGCTTTTGAAGGAGCAACCTACGAAAAAATAGTGACGACAGCACTCAATTACGGTTTTCTGCTGGGCTTTATCTGGATGATGTTTCTTCTGGGCAGGGAGTTATTTCCTGAAGACCCTGCGATTAAATGGTTTGCGCCTATTTTTGGCATGTGGCTTTTACCCTCCTTCAGCTGGCAGTGGACCTATATTTACGACATTCCGCTGCTTTGCCTTTCTGCCGCCTGCTACTATTGCTTCCTGAAAAGAAAATTTTATACACTGATTGTATTGTTCACCTTGGCAACGCTTAACCGTGAGTCTAGCATCTTTATCCTGTGCTTCTTTCTGATCTGGTTTTATCGCCGAATATCGCTTTCGCATTATCTTTCTCTTTCACTATTGATGGCCGCGATTTATGCGCTCATTAAAATAAGTCTTTATCATGCCTATGCAAATAATGTTGGCTGGATATTGGAAGATAATATATCGCGTATGCTGTCGCGCGATATTTTTTCCAAGTCCGGCTATTTCCGTATGGTTATTATCGCTATCATTTTCTTTTTACTAACCTACCGCTGGATGGAAAAACCCCTATTTCTCAAACTTTCGCTTTGGCTGTGGCCGATCTTCTGGCTGGCCTATATACGTGCGGGATTTCCGGGTGAGTACCGCGTATTCTTCGATATCATGCCGCTCATGGTGTTGCTGCTTACCCATACGTTGATAGCGGGGACTGGCATCAGCGCTTCGCCGGTTTTCAGGAATAATAAACAATCGACAATAGCATCATGACTCCTGTCCTCTCGCTTCTCCGCCCCAGGCAATGGATCAAAAACCTGCTGGTGCTCGCGCCGCTCTTTTTTGCGGGCAAATTTATGGATGCTCAGGCATGGCAGCTGGGGTTGCTGGCTGTGCTATCGTTCATTGCCGTATCGTCGGTGGTTTACATCATCAATGATCTTCGCGATGTGGCCGAAGACCGCTTGCATCCGGTCAAAAAACTGCGTCCGCTCGCCACAGGAAAAGTAACGTCTCTTCAGGCTGGCCTGCTGGCATCACTTATGAGCGCTGTCGCGCTATTTGTTGTTTTGCAATTACCGCCTGCTTGCGCTGCGATGCTCGTCATCTATGTGCTCAGTAATGTGCTTTATACGTTCCTGCTTAAGCGCCATGCGTTGCTCGATGTTTTCTTCATTGCTTCTTGTTATGTGATGCGTGTGCTCATGGGCTGTTATGCGCTTGGCGTGACTGTGTCGCCGTGGATTATTTTATCGACCTTTTTCTTAGCCCTCTTTATCGCCTTTGGTAAACGCTACCACGAAGTCGGTATCGAAACCTATGCTGCCAGTAAGCCCAATCTTGTGAATTATAATCGTGCACTGCTTGATCGCCTGGTCAATGTCTCGGGCTGCGCGGCGCTCATCACCTATGCGATTTACACCGTAGAAATCGCTAAACATACCGGACGCGTGGAAATTGTCTATACGACTGGCTTTGTGGCATTTGGTCTGTTTCGTTATTTGCAGGCAATTTATGTCTATAACAAAGGCGGTGAGCCAGAGGCGTTGCTGCTTACTGATCGCTGGCAGCAAGTGAATCTTGCGCTATGGCTTACGGCAACGCTATGGCTGATGTTTTAACTAAGCCATCTCGACTTAGGGCTTCCACGCCTCGTAATCGGCGGTAGCAGGCGAACGGTCTGCACCTTTTTCAAGATGACCGGGTGGCAGGTAAGCGCCGGTGGTGCCAGTCAAGTTTGGCTGGTGGGGTTTTTCCCAAGCATGGTGTTTGATGGTGCGGTTGGTTGGTGGTAGGTCAGTCGTATAATGAAGCCAGCCATGCCACTCCGGCGGTACGCGCGAGGGATCGGGCATACCCCAGCCAATCAGCTCTTGGAAAAAAGAGGCGCCGCTATAACGAACCCATCGCTTCGCCCGCGCACCCTTTTTAGGTGCCCGCTCGATATAATACTGGTTACCAAACGCATCGCCGCCGACGGGCTTGCCATAAAAAGAAGTAAACAGGCGGGTGGTAATGGTCACATCAATAATCCAGAAAGCTTCTGAGTTTTCTTGAACGGCTGGGGTGCTTGAGTTTGCGCAGCGCCTTGGCCTCGATCTGGCGGATGCGTTCGCGGGTGACCGAGAATTGCTGGCCAACTTCCTCGAGCGTGTGATCGGTGTTCATACCGATACCAAAACGCATGCGCAGCACGCGTTCTTCGCGCGGCGTGAGGCTGGCGAGAATCCGCGTCGTCGTCTCGCGCAGGTTGCTTTGAATAGCGGCATCGAGCGGCAGAATCGCATTTTTATCCTCGATGAAATCTCCCAGGTGTGAATCTTCCTCATCGCCGATCGGCGTTTCAAGTGAGACCGGTTCCTTGGCAATTTTCATCACCTTGCGAACTTTATCAAGCGGCATGACGAGGCGCTCGGCGAGTTCTTCCGGCGTTGGCTCGCGGCCAATTTCATGGAGCATCTGCCGGCCAGTGCGCACAATTTTATTGATCGTCTCGATCATATGCACCGGAATGCGGATGGTGCGTGCCTGATCGGCGATCGAGCGCGTGATCGCCTGACGGATCCACCACGTGGCGTAGGTTGAGAATTTATAGCCGCGGCGATATTCGAATTTATCCACCGCCTTCATCAGGCCGATATTGCCTTCCTGAATCAGATCGAGGAACTGCAGGCCACGATTGGTGTATTTTTTCGCAATCGAAATCACAAGGCGCAAATTCGCCTCGATCATTTCTTTCTTGGCGCGGTTGGTGTCACGCTCACCCTTTTGTACGGCGAGAATCATACGTTTGAATTCGCCGATTTCGAGCCCGACTGATTCGGCGATCTTGCCCATCTCATCACGGATATCGTCGACATCCTTGCGATCTTTGGCGATAAAATCTTTCCAACCCTTCTCAGTGCGCTGGGCAAGTTTTTTGAACCAGTTCGGATCCAGTTCGCTGCCGAGATAAGCCTCGAGGAACGCCTTGCGCGGCACTTTGCGGCCCTCAGCGAGGCGAAGCAATTTGCCTTCCAGCGTCATCAGGCGTTTATTCATATCATAGAGTTTCAGGATGAGGCCTTCAACGCGCGCAATGGTGAGGCGAACGCCCATCATCAGCTCCACCAGTTCGCGGTGGTATTTCTGATAAAGCTTCTCGTCATCTTTGCTGTATTTGCCTTCGCCGATCGAGCGCGACAGGCGTTTTTCCTGCAACGAACGCATCTTTTTGCTGATCTTGGCAAACTGATCGAGTGTCTCTAAAATCTGCGGCTTAAGCGCGCTTTCCATAGCAAGTAGCGATACCGACGCATCGTCTTCCTCAGCTTCTTCAGCTACTTCGGCACTGCCGGCCGCTTCATCTGATTCCTCTTCAGAGTCTTCATCTTCGTCGTCTGACTCTTCTTCCTCTTCGTCATCATCTTCGTAATCTTTTTCCACGTCGCGTGCCGGTGCTGTTGGCAAGCCACCGCTGAATTCACCGGATTCATTGCCAGCGCCATACGTGGCATCAAGATCAATAATATCACGTAGCAGCATGGTGCCGGCATCCAGCTCATCGCGCCATGAAAGAATTTCTTTCATCACCAGCGGACACTCACATAGTGCGCTGATAACGGTTTCTCGGCCGGCTTCGATACGCTTGGCGATCTCGATTTCGCCTTCGCGGGATAATAATTCAACATTACCCATCTCACGCAAATACATGCGCACTGGGTCGTCGGAGCGGCCAACATTTTCCACTTCCTCGGCATCGGCTTCTTGCGGCGCATCGGCGGGATCCATCGGCGCGCCATCTTCCACCACCTGAATTTCCGCTTGCGCAAGCGCGCTGATCGCCGAGTCGATCACTTCCGGCGAGAATTCATCGGCGGGAAGCACGGTGTTGAGCTCATCATAGGTAATGAAGCCTCGTGCCTTGCCCATCGAGAGTAGTTTGCGAACCAGTGCTTGTTGCTGATCCTCTTTGCTGCCCTCTTTTTTTGCGGACTGTTTGCTATCTGTTTTCGCAGAAGTCTTGGAAGAGTTAGCTTTTAAAGCATTGGCAGTGGACTTCTTATCATTTTTTTTGGGCACGTCTTGTACCGTTTCTTTCATTTTGAGTGGTGTGGTTTTAGCAAGTTTAGCGGCTGGTGCTAGCAATTTTTGTGATGGTGCGGAAGGGGGTTTTTTACCACTGCCACCCCCAGACATTTTTTTGACAGGCGGTTTCGAGGAAACCGCTTTCGAAGAGCTGGTGCGCGCACGCGCCGCTGGCGTTGGCGATTTAGGCGATGATTTTTTCACGAGCTTAATCACTGGTTTTTTGGCAGGTTTCTTAAGGGCTGGTTTTTTCGCTGCGGGAGCAGGGCGCTTTGCTGTCACCTTCAATTTAGGTTTTGCTTTAGGTTTCAGTTTTGCCTTAGCGGTGGATTTCGCGGTTGCTTTTTTTGCCGCCGCACTGCGCTTACTTGCCATATCTTTTTTACCCTTTGTTTCGCCAGATTGTTGCCACCACCACCACATGCAGCCTCCTTAGATTTTAGGAATGGATGTTACTTCGATGAATGACAACCAGCGTGTTAGGTCCAATTAAACGAATGAGATATAAGCTGTTTTTTATTTTTTTCAATGGGTTTTACAAGGGCTAGATAGCATCGCTATCTGCTGCTGCGAAGGTCAGGTTGCGGCGAGCCTTGTCAATCGATTGTTTTAGCTCAATTAAACGCATATAATCCGCTTCCTGGATGCCATCACCCAGGCGTTCTTGAAGTTCCTGCAGCTCCAGCTCAAGATGACTAAGCTGGTAAGCTTCAGCCGTTTCATTCCAAAGGGCAAGCGCATCATCGATCGAAAGCGTCGTGGTGTAGGGTAGTTTCAGCGAGTCACTAAGCAGCGACCTGACCCAACTTGCTTCAAGCTTTGATTCAACATACACAGCCAGAGAATCAGCGCGCTCTGCTTCTGGGTCAGTGATGCTCGCAAGCAAGACATTGCGCATGGCATCGAGTGGAGCGCTTCTGATATCGAGCCGCGCCAGCAATTCCTCGACCTGACTTTTTCCAAGCAGGGCAGGGAAAAGAATGAGTGTCTTAAGCATGCGCCGGATCAGTGTATCAGCGACCGCTGAAAAATGCTGCACTGCCATTTGTTCGACATGGGTTGAGCGTGAGCTAGCGGGCTTACCTGTTTTTTGCGTGCGCGATGATTCCCATAATTGTTTTTTGAAGTAGGAAAGATAATGATTCTTCAAGCCGTTATCGGTAATCGATGCACATAGTTTGGTGAAGGCGCCTTCGAGTGCAGCGCGGCTTTCTGGCTGAGTGATTTTATGCTGCGCGGCAAGACTTTCCCAGATGACCTGCGACAGGCGCTTGGCATTTTGCAGCAAGGTTTCGAAACTGGCCTTGCCGTATTTTTGCACATAAGAATCTGGGTCCTCTCCTTTGGGTAGCACCGCAAAACGAAGGCTTTGTCCGGCAGAAAGTAATGGCAGTGCCACTTCGATTGCACGCAGCATCGCACGTTTGCCAGCCGTATCGCCATCCAGACACATCACCGGCTCTTTAGAAAGTTGCCACAGGAGACGCAGGTGGCTTGGTGTCACGGCGGTGCCCAGCGTGGCAACGGCATACGGGATACCACTCTGCGCGGTCATCACCACATCCATATAGCCTTCCATCACTGCAACCATTCCTGTTTCGCGTGCAGGTTTTTTCGCCTGATCGAGGTTGAACAGCATCTCGCCTTTTTTAAACAAAGCGGTTTCCGGCGAGTTCAGATATTTAGGCAAATTCTTCGAAGATGAGGCAAGCAGCCTGCCGCCAAAAGCGATAACCTTGCCGCTGCTGCTGCGAATCGGGAACATGAGCCGGCCGCGAAAGCGATCATAGATCTGGCCATCATCGGTTGGAATCACAAGCCCTGCATCAATTTGAAGCTTCACATCAAACCCAAGCTGAAGCAGGTGTTTGTTTAAAGCCGTGCGCTCATCCGGCGCGTAGCCGATGCGAAACTGGCGCATCAAATCGGTATGGATGCCGCGCTGCTTGGCATATTCCCACGCCAGCACATGCGCAGGCGATTGCAGCTGTTTTTCAAACCATGTGCAGGCGGCCTCAATGACATCGTAGAGCGTTTTTTCAGTTTGCGCTTTTTTGATTTGCTCCGGCGAAATTTCTGGCAGCGCAATACCAGCATCGCGCGCGAGTGTTTCGATTGCTTCCGGATAGCTTGCGCGGTCATGCTGCATCACAAATGAAATGGCATCACCATGTGCGCCACAGCCGAAACAATGATAAAATCCTTTTTCATCATTGATGGTAAAAGACGGCGATTTTTCATTATGAAACGGGCAGAGCGCTTGGTATTCCCGCCCATGTCGTTTGATGGCGATACGTTTGCCAATCACTTCCGAAATCAGGAAATGATTTTTCAGCCGATCAATAAAGCTTGGTGGAAAACGCATGCCACAGTAACCAGTTGTTAGGAGTTAGTCGTTAGTAATGCTGTATGTCTCACTACCTGATCATGGGCGAGCAGCAAGTTCCCATTACGATTCGCAAACATCCGCGCACACGCAGGATGGTGATTCGCTACCAGCCTATTAACCATTCTTTAACGCTTACTTTACCCCGCTACGTATCCTTAAAGCAAGGGCTCTCTTTTGTGGAAGAAAAGCGCGCATGGATCGAGCGTGAGCTTGGCGAAAAACCGCAGAAAATATCCTTCCATGATGGGATGGAGATTGCTGTGCTCGGAAGGCCATACCTGATCCGGCATCGTGGTGGCAGGGGAACAGCTTCACTCACAAATGGTGTTATGGAGGTCTTTGGTGATCAGGCGTTTCTGGCGCGCCGAGTGCGTGATCTGCTGGTCAAATGTGCCCGCGAGGAAATCGCTCGTCTGGCGTATCACCATGCAGCGCGCATAAGAAAAACCGTTCGGCGTATCGGCCTGCGCGATACGCATTCACACTGGGGAAGTTGTAACCAGAGCGGCAACATGTCGTTTTCTTGGCGCCTGGTGCTGGCGCCCTACGAGGTGATGGATTACGTCGTGTGTCATGAAGTTTCGCATCTGGTTCACATGAATCATAGCGATGATTTCTGGCGTTTAGTACAATCACTCTGCCCTGATTTTAAAGAGCGCCGCGATTGGCTTAAAACAAAAGGCAGCGAACTTTACCGCTACCAGATTTGAGCTACTGCCCCATCAGCTTGTTCCAAAATTCTGGGCCAAGTTTCACATCATTAGGTTTTAGTCCTGCCTCACCTTCTTGCCACGGGAGCTGCTCTGGCGGGCTAAATTCTGTTGAAAGGCCGCGTGTGGCCATGTCGGTCATGGCTACTTTCATATAGTCGCGCCAGATCGCAGACGGCATGCCCCCGCCGGTGACTTTTTTCATCGGCGTGTTATCATCATTTCCTACCCATACGCCGGTTGCCAGCTGCGCCGTGTAGCCGATAAACCATGCATCTTTATAATCCGAAGTCGTACCGGTTTTACCAGCAATCGGTCTGCCGATTTGCGCGCGGCGACCGGTGCCGCTGGTGGTCACCGCCATCAGCATATCGTTCATCATATTCACGCTATTGGTGCTAATCACCTGCGCGCTTTTTTTAGGTTCATATTCATAAAGCACGCTACCTTGGCTGGTCTCGATCCGGCTGATGCCTCGTGGTACCACTACCTCGCCGCCGGATGGCATATGAGCATAAGCGGTGGTGAGTTCGAGCAGTGTGACCTCCGTCGAGCCTAACGCAATGCTGGGTACAGGGATCATAGGTGAATTAACGCCCAAGCGCTTTGCCATATCGACGACATTCTCAACGCCTGCCTGCTGTGCCACCGATGCTGCAACGGTATTGATGGAATCAGCCACAGCCTCGCGCAGCGTAACTTCGCCAAGGAAACGCCCAGTATAGTTTTTAGGTCGCCAGGTGCCGCCCGGGATGGGAATCGTAATTGGCGCGTCCTCCACCAGCATATCCGGCCACATACCGTTTTCCAGACCTGCGAGATAGACAAACAATTTAAACGCTGAGCCCGGCTGGCGCTGCGACTGTGTGGCGCGGTTGAACTGGCTTTCCGCATAGCTGCGTCCGCCAAGCATTGCGACCACGGCGCCATCCGGCAACATGGAAACCAGCGCTGCCTGCGAGATTTTCTCTTTATCACCATCTTTAGCAAGCAAGCTGGTAACCGCTTTTTCGGCAGCATCTTGCAAATCAGGCTTAAGGGTGGTGATCACCACCACATCTTCGCCGGTCGTGCCAAGAATCTCAGACACCTGATCGGCCACCCACTCAGCAAAATACATGCTGCCTTGCGTCTCGCGTTTGCGCGTGCTCATCGCTTCGCGCAGCTGCTCACGCGCACGTTTGGTTTGTGACTCGCTTAAATAACCTGCATCCTGCATGTTGATAAGCACCTGCTCGGCACGCTGTTTGGCGCGGGTGGGGTTGCTGGTAGGAGCAAAACGCGACGGCGCTTTGAGAAGACCGGCAAGAATCGACGCCTCACTTAAATTAATATCGCGCGCCGATTTATCAAAATAGCGCCGCGAGGCAGCATCAACGCCGTAAGTGCCAGCACCGAGATAAACGCGGTTCAGGTAAATCGCCATGATGTCCTGCTTGGAAAACCGGTACTCGAGTTTGAACGCGAGGATCATCTCGCGCAATTTGCGCATCATCGAGCGTTCCGGTGTGAGAAATACGTTTTTGGCGACTTGCTGGGTGATCGTGCTGCCACCTTGCACTACTTTGCCCGCTTGGAAATTCACCCACATCGCTCGCGCCAGGCCAAGCGGATCAACACCAAAATGATAGTAAAAATTACGATCTTCAGTTGCCATCACCGCATCAACCAGCGCGGTAGGAAATTCATCAAACCGCACGAAATCGCCGTAAACATCACCAAAGCTGCCGATGATCTTGCCATCCTCGGCTTTCACCACAATGCTGGGGGTTTTGAGGAAACGGTTCAATCCGTCAATATCCGGCAGCGTGATCCAGACATAAGCCATAAACACCGTGCCTGCGATGCCGGCATAAAGCATTGTGCGTCGCACGAAACTTCCGAAACCGCTACGGCGAGGCGAACGCGTATAGCGCTTATCGGCTTTGGTTTCGCTTGCGGTTTCTTTTCTGCTGCGTGATTCCAGAACAGGCTGACGCCGCCCGCGATAATTGGGGTATTTACGCTGTCTTTTGCGTCTTTTAAAAAAACGAGCCATCATTCACCGCCTTGCTTTTTGCCCAGCACATAGTCGAGCTTGCGTATGGCAAGTGTAGCCATGTCATGCTGTGATGCACCGCTAGGGGCGATGATACTGGCTTCGGTCAGTGTGATGGGATCAAATGCGGTGACCTTCATCGAGCCGCCTACTGCGACATATTCCACAATATAGCCTTCATCTGAGGGCGCGCGCGTCACAGCTCGACATCATCCTCGATGGGTGCGGAAGCAAGCTTTTCAATGCGCAGAGAAGTTAGCTGCGTATCGTCTTTCTCCACTACGGTAAAACGAAAGCCATGGAAGAAATAATGATCGCCCACAGAAGGAATCGTCTGAGCTTCATGAATTAAGAGGCCGGCGATGGTCGATGCGTGCTCATCAGGAAAATCCCAATCAAGCTGGCGCTTCAAGTCACGCAGCGTCACCGAGCCATTCACCAGATAGGAATGATCGGAGATTTTTTGAATTTCGCGTGAGCTCTCATCATGCTCGTCATCGATGTTTCCAACAATTTCCTCGATGATGTCTTCCAGCGTGACGATGCCCTGCCAGCTGCCATATTCATCGACCACCAGCGCGAAATGCTGCCTGCGGTTACGAAAGGCAAGCAGCTGGTCATGCAGACTGGTCGTTTCCGGTATGAACCATGGTTTGTGGCAGATGGCGACGATATCTTCGCTGGAAAGCGTGCCCAGTCTGCCGCTCATCGCTTTCACCAGATCTTTAACATGCAAAATGCCAATGATATTATCAGGCTCGCCGCGCCAAAGCGGAATGCGGCTATGCATGGTGGATACGGCTTGTTTGATCAGCTCCGGTGCGGGCAGGGTGGCATCGATCGTTTCTACCTCCATGCGGTGGATCATGACATTTTCGACCTCGATGTCATTGAGATCAAGAATGCTGCCGAGCATGTCCCTATCCTGCTTGATCATCTTGCCTTCGCGGTGATGCAGCTCGATGGTGCCGCGCACAACATCGGTCGCGGAAATGAGCGTGTTGCTTTGGGTAATATCCACACCAAAAAGTTTCAGCACCGCGCGAATGATGATTTGAATGGTGTGGGTGATCGGGTAAAGTAATTTTACCAGAATGCTCAGCGCCGGTGACAGCGCCAGCGACACGCGCTCGGCATTTTGAATGGCGTAGGTTTTCGGCAAGACCTCGGTGAATATCACAACCAGTAGTGTCATGACGATTGTCACAATCACCAGCCCGCCTTCTTCGGTACCAAACAGGCGTATGGTCAGTGTCGTGGCAATGGTCGAGGCGGCAATATTCACCGCGTTATTGCCGAGCAGCACGGTGCCAATCGTCGCTTCTTTATTGCGTCTGAGCTTGCTGACCGCCTGCGCGCGCTTATTACCATCGATTACCAGCTGGTAAAGCCGCGCGCGGGAGACTGCCGTCATCGCCGTTTCGGACGCTGAAAAAAACGCCGATACGAATAACAGTAACAAAATTGCAATCCCGTAAAACAGGATCTCGTTGCTAATTTCAGGCATAGCGGGTTACACGAATTTTCGCATTAGGAAATCATCCATCACAAAACCCCCGCCGATATCCAAACAGTCCAGCCCCTCAATATAAAAACCATGTTTGAAATAGAAATTGATTGCTTTGTGATTCTTGCGGTTGACGCGTAATGTAAGTTCACTCGGCTTGGTCTCGAGCAGCACAGCGTTTAGCAGCATCGCACCAAGTCCGCTGCGCTGCTTATCCATATCAACATAGAGTTTATCCAGAAACCAAACGCCACCATCTCCACGAGGTTCGGCAGCGGCATAGCCGATCGGTGTTTCGCCACTGAGCATTAACCAGAAGCATTGCCTGCGATCTGTCATGCTTTTCTTGATCAACGCCGGATCATAAATACGCGGCAACATGTATTCAATTTGTTCAGCGGTCACAATTTCCGGCACATAATGTTTGCGCCAGATCCGTTCGGCCATATCACAGATTGCAGGAATGTCCGCAAGCAGCATCGCACGGATCACGATGTGATCTTGTTTTTCTGCGCGGTAAGGTGTGGCAGCTCGTTCGGCAACCAGATTTTCTGACATAAGAAAAAGGACTATATTACGCCGCAAAGCTTGCCGCAAGTACCTCACGAATAAGGGCTACGGGTGCGCTATCTTCGACGAAAGCCTGGCCGATACCGCGCGTCAGCACAAAGGTAAGCTGCCCATTTTTCGCTTTTTTATCGCGGCTCATATGCTCCATCAGTGCATCAAGATTCCAATCGCTGCGGATGGTTTTGGGACTATATGGCAGTTTCGTCGTTCGGTAATGTTTCAGCACCCGCTCAAGGTCATCTGCAGGGCAGATACCCATTGCAACCGATGTTTGTAAGGCCAGCACCATGCCGATCGCCACAGCCTCACCATGCAGGAGCTTATCCGAAAACCCAGTTTCAGCCTCGAGCGCGTGGCCAAAAGTATGGCCGAAATTAAGAAGTGCGCGCTGGCCTTGTTCGGTTTCATCGGCGCAAACAATAGTTGCTTTGGCCTTACAGCTTTGCACCACTGCCTGCGTTAGCGCCGCACCATCAAGGTTTAATACGCTCAGGCCATGCGTCTCCAGCCAGCTGAAAAAGTCATGGTCACCGATCAGGCCATATTTAAGCACCTCTGCGTAGCCGGCCAGCTTTTCGCGCTGAGGCAAGGTCGCAAGCGTTGAGATGTCTGCAATCACCATGGATGGCTGATGAAACGCTCCGATCAGATTCTTTCCATAGGCGGAATTAATACCGGTTTTACCGCCGACCGAGCTATCGACCTGCGCCAGCAGCGTCGTAGGAATTTGGATGAAGCGTACGCCCCTTAGTAAACTTGCCGCGGCAAAGCCAGTAATATCGCCAATCACGCCGCCGCCAAGTGCAATGAGCACTGTTTTGCGATCGGGTTTTTGCTCCAGGATTTGTTCCATCAAGGTCGAAAATACCGCAAGGCTTTTGGTGCCTTCACCGGCTTCAAGCAGGATCGTGCGGTGACGGATTTTGGCATCTTCCAGCGCACCGGTTAAGCGGTGCAAGTAGAATTTGGCAACCTGCCGGTCACTGATGATAATCGCCTGTGCATCGCGGGTGATGGGTGCAATAAGCTCACCGGCACGCGAAAGAAGGCGCTCGCCAACTAAAATATCATAACTGCGCCCGCCAAGTTGGGTGCGAACCGTTTCAACCATGATGCCGCTCCTTCAGCGCCTGCATGATCCGATCAACAACGGCTTCATGCGCGCTGGCATTACTATCGATGGTGATATCAGCCTCTGCATAAATCGGGTAGCGCTCATCCATGAGCTTGGCAAGGATTTCACTTTTATCCCCTGTTTTTAGTAGTGGCCGCGTATCGCGTCGGGAGGTGCGCTCCACCAGCGTTTCTAAGTCGGCTTTGAGCCACACCGAAATCGCATGGTCTTTGATTGCCTGCCTGACCATCGGATTGATAAATGCGCCGCCGCCAGTTGCCAGAATACAGGGCGAGGCACCAATCAACCGGACGAGCACGCGCTGCTCGAGATCCCTGAAAATTGATTCGCCGTAAAGCGCAAAAATATCAGAAATGCTACACCCTGCCGCCTCGACAATTTCCTGGTCTGAATCGATAAACGGCACAGCGAGCGCCTGCGCGAGGCGCCTGCCAATGGTGGTTTTGCCGGCGCCCATGAGCCCCACCAGCACAACCGGTTTTATTAATGTAATCTTCGCGTCTTGAGCCATGAGACGTTTACTGCTAATCTGGAGTTATTCATGTCACCATCCTTAAAGGAAACATCAGCAAATGCAACCTAAGCGACGCTATTCACGCCCGATGGTACTGTTCATGATGCTGCTTGGTCTGACCAGCGGCGTGCTGATCGTGATGCTATCACGAGATATTGCCGCGCCGCAGCAGCTCGTTGAAAAACCGCTCGATGCCAAAGTCATCAGCCAGTAGCCAGCTCGAAAGCTTCCTCGAAATGATGGCCGCCGAGCGCGGCGCATCAAAACATACCTTGTCGGCGTATGAGCGTGATCTTGAGGATTTTCTCGGCCATTGCAAGGAAACCAAGCAGACGATTTTAAAGCTTAAGCGTGCCACCATCGAAGCGTTTCTCTCAGATCTTGCCAGGCGAGGACTCGCACCACAGACTCAGGCAAGAAAGCTTTCTGCCATCAAACAATTCTTCCAGTTTCTCTATAGCGAGAAATTGCGAAGCGATAATCCGGCGATTAACATTGAAACCCCACGGCTTAGCAAACCACTTCCAAAGGTGCTTCAGCCAAACGATATGATTGCATTGATTGATGCCGCAAGCAGCGATGATAGCCCTAAGGGCCTCCGCCTGAGCGCGATGCTTGAGCTCATGTATGGCGGTGGGCTTCGTGTTTCTGAGTTGGTTTCATTACCATTGGTTTCGGCCAGTAAGCAGGATTTTTTGCTGATCAAAGGTAAGGGAAATAAAGAGCGTTTGGTTCCGCTCGGCGCCAAAGCGAAAGAGGCGCTTTCGAATTATTTGAAAGTTCGAAACGTTTTTCTGACTTCTGCCCAAAGCGCCAAGCACCAGGCAGCAAGCACGAATGCATTTCTTTTTCCCTACTCGCGTGCGAAAGGCCACATCACGCGCCAGCAATTCGGTGTCATGCTGAAGGAGCTGGCAATCAAAGCCGGCATTAATCCGGAAAAAATATCGCCCCACACGCTTCGCCACAGCTTCGCCACACATTTGCTGGAAGGTGGCGCTGACCTGCGCGTGATTCAGGAACTGCTCGGCCACAGCGACATCGCTACCACCCAAATCTATACCCATGTCGCAGGCAAACATTTAAAAGAGTTAGTCGAAGAAAAACATCCGCTAGCGAACAAGAAACCGCATCACCATCGGCAGTAGCGACCAGCCGATTTCGGCGGCGGCGATGAACAGCAGTACCTCTGGTCCGAAATGAAGTAGGGCCAGGCTCACGCCTAGGGCTGCGTTATTAAAACCGGAGCAGGTCGCATAGCTGATTTGCGCGGCGCGGTCGCGGCCAGCAAAACCAAATCCCACCAGAAAATAGATGAGGTAGCAGCCCATCGCGAGCGCAAAGGGCAGAATCAGGCCAAGCGGATTTGCAAGAATCACCTCGCGCTGCTTGGCAACCGCCAGCGCGATGATGAACATGATGAGCAGGATCGAAAGAAACTTGCCCTGATCATAGAAATACCTACTGCTGGCTTCGTGCTTTCGCACCAGCGCGTAAGCGATCATCGGCAAAACGACACACAGCAGCAGCGTGTGAAACAAATGCGCGGTGGACGGTGTAACATTTTCCGCGCCGATCGCCATAAATTGCAGCGGGATGAGCAGGGGGGTAAGGAGCTGCGACAGCAGCACGATCGCAAAGGCAATGGTGACCCTTCCGCCATACATCACCGTAAAGGCCGGGCTGGATACCGCGGCGGGAACAACCGAAAGCAGCAGCACCGCCGCCGCATAGTCAGGAGCGATTGCAAGCGTGACCACATAAAGCAGCGGCGGCAGCAGCGCGTAACGCACGATGTAAAATAAAAGCAGCTCTCGTGGCTTTACATCCCTGATGTCGCTATCACGGAGGCGGTAGCATGACACGAACATCAGCACAGCGAGCGCAAGCGCCGCCAGCTCGTTTGGAATCGCAGGCATTCCCGGAAGTACCAGCCCGAGCACGCAGGCGAGTATGAGCGCTAGGCCAAAATGGGTTTCAATGAGACTACGCACAAAACTCTACTAGCTTGGTTAATCTGCTTGGCTTTCTGCACTTCCGCTGCTCACGTACTCAAACGTACGCTGCGCTGCGGTTCTCGAAAGCCTTCGCGCTTAACTCAAGCTAGCGAGTTTTATCATGAGTGCAATGCCAGAAAAAGGAAGGGCAGCGCGTCCGCTGCCTCTCTCAATATATATCCTGAGCTTCGAATTTGGTTTTGGAAGCCAAACTCTACTTCCTTAATTAGCTTTGCTTATCGGGCTAGGATAACCTTTTCGCTCACAGTCTATTCAGGCCATTCACTGCGTCAAGGGGCTAGCAAACTTCTAAATGCTAATCAGAGAACCTTATATAGTATGCTGACCTTATTGTCAAAACAAAATGTTGATTTCGCTAGGACGAGGCGGATGCGAAGAAAGCGACGCGCACAGAACCGGAGTGTAGCAGCGCTACATGAGGATTCGAGCACGGTGCTTTCAAGCAAGCCGCCCGCCCTAGTAGAAATCTAAGAACACCCACTCGTGGCGCCGCAGGTATCGCATTTCATGCAGGTGCCGTTGCGCACCAGCGTAAACATGCCGCACTCATGGCAGGAATCGCCTTCGTAACCTTTCGCTTTGGCCTCGCGGATTTTTTCGCGCAGCCCGTCCTGCTCTTTCTGCGCCACCGACACGCCGACCTGCACAATCATACCCTCCTGCGTTTCGTTTCTGAGCATTGCGGTCGTTTCGTGGTTGGTTGCCAGTGCCAGCGCCCCTGAAGTTGCAGGTTTGCTATTGGAGATGACTTGCAGTTGCCCACGTACAAAACCGGTGCTGGTCATTTTATTGAAAAAGGGCAGTTCCGGCTCGCTATCGCTACGGGTCGAATCACCTTCGCCGCGGCCGATCGTATCCGAGCTGAGATCGCCGATTTCGGCATGCGCCAGATCATGACGGCCAAGATAAGAGATGGCGAGCTCGCGGAAGATATAATCGAGAATCGATGTCGACATTTTGATCGCCTCGTTACCCTCGACCATGCCGCTTGGTTCAAAGCGGGTGAAGGTGAAGGCATCGACATATTCCTCCAGTGGCACGCCATATTGCAGGCCGATCGAAACCGAAATCGCAAAATTATTCATCAGCGAGCGGAACGCCGCGCCTTCCTTGTGCATGTCGATGAAAATCTCGCCCAGTTTGCCGTCTTCATATTCGCCGGTACGTAGGTACACTTTATGCCCGCCAACCGAGGCTTTCTGGGTGTAACCTTTGCGGCGCTCAGGCAGCCTGCGCCTTTCGGATTCATGTACGATGCGCTCAACAATGCGCTCGACAATGCGCTCCGCCACGATCTGCGGTTGGCGGCTGGCGCGCGCTGTCTCGGCGCTGTCTTCCTCATCGCTCTCGAGCAGGTCTGCTGCCAGCGAGCTGGAAAGCGGCTGCGAGAGTTTCGAGCCGTCGCGATACAGCGCGTTGGCTTTCAGGCCAAGCTTCCACGACATCATGTAAGCGTCTTTACATTCTTCGACGGTCGCCGAGTTCGGCATATTGATCGTTTTTGAAATCGCGCCGGAAATGAACGGCTGAGCGGCGGCCATCATGCGGATATGGCTTTCGCTGGAAAGGAAACGCTTTCCTTTTTTGCCGCACGGGTTCGCGCAGTCAAACACCGCAAGATGCTCTTTCTTCACATGCGGTGCGCCTTCGATCGTCATCGTACCGCAGCAATATTCATTCGCTGCGTCGATATCGGCCTTAAGGAAGCCAAGCGCTGCGAGCAGGTCAAAGCCCTGCGATGCAAGCTGCGCATCGCTAAAGCCAAGCTTGCTTTTGCAGAAAGCTTCACCCAGTGTCCACTGGTTGAACGCGAACTTGATGTCAAACGCCGAGGCAAGCGCCTTTTCGATTTTCGCCAGCTCCTCATCGCCGAAACCTTTGGCGCGAAGGCTTGCATGATTAATGCCCGGCGCGTCTTTCAGTGTGCCGCGGCCGACCGCATAATCCGTGATCTCAGCGATCTGCTTAGCGTTGTATCCAAGTGTTTTCAGCGCCTCGGGCACCTGCTGGTTGATGATTTTGAAATAACCGCCGCCGGCGAGTTTTTTGAATTTAACCAGCGCGAAATCCGGCTCGATGCCGGTGGTATCGCAATCCATGACGAGGCCAATCGTGCCGGTTGGTGCGATGCAGGTAGCCTGTGCATTTCGGAAGCCATATTTTTCGCCGAGCATGATGGCGCTGTCCCATGCTTTCTTAGCGGATTTGGCGAGTGATTTATCCGCAAGATTATCGATATCCATGGGCACCGGAATAATCGAAAGCTCTTCATAGCCGGTGGTTTCTCCAACGGCTGCACGGCGGTGGTTACGCATCACACGCATCATGTCGCGCTTATTTTTCTCATAGCCATCAAACGCGCCGAGCTCCTTGGCCATTTCCGCCGAGGTGGCATAGGACACGCCGGTTAGAATGGCAGACAGAGCGGCAGTCATCGCGCGGCCTTCATCCGAGTCATAAGCGATGCCGCTTGCCATGAGCAGCCCGCCGATATTGGCATAGCCAAGCCCAAGCGTGCGGAACTCATAGGAAAGCTGGGCGATTTCCTTGGAGGGAAACTGCGCCATGGCGACCGATATTTCCAGCACCACCGTCCAGAGGCGCGCGGCATGTTCATAGGCTTTGGTATCAAATACGCCGCCGTCGCGTCTGAATTTAAGCAGGTTGATTGAGGCGAGGTTGCACGCCGTATCATCAAGGAACATATATTCCGAGCACGGGTTTGATGCACGGATACGGCCAGACTGTGGGCAGGTATGCCATTCATTGATGGTGGTGTCATACTGAATACCAGGATCAGCGCATGCCCATGCGGCGTAAGAGACCTGTTCCCATAAATCGCGCGCGGGAATTTCTCTCGCGATCTCACCATTTCTCCGATTCAGCAAATGCCACGGCTTATTCTGTTCCACCGCTTCTAAAAATTCATTCGTGACGCGCACGGAATTATTCGAGTTCTGGCCGGAGACGGTGCGGTAAGCTTCGGAGTCCCAGTCCGTATCATACTCCTCAAACTCCAGCTCGCTATAGCCTTGCTTCGCAAACTGCACGACGCGCTGCACATAATTATCCGGCACCTGCGCTTTAATGGCTTCGCGCATAGCTTTTTTAAGCGCGGGGTTATCGGACGGGCTGAAGCGGCCATCGCCGGAGCCTTGCTGGCATGCGGCCATGACGGCTTTCAGGTGCTTACGGCAGATTTTGGAGCCGGTGACTAGGGCTGCGACTTTTTGTTCTTCGATCACTTTCCAATTGATAAATTCTTCTACATCAGGGTGATCAATATCCACCACCACCATCTTGGCGGCGCGGCGCGTGGTGCCGCCGGATTTGATCGCGCCTGCTGCGCGGTCGCCGATTTTAAGGAAGCTCATGAGCCCGGAGGATTTGCCGCCGCCGGAGAGTGATTCATCGCTGCCACGCAAATCAGAAAAATTCGATCCGGTGCCGGAACCATATTTAAACAGGCGAGCCTCACGCTCCCATAGATCCATAATGCCGCCGTCATTGACCAGATCATCCTTGATGCTCTGAATGAAGCAGGCATGGGGCTGCGGGCGCTCATAGGCGCTTTTGGATTTGGCGAGTTTGCCCGTTTCCGGGTCGACATAAAAATGCCCCTGTGACGGGCCGTCAATGCCATACGCCCAGTGAAGGCCGGTATTGAACCATTGCGGAGAGTTTGGCGCAGCCATCTGCATGGCAAGCATGTAGCGCAGCTCGTCATAGAAGGTTCTGGCATCCGCTTCGGTATCAAAATAGCCGCCTTTCCAGCCCCAGTAGGTCCACGCACCGGCGAGGCGATCAAACACCTGCTTGGAAGATATTTCGCTTCCGAAACGATCAGTCTCCGGCAGCTTCGCAAGCGCTGCCTCATCGGGCACTGAGCGCCACAGCCAGCTCGGCACTGAATTTTCTTCCACCTTTTTAAGCTTTGCTGCTACACCGGCTTTCCGGAAATATTTTTGCGCCAGCACATCACACGCCACCTGCGACCAATGCTCCGGCACTTCCACACCGTGGCACTCAAACACTGCCGAGCCGTCCGGATTTTTCATCACCACATCGGTTTTGCGGAAGGTGATGGTGTCGTAAGCGTCGTCCTTGGCTTTAACAAAATGGCGTTCAATACGCATGTGGCAGTGCTCCCTGTTTCTTTGTAATTTTACTCGGTTTTTTGCTTCAAAGCGAGACATCCCCGTGCGACGCTTCTTGATCGGCGCGCTTACCCCTTAATCTTGCCTGAAGGTAACAAGCACAGTAATCACGAAAAAAATGCGATGCAACTACATATTGTGGTTGACAGTATTTTTGCCGCTAGATGCTGTGGTGTTGGGGATGGGTTGGGGTGTGAAAGCTGGGGATAAAAGAATACGTTGCTGATATATATGAAAAGAAAAGAATCCTTGTTCTGTGGAAAAGTAATCCATGCTTTCGCGCAATCGAGCGGTCTTTGTCTGCTGTCCCCAGATAAATTAATCGCGTATTAATTTTTTAAAATTATATGTCCCATCGTGGGATGTTCTTACAATTTTAGTTTCCGCACGCTTTAGAACTTCAAATTTGGACATATCAATCATGCTGCACAAAAGATTTTTTTCAAGCCTTAGCTTCAGGCTTCAATCCATTGCTATTTTCCTTTCGCTCGTAGGGCTTGGTTTTGGATATAAAACATACGAGCACGTCAAGAGAGATTTTGGTGTGCAGGCGGCTGCTAGTTTTTATAATGATTTTTTGCTACAGATTGTAATCGCGCTGGTAGTGAACGTGCTGGTAGCGGTGGCGCTTTATTTCATCACTACGCGTCCGATCAAAACACTGGGCGAGGTCATGCGCGCCATCACCGAAAATAAGCTGGATGTTGAGGTGCCCTACACCAAGCAATCCACGGAAATTGGCAGCATGGCTCGCAAAGTGGAGATTTTCAAAAAGAATGCCATCGAAAAGAAAAGGCTCGAGCAGGATCAGGGGCAGCAGCAGCAGCGTATGGCGGAAGAGAAAAAGCGCGCCACCCATGAGCTCGCGAATCGCTTCGAGCGCGAGGTGCAGAATATCCTTGAAGAAGTGATTCATGAGGTCGAGCATGTGCGCACGCTGTCGGACCGCATGTCGGTAGTGATGGATGGTACCAGTAAGAAGGCCATCGTGGTTGCGGGAACAGTCGACAATACCACCCACAATGTCAGTAATGTAGCTGGCGCGGCAGAAGAAATGTCGGTGACAGCCAATGAGGTGGCGCAGCAGATCAGCCACTCCGCGCAGGCGGTTCGGCTGGT
>JAJTHB010000009.1 GCA_021299465.1 Rickettsiales bacterium | reverse complement strand
CTGGTTCGCGCTGCTGCGCTCTCATGACAGAACAGAAGCGATCAGTAGATCGCTGAGCCATCAGCCCGCGAAGCGGCGCGCCATGTAAAATGCAGTAGCATTTTACGGGCGCATCTAGATGTTAAAATACTTCGCCTGCGGATGGTGCACCACGATGGCTGATGTCGATTGCTCGGGGTGGAGCTGGAATTCGTCGGAGAGTTCAACGCCGATTTTTTCTGCACTTAAGAAACGCAGCAGCATCTCCTGATCCTCGAGGCGCGGGCAAGCCGGATAGCCAAACGAATAGCGCGAGCCGCGATAGCCTTGTTTGAGCAGCTTTTTCATATCGCGCTCATCTTCATGGCCAAAGCCAAGCTCGGCGCGGATGCGCTTATGCATATATTCGGCGGCAGCTTCGGCAATTTCCACGCCAAGGCCGTGCAAATAGAGATAATCCTGATAGCGATTATTCGCAAACCATTCGCGCCCGACATCCGCCACCTTTTGCCCGGCGGTCACCACCTGCATCGCCAGCACATCGCGCTCCCCGCTATCAACATCGCGGAAGAAATCAGCGATACAGATGCCGCCGTCTTTATCTTGCCGTGGCAGCGCGAGCAGGCCGATTTCTTTGCTGCCTGATTCATCAAACAGCAGCAGATCATTGCCGCGCGCCGCGCATTTGAAATAGCCGTAGGCAGCTTTGGGTTGGAGGATATCCTGCTCCTCGCATTCGCGCAGCAGGCGGATCAAAATCGGCCGCACGTCCGTTTCCACCCACTGCCAATATTCATCCAGCGTCTTGCCCGCTTTTTTGAAACCCCAGTGAAACGTGAACAGCATCTGGTCATTCAGGTAAGAAACCAGCGCCTTCACCGGAATCGATTCGATCACCCGCGCGCCCCAAAATGGCGGCGTCGGCACGGCCACTTGCTTCGCAAGCTCCGCGCGCTTCAGCTTAATCGCTTCGAGCTCGAGCGGGCGCAGATCGCTTTTGTTGATCAGCGCTTGTCCGGCTTCTTCATTCTGGCTCCAGCGCTGCTTGGCCTTGGCGTTCGATGGTCGGTTATGCTTTCGCGCCTGAACTTCTTTTAAGTGATCATCGAATTTTTTATCGGCAATTTTGTTCATCAGGTCGAGGCCGTCAAACGCATCCTGCGCGTAAGCAACGCGGCCGGAGCCGTAGGCCGCGACGCAGTCCTCCTCCACATACGCGCGCGTGAGCGCAGCGCCACCGAGCAGCACCGGAATATCATAGCCGAGCTTGGTCAGCTCCTCGAGATTTTCGCGCATCACCACCGTGGATTTTACGAGCAGCCCCGATAGCCCTACCGCATCCGGCTTATGCTCGGCAATAGCCGTCAGGATGTTGGAAATGGGCTGCTTGATGCCAAGATTATAGACCTTGTAGCCGTTATTGGTGAGGATGATGTCGACGAGGTTTTTGCCGATGTCATGCACATCGCCTTTCACGGTTGCGAGCACGATTTTGCCTTTTTCCTGCCCTTCGACTTTTTCCATGAACGGCTCGAGGTAGGCCACCGCTTTTTTCATCGTCTCGGCGCTTTGCAACACGAACGGCAGCTGCATCTTGCCCGCGCCGAACAGCTCTCCCACCACCTTCATGCCTTCAAGCAGAATATCGTTGATGATGGCAAGCGGCGTGTGGGTTTTCATCGCGACCGCAAGGTCATCTTCCAGGCCTTTTTTATCGCCGTCGATGATGCGATCTTTCAGCACGCCTTCGATGGTATCGGCGCGCTGCTTCTTCGCGCTTGCGGCCGCTGTTTTTCCCTCGAACAGCGCAATAAAATATTGCAGCGGATCGTAGGGGTCATCCGCCGTGCCTGCGGGTTTGGGAGGGATGTGGGGGGTGTCGTTGGCCATAATACACAGCCTTATTGCATGATCCGAGTGGTTTGTCACCCCGCACTTGTTGCGGGGTCTCGTGTTAATTGACGGAGATGCCGCAACGAGTGCGGCATGACAAGCATTTAATTTCAGTAACTTAATAGTCGTCACCCAATCTTCACATTTCCTGCCTTGCCCTTTATCCACCCCCTGTTAAGATGAGTTAACTAAATTTTCTGGAGGATTAGACATGGATGTTTCTGCTACTAAAGCCATCGTTAGCGCCCGCCCCGCTGACCTTGCAAAGCTAGATATTCTCGATGATTATTATCAAATACAATATTCAGAAAATCTCTACATTAACGAAAGGCGCGGTGAGGATCTTAGTATTGCGGTGACGCTAGATGCGGTAAATAACTTTAAAGACGCGCCCCTTAACAATTACCGAGATACGGAAATCGTCGCATTTCAAAAATCTATATTGGAGAAAATGAAAGAGCAACTTGTCTCACGCCTGAAAGTTGATGAAACAAAAATCTTAGTAGAAGTTACAGATTCTCCTCGTAAATCGAGTTCAGCACTGCGTGTAAAATTGCCCATCGGTAGGCCGCCATATATCAGCGGTGTTGGCGATGGGGGTCGCGCTGAAGCAAAAAAAATCGAGGAAAAGCGCACAGAAATTCATCAAACTATCCGCGATGTTTACGAGGATGTGATGTTAGAAGTAGGCAAACCACCGGTTCATGATGTTGACGGCAATGATATATCCAGCGCCGCAAGAGTTGGGCGCGGCGGTAGCGGCGCTGCTCGCGGAGCATAATCACCCCACACGCTTCATCCCCTTCGCTTTCGCTGCCTAAATTTTTATTCCTCCCCCTGAAAGAGGGAAGAAGAAACGCCCCACCTTACTTTTCAATCGGGTATGATTTTTCACACCATTCGCGCCAGCCGCCGGACATGGAATAGACATTGTCATAGCCCATTTTCTGCATCGATTCGGCGGCGAGGACTGAGCGGTAACCGCCGCCGCAATACAGCACCACTTTCGCGCCGTGATCGGGCACGCGCGACTCAATATCGCGCTCGATCACGCCCTTGCCGATATGGATCGCGCCTTTGATGTGGCCTGCTTGCCATTCGCGGTCCTCACGCACGTCGATGAGGATAAACTCCTCCCCCCTACGGGGGGAGGAGAGCAGCGCCATCACCTCATCGGGTGAGATTTCCGGCACATGTTTGAGTGCGTCTTCTACCAGTTTTACGAATGTATTGGCGTGGGTCATATTACTCCTTTTTATCATCCCGAGCGAAGCCGAGACATCTTTTAAGATCCCTCGCGGGGCTCGGGATGACACCACATGTTACGCCGCCTCTCCTTTAGGCAACCTTCTGTCAAAAATCAAATCCTCCGCCGCTTCCACCTCGTGCGCAGGAATTTTATGCAGCGGCATGATTTTGCTCACATGGATAATCGCGCCGGTCATACCGCGTTTTTGCGCGTGGTCGAGATACACCGAGTTCAGCACATGGCGCGCCGCGGGGTTGAGGCCAAACGAGATATTCGATAGGCCAAGAATAATCTGGATATCCGGCAGTTCTTTGGAAATGCGCTCGATGGCATCCAGCGTCCAGAGGCCGAGTTTTCGGTCATCTTCATTACCGGTCGCGATGGTGAAGGTGAGCGGGTCGATCATCAGGTCGCTCGCTGGCAGTCCGTAGCCCTTGCAGCAGAAATCATAAAGCCGGTGCGCGATGGCGACCTTGCGATCCACATCTTTCGCCATGCCTTCTTCATCGATGGTAAGCGCAATCACGCTCGCGCCATATTTCATCGCGAGTTTCATGCGCGCATGGGCGGGTTCTTCGCCATCTTCAAAATTGATCGAGTTGATGATCGCCTTGCCACCGTAAAGCTTCAGCGCCGCTTCCAGCACGATCAGTTCGGTGGAGTCGATGACGAGCGGCGTGGTGACGGTGCCGCGCAGGCGCGTGATCATCTCGCTCATGTCGCGCACTTCGTCGCGGCCAACAAACGCGGTGCAGATATCAAGCGTGTTCGAGCCTTCGCGCTGCTGCTCTTTGGCAATGTCGAGGCAGGTTTCCCAATCCTCGGCGTCCTGCGCCTCGCGGAATTTTTTGGAGCCATTGGCGTTGCAACGCTCGCCGATGGAAAGAATCGCATTTTCCTGCCTGAGCTCAACCTGCGTAAAGAGCGACGCAGTAGCGGGAACCCAGTGATGCGTGCGCGCGTAAGGTTTTGGGCGGCGTTTGCTACCATCCTGCGCGCGCAGCATTTCGTCCAGCGCTTTGATATGCTCCTCGTTCGTGCCGCAGCAACCGCCGATGATGTTGATGCCGTCTTCTTTCAAAAACCGCTCCATCCATTTGGCCATCTCGCCCGGCGAAAGCGGGAAATGCACTTTGCCCGCAACCATCTCCGGCAGGCCGGCATTGGGCAGCACGGAGATATAGTTCGGCCAGTTTTTGGAAAGCCAGCGCACATGATCAGCCATTTCCTGCGGGCCGGTCGCGCAGTTAAGGCCGAGCGAATCCACGCCGAGTGCGTGAATGATGGTGGCGGCGGCGGCGATATCGGTGCCCACCAGCAGCGTGCCGGTCGTTTCCACCGTCACCTGCACCATCAGCGGCAGGGTTTTGTTTTTTTTGCCCATCGCGACTTTGCAGGCATTCACCGCGGCTTTGATCTGCAGCGGATCCTGCGCGGTTTCGATCAGGAACGCATCGGCGCGGCCTTCAATCAGCCCTTCCGCTTGTAATACCATCGAGGCTTCCAGCGAGTCGTAATCAATATGCCCGAGGCTTGGCAGTTTCGTGCCCGGGCCGATCGCACCGATCACGAAGCGCGGGCGGCCGTCATGCTTAAATTCCTCAATCGCTTCATGCGCGAGTTCGCAGGCGCGCTTGTTGATTTCGATCGTTTTATCCTGCAAATCAAATTCGCCGAGCGTGAGCTGCGAACCGCCAAACGTATTGGTCTCGACCGCGTCACTGCCCGCCGCCAGATATTTTCGGTGTACATTTCGTACAAAATCCGGCCGCGAGAGGTTGAGGATCTCGGAGCAGTTTTCCTGCCCCCAGTAATCCTCCTCCACCTTCAAATCCGCGCCCTGAATCTGCGTGCCCATCGCCCCGTCGAGGAGGAGCACCTGAGTTTCTAGGAATTCGAGGAAATTCATATGGTTAATGCTTGTTTACTTTTGGCTGATTTTCTATAATATAATGTGGTATTTGCTATAAACCAAGCGATTAAGGAAAATTTTATGGAAAATGAACAGAACACATTGCCGGGCAAGTTTCGCTTTACACCTTTGCTTATAAATGCCTTTGCCCAGCAAGATGGGGATAAACGAACTATTGCAGGTGATCCATCGCACGAATATAATGATCTTGTCGAAGTAGCATACCAAATTAGGTGGCGATTGAAAGATCAGCCGACAGCTAAATCGTTAGCACTTAAAGGCGTTGACGCAATGGCCAAAGTGCCGCCTGAAAGAAGGGGTGAGGTCGCTGCTGCGGCCTTGCGCGATCCTGCCAATAATGTGATTGTTGATTTTGTGGTTGAAGAAAAAATAGATGGATCATGGCAGCCTATTGACCCGGTTAAACTTAGTTTAGCGAAAGAACTGGAAGGTAGGCGACAAAAAGTCTGGACAACAACAATAATCGATTCCGGTGAGCGATCTAGAGAAGTAGTTACACGGGAATTGTAACTTCGCTAATCAAACAAATCCGCGTGAGTGCCGGTATCGTGCAGTATCAGCGTATCATCGTCAATGTTGTAAATGAGTAGCCAATCCGGCTCAATTTTACATTCCCACTTACCCGCATAATTGCCGACTGTAGCACATAACGAAAATATGTGGACAATGCTAGCGGCGGGGGATGAGCGCCTTCCCCCACCCTGTCCTCCGAAGCCTTGGCGAAGGAGGATGGGGGAAGGGCGGCGTAAGCCGGGATGAGGGCTTACTCAATATCCCGGTTTACATCATCATTAGCCCTCACCCTATCCCTCTCCCAGAGGGAGAGGGGACTCCCCGCCTTTCGAACATTTCGTTACTCGCTATAGTTTGTGCGCTTTGTATTTCACCGGCATGTATCAATCTTTCAAATCTCGCATCAGCTCCTCAAAGTTGCTGAACGACTTTGCCTTCCCCGCTTTTATTTCCTTCATCGATTGTTTAAGCCCGCGCTCGGTTTTCTTGTTATACCGGCCGTTTCTGGCGTTTTCATATTGCTGGCAGAGCGGGCAGTCAGGATCTCCCGCGCCATAGCCTTTTTGTTTTTTTGCTTTTTTATGGAAATCATGCAGCTTCTTTTCGAGCGGTTTCCACACCAACTCACGAATGGTCACGCCCTTGTTCAAGGCAAGTTCCTTTATAGCCTTGTGGTCGGCAGGTGATACTTCTATACTGATTCTGCTCATACATTGACTCCATCTAAAATGTACTTATGTACATTAGCACAAATGTACATTCGTGGGAATAGTTAAATGGCCAAAGCTTTAACCCAGTATATCTGCCAGTCCTGCGGCACGGTGCACCCCAAATGGGGCGGGCAGTGTGATGGTTGTGGTTCGTGGAATACGCTGGTTGCCGAAAATACCGAAGCCACGCCCAAGGGCCTCACCTCCGGCAAAGGCAAGAAAATCGACTTTGTAACGCTTGATGAGCATGCCGAAGACGCCTCAAGGCTTTCCTGCGGCATCGGTGAGCTCGACCGGGTATTAGGCGGCGGGTTGGTCGCGGGTAGCGCGGTGCTGATTGGCGGGGATCCGGGCATTGGTAAATCGACATTGCTGCTGCAAACGGTGATTCGCGTCGCTGAATCCGGCCTCGCCTGCGCTTATATTTCAGGCGAGGAATCGGTGGCGCAGGTCTCGCTTCGCGCCAAACGCCTTGGGCTTAAGAGTAAAAACGTGCAACTGGCCTCCGCCACCAGCGTGCGCGATATTGTGGCGAGCCTTGACGGTATGCGTGAAGGGCTGGTGGTGATTGATTCAATCCAGACCATGTATCTCGATAACCTTGATGCGGCGCCGGGCACGGTCTCGCAGGTGCGCGCGGCCTCGCATGAGCTCATCAAGCTCGCTAAAAAGCGCGGGCTTACGCTGTTTCTGGTCGGCCATGTGACCAAAGACGGCCAGATCGCCGGCCCCCGCGTGCTCGAGCATATGGTCGATACCGTGCTTTATTTCGAAGGTGAGCGCGGCCACAGCTACCGCATCCTGCGCGCGGTGAAAAACCGTTTCGGCGGCACGGATGAAATCGGCGTGTTTGAAATGAAGGACATGGGGCTTTCCGAGGTGACGAATCCATCGGCGCTGTTTCTTTCTAGCCGCGATGTGCCGGTTTCCGGCGCGTGTGTCTTTGCCGGTATGGAAGGCTCGCGGCCGCTCCTCGTTGAGGTGCAGGCGCTGGTCGCACCCAGCTACATGTCTTCGCCCAGGCGCGCCGTAGTGGGGTGGGATGCAAGCCGCCTCTCGATGCTCCTGGCCGTGCTGGAGGCGCGCGCAGGCATCCGCTTTTCTGACAAGGAAGTCTATCTCAATGTGGCGGGCGGCATCAAAATCAGCGAGCCAGCAGCGGATCTGGCGGTGGCAGCCGCCCTGCTTTCGGCACTGTTCGACCAGCCCCTGCCAGCCGATAAGGTGTTTTTTGGCGAAATTGGCTTATCGGGCGAGGTGCGCGGTGTCGCGCGCGCGGAAAGCAGGCTTAAAGAGTCCGAAAAACTGGGTTTTAAAGGAGCGGTTACGCCGCCAGGCGCATCATTTAAGGGTTTGACCTTGGCAATAAAACCGGTAGAAACGGTTTCGGATTTAGCGCGCCAGCTTTTTGGCGCAGCCAGCAAGAAAACGGCCTCCGCATGATTGAAACCCAATGGAATATGTTTGATCTGGCGGTGATCGGCGTGATGGCGATCTCCTGCCTCATCGCCTTTTTCCGTGGGCTTATTAAAGAAATTCTCTCGCTGGTGGCGTGGATTGGCGCTGCGGTTGTCGCGGTGTATTATTATGCGCCTGCGGCTGAGTTCATGCAGGCTTATTTTAAAAGCAAGTCAGTGGCGGGTCTGGCGGCGGGTCTTTCGCTTTATATCGGCGCGCTGATTGTGTTTTCGATCATCAACCTCGTGATCATCAAGACCATCAAGCAGGGCGGCGAAACCGGAATGCTCGATAACATGCTTGGCTTGCTCTTTGGCGCGTTTCGCGGCGCGTTCATTATTTCACTGGCGTTTTTCATGATCACGCTGGTGGTGGCGAAAGACGAATATCCTGACTGGATTAAGGAATCCGTCACCCATCCTTACGCGGAAAAAGGCGCGCTGATTTTAACGCGGATCGCGCCGGAGCGCATGGCCGAACTTTCCGGCCTGCACAAAAAAGCGAAGGAGGAGGCTGAAAAACGCCTTCGTGAACGCGAGGAAAATGGCGTAGCGGCGCCGATTGAATATGGCGAGGGTGAGACGCGGTGATGGATGATCGGTTTGATAAATTTAAGGAAGAATGCGGCATTTTTGGCATTTTCGGCCATCCCGATGCTTCGGCGCATACCGCGCTCGGCCTGCATGCGCTGCAGCATCGCGGGCAGGAAGCAGCAGGCATTGTCAGCTTTGATGGCGACCAGTTTTACTCGCACCGCGCGCTAGGGCTGGTTGGCGATAATTTCAATTCCCAGAGCGTGATCGGTAAGCTCCCCGGCCATATCGCCATCGGCCATAACCGCTACTCGACCACCGGCGATACACTGCTTCGCAACGTACAGCCACTCTTTGGCGATTTTTCGTTCGGCGGCCTTGCGGTTGCGCATAACGGCAACCTTACCAATGCGATGACGCTCAGAAAGCAACTCATCGATATTGGCTGCTTGTTCCAGTCCACCTCAGATACCGAGGTGATCGTGCATTTGATTGCGCTTTCGAAACAAAACTCCGTCGAAGACCGGCTATTTGACGCGCTCACCCGCGTTGAAGGCGCCTATTCGCTGGTAGTACTCGCCAACGATACGCTGATCGGCGTGCGCGATCCATATGGCGTGCGGCCTTTGGTGCTGGGCAGGCTTGGTGATTCGATGATTCTTGCCTCAGAGACCTGCGCGCTCGATATTGTCGGCGCGGAGTATGTGCGCGATATCGAGCCGGGCGAGATGGTGATCATCACCAGCGATGGCATGCGTTCGGTGAAACCGTTTGCGCCGGTGCAGAAGCGTTTTTGCATTTTTGAATATGTGTATTTCTCGCGACCAGATTCGATCAGCGAAGGTAAAAATGTCTATGAAGTGCGCCAGCGGATCGGCGCGCAGCTCGCGCGTGAGGCGCCGGTGGATGCGGATGTGGTGGTTCCGGTGCCGGATTCGGGCATTCCCGGCGCGCTCGGCTATGCCAAGGAATCGCGCATTCCGTTTGAACTGGGTATCATCCGCAATCATTACGTTGGTAGAACGTTTATCGAGCCGAGCGATCAGGTACGCCATCTCGGCGTCAAGCTCAAGCATAACGGCAACCGCGCCATGCTCGGTGGCAAGCGTGTGATTCTGGTGGATGATTCGATCGTGCGCGGCACCACCTCGAAAAAAATTGTGACCATGGTGCGCGAGGCGGGCGCAAAAGAAGTTCATATGCGCATCGCCAGCCCGCCGACCACCCATTCGTGTTTTTACGGCGTTGATACGCCAACGCGCGACCAGCTACTCGCCGCCAAACATACTGTGCTGCAAATGGCCGAGCTGATCGGCGTTGACAGCCTCGCGTTCATATCGCTGAACGGCATGTACCGCGCGGTGGCCAGCATCAACCGCAACAACACCGCGCCGCAATTCTGCGATGCCTGCTTCTCCGGCGACTACCCCATCCCCCTCACCGACGCCGAAAACCAAAGCGGCAAGAAGCAAAAAGATTTGTTTGCGGGGGTGTGATGGGTACCTCGGCTCCTATTTGCCTCATCACCGGTGCGTCGCGCGGGATTGGCGCAGCAGTGGCAGTTAGGCTGGCGAAGGAAGGCTACGAACTCATTCTGGCCGCGCGTGATAAAGCTGGACTGGAACAAACCGATGACGCCGTGCGCACCGCAGGCGGCAAGGCGTGGTTGGTGCAGCTGGATCTCACCGATAGCGCGCAGATTGAAGCACTTTCGCGCGCGGTGTTTGAGCGTTATGGCAGGCTCGATGTGCTGATCGGCAACGCCGGTGTACTGGGCGAGATCACGCCGATTGCGGATTCGACGCCCGGTGAATGGGAAAAAACGATGACGATCAATGTCACCGCCAACATGCACCTCATCCGCTGTTTTGACCCGCTGCTTAAGCGTGCTGAAAACCCGCGCGCGATGTTTGTGACGTCAGGCATCACCGAAGCGGTCTATCCGTACTGGAATGCCTATGCGGTGAGCAAATGCGCACTCGATATGATGGTGAAGCTTTACGCCGCCGAGAATGAGAAAACAACGCTGCGTGCAAACCTCATCAGCCCCGGTATTGTGCGCACACGCATGCGCGCGCAGGCCATGCCCGGTGAAGACCCGGACACGCTCACCCCGCCGGAAGCAATGGTGGATATTTTTCTAAAGCTGGCCTCGCCTGAACTTAAGGAAACAGGCAAGATTTTTTATGCGCAGCGCTGAGATCCTCACAGGCTGCGCTGGCAAAGCACTAAGGTCACTCACCGCGCCGGGCATGGTTTCGATTCTCATCTGGTCGGTTCTCATCACCATTATCGCGCTTGTGCTGTTTGTCATCGGCGCCAGCAACTTCTTTGGCTGGTTCTTTGCAGGCCAGCCGGCGCTGGCATGGCTTGCCGCCATCGGCTCGGGCCTGATTGCTTGGTTTTTGTTTCCCGGCATCATGCCGGTGATTGTGAATTTTTTTGATACCACCATCGCCGCACGCATTGAAGCGAAAGACTACCCAAACCTGCCCAAAGCCATCGACCCGCCGCTTATGCCAGAAATTTTCCATGATGCGCGTTTTACGCTCACCGCCATTGGTCTGAACTTGCTGGTGCTGCCGCTCTATCTGGTGCCGGGGATTAATCTGGTGCTTTTTTACTTGCTGAACGGCTATCTACTTGGCCGCGAGTTTTTTGTGGCGATGGCGCGCCGCCATATGCCGATTAACGAGGCGATCCAGCTGAGA
Source organism: Rickettsiales bacterium (assembly GCA_021299465.1). Lineage (GTDB taxonomy): Bacteria > Pseudomonadota > Alphaproteobacteria > Rickettsiales > SXRF01 > JAJTHB01. The sequence goes on along the minus strand of JAJTHB010000009.1, from coordinate 22,070 downwards.
AAAGACCATAGCCGCATCATCACACTCGGCGGCATTGGTCTTGCGTTTCTTGCAACGATTCCGCTTGTTAATCTTTTTGCGCCGTTCTGGGGCGTCGCGATGATGACGCACCTCTTCCACGCGCTAAAGCCAGAGCCGAAGGTGAAGTTTCTACTCCCCACATAGGCGGAGATCGAATTAGAAGGCATCTTTCAGGATCCCCGCTTTCGCGGGGATTTATGCCGCTTTCTTCATCCGCGCCTTAAGGCCTTCATCAAGCTTATCTAAAAACTGGGTGGTGGTGAGCCATGGCTGCTTGTCGGAAATGAGCGTCGCTAAATCTTTGGTCATAAAGCCGGCTTCCACCGTGTCGATGCATACGCGCTCGAGCAGCTCGGCAAAGACCGCAACATCGGGCGTGGCGTCAAACTTAGCGCGGTAGGATAGCCCACGAGTCCATGCAAAGATCGAGGCGATCGGGTTGGTCGAGGTTTCTTTTCCCTGCTGGTGCTGGCGGTAGTGGCGCGTGACCGTGCCATGCGCTGCTTCGGCTTCGACGGTGTTTCCATCGGGCGTGAGCAGCACCGAGGTCATAAGCCCGAGCGAGCCAAAGCCCTGCGCCACTGTGTCGGACTGCACGTCGCCATCGTAATTCTTGCACGCCCAGACAAACCCGCCCGGCCATTTGAGCGCCATCGCTACCATGTCGTCAATCAGGCGGTGTTCGTAGGTGAGCTTTGCTTTTTCAAACGCGGCCTTGAACTGGCTGTCGAACACTTCTTGGAAGATGTCCTTGAAGCGGCCATCATAGGTTTTGAGGATGGTATTTTTGGTGGAGAGAAACACCGGATAGCCCCGCGCGAGGCCGTAATTAAAGCAGGCCTCGGCAAAGCCTTTGATCGAGGCGTCGAGGTTATACATCCCCATCGCGATGCCGGCGCTTTTGAAGTCAAACACCTCGTGGGTGATTGCGGCGCCTCCACCTTCCGGCGTGAAGGTCATGGTGAGCTTGCCCGCGCCGGGGATGATGAAATCGGTCGCGCGGTATTGATCGCCAAAGGCGTGGCGGCCGATGATGATCGGCTTCGTCCAGCCCGGCACCAGGCGCGGCACATTGCTGCAAATGATCGGCTCGCGAAACACCGTACCATCCAGCACATTCCGGATTGTACCGTTGGGCGATTTCCACATTTTCTTTAAATTAAATTCCTTCACACGCGCTTCATCGGGCGTAATGGTAGCGCACTTCACGCCCACACGATGCTGCTTCACGGCATTCGCGGCATCGAGCGTGATCTGATCATTCGTTTCATCGCGCTTTTGAATAGAAAGGTCGTAATATTTCAGGTCGATATCGAGATAGGGCAGAATGAGCTTTTGCTTGATAAACGCCCAGATGATGCGCGTCATCTCATCGCCGTCCATTTCAACAATGGGGTTTTTCACTTTAATTTTTGCCATAATGTCTCCTGATTTTTGCCCATCAAATCCATTTACCGGCTGTTATGCAAGTGCTTATATGGGGGTGATGAAAAACATCCTTATTCTACTCGTGCTTGCTGGACTCGGTTATGCTGGCTATGGCCTGCTTTCCGGCTCGCCTGTCACTGGTGGCGGCCTTTCCTCGTCCGAAGGCGTGACCAGTATTATGGAAGCAAAGCCGGCTAAGGCCGATTATGCGCTACGCATCCTGTTTATTGGCAATAGCTATACCTTTACCCATAACATGCCGCAGCAAATGGTTGAGATGGCGCGCTCCGATAGCGCCAATCGTACTCACTATATGGTTCAATCGGTCACGAAAGGTGGTATCGGGCTTCCTGAGATGTTTACTATGGCTGAAGTGCAGCATGCGCTAGCGGACAAAGAAGGGTGGCATTATGTGGTGCTGCAGGATCAGAGCTTCTGGGCGATGTTTCCCGATAGCGTCATCAACACCATCAAAATCGCGCGCGAGTATGACAAGCTCATTAAACAATCAGGCGCGCGCACGCTGCTCTTTACCACCTGGGCGCGCAAGCCAGACAGCCACTGGTATAGCGATCAAGAAACTGCATTTCTGAAAAGCCCCGATTACATGCAGAAAAAATTCAATGAGCAGACGCAGGCGCTTGCCGAAAAAATTGGTGCGGTGGCGATTCCAGTCGGCGGCTACTGGGCTTATGTCAATAATGCCCTGCCCGATATCGATCTTTACAGCGCGGATGCAACGCACCCCAGCGTTGCCGGCAGCTATTTGAGCGCAGCGGTGTTTTATCGCTACTTGTCTGGCGGCACGCTCGAAACAGTGAGCTACGTACCGCCCGGCATTAGTGCTGAAACGGCGAAACGCCTGAGAGAGGTGATTAAATAATAACTGAACAAAATGGTGGGTCCGGGAGGAGTTGAACCTCCGACCTCACGCTTATCAGGCGTGCGCTCTAACCACCTGAGCTACGAACCCACATGAGACGGCCAATGTGGTCAAATGGCCGAAAAGAGCCAAGGTTGTAGGCGGTGGGGGGGTAAAAGTCAAATGGTTTATCCCCACAGGAAATAAGGCAATTCAAACACTTACTTGCCCCATATTTGCTTTAGTTTTTCTTTGCGGCCACTGCCTTCGACATAGCGGTTATAATGGCCACTGTTCGTTTTATAAAAATCCTGATGCTCGGTTTCTGCGGTGTAAAAGGCCTTGCGTGGCTCGATACGGGTGGCGACGCTCTTTCCAAGTTTGGCTTCCACTCTCGCCCTAGAGGCCTCAGCCAGCTTTTTTTCTTCATCGCTGCCATAGAAAATCACCGTCGCATAATGCGCGCCGCGATCATAAAACTGGCCGCCGCTATCGGTGGGGTCGATATTCCCCCAGTAAATATCAAGCAGCTGCTGGTAGCTGACACTCGCCGGATCATAGGTCACTTCCACGGCCTCGACGTGGTCGGTTTTTTTGCTGCTGACCAGATCATAGCGCGCGGTTTTTTCATCGCCGCCTGTATAGCCAGAGACGACCGATGAGATGCCCGGCTTTTCCTGAAACTCGGATTCCATGCACCAGAAACATCCGCCGGCGAAAATGGCCGTTGCGGTTTTGGCATTGGCAGACGTAGTCATACATACTCCTATCATCGTCATTGCGAGCAACGTCATCCCCCGAGTTCGCTTCGCGAACTCTAGGGGGATCCATTTTGGCCTATTAAAGATTGGGCAAAAGCCGCTGGATGGCCCTAGAATCGCTTGCGCGATTCGGGCCATGACGGACTTTCTCGGCGCAACCACAATACTCATTTGATTTCTGCCCAGAAGAGTTTTTCATATTGCGAATACCCCTCTTCTTTCAGCTTTTCTTTCGGAATAAAACGCAGCGCTGCGGAGTTGATACAAAAGCGCAGGCCGCCTTTATCTTCTGGTCCATCCTCAAACACATGACCCAGATGTGAGTCACCTTTTTTCGAGCGCACCTCGACGCGCTTCATGCCGTGCGCCGTATCGGTTTTCTCAACTAGATCCGTGCCGTCAATCGGCTTCGTAAAGCTCGGCCAACCAGTGCCAGAATCGAACTTATCTTTAGATGAGAAAAGCGGCTCACCCGAGACGACATCAACATAAATGCCCTCGGCCTTGTGGTCCCAATATTCATTATCAAATGGGCGTTCGGTGCCGTTTTCTTTGGTCACATAATGCTGCATGGGTGTGAGATCAGCGGCCATAGCATATCCTATAAACAACATGAACAGATCCTCCTGATACCTATAAGTTCGGAAGGTAGCGTGTTCTAGTTACATAGGTCTAAAAACAAAAATGTCTAGGCCGCTTCTTTTGTCACGCGGTTACGGCCATCATGTTTGGACTGATAAAGTGCGTCATCGGCGCGTTTGAGTACCGTGGGGAGCGTATCGGTGGCTGGCCTGAATTGTGATACGCCCATCGAAACCGTGATGGTGCCATAGACCTGCCCGGTATCCTTGCGCTTGAGTTCTTTGCTGGCGATGGTTTTTCGCACGCTATCGGCCACCTTCATCGCAATATCGAGCGGCGTTTCCGGCAATAAAACAATAAATTCCTCGCCACCAAACCGTGCAACGACATCACGCCCCTTGAGGCTATCAATCAGTGCGCGCGAGACAATTTTGAGTACTTCGTCACCAATCAAATGGCCGAATTTATCATTGAACTGCTTGAAGTGATCAATATCGATCACGATCATGCATAGCGGCGTATGGCTTTGGCTAGCATGCAAGGCATATTCATCGTAGAATTTTTCAAAGGTCTTACGATTATAAGCGCCCGTTAGGAAATCACGCTGGGATTCAGCCGTTACCTGCTCGAGATTCTTACGCAGGTTATTGATTTCCTGTTTGGATTCTTCGAGCTTTTTTGTCATTTGCTCGCCGCTTGCTTTAAGCGTGGTGGTTGCCTCAATCAGATTTTTTACGATGGACTTAACATTCGTTTCTTCCATCGAGGCATTAAGCTTGCCGAGCGACTGGTTAACATCCTTATTATAATTCGTGGTCTGACCTGAGAACTCACTCACCATCTGCATTACATTTTGCAGCAATTTATCAGTATCACTTGCGGCTTCATCTATTGTTTTCTGGCCAGGCAAAACCAAAATATATTTATTGTAAAGATAGCTACCGGTGTTGCTAGAAAAGCCTACGCCGCTTGAAAGCGTATTATCAATTTCACGAACCAATTCACGATTTTTTCCAACCACGTAGTGATACCAAACGGCATAATGCTCCGGACTAGGAGCGACGTGATGCTTTTCCATTAAAGCAAAGGCCTGCTTAGCAAGCTGATGTTCGTTATCTGCTGATAAATCCATAACTCAATAATTCACTGTGAATATAATACTATAGCTACCAATGGTTAACTCGATGTTACCAGATCGGCTTACCTTCACCGGGCAACCCTGCCTTTTTCCATAGCTCACTCACCCGATCCACAACCTCTTGTTTCATATAGATTTGTCTACCCCACTCGCGGGCGGTCTCGCCGTCGATTTTATTCGTGGCATCAAGGCCAATTTTACCGCCCAGGCCGGAAACGGGACTTGCGAAATCAAGATAATCAATCGGCGTGCAATCGATCATGGTGGTGTCGCGCACAGGATCCATGCGCGTGGACACCGCCCACATCACTTCTTTCCAGTCGCGGCAATTAATATCATCATCCACCACGATGATCCATTTGGTGTAAATAAATTGCCTGAGAAACGACCAGATGCCCATCATGATGCGCTTGGCGTGGCCAGCGTATGCTTTTTTGATGGAGACCACCGCAATGCGATACGAGCAACCCTCCGGTGGCAGGTAAAAATCAACAATCTCGGGGAATTGTTGTTGCAAAAGCGGAATGAATATTTCGTTCATCGCCTCGCCCAGCACGCTCGGCTCATCGGGCGGGTGGCCGGTATAGGTGGAAAGATAAATCGGGTTTTTACGCATGGTTATGGCGGTGATGGTAAAGACCGGAAACTTTTCTACCGAATTATAATAGCCGGTATGGTCGCCATACGGCCCTTCATCGCCATAGTCATCGAGCGAAACGTAACCTTCCAGCACAATTTCTGCACTCGCCGGCACTTTGAGCGGAATGGTTTTGCACTCCACCAACTCAGTTTTCGCACCACGCAGCAGCCCGGCATATTGATATTCAGAGAGCGTATCAGGCACCGGCGTCACAGCGGCTAAGATCGTCGCTGGATCGCAGCCGATCACGGCCGCCGCTGGTAGTGGCTCGCGCTTTTGTTTCTTCCAGCGCGCATGATGCTGCGCACCGCCGCGATGCTTGAGCCAGCGCATCAGCGTGGTGTTTTTGCCAGTCACCTGCATGCGGTAAATGCCTAAGTTATAGTTGTCAGTTGGCAGTTGGCGGTTGGCAGAATTATCTTTACTGCTAACTGCTGACTGCGAACTGCGAACTGCCGAAGGCCCCTTCGTCACCACCAGCGGCCAAGTAATGAGCGGCGCCGGTTCATCCGGCCAGCAGGTTTGAATCGGGAGTTTCGCAAGATCAATATCATCGCCTGTCCACACGATTTCCTGACACGGCGCTTTAGAAACCGTCCTCGGTTTCATGTTCATCGCGGTCTTCAGCATCGGCAACATTTCAACTGCATCGCGCCAGCCGCCCGGAGGCTCCGGTTGTTTCAGGAAGGCGAGATGTTTGCCCAGCTCGCGGAGCTCATGGGGTTTTTTGCCCAGCGCAAACGCCACACGCTCCACGGTGCCGAAGAGGTTGATTAAAACAGGGATCGGAAGTCGGGGGGCGGGGGTCGGCATAGAATCATTTTTTTTCGGACCCCTGACTACATTCTCAAACAACACCGCCGGCCCCTGCTCACGAATCAGCCGCGTACCGATTTCTGTCATCTCCAGCTCAGTCGATACCGGCTCGGTCACGCGCACAAGTTTGCCAGTTTTTTCTAAGGCATCAATGAAATCGCGAAGGGAGGAATAGGTCATATTTATTTTATAAACTGCATCATCAGCACATCATCAACATAGCTGCCATCGGCTAATTTTAGAATATGTTTTTCGATGCCGTAGGGTTCAAATCCAAGGCTTTTGTAAAGCCCAATCGTTGCGGGATGTGAGCTATTTGCGCTAATCAGCAGCAGTTCTATGTCTTTTGTTTTTGCCTCTTCGATCGCAGCTTCAATCATTCGCCGCGCAATGCCCCTGCCGCGCATCTCGGGCGCAACATACACCCCGCCAATCCCTGCCTTGTGACGAACTTTTTTACCGCGATGCCGATTAAGCCCGGCATAACCCACCAGCTCATCTGCCACGAACGCACCGAAACATACACGGCTCATAAATTGACGTTTAGCCTGCTCTTCCGGCTCAGCGCTTGCTTCATCATAATCCAGCATCAAGCTTTCAGGATGATCTTTCAGCGCGCGCAACTGGAGCTTACGGAATGCATAAAAATCATCTTCATGAAGGCAGCGTACGGAAAACATGCTGTCATGCTAGGATAACTTCAGTTAAATCGCAACCTAGCTGGCGCGGCGAGCAATCTCATACATCGCGACCGCCGCCGCATTGGACACGTTGAGGCTTTCCATTTGCCCGCTCATAGGTATTTTGACGAGAAAATCGCAATGTTCAGCGGTGAGGCGCCTAAGCCCCCTTCCCTCGGCGCCAAGAATAAGCGCAGTTTTCGCGTCGAATTTCTGCTGGCCGATCGTCTCCTTGGCTTCACCGTCAAGGCCATACGTCCAGTAGCCGGCTTTCTTTAAAATCTTGATGGTTTGCGCGAGATTACCCACCGAAATCAGCGGCACCACTTCTAGTGCGCCGCTGGCGGATTTTGCGAGCGTGCCGGATTCCTGCGCGGCGTTGCGCTCGAGCGTAATCACAGCACCCACACCAAATGCTGCAGCGGTGCGAAGAATCGCGCCGACATTATGCGGATCACTTACCTGATCCAGTAGCAGCACCGGCCTGTTATGTTCTTCTTTGAGCCAGCCCTGTAGGCTGACTTGCTCCAGCGGTTCACACTCCACCACGATGCCCTGATGCACGGCGTCACGAGGCAGCTGCGAATCAATTTTTGCCGCATCGGTAATGGCGAGGTTCTTACATTTAGAGAGTTCGTTTGCACATTCGGCGTGCGTATTTTTTGTCACCATCACACGTTTGATTTTGCGCATGGGGTTCGAAAGCGCCGCCAGCGCCGCGTGTTTGCCGTAGATGAAAAGCGGAGCAGATTTCATAACATTTCACCACCCCAATTTCGCTAGGCTGAGCCGAATGCGAAGGCTTGCGAGAACCGGCGCGCAGCGTACATTAAGTACGTGAGCACCGGAAGCACAGCAAGCCAAGCAAGTCGGCCAGCCTAGTAGAAATTACGCACCCGTTCCCGTCGAAGGCAGCGCCTCGGGATTATCATTGCTCGCTTCCTGCTCAGCAATGAATTCCTTCTCGCGCTCGGTTGCCACTTTGCGCAGGCGATTCACCGCCGCGCCGGTACCAGCAGGAATCAGGCGACCAACGATCACGTTTTCTTTCAGGCCGTTCAGCGTATCGGTCTTGCCAGAAACAGCCGCTTCGGTAAGCACGCGGGTGGTTTCCTGGAACGACGCAGCCGAGATGAACGAATGGGTCTGCAGCGACGCCTTGGTGATACCTTGGAGCACCGGCGATGCAGTGGCGGCTTTGTAACCTTCTGCGATCGTTTTAGCGTTCACCGCATCAAACTCTTCGCGATCCACCTGTTCACCGGAAAGGAATGTCGTCTCGCCCGGATTGTCGATTTCGACTTTCTGGAGCATCTGACGCACCACCACCTCGATGTGCTTGTCGTTGATGACGACACCCTGCAGGCGGTAAACCTGCTGCACTTCTTTCACCATGTATTTGGCGAGCGCTTCAACGCCCATCACTTTCAGGATATCGTGCGGCACGGGGTTGCCATCCATCAACAGATCGCCTTTCTGCACAAAGTCGCCTTCCTGCACGGTGATGTGTTTGCCTTTGGGGATCATGTACTCAATACCTTCGCTATCAGCATCTTTCGGACGCACGATGACGCGGCGCTTGTTTTTATAATCCTTACCGAACTCAACCACACCTTCTGCTTCCGAAATGATCGCGTGATCTTTCGGTTTGCGTGCTTCGAACAGCTCGGCTACACGCGGCAGACCGCCGGTGATGTCGTGGGTTTTGGTCGATTCGCGTGGGATACGCGCAAGCACGTCACCAGCATGAACTTCCTGACCATCCTGCACCGAAAGGATCGCGCCAACCGGCAGGAAGTAGCGAGCCTCAAGGCCGTTAGCGAGCGTGATGATTTCGCCTTTTTTGTCACGCAGCGCAATACGCGGTTTCAGGTCAGCGCCGCGGGTCTGCTGACGCCAGTCAGAAACCGTTTTGTTAGAAATACCGGTCGCTTCATCGAGTACTTCGCGAAGCGATACGCCTTCCACGAGATCGCGGTAATGGGCAATACCGTTGCGCTCAGTGATGATGGGAAGCGTGTATGGATCCCACTCAGCGAGTTTCGCACCTTTTTTCACCTTGTCGTTTTCTTTGGCAAGGAGGCGGGCGCCGTATGGCACTTTGAAACGTGCACGCTCACGGCTGTTTTCATCGCGCAGCACGATTTCGCAGGTGCGGCTCATCACGACGAGGCGACCCTTAGAATCGGTCACGATGTTTTTGTTGGAGAGCGTGAGTGTCGCGTCATGCGACGATTCAACGCTGGAGGTTTCCGCGCCACGCTGCGCTGCGCCACCAATGTGGAAGGTACGCATGGTGAGCTGGGTACCAGGTTCACCGATCGATTGCGCGGCGATAACACCCACCGCTTCACCGACGTTCACTTCTGTGCCACGAGCAAGGTCGCGGCCATAGCAATGCGCGCACACGCCTTTTTCTGATTCGCAGGTGAGTACTGAACGCACCATGACGGCTTCGATACCAGCTTCATCGATTTTATCGACTACCAGCTCATCAATGAGCTGGCCAGCAGCAACGATCAGCGAATCATTCACCGGATGGTTGACATTACGTGCTGCAAAACGACCAAGAACCTGATCCGAAAGTGGAACGATAATATCGCCACCCTCGATCACCGCTTTCATGACGATACCGCGCGTCGTACCGCAATCACGCTGGGTGATGATGCAGTCCTGCGCCACGTCAACTAGACGACGGGTCAGATAACCAGAGTTCGCAGTTTTTAGCGCCGTATCGGCGAGACCCTTACGAGCACCGTGCGAGCTGTTGAAGTACTCAAGAACCGAAAGGCCCTCTTTAAAGTTCGAGATGATTGGCGTTTCGATGATCTCGCCCGATGGTTTCGCCATCAGACCGCGCATGCCGGCAAGCTGCTTAATCTGCGCCGCCGAGCCACGAGCGCCCGAATGCGCCATCATATAAATCGAGTTGATATTTTTTGCTTTGAGCTTGCCATCTTTGGTTCTGCCAGAAGAAGAGATCTGCTTCATCATGTCATCGGCGATCACCTCCGAGCATTTCGACCAGGCATCGATCACCTTGTTGTATTTCTCACCCGTGGTGATCAGGCCTTCAGCATATTGCTGCTCAAACTGCTTCACTTCCTTGAAGGTATTGGCAAGATGTTTTTCTTTGGTATCGGGCACGATCATATCGTCCTTACCAAACGAAATGCCGGCTTTCGCGGCATTCTTGAAACCAAGCGCCATCAGGCGATCAGCGAAAATAACGGTCTCTTTCTGGCCGCAGTGGCGGTACACTTCATAAATCAGGTTGGAGACTTCTTTTTTAGTCATGAGTTTATTGACCACCGTGAATGGCAGTTTGATGCTGCGCGGCAGAATTTCCGCGACCATCATGCGGCCTGGCGTGGTCTGCACCAGCTGGGTGATCTCTTGACCGTTCTCATCGACGGTTTTGAAACGGCATTTGATCTTGCTATGGAGCGCAACCTGCTTGGAATCAAGCGCCTGCTGGATTTCTGACAGGCCGGTAAACACCATGCCTTCGCCAATCTCGCCATCTGATTCAAGCGAGATGTAATACAGGCCAAGCACGATATCCTGCGATGGCACGATGATCGGCTTGCCGTTGGCAGGCGAAAGAATGTTGTTGGTTGACATCATCAGCACGCGCGATTCAAGCTGCGCTTCAATCGAAAGCGGAACATGCACGGCCATCTGGTCACCGTCAAAGTCAGCGTTAAAGGCGGTACATACCAGCGGATGCAGCTGGATCGCTTTGCCTTCGATCAGCACTGGCTCGAACGCCTGAATACCGAGGCGGTGAAGCGTTGGCGCGCGGTTCAGCATCACTGGGTGCTCGCGGATGACTTCCTCGAGAATATCCCATACTTCTGGGCGCTCGCTTTCCACCATACGCTTAGCGGCTTTGATGGTGGTGGCGATACCGTAGAGTTCGAGCTTGGCATAGATGAATGGCTTGAACAGTTCGAGCGCCATTTTCTTTGGCAGACCGCATTGATGGAGTTTCAGCTCCGGACCAACCACGATTACCGAACGGCCAGAATAATCGACACGTTTGCCGAGTAAGTTCTGGCGGAAACGACCTTGCTTGCCTTTGAGCATATCCGAGAGCGATTTCAGCGGGCGCTTGTTCGCACCGGTGATCACGCGGCCACGGCGGCCATTGTCAAACAGCGCATCAACAGCTTCCTGCAGCATGCGCTTTTCATTGCGCACGATGATATCCGGCGCGCGCAGTTCGAGCAGGCGCTTTAAGCGGTTGTTACGGTTAATCACGCGGCGATAGAGATCGTTGAGATCGGAGGTCGCAAAACGGCCACCATCCAGCGGCACCAGCGGACGCAGTTCAGGCGGAATCACCGGCACCACATCGAGCACCATCCATTCTGGTTTATTCTCAGACTCAACAAATGCTTCCACGAGCTTCAAGCGCTTGACGATCTTTTTGCGCTTGGCTTCGGACGTGGTTTCAGCCAGCTCGGCGCGAAGGCTTTCTTTTTCCTTCGGCAGGTCGAGCGCGATCAGCATCGTTTTGATCGCTTCCGCGCCGATTTGCGCCGTGAAAGCGGAATCGCCATATTTATCCTGCGCGTCGTAATATTGCTCTTCGGAAAGCAGCTCGCCGAGGCTAAACGGCGTGAGACCGGGCTCAACAATGACATAGCTTTCGAAATATAAAATGCGCTCCAGGTCTTTCAGCGGCATATCCAGCAGCGTGCCAATACGGCTCGGCAGCGACTTCATGAACCAGATATGCGCAACCGGCGAGGCCAGCTCAATGTGCCCCATGCGCTCGCGGCGCACTTTGCTGGTGGTCACTTCCACACCGCATTTTTCGCAGACGATACCGCGATATTTCATGCGTTTATATTTGCCGCAGAGGCACTCGTAATCTTTGATCGGGCCAAAGATGCGCGCGCAGAACAAGCCGTCGCGCTCGGGTTTGAAGGTGCGGTAGTTGATGGTTTCCGGCTTTTTCACCTCGCCAAACGACCAGCTGCGGATCTTCTCCGGCGAGGCGATCGAGATTTTGATCTCATCGAATTGTTTGGTTGCCGCAACCTGCGTGCTACCGAAAAAACTCATCACTTCATTTGCCATAATCTTTGCCCTTTTTGATATTCCCGCGACAAGCGGGAATCCTGTAGTTCATTTGAAGTTCAGGATCCCCGCTTTCGCGGGGATTTGGAATTACGCTTCCTTCTCAATCAGCTCCACATTCAGACCAAGCGAGCGAAGCTCTTTGACCATTACATGGAATGATTCTGGGATACCGGATTCGAAGCTGTTATCGCCGCGCACGATCGATTCATAGATCTTGCTACGACCCGCCACGTCATCCGACTTCACAGTCAGAATTTCCTGCAACGAATAAGCCGCGCCGTAAGCCTGAAGCGCCCAGCACTCCATCTCCCCGAAGCGCTGACCACCGAACTGCGATTTACCACCAAGCGGCTGCTGGGTCACCAGCGAGTACGGCCCGATGGAACGCGCGTGGATTTTATCATCCACGAGATGGTGGAGCTTCAGCATATAGATGTAGCCCACCGTCGTTTTGCGCTCGAACGGCTCGCCCGTGCGGCCATCGTGCAGCTGCACCTGACCGGACGAATCATGACCGGCTTTCGTCAGCCAGTTTTCAATGTCGATTTCCTTCGCGCCGTCAAACACCGGGGTTGCAAACGGCACACCTTTTTTCAGGTTGCCTGCGAGTTCCAGCACCTCGTTGTCGTTCATCGCGTGGATTTCTTTTTTATTGTCTTTGTCGTCGTAAGTGGTCTCGAGGAAATCACGCAATTTCTTCACCGAAGCATTTTTCGTGTTTTGTTCCTGTACATCTTCGAGCATCTCACGGATCTGGCGGCCAATGCCGGCAGAAGCCCAGCCGAGATGCGTCTCCAGAATCTGGCCCACGTTCATACGCGACGGTACGCCAAGTGGGTTTAGTACGATATCGACCGGCGTGCCATCTTCGAGATATGGCATATCTTCAACCGGTACGATCTTGGACACAACGCCCTTGTTACCATGGCGGCCGGCCATTTTATCGCCGGGCTGGAGCTTGCGCTTCACCGCCACGAAAACTTTGACCATTTTGAGCACGCCCGGCATCAGATCGTCACCGGCCTGAACCTTGCCTACTTTTTCTTCAAACTTGTGGTTGATACGCGATACAGCGGCATCGAGCTGTTTTTTCAGCCCTTCGAGTTCGCCCATCACCTTGTCATCTTTCACCACAAACTGCCACCACTGGCCTTTGCTGTATTGGGTCAGCGTTTCTTCGCTCACCTGCGCGCCTGGCTTGAAGCCTTTCGGGCCAGCGCTTGGTTTGCGGCCAAGCAGCAATTCATGCGCGCGATTATAAACAAAGCGCTCAATGATCGCGCGTTCGTCGTCACGATCTTTAGCGAGACGTTCGATTTCTGATTTCTCGATCGAAAGCGCGCGCTCGTCTTTTTCAATGCCGCGGCGGCTGAAAATACGCACACCAACGATGGTACCGGTCACACCTGGCGGCAGGCGCAGCGAGCTGTCGCGCACGTCAGATGCTTTTTCACCGAAAATCGCGCGAAGCAGTTTTTCTTCCGGCGTCATCGGGCTTTCGGATTTTGGCGTTACTTTACCCACCAGAATATCGCCGGGTTTTACTTCCGCGCCGATATGCACCACGCCGATTTCGTCGAGATTGCGCAGCGCTTCTTCGCCAACGTTTGGAATATCGCGGGTGATTTCTTCCGCGCCAAGCTTGGTATCACGCGCCATCACTTCGAATTCTTCGATGTGGATGGAGGTAAACACGTCTTCAGAAACGATGCGCTCAGAGATAAGGATCGAATCTTCAAAGTTGTAACCATTCCACGGCATGAACGCCACGAGCACGTTGCGGCCAAGGGCGAGTTCGCCGAGGTCGGTTGACGGGCCGTCTGCCAGAATATCGCCAGCTTTCACCACATCGCCCACTTTGATGATCGGGCGCTGGTTTAGGCAGGTTGATTGGTTGGAGCGGGTGAATTTCACAAGGTTGTAAATGTCAACCCCTGGCGAGCCATCTTCAGCCGCTTCGGTTGAGCGAACGACGATACGGGTGGCATCCACCTGATCGACCACGCCAGCGCGGCGGGCAACGGTCGTTACACCAGAATCTTTCGCCACGACTTCTTCCATGCCGGTACCAACGAGCGGCGCTTCCGAGCGAAGGAGCGGTACAGCCTGACGCTGCATGTTCGAGCCCATGAGTGCGCGGTTCGCATCGTCATTTTCGAGGAACGGAATCAGCGCAGCCGCAACTGATACCAGCTGTTTCGGCGCAACGTCGATGTAATCAATCTGCTCCGGTGATACGAGAACGAAATCGCCGTTCCTGCGGCAGGAGACTAGATCATCTGCGAATTTGCCTTTGTCATCGAGGTTCGAATTAGCCTGTGCGATCGCATATTTACCTTCTTCGATCGCGGACAGATACACCACCTCGCTGGTCACTTTCGCGCCCACCACTTTGCGGTACGGGCTTTCGATGAAACCGTATTTGTTGACGCGCGCATAAGTTGCCATCGAGTTAATCAGGCCGATATTCGGGCCTTCGGGTGTTTCAATCGGACAGATGCGGCCATAATGGGTCGGATGAACGTCGCGCACTTCGAAACCTGCGCGCTCACGAGTCAGACCTCCCGGCCCAAGGGCGGATAAGCGGCGCTTGTGGGTGATTTCAGAGAGCGGATTGGTTTGATCCATGAATTGAGACAGCTGGCTGGAGCCAAAGAATTCGCGGATGCTGGCGGCGACCGGCTTGGCATTCACCAGATCATGCGGCATCACGGTATCGATATCCACGCTCGACATACGCTCAACAATCGAACGCTCCATACGCAGCAAACCGATGCGGAACTGATTTTCCATGAGTTCACCAACTGAACGCACACGGCGGTTACCGAGATGATCGATGTCATCAATTTCGCCAACACCATCTTTCAAGCCAACGAGGATTTTGATCGTGGCCAGAATATCGTCTTTGGTGAGGATGCCGACATCTTCTTTGCTGTCAACATTCAAACGTGCATTCATTTTCACGCGGCCAACGGCTGAGAGATCATAACGCTCGGCTTCAAAGAACAGTGACTTAAAGAGTGCGTCAGCGGCTTCAACCGTGGTCGGCTCACCCGGGCGCATCACGCGGTAGATGTCGATCAGCGCATCTTCACGGGTCAGGTTTTTATCGGCAACCAGTGTGTTGCGCATGTACGCCCCGACATTGACATAATCAATATCGAGTACTGGTACTTCCTTGCAGCCCGCCTCTTCCATCTGTGCGAGCGAAGCTTTAGTAATTTCGTCGCCGGCTTCAATATAAATTTCACCGGTTTTTTCGTTGATGATATCGGTGGCGATAAATTTACCGATGAACTGCTCATCGGTAACGAGGTATTCTTTCAGACCATCGTCAGCGAGTTTTTTGGTCTTGCGCACATTGAGCTTCTCGCCCGCCGCTACAACCACCTTACCGGTTTTTGCATCGATCAGATCATGCGCGAGCTTGATGCCCTTCCAGCTTTCTGGATTAAATTTGGCAGCCCAGCCATCCTTCACTTTTTTATGAGCAGTTTTGTTGTAGAAGGTGTTCAGGATCTCAATATTATCCATGCCCATGGCGCGCAGGAACGTTGTGGCCGGAATTTTGCGGCGGCGATCAATACGTGCATTCACAAGATCTTTGGCATCAAATTCGAAATCAAGCCACGAGCCACGATAAGGAATGATACGCGCGGAATAGAGGAATTTGCCGGAGCTGTGGGTTTTGCCTTTATCATGATCAAAGAACACACCCGGGCTGCGATGCATCTGCGATACGATCACGCGCTCGGTGCCGTTGATGATGAAGGTACCATTATCGGTCATGAGCGGGATATCGCCCATGTACACGTCCTGTTCTTTGATATCTTTAATTTCGCGCGCGCCGGTATCTTCGTCAACAATCCACACGATCAGGCGAAGCGTCACACGCAGCGGCGCTGAAAAATTAATGCCACGCGAACGGCACTCATCCACATCGTATTTGGGAGCGTCGAAGTGGAAACGTACGTATTCCAGCGTGGAGGTTTCGGCAAAATCCTTGATCGGGAATACCGATTTGAAGACCGAGTGAAGCCCAGTGTTGGTGCGCTTTTCTGCCGGTATATTGATTTGGAGAAACTGATCGTAGGAATTTTTCTGAACCTCGATGAGGTTTGGCATCATGGTCGCCGTTTCAATGCGACCGAAGCTTTTACGAATGCGTTTGCGTGCGGTGAACGAAAGACGGTGTGCTGCGTGTGCCATGATAATTCCTAAAATAGTGACGAGGCGTAATGATTGCTAGAAACGGCAAATGGCGCGCGGCAATAAATCGCCACTCGCCACTCACCACTAGCCACTTAATTTATTTTACTTCGACTTCTGCGCCAGCTTCGACGAGAGCTTTTTTGATTTTCTCAGCTTCGTCTTTGCTTACGCCGCCCTTAACTTCTTTTGGCGCGCCTTCAACCAGATCTTTGGCTTCTTTGAGGCCAAGGCCGGTCGCTTCGCGAACAACTTTGATTACGCCGATTTTCTTATCAGCAGGTGCGGCTTTCAGAACAACCGAGAACTCGGTTTTTTCTTCAGCCGGAGCAGCGGCAGCAGCGCCACCAGCAGCAGCAACAGCTACTGGAGCAGCGGCAGAAACGCCCCATTTTTCTTCGAGCATTTTGGATAGCTCAGCAGCCTCCAGCACCGTGAGTGCCGAGAGCTGGTCAACGATTTGTGCGAGGTTAGCAGACATGTTATACTCCCAAATAAAAAACGTTTAGTGTTACTTCAATCTTGATCCGTTCAGTCTTTCTTCGCGCCTATCCTTGCTTAGAATGGGCGGCAATGACACGGGCGACCTGACCTCCCGGAGCCTGCAGCACGCATGCGATACGCGTTGCAGGAGTCTGTAGCATGCCAACGATCTTCGCGCGGAGCTCGTCGAGCGATGGCAGTTTTGAAAGCTGCTCGATGGCGTTGACATCAAGTTTTTGTGCACCGTAAGCACCGCCTACGATCACCAGCTTTTCGTTATTCTTAGCAAAATCTACGATGCCCTTGGCAACCGCCACCGGATCTTTCGCGGTCGCAATAGCAGTTGGGCCTTTCAGCAGATCGCTGATAGCGGCATAGTTCGTATCTTTGGTAGCAAGCTTGGCAAGGCGATTCTTGGTCACCTTGAAATCCGCACCCGCCTCACGCATCTTGGCGCGCAGCACATTCATCTGAGCAACAGTCAGGCCGTTATTATGCACTACCAGTGCAATACCGGCATCTTTAAATTTAGCGGCAGCTTGCTCAATTTGCTGGCTTTTTTGTTGTCTGGTCATGGGCATAGTGTTTCTCCTTATGCAGCCTGGAGGTCAGCGAGATCAACCTTCACGCCGAGTCCCATGGTGGATGAAACACCCACTTTTTTGATATAATTACCCTTCACCCCTTGCGGCTTGGCTTTCATAACCGCATCCAGGAAGGCCTTGATATTATCGGCAAGCTGCGCTTCGGTGAAGCTTGCTTTGCCAACGCCGGCATGAATAATCGCCGCCTTATCGAGACGAAATTCAACCTGGCCGGATTTCGCTGCTTTCACCGCATCCACCACGTTTGGCGTCACCGTACCAAGCTTAGGATTCGGCATCAGACCTTTGGGGCCGAGCACTTTGCCGAGCTTACCAACCACACCCATCATATCAGGGCTGGCAATCACGCGATCAAAATCAGTGAAGCCACCAGCGATTTTGTCGCCAAGATCTTCTGCGCCAACAAAATCAGCACCAGCTTTCTGCGCTTCTACGGCTTTATCACCGCGCGCAAATACAGCCACACGGACTGTTTTGCCCGTGCCATGCGGCATGGAAACCATCCCGCGAATCAGTTGATCGGTCTGGGTAGCGTCGATGCCGGTATTGATGACGACATCAATCGTTTCATCAAATTTGCATTTCGCATTTGATTTCACAAGCTTGATTGCCTCGCTGAGCGGGTAGCGCTTGTTGCGGTCAACGCTTGGAAGCAGAGCCTTACGGCGTTTGGCGATTCTTGGCATATTAAGCAGCCTCCACCACTTCAAGACCCATCGACATCGCTGAGCCGCGAATCATACGCGCTGCTGCTTCGATATCATTGGCATTTAAATCAGACATTTTTTCTTTCGCGATCTCGCGGATCTGGGTCATCGTAACCTTGCCGACCGGCTTATCTTTGCCGGTAGCGCCCGAGCCACTTTGAATTTTAGCGGCCTTCTTCAGGAAATAAGATACCGGCGATTTACGGGTGATGAATGTAAAGCTACGGTCCTGATAAGCAGTAATCACCACAGGAATCGGAGCGCCGGCTTCCATTTTCTGGGTTGCTGCGTTAAACGCCTTGCAGAATTCCATGATATTCAGACCGCGCTGGCCGAGCGCCGGACCCACTGGCGGCGATGGATTCGCCTTACCGGCAGGAATTTGTAGCTTGATGTAGCCAACAATTTTTTTTGCCATAATTCTTCCTCGAAGTGGTTCAAACGCCTGCAACAGGCAGGATTTCTGCCGCACAGACTCCCAAAAACAAACGCCCTGATCTCTCAGGGAGGCGGACTTATAGAGCGCTTTTTAGGCGTGCGCAAGCACAAAATGTAAAAAAAAACTTTACATTTGTTAATAATTAGTTAATTCCGTTTGCCTGATTGCATATATTAAAATACAGTTCTCACTTAAAATAGATAGGTATTACGTGGTAAAAAAAGATGAACCGCTATGGGGCGGCTCGAGACAAGCGGACATGAAAAGGGGCGCGCCACCGAACTTTGCTTCGCAGGTCTCTGGGCATTCGCAAAGCAAACCACTTCCTACGTGGGCGCATTATGCCACGCGACCGCCAGAGCAGATTGCGGAGCTTGCCGAAGCAGTTAAGCACCCCTACCCTCATTTTCTGGCTGTTCTCAAGCCTGAGCGGGCATTTCTGCACTATCTGATCAGCGGCGTTATTGCCAATACCCAGATCGAAGACAAAGAGCAGCTGCGCAAAATCGTACGCGAGCTTTACGAAGAGAATGTTGATGTTATCAGGCAGCGTTACTCTGGACTTAAAGATTCTCTTGAGGCCGATATTAAAGGATATAGCAGAAACACTGAAGATTATTTCACCAGGCGTAAAGCAGGGATACCAACCAGGGAAGATGGGCTTGAAGCAATACTAAGTGATTCATCCGCAAATGTTTCAAATGGTTTTAGTGCCGCGCGAAGCGATATGATCTCTACTAGTTTTTCTGCGTTTGCTATGGGAAGCGGAAAGATCAAGCACGTTAACCACGAGCGTGATCTTGCTTATGATGCAATACGCCATACCAATCATACAGGCCATGTACAGGGCGCTAGCGACACAATTGATCTAAAAAACCAGAAGAGAGTTTTTGTCGCTTATTGTGCCGACCGTTTTTTGGAAGAAGACATCAAAGCCATCGTCAAGCCTGTGGCTGATGCCGCGATACAAACCGCAATCAAAGCCGGACGGCTAACTCCACTTCCAAAGATGAACGGTTCATCCGATAAAGATGCGGATGACTGCCGGATTGTTGTAATTACCGGCAATATTGCCGCGGGAAAGACGCGCCTGCTTTCAAAGTTAAAGTCGCCTAGCAAAAAATTTGAAGAAGAATTGGGCGTAGAGCAGCCGGTCGACCGCAAAAAATTTGCCATGATCGATATCGACGAGTTTCGGGATCTTGATGATATTCTTGGCGAAGGAAAAGAAAAGGACCGTGATCCGAGTTGGGGGATACGTGTTCATGACGAATGCCACATGATCAGGCGCAAAATTTTTGATGAGCTTGAGTCACAGGAAAAAAAGGGGATCTATACCAACGTCGTGCTGATGACGTCACACCTTTCACCCCGCATTTATGACTGGATGACCGCTGGAAACAAAAATATCGATGTTTACTGCCTTTACTGTGAGCCAGATAATGCCATAAAAAATGCGCGGCTGAGAAGCCAGCGCGATAAAGGGTATGACATACCTAAGTATAGCATTCTTAGTTCGTTTCGAGATTTAGCAATAACACTGCGTGTTTTATTCACGGAAGAAACCGAAGAAAAAAGCAAAATGCGCCTCAGATTAATTGATACCAGCAAAGTCGACACCCGAAAATCAGCCGATGCTGTAGATGGCATGGATCATGCGCGGCTGATTATGTCAGCCGATGCGGATAATGGCGTTCAGATTCGAGACTTTGATAGTTTTGTAAGGGTGCATAAAGGCTACTGCATCAATCCTGGCAGCCGCCATCACAGAGCAGAATCTGGACAACTATTCCAGAATCTCAATGCCGAAAAATTCACAAGCGAACTGCGCGCAATGCTGCGCGAGCACAATGTCCATTTTCATGATGTAGGCCTGAGCAAGCCACTTCGAAAAAAAGCAGGACAAGATGTTCCTGATTTCGAAAAGCAGCCCAAGGCCACCCTTAAATCTCAGGCGCTGCGCACATTCCTGGAACAGCGAACCATAACCGGGCTGAATGCGCAGGTGAGCGTAGCTTAAGAAACTACCTTCTCCACCTGAGCATATTCGAGATCTACCGGCGTCGGACGACCGAAGATCGAAACAGACACTTTCACGCGCTGTTTTTCTTCATCGACGGATTCGATCACGCCTGTGAAGGTGTCAAATGGCCCATCGGTGATTTTGACATTCTCGCCGACTTCGAACACAACACCCGAACGCGACGGTGATACGCCATCACGAACCTGCGCAAAAAGCTCCTCGGCTTCTTTCTCGGTGATGGGGACTGGTTTGCCGCCTTTGCCGCCGCCTAGAAACCCTGTTACTTTCGGAGTGTTTTTCACCATGTGCCATGTGGGATCGGTGAGTTCCATTTTCACCAACACGTAACCTGGGAAGAATTTACGCTCGCTCTGGACTTTTTTGCCGCGGCGCACTTCGGTGACTTCCTCAATCGGCACGACGACATCTTCAATCTTGTCGACAAGATTCTTTTGCACGGCCTGTTCTTTAATAGCCTGCGCTACTTTTTTCTCAAAGCCGGAATGGGCGTGAACGATATACCAACGAGCAGTCATGTGTTTCTCCTTAAATTCCAATAATCATGCGCACACCGGCGCTGATCAGCATGTCCGCCAATACAAAGAAAATTGCAGCGAGCGTAGCAAGCGCAAGCACCATGAGCGTCGAAATGCTTGTTTCGCGGCGCGTTGGCCAGGTCACCTTACCTGCCTCGTGGCGTACTTCGCGGATAAATTTAGCGGGGTTGAATTCTGCCATGGGCTGCTTTCTTTGGTTTCAAAATACGGGGGAAGGCAAGCTATATAGATGAAAAATCAAAAGGAGCAAGGATTATTTGCAATAAATCGTTGCGGCTGGGCGGGTATTCTGTATAAATCCGTCCCTTGCATAGGGGTGTAGCTCAGCTGGTAGAGCGGCGGTCTCCAAAACCGCAGGTCGCAGGTTCGAACCCTGTCGCCCCTGCCAGTCTCCAGAATCATGCGCGGCTTGTAATACAAAGCCTGATGATCCGCTTTTCTCCTAGCGCTTGCCCGGCCCATCAAACTGTTGACGCTGATCCTCCAAATACTGAATCAATGCGCAGCTAAACCGAGCCTCCATGATGATATCGGTTTCTTCAGGAAGCAGCGTGCTTAAATCGCGCTTGTTACTCATCACCAGCAAATCTAACGTTTGCTGATCAACCCGTCCTTGTTCGCCTAATTCTCTGACAATATTGGTACGCGCGCGCTCCACATTGGCGGCAATAATGGGTAGGGCTAACAACGCTTTTGCTCTTATTTCATCAGTGGTTTTTGTATCATTTATAAGTTCGTAAAGCGGTGAAAATACACTCGCAAAAACATCGAATCTTGCCACAAGCGCCGCTTGACCAGGTGTGTTTTCCCTAGATGCATACCCCATAAGTCGCCCCTTAAAAAAAAGGCCGCATAAAGCGGCCTTTTTTATACTATTATCAGGAAACTACTCCACAATTTTAGCTACAACGCCGGCGCCAACGGTGCGGCCACCTTCGCGGATCGCGAAGCGCAGGCCTTCTTCCATCGCAATCGGCGAGATCAGCGTCGCTTCGATCGTGATGTTATCGCCAGGCATCACCATCTCG
>JAJTHB010000018.1 GCA_021299465.1 Rickettsiales bacterium | reverse complement strand
CCCGCCATTTTTTCCACAGCAAGAACATCGTCCTTTGCTACCTTATATTGTTTTCCGCCGGTGCGGATGACTGCGAACATGACTAGCCACCTGAAATGTAATCTTTTTTGCTAAAACCTTGCCAAGCAAGGGGAGCGCACTATATGGTTGCCCACTGCGCCTGTCAACTGCTTTATTACTCGCCATATCATGACCCACCGCATACTAGCTTATGAGCCACATTTTGCCGCTGATTTCATGCGTCTAAATAGCGCATGGATTGAGCAATTTTACCAGCTGGAAGAAGAGGATAGAAGGTTTCTGGCCGACCCCAAGCGCTACATTATTGATACGGGCGGCATGGTGTTTTTCCTCCTCGAGAATGATCAGGTTGCGGGCACCTGCGGCGTGATGAAAATGGATGATGATACCTACGAATTGGTTCGCATGGCCGTGGATCCCGCTTTTCGTGGCAAAGGTTATGGCGAAATGCTGGTGAACCATGCCAGCCGCTGGGCGAAAGAAAATGGCGCAAGGCAGATCATCTTGGAAACAGGTTCAGTTTTGAAACCCGCGATCAAACTCTATGAACGTATCGGCTTTGAACATTACGAGCCGAAACCGCAGCATCGCTCTGGCCTTGCGCGCGCCGATGTATTCATGCGCCGCGCAGTTTAGAGTTGACCGCAACTAGATTAGTGTTAGTACGTCTTCCTCTTTGGATCCCCGCTTTAGCGGTGATTGAAAGTTGCGGAGAGGTGGCAGAGTGGTCGAATGCGGCGGTCTCGAAAACCGTTGTGCGGGCAACCGTACCGGAGGTTCGAATCCTCTCCTCTCCGCCATTTTACAGCGAACCGCTGAGGTTCGCAGATAACCTCAATCAGCAGGTTCGCAAATTCACAAGGTATGAATTGATAAATAGTCAAGACGCTGTATTTATTGAGTAAATATAGGTTCGAATCTCACTTGGCTATTTATGAGACAAAGCACGAAACAGCAAGAATATTTCGATAAGATTTGCGGCCATATCAGGCGCATGTATGCTGAACGCGGCGAAGCTCTAACAGAACAGGAAATATTAGTCGCCGCCCGAAACTGGCTGGGGTTTTGCGAAAAGATGTTAGAGATTCAAAAGAGCGATTAATTATTTTTCAAAGTACTTCCAAATAAACTCTCCAGAGAAATCCATGTATTTCAAAAATATCATATGAATCTCATCAGAAATTTTATCTGATTCGACCCTTAAATCTTTATCTCGTGGTATCTGCCAAATCTGTCTAACAACTATGCTATCTAAAATGTCATCTGCCGGTTTGAAGTGCCAAAGATATGATTCGCTACCTCTTGTAATTGTAGAATTTTTTGCTTCTTCACGGCTGGCTCTATCTTTAATTGCAGTCTTTATTAATTTGCTAGTTTTGTTGTAGTGAAACACAAGATTATGACGAATTTGGCCGACAATTAGCTCAAGTCTTTTTCTCTCAACGGTATTTTGAGTAAAATATGGTTCTAGAAACTTAAAAGACTTTTTCGTTTCTTCGTCACATTGTCCAATCACTTCTTTTAAAAAAGTATTTTGATTTATTTTCTCAAGGATTTTTAGACCTTCAAATAAATGTCCTATTTGTAGTCGTATAAAATACATGCCAGCACCCGTTTGCCGGTATTTTTTCTTTAAAGGCTGATCTTGTTTCCAATCAGAAAGGGATTCATTAGATAGTTGTAGATCATTGCAGGAAATCATTAGTTTTATTACTAAAGCGCTGGCATCTTCATCGCCCTTTAAATTATCAAATTGAATGCTACGTGATGTTGTTCGTGTCATGATGTCATATATGTTTTATAGATGGATTTTATATCCATTTGTAAAATAAGCAATCTGGTTTCAGGATTTGTTCGCAAACTGTCCACTACGCTCCGCCAGATCATTATCCAAAAATTGATGTGACACCATCAATCCCATTCTAAAACAACAACGCAGATTCCATTGACACACACGCCCATTCGATGCGATGAATTCACCCTGTCGAAATGAGAGTTATTATGCCTTGGCGTTTGGTAATCATGTTTTGCTTGGCATGGCCGCTGGCAGCTTCCGCTGCCAACTCATCGCCTAAATCAGTACAAAAAACCATTACAATTGTGGCTGACGAGTGGTGTCCATATAATTGCAAGCCGGACGATGAGCGCCCCGGGTTTATGATCGAAATTGCAAAAGAAGTCTTTGAAAAAGAAGGTTACAAGGTTGTTTATCAAACCATGCCATGGGACCAAGCAATTGAAAAAGCTCGAAATGGTGATTTCAATGCTATCGTTGGCGCATCTTCAAGTGATGCTCCGGATTTCGTGTTTCCTCATATCGAACAGGGATGGATGCAAACACAATTTTTCGTTCGCAAAGGCACTAAGTGGCGGTATCTTGGGCGTGATTCGCTATCGCAGGTTAAAATCGGCGTAGCGGCGGCCTATACCTACGGCCCTGCCGTTGATGCTTATATCAAGCGTCATCAGAATGATCCGGCGCGACTGTTAGTTGCCTCCGGCGAGAGTGTGTTGCAAGATAATGTTGAGCGCCTGCTTTCAGAAAAAATCGATGCCATGCTGGAAGATACGCATGTGATGAATTATTACCTGTCTCAAAACAAGCTCACCGGTAAGGTTAATGTTGCAGGCAGACTCCCTGTATCGGATCAGAATAATATTTACATCGCTTTCTCGCCCCAAAAAGCCGCATCCAGACGTTATGCCAAAATACTCAATGACGGCATGCAAAAGCTTCGTGAAAGTGGCGAGCTCAAAAAGATACTCAGCCATTACGCCATTCAGGATTGGCGGCGCTAAAATGCGTGTATCGCGCCAAGGAAGATCTGTATGACACTGCGTGATCTTGTTTCTGCTGGAGTACTTTTTAGCCTTGGCATTATGGTAGGACGCTTACTGGGGCTGCCGCGCGAAATGTTGATCGCAGCGCGTTTTGGAACCGGAGAAGATGCCAATATTGCTATTTCATTACTTATCATACCGGATTTTATCAATGCCGCCTTAGTAGGTGGCGCGTTGGGGGCCACGCTCATACCGGCTTTTACAAGCCGAAGTCCCGAGAGAGTGCAGGCATTATTCTGGCAAACACTGGTGGCCAGCACACTTGCTTCAGGATTTATTGCGGTTTTGATAGCCCTTTTTGTCCCCGGGGCCAACTATCACAGCGCCATGATGCTTGCGCTGAGTACACTACCACTAATCGGCGCAACGTCTGTCTTTACGGCTTATTTGCAATATCTGGGGCGCTTTGAGGTACCTGCTTTCGCGAGTGCTATTTTTAATATCGTCATACTGCTCATCTTGTGGCTAGCACCGAGTGGATTGATCATTTTAGGCATTGGTATCATCGCCGCGGCAAGCATTAGGTTATTAGCCCATATGCTTGCTTACAAGCGTGCTGGCGGATTGCTGCGTCCGTCATGGGGCAAAAGTCTTGAAATTGATAGGCCGCTACTAAGTTCATACCTCCACACATCGGGGGCCAGCCTGCTGGGCATTTTACCTTTTTATATTCCTTATGGCCTGGTGGCATTGCTTTCAATAGGTGGTTTTGCAGTATTTAATTATGCCTTCAAGCTACTCCTCTTTCCTGCAACGCTGGTGCAAAGCACGATTCAAATGGTTTTGCTACCTTGGTTTGTGCGCCGCAGGGCAGAATCAAACCACTCGCCACTTGAACGCTATAAACTAAGTTTACAGCTTGGTTGGGCTACATCGCTCGCCGTATCACTAGCCGTAACTATTGCCGCTCAGGATATTGCCAAACTCTGCTTTGGTTATGGTGAGATGACGCCAGAGGCTGTGCATGCAGTTGGCCTGCTAATCGCTATTGGCATATGGTCCACACCGGGCATTGTACTACTGGCTATTTACCAACAAATGCTCTACGCACATGAAAAACCAAAACTGGTTTTTTTTGCTAATGCACTGATCGTTTTGCTGGTTTTCTTTTTTGGCATCATTGGCGACTTAGTTAAAGGCGAAGTTGGCATTATGGCAGGCTTTGTAGTGGGGCAAACCGCACCTGTTTTTATTCTTGCCTTCATGGTAAATCGTCACGTTGGCGCGGCACTTCATCATGCTCTGCGTTATGTCCATATTTCTGTAGCCATTATAGCAGTATATCTGCCATTAGCCTGGCTTTATGTTAGTATCGAGCATAATTCGGTTCTGGGAGTCGTATTAGCCATGCTGATCGGCGGCATCAGTCTCATGGCTGGCTTATTACAAATACCTGCGGTAAAAGATAAATATCGTGCATTAATGGCAAGTATTTAAACATGATGATTTTTCAAACAGCTCCGCAATGAGTGAAGTGCATCGCCCCAATTTGGTAACGTGGATGCAGACTGCGATGATCGCATTCATTTATGTGATTTGTGTGGTGTATGTATTTAAAAGCTTCACGATATGGAGTCAGATTCTAAGCTTAGAGCAATACTCTTTACAGGATGTTTTAAACCATCCGCGTGGGCTTCGGTTTCTTTTGGTGTGGCCGATTCTGAAAGCATCAGAAGCACTAAATATGTCCAAACACGAGCTGTTTGGTTTTGCCGTGGCATTCAATATTGCACTAACCTCCTTTCTGATGGCTCGCGCCCAATCAATACTCACCAGACAGGCTAATCGTCACTGGACCAGCTGGTTCTGTTTTTATTTTCCGGTCTTTGCGATGCTGTCCATGACCATGAATGGACGCCTATCGTTTATGCTTCTGGGCAGCAGCATTATGCTGTTGTCGTGCAGCCAGTGGCTGGCTTTAGTCGAAAAACAGCATCACCCGCTGCGAGCCATTCCTTACGCCATAACCAATGCGATTGGTCTGTTACTCATGACCGTAAGCTCTGGCACATTTTCTGTTGGTGTCATGGTGTTGTTGTTATTTTCGTTCGCGCTGTGCTGGATTTCAAAACGCGGCCGTTTAATCCACGGTTTTTTAAGTTTGATAAGCGTATTACCGTTTTTGGGGCAACAATATTTGTTACTGAGTAAGAATCTTGATTATTATGACGGATCTTACACACTCATGCTGCTTCACGGACCGGGAAAAATTTTGTTTTTTCTTGAACCACCAAGAGCTATTACAACCGCTGGCGTTGCAGTCATCGCCTTTGGCTTGACCTACCTGGCTTTATCATTACTCGAACGACTACAAAACCTATCCAGACTCCTGGCGCCATTGTTGTTTGTATTTTGTGCAATCGTTATCGGCATATTCGGTTATTCTGCGCTGCTCACAGGATTGTGCGCAAGCGTTCTGTTATTGATTCATTTCATATGCATCTCTGGATCATCTGACCGCGCACCAATCATCATCACAACCAGCGCCTCAGGTAAGAAGCAGCATCTGGTAAGCTTTATCGCCGCATTAGCCTTTGCGATTGGCACGTGGAATTTTCTGCCCGCGGACTGGAGCGCCATCAAAATTAAAGCCATCAACCAAACCCATGAAGCTATGGATGAAGCTGAATATTTCAGCTGGCTTATGCCGCAATCCTTATATCCTGACGCACAAACCGTAACCTCGTTAAGCACAAGCCTTGCCGAGGATCGACTTCATTACTCGCTTGGGTTATGCACCGCTCCAAACGCTTCAGGATTTCATTGGCTAAATAATTCGACGCTACGCTGGTATCGCCTCGATCGCGAGGCTAGCAATTGGTAACAAATGATTTGAGCATTGAAAGCCCAAGCACAGCGCTTTTTTCTGGATGAAACTGAACGCCAACAGCGTTGCCTTTTCTTACGGCGGCACACAGCGCCATCCCATGATAATCCACCGTCGCTAAAATAGCTTCGCTAGCTGCTGGATGACCCACAAAAGAATGTACAAAATAGACGGATGGATCGTGAGAATGTATGGCTGGCTCAAGCAGCGTGCCTTGCCAATCAGCATTTGGTGGACTGATTAGCTTACCCCAACCGATATGAGGAATCTTGAATAATGTTGCTCTATCGCCTGGCCCAGAAATTCGTCGCACACGACCAGCGATGACCCCCAGCCCTTCATGCTCACCAAATTCCTCACCAGCCTCAAACATCACCTGCATGCCCACACAAATCCCTAGAAACGGTTTATCGGAGCGTATGTAGGTGCGCAGCGCCTCTACAACATTCAAACGCTGCAATGCTTTCATGCAATCGCCAAACGCACCCACACCAGGGAGTATCAATTTACTGGCTGCTGCAATATCAGCTGCCTGCTGGGTAATATGAATATCCGCGCCAGAGTGCTCTAGCGCGCGAACAACACTCAGTAAGTTGCCAGCGCCATAATCGACGACCGTAACCTTGCTCATGCCGCCCTCACATCAATCGCGGCATCAAGGGCCGCCAAGCGCATATCAGCGAGCGTCATACGTTTGTAGTGCAGTACATCGGCCATTGCCACGGCATCGGCTGCACCACTTCGAACGACATCAATCAAATGTTCGGTGCTACCCATGCCACCACTGGCGATCACAGGAACGGACACACCGGTGGCGATGGCACGAATCAGCGCATCATCAAACCCTTTGCGCGTCCCTTCCCTATCAACCGATGTTACCAGTAGTTCACCAGCGCCAAGCTCGACGGCTCGCTTCGCCCATTGCAGCGCGTCAAGCCCGGTATGCTCACGACCATTATCAGTATAAGCTTCCCAATGGCCAGGGCTCTTCTGTTTAGCTTCAATCGATACCACCACACACTGCGATCCAAAGCTCTGTGCCATATCACTAATCAACTCAGGCCTGGCAACTGCTGCCGTATTGATTGCGACCTTATCCGCGCCGCAACGAAGCATATTTCTAGCATCGTCAACACTGCGTATCCCGCCGCCAACCGTAATCGGCACGTAAACATGATGGGCCGCGCGTTCGATAATATGGCTCAGATTGTTGCGTCCGTAGAGACTGGCGACAATATCCATGAATAACAGCTCATCGGCGCCCTGTTCATAGTAACGAAGCGCATGCTCATGTGGATCACCAATCACACGCAATCCTTCAAGATGGATGCCTTTGATCAGGTTGGGCCCTTTGATATCAAGGCGTGGGATCAGGCGAATGCGGCTCATGATGATGGAAATGATGGTTTTAATTTGCGCGGTGCGATAAATAGCCATAATTGGTTAAAGCGTCAACCTAACCGGTATTTATGCTACGAACGATTCTAATCACCAATGATCCAGAGCTTGCCGGCGAGGCAGAGGCAGCGGGAGTGAGCCGCATCATGATAGACCTCGAGCAAATCGGCAAAGCCGAGCGGCAAAAAACACGCACCACCTTCATTAGCAAGCACAAACCGGAAGATATCGCCCCAATGGGTAAAGCGCTAAAGAAGGCGGAGCTCATTGTGCGTATTAATCCCTGGCACGAGCATTCGGTAGCAGAAATTGATCACGCCATTCAACATGGTGCCAGGCGCCTCATGCTGCCAATGATTATCGATATAAACCAACTATCGGCATGCCTTAAAACCGTCGCTGGGCGCTGCCGGGTTCTGCCTCTGATTGAAACGCGATACTCGATGGAAACATTGCATCACATCGTCTCATTTCCAGAGATTGATGAGGTCTATTTCGGCCTCAATGACCTGCATTTATCGCTTGCCATGCGTTTCTTGTTTGAACCGCTGGCAGAAGGCCATATCGATCAGATGGCTTCGATTGCCAGAAAGCATCTCAAGCCTTTTGGATTTGGTGGTATCGCCGCTCTATCTGGAAAAGCAGAGCTGCCTGCCATTAACATTTTAGCCGAACATGTACGGCTTGGTTCCAGCTGCGTTATTCTATCCTCTCGCTTCGCCAAAGATCTCGCACTGGATGAACCAGCTGGCCGTCAGGCGCGACTGGAAAAGGCGCTGGATGAGCTGGAGCAAGCATATCAAACGCTAAGCAAACGAACCCCAAGCGAGACCGAGCAAGGTCATCAGGAAACGGTAAGCCTTATCCGCACCATTGCCGAGCGCCTTCGGAAGGCGGGTAGCTAATGCTTGCACGCATGATGGTTTGCGTTAAAACTACATCATGATGAGAAACATGGTCATACTTGCGATAGGTTTCATCCTGATCTGCGAGCAACTGCTGGCAGCCACAAGCGGCTCAGGCCTTCCTATTCCGCGTTTTGTCAGTTTGAAGAACCAAGAAACGAATGTTCGTACCGGCCCGGGCACACGCTATCCGATTGCCTGGATTTATCGCCGCGAAAATTTGCCGGTGGAGGTGATCGAAGAATTTGATCATTGGCGCAAGATCCGCGATATCGAGGGATCTACCGGTTGGGTGCATAAAATGATGCTGGATGGCAACCGCCATGTCATCATCAATGGCGATAAGCCACGCCTGCTCAGGATTGATCACGACGCCGCTGCCAAACCTGTACTTAAAGCAGAGCCCGGCGTGATTGCCTCGGTGCTTGAGTGTGAGCTGGTTTGGTGCCGTATCCAAGTTGCCAGCAGAAAAGGCTGGATCGAAAAGAAGGATGTCTGGGGCGTTTATAAAGAAGAGATTTTCGACTAACTAGTCGGCCGCTCGAATTTGCTGCCGCGATGGATGTAGTAGCACAACTTCACAATCTCAAGCGCGAGGTCAGCCATACGCTCAAGATTTTTGATGATAAATAGCATATGGGTCGATTCTAGCAGACGCGCGTGATCCCCCATATCTTGCTGCAAGAGCAGCTGAATTTTTTTGTACAGCCCATCCACTTCATCTTCTTGCGCAAGCAGCCTTAATGCCTTGTCTTCATCATATTCCTGTATCATGCTCATGCTACCACTTAGCATCTGCTCGAGAAGATTCTTAAGGCTTCGCGCCTCAGTAAGAAAGGCTGGCTGCACTGGTCTGATCAGCTTAACCGTTCGCTTGACGCAGTTTTTTGCCATATCGCCCATGCGCTCAAGGGTGGAGGAAAGTTTCAGCATCGTCATGGTAAAGCGAAGCTCATCACCGATCAGGGTGTATTTAGAAAGAATACTTGCAACAATCGCCTCAATCTCGATTTCCAGCGCATTGATTTTTTTATCAAGCATCTTGGCATCAGCATGGTCGGAAAGCTGGTCGCTGAGCGCTTCATCGAATAATCTCAGCTGCTCAGAAATCATTGCGGCCATCTGCTGAATCATGCCGTAAAGGGCATTAAATTCATTATCAAGGCCCTTAAAGGCGTGGTTTTCAAATTTGATCATGTGCTGGATTATCTATCAAATCAAACTGCTTGGGAAGATAAAAAAGCCTATATTAGGGCCAAACCAAGTTTCGCACTCGACGGCAGGCTGATAATACGGCGAACCATCGATTCAGTAAGGCCAAGATCAGCACGCGGCATCGATTGATACATGGGCAGCTGGTGCATAGGCGTCCAGGCCGGGCGCGCGAGGATACCGGCATCATGTAGCGCCGCAAGATGCTCATCACGTTGCTCGAAATTATCGTCATCGAGCAGCATAGAAACCAGCCAATAGTTGCTTTGCGTGCCGGCTGGTTCTTGCAAAATAGTCGCGCCGCAAAGGCCGCTAAAGGCCTGCTCGTAACGCTTCGCCAGCGCACGTTTCGCCGCAACAAAGCGCGGCAATTGCTCAAGCTGCGCAACGCCGAGGGCGGCGTTGAGGTTCGGCAAGCGATAATTCCATGCCACCTCATCATGCTCAAACGCCCAGCGGTGAGGTGTCTTGGCCGTAGTGGTGAGGTGCTTCAGCTTGCGATAGCTATCTTCATCCTGCACTAAAATCGCGCCGCCGCCGCCGGTGGTAATGATTTTATTGCCATTGAAACTAAGAACCGATAGCCCCTCACCGCCAATGGGTAAGTTACCGCGTGTGCTGCCCAGCGCCTCGGTGGCATCTTCAACAACGCTCAAATGAAATTCATCGGCGACCTTACGCAGCGCGCCAATCTGGCAGGGATGACCAAACACATCAACCGGCACCAGCGCGCGAATGGCGCGCCCCGAATGTATGTTATGGGTTACACCGGCTCTCGAGGTAGCGATGCCTCGAAGATAGGCAGAAAGTTTATCGGGGCAAATACCCAGCGAGTTTTCTTCAACCTCAACAAAATGCGGGATAGCACCAAGATGCGACGCAGCATTGGCTGTCGCCACAAATGTCAGCGAGGGCATCAGCACCTCATCGCCTGGCTGCACGCCGACATGGTGCAATGCCATTTGCAGCGCACAAGTGCCATTGACAACAACAACCGCATACTGGGCGCCGGATGCCAGCGCTAAAGCCTTTTCAAACTGATCAACAAAACGACCAACAGACGAGACCCACCCTTCATCAATGCAGGAGGATACATACGCTTTTTCGTTACCAATAAACAGTGGTTCATGCAGCGCCACCGGACGCGGCGCACCCTTGGTTACTGCCTGAACGGCAGCGAGTATGTCAGACGGTATAGCGCGTGACATCGTGATAATGAGCACGGTTAGCAGGATCAGCAAACCAGTTGATCGAACGCTTCAGCCCATCTTCCAGCGAGACTCTCGGCTGCCAGCCGAGGAGTTTTTTGGCTTTGCTGTAGTCGCAGCACAAGCGCTCAACCTCGCTGTTTTCCGGGCGAAGGCGCTCGGCTTCGGTTTTAACGGCGAGAGTTTTGCCGGTGAGTTTTTCGATGAGTTTCACCGTCTCGCCAATGGAAATTTCGCCGCCGCTTCCGATATTGATCACCTCGCCGACTGATGCCGGATGATCGAGAATCGAAATCATTCCGGATACGGTATCATCTACATAATTAAAATCGCGTGTTGGTGATAATGAGCCAAGCGCGAGCTCTCCTTTATCCTGCAGGGCCTGCAGAATAATGGTTGGAATCACAGCACGTAGCGACTGGCGTGGGCCATACGTATTAAATGGGCGCACGGTGGCAACGGGCACTCCAAACGAAGCGAAATAAGAATAGGCAATCTGATCAGCGCCAATTTTACTTGCTGAGTAAGGTGACTGGCCAACAAGCGGATGGGTCTCGGGAATCGGCACGATCTGCGCTGTGCCGTAGACTTCCGAGGTTGAGGTATGGACCACTTTTTGCAGGCCAAGCTCGCGCGCCGCCTGCATCACATTCAGCGTACCCATTACGTTGGTTTCGACATAGGAGGCAGGCGCGCTGTAGGAATAAGGAATGGCAATCAGCGCGGCGAGATGCATCACCGCGTCGCAGCCCTTCATCGCCTCGCGTACCGAAAACGGATCACGCACATCACCCATCACCAGCTCAATCTGCGAACGGACCTGCGGGCTGATCGTATCCAGCCAGCCATAGCGCCCGAAGGAATTATACAGCGCCATCGCACGCACGCGGCGACCTTGGCGCACCAAAGTTTCGGCCAAATGCGAGCCGATAAAACCTTCGGCGCCGGTGATGAGAATCGAATTAAATGCTGTCATATGATGACTATAACGCCCCCGCTTTAGGATGCAATCGACCAAGCACGTAAAAAAGCTGCCCATCGAACGGGGAAGATGAAACCGCCCCCGAGCGGTAGTTAATCGAGGCGCGCCGAATCATCCTAAATCCTGCTTTTGCAAAGAGTGACTCTATTTCAGTTGGTGTAAATAAATGTCCTGTGGCGGGGAATTTCTGGCCGCCAATATCCCACTCAAAACGCGCATCACCACGCGTTTCATCGAATGCGAGTGCGTCAATCACCCGCCGCTTCAAAACATTCCAGCGCCCATATGCGCGCTGATTGTGGCGGTTATTGACATCCAGCATAAAAATGCCGTCCGGTTTTAGTTTTCGCGCGATCTGTGTGAGCGCACTCAAGCGAACCGAGCTGTTTTCCATATGGCCAAATACATTCCATAGGGCTGTGGCAACATCGAAAGGATGTTCATTGATGGTATCGAGCGCATCCGCACACAAACAATGCACCGCAAAGCCTGTATTGCTTCGGCATAAAGCCGCCATCTGAGCACTGGGCTCAACACACACGACATTGCCAAGACTGTGATGGCCTGCAATGGCTTTGATACGCCTGCCATCACCGGAGCCAACATCGAGTAACCGCATATCAGCGCGCAGATGCTGGATCACGAGCTGATCCACAGCGCTTAAATAGGCGCGATATTTTTCGGCATACTCTGCATACAACGGCGCGATGGCATCATAGGCCTTTAGTGTATTCTGGCGCTCAGTTGAAGCCATACCTAGCCCTGAAAAGGATGCTTAAGTAACAGGTCCGCCAGATGGATATCAAACGGTGTATCAATATCAAGCGATCGTTCGCGCGGAATCATGATGTAACCTGATTTTGCTTCCAGCAATTTTTGGCAGTTGCTCACATGAGCGGCGCGCGCGACATACACACAGCCGGTTACATCATACATAGCTGGCAAATCCTGGCGACGCACTGCCGTAGAACCGCTCTGCGCCAGCCTAATCCATCCATCATCACCAATCGTCACCATGCTAAGCATGGGGTGTGAATGGCATGGCGTAATACCAAAAACAATATCGGCACCGGTACGAAAGAATGTTTCGATCGCAGAATTAATATCGGCGGCACTGCGTAATGGTGATGTTGCGGGCAACGAAATGAAAGGCTCAGGATTATTTCCCTCAAATAATGCTGGATTAGATGTAATGGCGTGCCTCCACGCCAGAAGCTCAGAGGCCGTATCGGTCGCGAGCTCCGGCGGGCGCATAAGCACCTCTGCGCCATGGTCACGCGCTGCATCAGCAATACGAACATCATCCGTTGAAACCACCACGCGCTTGATAGCGAGGCTCGATAGCGCATTTTCGATGGTATGGGCAATGAGCGGTTTACCGGCAACTGGATGAATATTTTTGTACGGCACGCCCTTGGAACCGCCGCGCGCAAAAATAAATGCGGTATAGTTTTTTTCCGTCATATGCGACTTGCCGCCATAATCAATATTCTAAAATTGGGATCGGGGTGACGGGTTTGAATCAGCCTTGAGTGATCAATACGGTAACCTGCGGCCATAAGCAACCCTGGGTAATTATGAATATACATGAAATTACGCATCGCGACACTTGGCTGCATCATCGCTGAAAAAACATAAGGTTTACCAGTTTGCCAACTGATGCCGCATGGCTCAGCAAGCACCACATGACCCAAACCAGATTCGTATAGCTGGCGATAAAAACGAGCAACATAGGCAGGCAGCATGCTGCTGATTGTACGCGTGTGCAGCAATACACTGTCTGGCCATGAACGCGACGGAAGTAAATCTGCAATATCGCTGGATTCAAAGTGAAGGTTAGCAAGTTTAAAGAACTGTTCATTATAGGGCTTGGTAAGGGGGCTACGACCAACGGCAGTAAATTCAACCTCTGGAAATCGCCTGGCAAGCTCGCTATCGATATGGGCATAGCAAACACCGTAATTTAAAACATGCTTTAATTTTTTTTGCTCCACCAAACTGGCAACCAGCGGAATTATTGCTTCGTAAACATCGCCCGATTCCGTTTTTTGGTCTTGCCAATCACCGAGCAACAGTTCTTCGCGCAGATGCTGCGCACAAGGCACCTCTGCTATACCATGAGGATTGACAAACTTATCTGCAAAGCTCTGCAAAGGTGAGCGGTCATTTTCAGCTTTGATGGCAGCAAGTTCGAGATCGCGTGTCTGCCGCGCTGCTTGTTCAACACTGCAAAACTTAGAGAGCAGGCGATTCACCAAACGAACGAGAAACCATAATCCAGGAACATACCTGATTGCGCTTACAATCATCTGGCGAAGCTTGAAATCCAACTGACCTCTAACGCTGGCTATGTGCGTGAGATGCGAGAAATCATCAATGCGATCCATCTTACTCACCCACATCTTCCCAAAGTAGCGGCTCATCAAATTGTTTATCGCGCTGCAATACTTTGCCGATCACCCGCTCGAGTTCAAATGGCTCCACGGCGCCTTTGGTCCATGGCCGTTTCATCGCGAGCATCGCTGGCTCGAGGCGTGTTCCGGCCTTCAGGTTCGGCAGCGCACAAACGGCGGTTTTACGAATAAGCGGACGATTCAACGCTTCGGCAGCGACCGGCTGCTTAATCCCATCACCCAAACTTGCGCTTGCATCACGCACAGCGCGGATCAAAAGTTTCAATTCGGCGATATTCACCGACGCTTTGTGATCAGGTCCGGGCAGGTTTTTATCGAGCGTGTAGTGCTTTTCAATCATGGCGGCGCCAAGCGCCGCAGCCACGACAGCGACCGTGTGCCCCTCGGTGTGGTCCGAGTAACCGACCGGCACATCAAATGCTTCATGTAGTGACACCATCGCACGCATATTCGTCTGCTCGACTGGCGCAGGATATTCAGACAGGCAATGCATAAGCGCAATTTCTTTAGCGCCAGCCTGACGCACCCAGTTTACGGCATCGCGGCATTCATTCATGGTGCTGGCGCCGGTGGAAATTAACATGCCATCAAAAACCTTGGCCATATGGTCGAGAAGCGGCTTGTTGGTGAGATCGGGCGATGGCACCTTGACCGAGCGGCATCCAAGCGTTTTCGAGATAAAATCAACACTGCTGTGATCGAATGCTGTGCACAAAAAACCAACCCCACGCGACTGACAATATTCAAATGCTTTGATCAGCCATGCATCAGGCAATTCCAGTTTTTTGGCCATCGCAAGCTGGCTTTCACCAACGCCTGCTTTTTTTTGATACTCGGTCGAAGCGGCAAAAGTCGATATTTCATCTTCGGAAATAAAGCGCTGCAATTTGATGATATCAAGCCCCGCTTCGATGCCCTCATCGATCAGTTTAAATAGCATGGCTTCGTCGCGATTATGGTTAACACCAATCTCGCCAATCACGATACAGCGCTCGCCCTGCCTGAAATCAAATCGCTTCGAAACAAAATCCACTATGCTCTCCAAAAAATAATTTTTGCAGGATCTGCTGGCTCGCGATATTCGCGTAGCCAGCTATCCTGAAGCTGCCGGTAAGCGGTTTCATCGACAACACGCTTTCCTATATAAAAGTTTGCGACATCCGTTGCATTGCTTTTTTTAAAGAGTAGCAGCGGATCATCTTCTGCCTGTGTTCGACCGCCCGTCATATTGATAAAGGTCACACCGGTTTGCATCAGGGCAACTGACATCGCATACAAGCTAAGATTACCGGCGCCAAGCCTGGCATAGTCAGGTTTACTCGCGCCCAGATGGTACAATGCGCTCTGGCCATGAACCACCGCCATTGACGCAGCCACCA
This sequence comes from Rickettsiales bacterium, assembly GCA_021299465.1. Taxonomy (GTDB): domain Bacteria; phylum Pseudomonadota; class Alphaproteobacteria; order Rickettsiales; family SXRF01; genus JAJTHB01. The sequence continues at coordinate 136,412 of JAJTHB010000018.1, read as the reverse complement.
TTCTCTGCTCATGAAACACAGCAAATAGCCTGAGGCCATCCTTGCCAAGCTTCAGCAAATGCTGCCAGTAAGCATCGTCATAACGAAAAAAAACCGGCGCCTGGTTGCGCTCCATCGTCTCATGATAGAGGTTTCGAAAATCAGCGAGCCCCTCGGAAAGCGTCAGCTCACGCGCAACAAGCCCTGCTCGCTCGGCCTTGCGTAGCATATTGCGAGTTTTGGAGCCGAGTTTTTGCAGTAGCGTTTCTTCACTCGCCGGAAGATTCGATACAGCAAGCAAACGATTGGCCATCAGCGATGTTTTGGGATGAGCAAAACGCTCGGTATGATTAAACGGGCTGAAGCGAACAAATTCAGCGATGATACGCTGGCTGGCTGCATAATCATCAAATTGTCGCCATGCCTCAGCTAAAAACGCAGGATCATCGGTTGTTGCAAGGGGGCCGGTGTAGCCGTAAACACTGCTAATATCATAAAAGCCTGTATCTGCTGTGTTCATCACCACAGGCGTCAGCAAGAACGGATAAACCAATCTCTGGCCTGATTGCTGAGCCACCCATAACACAGGACGCGACCTTGGAACCCGTAGGCTGTAGGCAAGGTGATATTCAGGCAGATAGCTAGGGTCAATCTCGCCGAACACGCTCATTGCGCTGCGCCAGGCTTCACTATCGGTCGCTTCAATGATGTCCGGCATGTTTTAGCGGATCAACAAGATTTTTAGCGAGCAACTTGGATGTATCGTAGGGAGCTTTCAGGGAATCCAAAATCAGTGCCAGCGTATCGTCCCGCACGTAAGGATTATCCTTGATCTGAAATTTCTTTCGACCACTCAGGTGCGATAGTTTTTGTATCGCATCAGAGATCTGCGCGACATCGAGCGGAACATGCAGCACATTTTTGCCACACACACGTCCCTGCTGCCGAACGCCAATATTGATAACCGGCAGCCCAAAACTCGGGGCCTCCCACAGACCACTTGAGGAGTTGCCAATCATAAAGTTTGCCTCTGCCATGGCGGCGTAATAGCGATCAGCACCCAAGCTTTCTACTAGCTTCACGCGAGGATTTTCTGAAGCATATTGTTTCATCATACGGTAAAAAATATCGCTGGATGCGTCAGGATTAGGTGCAGTCAGTACGATCGTCTCTAGTATCTGATCAAGGCAGGCAAGGAAACGTGCCGCCTGTTCTTGTGGAGTGCATGTTTCAAAACTAGTGGGATGAAAAGTGGCGAGCACAAAAGGCGCCTTGGGTTCAATGCCAAGTGCCGCGCGAATATCACCTGCGCGGGCCCCATAGGCGGCAAGCTCAGTAAGCGCCGGTTCACCAGTCACTGTTACGCGCCATGGCTCTTCCCCCATGGCAACGAGCCTGTCGCGGTGCTCCGGCAACGCGGTAAGATGCAGATGCGACAGGCACGAAATCGCATAACGAATCTGATTATCGGCCGAACCTTGCGTAATATCACCACCCGAGTGATGAATAATCGGTAGCCTCAGCATCGAGGCAGCGCTGGCAACTGCAAGCATTTCCCAGCGATCGCCAAGTACAAAGACACGGTCCGGCTGGCTTCGCGAAAACAGTGATACAAAGACTGCTACAGCTCTGCCGTAAGCATGCGCCAGCTCTGCCGGACTATCGTCGGATTCAGAGAGAAACTCAGCGCGTTGCCATACCTTAATACCATCGGCTTCCAGCTCATCAATCGTGTGGCCATAGCGCGCAAGCATATGGCTACCGCCGGCAATGACGCGTGCCTCAATCTTAGAATCAGCAAGGGCGGCCTGAATAACCGGCCTGGTGCTGGCATAATCGGAACGGCTTAGTGTCACGATATCGACACGCATCATACCTAAAACGCTTTTTGGAATTGGCAGTGAAACTCTTCAGCTTGCTGATTCGCGATTGTGTCGCTTCGTAATACACGATCAATGGCAATCACCTTAAACCATTTGCCAAAGCGTTTGATAATTTCTTCCTTGCTGAAAAAATGTGACACCCCCATCTGGTGGCAAGGACCACTAACAATGTCATCGAAGGTTGAGGACTCAAGCGCTTTACCAGCACCAAAACCAGTAGTCTCGGTCCCCCACAATTTACTGTAAAAAAGTCCGCCAGGTTTTAGCACCCGATGTACTTGTTCCAAGGTACGGTCAATCACATCATTCGTATTGGCATAAAGAGCAAACACATCAATCACGGCATCAAATTGCCCGTCATCCCATGGCAGCTCACAAAAATTACCAACACGAAAATCAGCAGCGATGGTTGTCAAACCACGATTCTCGTGATCAAGTCTATTTTTTGCAATCTCGATACCTGCCTCTGAACCATCAATAGCGGATACGCGATAACCTTCGCGATGCAGGAACCATACATTAGCGCCAGGCCCACAACCAATTTCAAGAATTTTTGTCGCGGCGCGGTCGCCAGACTTAAAGTGTCTGCCAATGAAACGCACCAAATCTTCCGGCGGGTAGCGACCCCAGGCACGGCTGCGGAATTTTTCATCCCAGTGCTTAGTATAGTCGATCGCCGCAGACATCAGGCAGCCATATCCATCACATTCATGTGTTTTGAATCGAGGAAAATCTCACGACGGAAAAATGGTTTCACATCACGGAATATCACTCGCGGATTGCGCTTGCGAACCTCATCATTGAACTCACGAATTTTTTCGTCATAGCCAAGCTTGGCGACTTTGAATGTCACCGGCGCGCGCATAATGACATGATCAAGAAGCTCTGCCTCTGGCGCCACGATCTCAAGGCGTTTACACTCCTCCCAAATCTTGGCGTGCATCTCTGGCGCGTTTTTCCATGCATCGGAATCGATTGCAACTGGGCATTCACTGGTGATGAAACTCGCGCCGTCTTCTCGTATCTGGTTGCTGTAAATACCGGCAGATGCTGTGCGATACGTGATACCGCCCAAATCAAAATTCTGAAGGTAGGTAAAATTCTTGATATGCTCAGCTTTTGTCATCATCGTGGCAAACAACATCGGCGTGCCCGACATGCGCTCACTAGCATCAAACTCAAAGCCCATATTGGCAGCCAGCGCTTTCGTATTATCATTGGTCCAGACAACATGATCCGCGTCGATACGCTGCTTATCGGTGACCACCACTACCTTGCCAGGCGCCTGCTCAACCGCAGTGACCTGCTGGCCTAAGCATAGCACAGCGCCTCTGGCTTCCAACCATTTTGCCGCACGATCGCACCAGCCACGCATCGCTTCGCCAGTATCAGGGTAGACCGACACCAAATCATCCACCTTGCCGATTGCCTTGCGCCGGGCAGCCAGCACAGAATCAAGCCATGGGTTGGATTGCTTGAGTCGCATCATGTCCTCATCGCTACCAAACTTCAGACGGTGTAGCGAGGTTTTTGAAATAGCATCCGGCTGAGCCTGCGCGGGATCAATATTATAGACGTGACGGAAAATATTCGCGAAAATATCGCCTGCGGTTTGGCCGAAATGGTGATGAAAATACTCAAGCAGATTGGATGGCTTGCTTTTGCCGCCACCAGTCTTCGCAAGCATCATCAATTCATCGGTAATGCGCTGCTTAATAGATTCGTCCAGCGAAGAAAGATCGGGCAGCGAAAAACCATCGGTCATGATATTGTTGAAAGCGCTGACCGAAATAAAATCGATGGTGCGAACCTTGCCATCCATGATCTCAGTCACAATGTCGGCGAGTTCTTGCGTCACAGAATCAAACATGTGAACACCTTTGTCTACCGCAAAGCCCTTAACATTCACTGAGTAGGAGATGCCACCAAAGAACGGGTCACGATCGACGATGTAAACCTTGTTTGATGGATTTTTAAGTAGCTGCAAGCTATCGCAAAACCCACGAAAACCAGCGCCAACAACGACATATGTTTTACCCATGAGCAGCTCCTAAACCGTGCGATTCATATGCATTAATTCGTTCCCCTGCCCGTCATGGCAATCCAGAATGTCTTAAAGATGATGTTTATATCAAGCAGTAAAGATTGCTTTCTAGCATATTCAAGGTCATAGAAAAGCCTTTCTTCAGTGCCTAGATTGCTACGACCACTGACCTGTGCCAGACCGGTAATACCAGGACGAACACGATGACGCAGTTTCCAGTCTTCGGGAGTGTAGCCAGCTTCCTGCATGGGGGTATCCGGCCTTGGCCCTACCATGCTGATATCGCCTCTTAATACATTGAATAGTTGCGGTAATTCATCCAAGCTTGTTTTACGAATCCACCTGCCGATGGGGGTGATGCGAACATCGTTATCGTCGGTTTGGTAGCCCATCCTGTCAGCGCCAACGAACATGGAGCGAAACTTATAAATCTGAAAGGGCTTTGTATCCTTACCGATTCGAGTTTGGCGATAAATGGCCGGCCCCTTGCTTGTCAGACGAATCAGGATCCAGATGGGCAGCATCACCGGCAAAGCGAGCACGGCGATAAGAAATAATGCGATGACGACATCCAGAAACCTTTTTACTATCATGAAAAATCAGCTAGTTGATTGACCTTTGATACGAAGAACTATAACAGAAACAATATGAAGAAAACCATATTGTTTGTAACCTATGGCGGTGGACATGCGCATATTATTGCCTCGGTCGTGCAGGCACTAAACCAGCATGAAGAATGTCCCTCCATCGTTATCTTGGCCTTACCTGCCGCCAAACCTACGCTGAAAGCATATGGTTTAAATTTTATTGGTTTTGACGATTTTCTTGATCCCGCTCTTGATGCCGATGCCATTAAGTGGGGCGAAGAATTAGCGGCAATTCACCATTCACCAACCATCGGTATTCCACTCAAAGATTCGGTCGCTTACCTTGGCCTTTCCTACCAGGACCTGGTGATTCGTTATGGCAAAGAAGAAGCGGCAAGGCTGTTTAAGGAAAAAGGTCGTCACGCTTTTCTGCCACTGACCGTCATGGAGCGCATTTTTGATCGAATAAATCCGGATTTTGTAGTCACCACCAATTCCCCGCGCAGTGAAGCCGCTGCAATTGATGTCGCTAATCAGCGGGGTATTGGTAACCTCATCATGACCGATTTATTTTCCGGGCTGGGTTATTATCAAATGAAAGCTCAGCATATCACTTTCTTAAATGACTTTGCCCAAAACATGTTTATTGCCGACGGTCTGGTGAATCCAGCAATCAGCATGCTCCACATCACCGGAAATCCAGCTTTTGATTCACTACTAGCAGCTCCCAAACCTAAAGAGATCGGCTGGATCAAGACGCATTTCCCAGCCTGCACCGATAGGCCGATTGTATTTCATGCCGATAATTCAGGTTACTGGGACTGTATTAATCGCAAGTCCCATATTCGCTCTGAGCAGGAAATTAAAGATGAACTGGAAGCTTGCTACCGTGCAGCGCTTGCATCTGGTGCGGCTTATTGGGTCAGGCCTCATCCATCACAGGATCGAAGTTTTTATGAGCGCTGGCTTTCAGGCAAAGAGCATGCCTATCTCGCTTCAGCGCCTGCTCTGCATGACATTCTCAGGCATTGTGATGTGCTTATTGTACGCACCACCACAGTCGGGCTGGAAGCCTGCTATATGGAAAAAGCAGTCGTGCAAATTGATGGTAATTTTCATCATGATTTGCCCCTCGCACAAATGGGCATTGCATTTAATTCAGACGGTCTCAGTGGATTACCAGCCACCGTCAAGCAAGCGCTGACTGAGAATAAAGAGCTTGAGAAAATGCGCCGCCGAGCTAAACAGGTGCTACCGCAAGAACCAGCAAGTGGTAAAATTGCCAGCCTGATACTAAAGTATATGGATGGCCAACCGATAGTGGATGCAACACAAAGGAGTAAACGTCATGCAGGGTCTCGCTAAATATCAGACGGATGCGCCGAACGAAGCGTATTACGGACTTCCGCAGCAAGTCGAATTCTGCAAGCTATGTATTATTTCTAATCAGCGCCCCAGCTCAACCATTGAGCAGAAACATACCCGTGAAACGAAGAAAGAAGTGATCATTTTCAGAGACGGTATTTGCGATGCGTGCAGCGCCAAAGACTGGAAAGAAAAAATCGATTGGCAGGAGCGCGAAAAGGAATTGGTCGAGCTTTGCAATAAGCACCGCTCAAATGGCAAAGCGTATGACTGTCTGGTTCCGGGTTCTGGCGGCAAAGACAGTTTCATGCAAGCGCATCTGCTGAAATATAAATATGGGATGAATCCGCTCACCATCACTTGGGCGCCGCACATCTATACCGACTGGGGCTGGAAGAACTTTCAGGCGTGGATTCATGCTGGCTTCGATAATATTTTAATGACACCTAATGGGCGCATTCATCGATTGCTGACTAGGCTTTCGACCGAACGCCTTTTGCATCCGTTTCAGCCCTTTATCATTGGCCAGCGACATCTTGCCGCCAAACTCGCCGCGCAATATGACATCAAACTGATTTTTTACGGCGAATCAGGCGCTGAGTATGGCAACAACTCGGCTCAAAATAAAAGCTCAAAGCGCGACTTCAAGGAATATGAATATTTTACGATGTCGGATGATTCCGATGCGTTCCTCGGCGGCGTTTCTTTTAAGGAGCTTAAAGAAGTCTATGGGTTTAAGCCTCTTGATTTTGAACCCTACATGCCGATCGACCCTGAACTTTGCGATAAGAAAGGCGTCGAGGTGCATTGGCTTGGCCATTATGTGAAATGGCACCCGCAAAGCGCCTACTACTACGCGGTTGAGCATGGTGGCTTTGAGGCTGCGCCAGAGCGCACCGTCGGCACCTACTCCAAATACAGCTCAATCGACGATAAAATTGATGATTTCCACTACTACACCACCTTCATTAAGTTTGGTATTGGCCGCGCAACTTATGATGCGGCGCAAGAAATTCGCTCCGGTGATATTACGCGCGAAGAAGGCGTTGCGCTGGTGAAAAAATTTGATGGTGAATACCCTGCTCGTTTCGAAAAAGAAATTTTTGAATATCTTTCGATCAGAGAGAAGGAATTTGGCAGCCGAATTGCTTCAACCTTCAAGCAGCCAATCATGACACGGGAGTCTTTCATGGCGCTGTGCGACGAGTTCCGTTCACCGCATCTGTGGAAATATGAAAACGGCCAGTGGAAGCTGCGTCACACCGTTTTCTAGACGCTTTTGAAGTGCTGCTTGATCGCTGCCAGATCATCATGGCGGCCAACATCGATCCAGTCCTCGCGCATCGGAAATACAGCGACCTTTTGCTGTGCTGAAACCAGCGTGAGCATGACCGAAGGCATATCAACCGGAACGCCTTTGGCCACAAAACGTAAAACCTGCGGATCCATGGCATAAATACCGGCGCTGATCAAATCCTCATGCACCGGCTTTTCGACCATCGTCTCAAACATACCATCCTTGAGGCGAATCACACCGTACGGAACTTCCGTGCGATGCTGACGGGCGCAAATCGTCGCAAGCGCATCGCTGGCGATGTGGTAATCCAGCAAATCACCAAAATCTACTGAAGTCAGTATATCACCATTGATCACGATAAACGGCTCGCGAAAAGGTTTGTCAATTAATGATAAAGCACCTGCCGTTCCTAAAAATTCAGGCTCATGTATGTAATGAATGCGGCAGCCCATGGCATTACCATCACCAAAATATTCTTCAATAATATGGCTAAGGTAATTTACAGCCAGATGAAATTCGCTGAAGCCCTGACGCACGAAGTGCGTAATGATATGTTCAAGCATTGGTTTGCCCGCCACGTCCACCATCGGCTTAGGAATATCCTGCGTAATAGGCAGCAGGCGCTTGCCTTTTCCACCTACCATAATCACCACCGGATTACTTCTTGGCACTCGCTCAAAGCCGGTGAGCAAATCATAAACAGCAATGCCTGCAAGCGTGCCATCATCGTTGAGCAATGGCATCTGCTTGACCTGTGCCGATTCCATGCCCTGGGTCACCTGCTGCTTAGTCGAACGAGCCGCCATCACCGTCGGGTTAGCATGCATTGCCTCCATTACGGGTGATTCAAGCGTAAAGCCTTTCAGCAGCGCACGACGGATATCGCCGTCGGTCAGCGAGCCGATGATGCGGCCACGATCATCCGCCACCAGCGCGATGCGAGCAGGCGTACGATCAATAACCTCAACAGCTTTGATCATGGGCGCATAATGCGGCAGCTGCACTTCATGCGCTTCAATCAGTGGATAGCTTGGCATAAAATTTCTTAGTTGCTTTTATATTGCTAGTTTAACGACTTTCACCTCTGCCGCAAGTGCATCATAGCGCCATAACCTGCCAGAAAGCGACTGGCCGATGCCAAGCAGCTCTTTAATCGCTTCCAAGGCCTGCATGCTACCGAGCATACCGGCCAGCGGGCCAATAATGCCTTCCTGCGCACATGTCACTTCACGCTCAGGCATCTCGGGCACGAGGTCGCGGTAGCTGGGGTGCGGCGCGCCAAGGTAAGGTTTAAAGGTGGAAAGCTGCGCCTCAAACCCGCTGATAGCGGCAGAAATCAGCGGGTTTTTTTCCGCCGCGCAGCTATCAGCCACCACAAACCGCGTCGCAAAATTATCCGAGCCATCCAGCACCACATCAAACTCGCGCACCATCTCGCGTGCATTCTCCGCGTGGATACGACGCGGAAAAAGAACCAGCTCAATATCTGGATTTAATTCATTCACCCGGTCCGCCGCCGCTTCGATTTTAAGCCGCCCCAAATCCCCCATCTCATACATCACCTGCCGCTGCAAATTGGAAAGATCCACACGATCATATTCGCAGATGCCGATGCGCCCGATGCCCGCTGCTGCGAGGTAGCTGATCGCCGCGCTTCCAAGCCCGCCCGCGCCAATCACCAGCGCCGAGGAACTAAGCAGCTTTGCCTGCCCCGCCTCGCCGATCTCCGGCAAAACAAGGTGGCGCGCATAGCGGCGGCGTTGATCGTCAGTAAGCTCCATAGGTCTCGTAGGTTGCGGAAGTTGCGAAGGTTGCGTAAGCTAGACTTACGAAACTTCCGAAACCTACGCAACCTCCTAAACATCTTCGATGCGCTACCGCTGGACCCTCCTCTACCTGCTACTCATTCCCTTTGTGAACTGGGCATTCAGCTGGACACCGCTGGTTGAGCTGCCGGATGGCGGCATGTGGTCACCCTTTTCCATTGCCGTCGGGCTGGTGCTGGTATTTCGCGATTTCGCCCAGCGCGAGATTGGGCAGTATATTTTTATTCCACTCATCATCGGCGTTGCCATCTCGTTTGCCATGGCGCCGCCAGAAATTGCGGCAGCAAGCGGCGCGGCTTTTCTGGTCAGCGAGCTGGTGGACTGGGCGCTCTATACCTTCAGCAAAAAACCGCTCTCAGCGCGGGTGATGATCTCCAGCCTCGCCAGCGCACCGGTCGATAGCATCATTTATTTAACGGGCGCAAATGCGGCCATTCCCGGCCTGTTCAGCTGGTGGACGCTGGCAACGATGATCGCAAGCAAACTGCTCGGCGCGTATGTGGTGTATGTGATGCTGAAACGGCGCGGCTTATGATTCCGCAAACAAATCCGTAGAAATATAGCGCTCTGCCTGCGATGCCGCGATGACGACGATGCGCTTTCCTTCCATCTCCGGCCGTGCGGCAACTTCCAGCGCTGCCGCGAGCGTCGCGCCGGAAGAAATACCAACCGGCAGCCCTTCCAGCTTCGCCGCCTGCCTAGCGGTGGCAAAGGCGGTATCATTCGAAATAGCGATCACCTCATCGATGATCTCACGCGAAAGCACATCCGGCACAAAACCGGCACCAATGCCCTGAATTTTGTGCGGCCCGGGCTTGCCGCCGGAGAGCACCGGCGAATCTTCCGGCTCCACCGCGATGATTTTAATGGCAGGATTTTTCGCCTTAAGCACACTACCGGTGCCAGTGATGCAGCCGCCCGTGCCAACGCCGGAGATGAATACATCCAGCTTGCCGCCAGTATCGCGCCAGATTTCCTCAGCGGTGGTGCGGCGGTGTATGGCAGGGTTCGCTTCGTTCTTGAATTGCTGCAGCATCAGCGCTTTCGGATTCGCCGCCAGAATTTCCTCCGCCTTCGCGATGGCGCCTTTCATGCCCTGCTCCTTGGGCGTGAGCACCAGCTCAGCGCCAAGAAACTTCAGCATCTTGCGGCGCTCCAGCGACATGCTCTCCGGCATGGTGAGGGTGAGCTTATGGCCCTTCGCCGCGCATACAAACGCCAGCGCAATGCCGGTATTGCCAGAGGTCGGTTCCACCAGCAGCGTATCCGCCTGAAGCTTGCCGCTGGCTTCCGCCGCTTCGATCATGCCAAGTGCAATACGATCTTTCACCGATGACAGCGGGTTGAAAAACTCCGCCTTCACCAGCACCTCAGCCTTGGCACCCGCTTCTTTCGCAAGCTGATTTAAGCGAATCAGCGGCGTGTTGCCGATGGTGGCGAGAATATTCTCATAAATCCGCCCACGGCCGGGCGCGTCAAGCTGAGTGGTCATGGTTTTGCCGCTTTCATTCCTGTTGATCCAAAGCCGCCGCTGCCGCGCGCAGTATCATCCAAACTGTCCGCGACCTGCCACTCGCCGCGTGTTACCGGCGCAATCACCAGCTGGGCAATGCGCATACCGCGCTCAATCACAAACGGCTCATGGCTTAAATTCACCAGCAATACTTTTACTTCGCCGCGATAATCCGCATCAATCGTTCCGGGTGCGTTACAAACTGTGACGCCATGCTTAAACGCAAGCCCCGAGCGCGGGCGCACCTGCGCCTCGTAGCCTTCCGGAAGCGCCATGGCAAAGCCGGTAGGAATGAGCTGCCGCTCGAGCGAGCCGAGGGTGAGCTTGCCTTCCACCGCCGCAATCAGATCCATGCCCGCCGCATGCTCGGTGGCATAGGCAGGAAGCGGCAGATCCGCCCCGTGAGGAAGTTTTTGTAATTGGATGGTAACGGTCATGTTTTTCTCCGCTGATCATCCCCGCGAAAACGGGAATCCTGAATAATATGCTTCACTAATTTTTCTGCCACTTCCTGCTTACTCATCTTCGGCCATTGATATTGACCGTCTTTTGAAATGAATATCACCTGATTCTCATTCTCGCCAAACACTTTACCGCCGGACACATCATTGGCAAGCACCCAGTCGGCACCCTTGGATTGATATTTCTTTGCTGCGTGCCCTGCGAGCTTTTCAGTTTCCGCAGCAAAGCCAACCACTAATTTGGGTCGTTTCGTATTATGCTGCGCCACACTTTTCAGAATATCCGGATTTTCTTTCAGCCCTAGGCTGGGCGCCTTACCTGCTTGTTTTTTAATTTTCTGCTTTGCAACACTTACATGCCAGTCCCCCACTGCCGCTGCAAACACTGCAACATCCGCTGGCAGCGCACGATGCACAGCATCATACATCTCGCGCGCGGTTTGCACATGCACCACCGAAACGCCCGCAGGATCAACCAGCTGCGTGGGGCCGGAAACCAGCGTCACCTTAGCACCGGCGCGCGCCAGCGCCTCCGCGATAGCATGGCCCTGCTTGCCGCTGGAGCGGTTGGCAATGTAGCGCACCGGGTCAATCGGCTCATGCGTCGGGCCACTGGTCACTAATGCTTTCACTCCAGAGAGTACCGAGTTCCTAGCGCTGAGTACCCGCATAACTCTCTCCACACTCTCCTCCGGCTCCGCCATGCGCCCGGGGCCTTCTTCACCGCAGGCGAGCATGCCCACGCCCGGCTCGATCACCTGCGCACCATCGGCTTTCAGCTGGGCGATATTGCGCTGCGTCGCCGGGTGGTTCCACATCTGCGTGTTCATCGCGGGCGCAACGAGGAGCTTTTTATTGTTCGCAAGCAGCGTGGAGCTCGCCATATCATCCGCGATACCATGCACCATCTTGGCGATGATGTCGGCGGAAGCGGGCGCGACCAGCAATAAATCCGTTTCGCGCGAGAAACGAATATGCCACATCTCCTTTTTTTCCTTGGGCGAAAAAAGATCCGTAGAAACGTCGTTGCCTGATAGTTTTTTAATTTCTTTCAGATCAACAAACTCCATACCACCTCGCGTGACGATGCAGTGCACGCTGATATTTTTTTTACGAAGAAGCTCAATCAGCTTCGGCGCTTTAATCGCGGCGATCGAGCCGCTGATGATAAGGGTGATGGATTGCTTCATACAGAGGAAGTCTAGCCTCCCTCTGTATGCTTGCAAGCTGAAAACCTAGCGGCAACGAACAACGGCAGGCCTTAAAAGCGCATTGGGTCTTCCCCAACGATCTTCTACGGTGCGGTATAAGCGTATGATATTACAGCGCCCCTGGTCCGGATAGTTCTGGAAATATTGGCATGCATTGCGTGCCGCCTGAACGCATGCCTGCTGCGAGGCGGGGCGCGGGTTAAAGTTTAGGTTTGGGTTATTGAATGGATTCCAGATGCCAGGCGTTGGGTTATCATCAATGCTGACATAAACCCACTGTCCATTGCCCGAAACATCGTAGGGTTCGCTGTAAAATGCACATGCCGCATTACAGACACTAAAGCGATTTGAAACAGACGAATCCAGCAGGGCTGAAATAGGGTCATTAGCATAGGCTGGGGCACTTAACACAGAAGCCACCGACGCAACCAGAACAAGCATTTTCCGAAAATACATAAGAACCTCTTTGGTTTTAGGTTTTAAACTTAACTACTAGATTAAGTTTAAGAAAAGAGGCAATTATCATGCCATTGATTTAAGCCGGTATATCAGTTCCAAAGCTTCTTTCGGGGTTAGAATATCGGGGTTAATCTGTTCAATTTCGACAGCAAGCTTATCATATTCTGCTACTGTATCTCTTGGAGTGTGGCTGTAAGAAAACAGCGGCAAGCTTGCGGGAACCTGCTGTGAATGCTGTGTCTCGAGCTGATGCAAAATTTCTGTTGCGCGGGCGATAACAGGCTGCGGCAATCCTGCGAGCTTTGCCACATGAATACCATACGATCGATCAGCAGTGCCTTTCACCACTTCATGTAAAAACACCAGCTCGCCCTTCCATTCCTTAACCTTCATCGTGTGGCAGGCAAGCGAGGCAAGCGTTTCGGTGAGTTCGGTAAGCTCATGGTAATGGGTGGCAAAGAGAGAGCGCGCTTTGGTCGTGTTGTGCAGATGTTCTACCACCGCCCAGGCGATGGAAAGCCCGTCAAACGTCGCGGTGCCGCGCCCGATCTCATCTAAAATAATCAGTGAGCGCTCAGTTGCCTGATTAAGAATGGTGGCGGTTTCCACCATCTCCACCATGAAGGTGGACTGGCCGCGCGCGAGGTCATCCGCCGCACCCACACGCGAGAAAAGTTTATCGATCATGCCGATACGCGCCGCTTCCGCAGGCACAAAACTGCCCATCTGTGCCAAGATGGCAATCAGCGCGTTCTGGCGCAGGAAGGTCGATTTACCCGCCATGTTCGGGCCAGTGAGCAACCACAGGCGCTTATCTGGCGCAAGGTTCACATTATTGCCGATGAACGGTTGATGAGTGTGTTTTTCGAGCGCCGCTTCCACCACCGGATGACGCCCCTTCTCAATCTCAAATTCAAGTGAGTTGTTGATCTCAGGGCATACGTAGCGCCGCTTCGCTGCAAGCTCAGCAAGCCCGCTAAGTACATCCAGCCGAGATAGCGCGCGCGCGGTGGTGACGATGTGCTGGGACTTTGCGATCACCACCGCGCAGAGTTCAGCAAAAATTTCGAGTTCGAGTTTCAGCGCCTTATCAGCCGCCTCAGAAATATTGCGCTCAAGTTCGGAAAGCTCCACCGTCGTGTAGCGCAGGTTACTTGCGAGCGTCTGGCGGTGAATAAAATCGTTTGTCACCTTGCTTTGATGAGCCTGAGTGATCTCGATGTAGTAACCTAGAATATTATTATAGCGGATCTTGAGTGTATTAATGCTGGTCGCCTCGATATAGCGCTGCTGAAGCGCCGCGATGCGCCGCGCTCCTTCGTTTTTGAGTGAGCGCAGCTCATCAAGCCCTGCATGGTAGCCGCTTGCTACAAAATCACCGTCGCGCGCAAACATCGCCGCATCCGGCTTGATTGCTGATTTCAGCTGCTCGATAATTGTTTCATGGCCGCCTAAATCATCCCGCAGCGCGGCAAGATCATCCGGCAATTCTGGCTGATTCTGTTTTTCAAGCAGCATACGAATCTGATGCGCAGCGTCCAGTGCATGAGCAATGGAAAGCAAATCCCTTGGCCCGCCGCGCGAAAGCGATAGCCTCGCTAGCGCACGCTCCATATCCGGCGCTAGCTTAAGCTGCTCGCGGATCGACGCGCGAAGACTGCCAGCCTCTTTAAAGAGTGCCACCTGATCCTGCCTGGCGCGAATAGCATGGGCATCGGTGAGCGGTGCACATAGCCAGTTTGAAAGTAGCCTTGCACCACTTGCGGTGACCGTCTCATCAATCACCGAGAATAAGCTTCCTTTTTTTTCACCCGATAAAGTCTGCATCAGTTCAAGATTGCGAAGGCTCGCCGCATCAATCTGCATATGACTGCTCGAGAGTTCTTTGCTTGGGCGATCGAGGCGCGGCACCTTCCCTTTTTGCGTGAGTTTCACATAATCAAGCAGCGCACCACAGGCAGAAATTTCCTGCTCAGTAAAATCCCCAAATACCGCAAGCGAGGCAACGCCATAACTATCTTTCAGCAGCCGCTCGGCACGCTCATGGTCGAACACGTGCTGCGGCTGTTTTGTAAGTTGCGAGCGCCACTGCGCCTGCCACGGCCACGACGCATCATCCGCAATCAGAATCTCGCGCGGTGAAAGACGTGATAGTTCAGCCAAAAGTTGCTCGCTGGTTATCGTCGTTACACGGAATTCACCAGTGGTCATATCAAGCCAGGCTATCGCCATGTCAGGTGCGGCATATAACTTATCATCTCGCGATTTTTCGCTGAGCACGGAATGTTTAATTTTCTGAGTTCGCGCAACAATTGCGCAGAGATAGTTTGATTGCCTGCCATCGAGCAGCGTTTCTTCCGTAATCGTTCCCGGCGTGACAATGCGCACCACATCGCGGTTCACCACAGCTTTGTAACCGCGCTTTTTGGCTTCCTCCGGTGTTTCTAATTGCTCAGCAATCGCTACCCTGCAGTCAGCACGAATCAATTTTTCAAGATAGGTATCATAGGCATGCACCGGCACACCGCACATGGGAATATCCTCGCCCGCATGCTTGCCGCGCTTGGTGAGCGCAATGTCTAAAATAGCAGACGCGCGCGCGGCATCATCGAAAAACAACTCATAAAAATCGCCCATGCGGTAAAACAAAAGATAATCCGCATGCGCGGCCTTAAGCGCTAGATATTGCGCCATAGCGGGGGTAGCTGCCTCTAATTCTTTATCTAATACAGCCGCTTGGCTTGCCATATGATCGTCACACAATCTTAACTTTATTTAAGGTTATCCGCGATTATAATAGGCTGGTAATCAAAAGAAAGCACAAAACCATGAATAATAATTGGCGAGAAAAAGTGACTGAGCCAAAAGAGCCAGATGAAATCGCGCGTGAGATTCTTCATTTCATGCTCGAGGGAGAAGATACTCGCTCCGATTACATGAAAAAACTTAATCCTGATCGCTTGGTTCCCGGTTCATTTGGAAAAAGACTTAAAGAAATGAATGATTATGATGAGCAAATAAATGCCGGTCAGCTTTTTGTTGCATTAGACGCGATAGCGAGAGGAAATCAGCCGACCGAAGATGAAATGAAATATATTGCCAACGCGACAGCACCGCTCGGCATTCTTGACCAAATTGCCGCGACTGATGCAGTGTTGGCTAAATCTTCGCCCGATAAAGAAAATCGTATGGGATTACTTGATAGCAGCCATAAAACTGATGCTTTAAAACCGCTGTTTGTAGAGCTGGCTGAGGCGTTGAAGCAAAAGAAACCTCCTGGCCGCGGCGCCGCCTAAGCATGAATCCGAAGCAGTTTTTACCCGCCAGCACAATTGCCGATAAGATACTTCACGAAAAACTTGGCCCGGAGAGTTTTATACGCGAGTGGGACTTCCGCAGCTATTTTGAAATGCTCGGCAAGGATTTCCCCGACGCGGTTGTATTATTTGATAAGTTGCTTAACATCTCAAGAGGCAAACCGTGCGAAAACCCAAAAGAATTATGCGCGGAAATAAGAGCGCGGGTCGAGGCGCAAGCAGTCATGTGCAGGCATATGGCTGAGCAGGCCAAAGGTTATGGCAGCAAGTACTTCGGGAAAGACGTTTTCGATAGAACATGTAAGCTTCTCTTTGATTGTTACAACAACACGCAGCTGCCAAACCCAAAGCTTGACGCCATGGCGTTACTTATCGAGAACAATAGAGAGCTTTATGACTTGGTATCGAATTACTTTCGCGACCACACCTCAGCAGAGGCTCTTCAAACCAAGATACTTCCCCTGCTTGATGATCTCGAAGAAGCGCTGACAAAGCAGCAAGGCTCATCCATTGGCGTGGGTAAGGGTTAAATACGAAGCGCTTTTTACTTGCCTTTGGGCACATCTTGTGCGATGCACATTTTTCCTTTGTAAAACATCAACTTATGCTGCGGTGCAGCAATTTATTATTCCTGCGAAAGCAGGAATCCTGAACGACCTTCAGGATCCCCGCTTTCGCGGGGATGATAAACAGCCAGAATGACGCGAGTTATGACCAAATACGAAAAAGAACCGATTACTGATGCCGAAGCCCTCGCCTACCATGCGGAAGGCCAGCCAGGCAAAGTTGCTATTCTACCCACCAAGCCTCTGATGACTCAGCGCGACCTGTCGCTGGGCTATTCACCGGGCGTGGCAGTACCATGTCTGGAAATTCAAAAAGACCCATCGAAAGCCTATGACTACACGGCGCGCGGCAATTTCGTCGCGGTCATTTCCAACGGCACGGCGGTGCTTGGTTTAGGAAATCTGGGTGCGCTCGCATCGAAACCGGTGATGGAAGGCAAGGCGATTTTGTTCAAGCGCTTTGCGGATATTGACGCGATTGATATCGAAGTCGACACCACCGATACCGAAGCCTTCATCAACTGCGTGAAGCTGCTTGGCCCAAGCTGGGGCGGCATTAATCTGGAAGATATTGCGGCGCCGGAATGTTTCATCATCGAGCAGAAGTTGCGCGAGCTGATGGACATCCCCGTGTTCCATGACGACCAGCACGGCACCGCCATCATCACCGCCGCCGGCCTCATCAATGCCGCGCACTTAACCGGCCGTAATTTTAAAGACATTAAAATGGTCGTGCTCGGCGCGGGCAGCGCGGGCATTGCATGCTTAGAGCTGGTCAAGCGCATGGGCATCAAGCACGAAAACGCCCTCTTAGTCGACAAGTCAGGCGTCATCTATGAAGGCCGCACCGAAGGCATGAACCAGTGGAAATCAGCGCATGCTGTGAAAACCAGCAAGCGCACGCTGGCTGACGCGATGGAAGGCGCGGACATGTTCATGGGGCTTGCCGCCAAAGGCGCTGTCACCAAAGAGATGGTGAAGTCGATGGCCAAAAACCCGATTATTTTCGCCATGGCAAATCCTGATCCCGAAATCACGCCGGAAGACGTTCGATCAGTGCGCTCCGACGCTATTATCGCCACCGGCCGCAGCGACTATCCAAACCAGGTCAACAACGTGATGGGCTTTCCTTACATCTTCCGCGGCGCGCTCGATTGCCGCGCCTCACAGATCAACGAGGAAATGAAAGTTGCCGCTGCTGAAGCCATCGCCGCGCTCGCCCGCGAAGATGTGCCGGAAGAAGTGCTCGCCGCCTATGCTGGCCGCCAGATGGAATATGGACCGGACTACATCATTCCCGCGCCGTTTGACCCGCGCCTAATGACCACCGTGCCGGTGGCCGTCGCGCAGGCCGCAATGCGCACGAAAGTGGCGCGCAAACCAATCATCGACATCAACGCCTACAAAAAAGAACTCGCCGCCCGCCGCGACCCGACCGCCAACTCCATGCAGCAGATTTTCGACAAGGTACGCGAGAACCCACAGCGCGCGATCTTTGCCGAGGGCGAGGAGGAAAAAATCATCCGCGCTGCCGTGCAGTGGCGCGATAATGGCTACGGCAAGCCGATACTGGTTGGCCGCGAAGAACGCATCCACGAGCTGATGAAAAAAATGGGCGTGATTGATTACCAGAATATTGAGGTTGCCAACGCTGCCAAGAGCAAGCATGTCGATGAATATATCGATTACCTCTACCCGCGCCTGAACCGTCAAGGTTTCCTGTATCGCGACGTGGCGCGCATGGTGAAGAATGATCGCAATATTTTCGCCGCCTGTATGCTCCATGCGGGTCACGGCGACCTGATGATCACAGGCCTCACACGTAACTACAGCATGTCGCTGGATAACATTACCCGCGTCATTGATGTCCGCAAAGACGAGTTCCTCTTTGGCATTACCATGGTCATGGCCAAAGGCAAAACGCTGTTCTTCGGCGATACCGCTGTGCAGGAACTGCCAGAAGCAGAAAAGCTTGCCACCATCGCAACATGCATGGCCAAGAAAGCCCGCAAAATGGGCCACGAACCGCGTGTCGCGATGCTGTCATACTCCACGTTTGGCAACCCGATGCGTGAAAAATCCGCGCGGATCCGTGATGCCGTGAAAGTGCTCGATAGCATGAAGGTCGATTTCGAATATGACGGCGAGATGTCCGCCGAAGTAGCGCTCAATAAAGAGCTGATGAGCCTGTATCCGTTCTGCCGCCTATCGGCTCCGGCCAACGTGCTGGTTATGCCGGCGCTGCATTCGGCGCATATCGCCTCGAACTTGCTGCAGGAGCTCTCCGACAACGTCACCATCGGGCCGATCACCATGGGCCTGTCGCGTCCGGCGCAGATCGTGCAAATGTCGGCGACGATTTCGGAGATCTTAAACCTCGCCGCCATCGCCGCAATGGAAGCGATCGAGGAACAGCAATCCAAAATCGCCCCGATTAAAAAAGGCAAGAAGGCAAAAGCTTAAATCAAACCCCGCCGCATGGCGGGGTCTGGTCTTCACCCTTGATGATTGGCATGCATATTACACGCTGCTCGGGAAGAGGAAAAACCGACTCATCTCTTTGTTTTAAAATACAAAATGTTTCACGTGAAACATTTCTACGAGCTTAAATCAGCTATTCTTTGAAATCCCAAGGCTTCACGCGGTACTGCATCTGAATCAACATAGCTTTTCCTATGCGCAGGCATGCCAGTGAGCCAATAATGATAAAGGGTATCCAAATCGCAGCATGCACCCAGTAAGGCGGCTGGAGCTTGATATCCAGTATCGCCGCGCCAACGGCGGCCAGCGCACCAACAATCACAATCCCGAAGAAAGCCGGCCCATCGCCTTGCTCGTGCTCCCGCAGCGGCAGAGTACACACACTGCATTGCTGCACGATAGTCGTAAGGCCAGAAAACAGCTTACCCTTGCCGCAGCGTGGACAGCAGATCATCAATGATAATGCGCAACTTTATCAAACTGGCCACTTTTGATGAAGCGATACCCAAACACAACCGCAGCCACCAGCATACCGACCATGGTGAGGATCGAAAGCCAAAGCATCGCATCGAGCACGCCAGGTTTATTGGCGAAATCGATATAGACGAAGATGAATAGGAACAGCCACACCACATCAACAAAATGCCAGTACCACGCAGCAAACTCAAAGCCGAGATGCTTCTGTGGCGAGAAATGGCCTTTGTAAGCACGGCCCAGACACACCGCGAGGAAAATAGTGCCAACTAGTACATGGAAACCGTGAAAACCGGTCGCAAGATAGAAGTTCGTAGCATAGACACCATCCTTGAAACCAAATGCGGCATGCGAATATTCATAAGCCTGAAGCAAGGTGAACAAGACGCCGAGAGCAACAGTATACCAGAGCGCCTGAATCGTACCTTTCTGGTCATTCTGCAAAATGCACCAATGCGCCCAAGTGACGGTGGTGCCGGAAAGCAGTAGGATCAGGGTATTGAGAAACGGCAAGTGGAACGGATCAAACGGCACAATACCCGCAGGCGGCCATACGCCTTGTGTAATCGCCCAGATATCATCTTGTGTTACTGGTAGCTTTGGCAAGGTGCTCGCATTGAAAAATGACCAGAAAAACGCGGCGAAGAATAGCACCTCGGAAACGATAAACAGCACCATGCCAAGACGCAGGCCACTGCTTACCGGCGCAGTATGCGCCTTATCAACGGTGGATTCCTTCACCACATCACGCCACCAGCCATACATGGTGTAAAGCGACATCGCAAAACCAAGCAGCAACACTACAAAACCGATCTGGTGTTTATGGAAGGCCATAGCCGCGCCGATTGCCAGCGTCATCAGCGACAGTGCGCCCACCAGCGGCCACGGGCTGGGATTCACCAGATGATACGGGTGTGTCGGTCCGCTATGATGATCGTGATGCGCCATAACATGAAACTCCTGCAAAGCTATTGTGATAGCGATTACTTATTAAGAAAAAATGTATAGGACAAGGTAATTGTATCCACATGTTTCAGGTCTGGATCATCCATGATTTTGGGATCGATGAAAAATGACACTGGCATGTCCACTTTCTGGCGCGCCTCCAGTGTCTGCTCCTCAAAACAGAAACAGGCGATTTTCACAAAATACTGTCCGGCGCGGTGCGGCACGACATTGTAAGTCGCCATGCCTACCACAGGTTTATCCGTTTTGTTTTCGGCCTTATAATAGGTCAGGCCATGCTCACCGACGCGGACGGTGCGTTTGGCTTCGCCGGGTATGAAGCCCCACGGCAGGTTCGGGTCAGTATCAGCGTTAAACGTCACCGTAATTGCGCGGTCGTAAACTTTATCGGGTAGCTTGGTTGCAGTCTGCGTCGTACCGCCATAGCCGGTGACCTGACAGAACAAGCGGTAAAGCGGCACCGAGGCATAAGCAAGCATGAACATGCCAAGCGCAAGTGCTGCAAGATTGACAACTAAAGAAAACGGCTTGTTTTTTTTCATGGCTTAGCAGCCATCTATCTAGCACAAAGCACCAAATCTTCAAGTAACCTCTAAAACTGTGTTAGAATGACTGGTGCGCAAATAGCGTTGCTATCTGTAGGCTCTGAGGTCGCCTGTTGTAGATTATACTCATTAAGCGGACCGCTTGAATCCGAGGTATAACAAAATGGCGCAACAGTAGAGTAAAATGAATGATCCCAAAATAAGATACTGTTAGGAATTACACGCATCAAACCTGAAAACGGCTTGCCATCGTCCATTTTACTGTCAAGTGCATATAGAGTAGGTGCGTAATAAACGCCGATTCTGCTATCCGTTGTCATCGCGGCCAGCGTGCTGGTTAAGAACCAGCCATTTTTGTTAGGCGCATCAAATATATCCTTAAAATTACCCCAGCCAGGAAAAGAAGGGCTGAGCGCATCCATGGGAAGAATGGCGATACCGCCGCGCTTTCCGAAGGACCTGCTATCTCCGCTGGCTTCAGGAAAAAGGCTTTCTGATGGCAACACCAGTTCCGGTGTATGCTGACCAACAACGACTCTCAGCATAGGAAAAAACGAAACATTGCCAGGATATTCACCCGAGATCATGCCAGCTTTGCTCAAATGGTACCAGAAATTTGCGGCCTCACCCATGCCTACCCACCTATTGTTGGTCATGAAGTCAATGGTATCCACACGGCCATTACCATTGCCATTAGCACCCGGTTCTGCTGCAACGCCCAGCCCAAAATCGAGCGCATTAATACAATCTCCTGGAATGCAATTATACTTATTGCGAAAAGCACCTGCGGCCTGATTGAATTTTTCGATTTGGGTGATTTGAGCGCGAATCTGTGCGGCGCGAATCAGGTCGCGGCCGATCAATATACCAGCCGCCAACAAGCCAATAATTACGATAACGATTGAAATTTCTATAAGCGTAAAGCCGCTTCGCCCGCATTTGGCCATGCGAAGATTATGACAAAAAAGCGTTAATTCAGGGTAAATTGGGTGCCATCTTCATGATGGTGATCGCATAAAACAACGCCATCAATACCAGCAAAATCACAAGCAAGAACAAATTCTTGCGTTTTTGCGACTGATGCGCAGGCCCCAGCGGCATATTATTGCTCGGTTTTGTTGCGGCGAACAAAGTCTAAAATAAGAAGTAAAAACAATGTGAAAAGGCTACCAAGCACAAAGCTCGCACCCATCAGGTAAATGACATTCTGTGAAATCTCGAGCAGCGCCTGTGATTTCTCAGGAGTCAGGGGAACTTTTTCCATGGCATAGTCTCCGATAAGTCAAAAACCCAGCGGCCGCAACCACGCATGATCCGCCACCAGAATAGAAAACAACATAAACAGATATAGGATCGAAAAGCCAAAGGTTTTTTTTGCCCACACATAGGTCGGGTCGGTGAGTACGCCATACACATGATACAAAAAAACCGCGCCCAGCAGCAGCGCAGAGACCGCATAAACCATACCGGCGTAACCAAGAAGCGGCAAGGATAGCGTCAGCGCAACCAAAAGCCATGTGTAGCGTAGCATCGCCGATTTAGTCTTCGCATCACCGCAGATGACCGGCATCATCGGCACGCCGGCCTTAGTGTAATCCTCGTTTTTATAAAGCGCGAGCGCCCAGAAATGCGGCGGCGTCCAGAGAAAAATAATGGCAAAGAGAATGATGGGATAAAGCGTAACATCACCAGTTACCGCCGCCCAGCCGATCAGCGGTGGAAAGGAACCCGCCGCGCCACCGATGACGATGTTTTGCGGCGTCGAACGCTTGAGCCACATCGTGTATACCACCGCGTAAAAGAAAATGGCAAAGGCAAGAACACCCGCCGCCAGCCAGTTCAGTACAAGCCCCATGAGCATTACCGATAGCGCCGACATGAATAGCCCAAGCGCCAGCGCATCATCCGGCGCAATGCGCCCCGATGGCACCGCGCGATGCTGCGTGCGGCGCATGATGGCATCGATATCGCGGTCATACCACATATTGATCGCCGCGCCCGCGCCGCTCGCCAGCGCAATGCAGGCAAGCGCCATAACATATTCAAAGAGATGCAAGCTGCCCGGCGCCACCGCCATGCCGGCAAAGCCGGTAAACACCACCAGCGACATCACGCCCGGTTTCATCAGCGAAATATAATCGCGGATGGTCGATGGTGCTAAGTTTTGAGTGCTAAGTGCTGAGGAAATAGCGTTCATGATAAATAAATTGGCACTCTGCGCTTAACACTCATCACTATTTAATCACCGGCTGTGTTTCAAAGGTGTGGAACGGCGGCGGCGAAGGCAGCGTCCATTCCAGCGTTGTGCCGCCATCCCACTGTTTCGCGGGGCATGGCACTTTCGCTGCATACGCACGCCATACCAGAAACAGAAACCATACCGCAGAGGCTGCTGAAATGTAGGAACCATAGGAAGAGATCAGGTTCCAGCCGGCATATACATCCGGATAGTCGGGAATACGGCGCGGCATACCAGCAAGACCGAGGAAATGCTGCGGGAAGAAGGTGAGGTTCGCACCAATAAAGAACATCCAGAAATGCAGCTTGCCCATCCACTCGGAATATTGGTAGCCAGACATTTTGCCGAACCAGTAATAAAAACCGGCAAAGATCGCAAACACCGCGCCGAGCGACATCACATAATGGAAATGCGCGACGACATAATAAGTGTCATGCATCGGGATATCGATCGCGGCATTGGCGAGCACCACACCGGTGACGCCGCCAACCACGAACAGGAAGATGAAGCCGATGGTAAAGAGCATGGGCGTTTCGAAGGTGAGCGAACCGCCCCACATCGTGCCGAGCCATGAAAAGATTTTCACGCCGGTTGGCACCGCGATCACCATGGTGGCGATCATGTAATACGCCATGGTATCGGCTGACATACCCACCGTGAACATATGATGCGCCCAGACGATAAAGCCGAGGAACCCGATTGCACACATGGCGCACACCATGCCGAGATAGCCGAAGATTGGCTTGCGCGAGAAGGTGGAGGTAATTTCGCTGATCACGCCAAACGCCGGAAGAATGAGAATATAAACTTCCGGATGACCGAAGAACCAGAAGAGATGCTGGAACAAAAGCGGATCGCCACCGCCAGCCGGATCAAAGAAGCTGGTGCCGAGGTTGCGGTCGGTGAGGAGCATGGTGATCGCACCAGCAAGAACTGGTACAGCCAAAAGCAGCAGAAATACAGTCACTAAAATCGCCCATGGAAAGAGCGGCATCTTAAACAGGCTCATGCCAGGAGCGCGCATGTTGAAAATAGTGACGATAAAATTGATCGCACCCAAAATCGACGACATACCTGCAAGGTGCAGCGAGAAAATCGCCATATCCACCGCCATGCTAGGGTGCGAGACGATCTTGGATAGCGGCGGATAAAGTGTCCAGCCGGTACCCGCCCCTTCACCAATGAAGGAGGATGCCAGAAGAAGGATCAGCGCAGGTGGTAGCAGCCAGAAGCTGATATTATTCATGCGCGGAAAGGCCATGTCCGGCGCGCCGATCATCAGCGGCACGAAATAGTTACCAAAACCGCCGATTAGCGCTGGCATCACCAGAAAAAATACCATGAGGATGGCGTGTGCGGTGAGCACCACGTTATAGTATTGATAGTCGCCGCCGAAAAACTGATCACCCGGCTGCGCCAGCTCAATACGCAGCATGATCGAAAAGGCGGTGCCGAGCAAACCCGCGATCACCGCAAAAATCAGATACATCACACCAATATCTTTATGGTTGGTGGAGTATAGCCAGCGGCGCCAGCCGGTTGGCGTATGGTCATGCGCGTGATCGCTCAAATGATCTGCGGTAATGCTGCTCATGGTATTTTGTCCTTCTGTAACTTAGTTGGTTGCCGTAACGGGCTGTGTATTGAGCGCCGCCGGATCAATGCCTGCTTTTTTCTGCTGTTCAGACACCCAGCTTGCAAATTCTTCCTTGCTCACCACGCGCACCTCAATCGGCATAAAGCCGTGGCCAACACCGCAGAGTTCTGAGCACTGGCCATAGAACGTGCCGGTACGCGTCGCTTTAAACCATGTCTCGTTGAGGCGGCCAGGCATCGCATCGCGCTTAACGCCAAATGCAGGCATTGCCCAGGAATGAATCACATCAGAGCCGGTAAGCAATACACGTATCTTTGTGTCCACTGGAACCACCACCGGATTATCAACCGAGAGCAGCCGCACCTGACCTTCCTTGATGTCCTTATCCGGAATCATACGCGATTCAAACTCAAAGCCGCCGTGGCTTGGATATTTGTAGCCCCAGTACCATTGATAACCGGTGACTTTAAGATCCATCTCAGCGTTTTCAGCATCCTCCATGAAATAATGCACGCGCAAGCTGGGAATCGCAATCACCACCAGAATAATAATCGGAATCACCGTCCAGATCACTTCAAGCTTGGTGTTATGAGCAGTTTTGCTGGGAACGGGATTCGCCTTGCGATTAAACTTCACGATAATGACAAGCAGCACCAGCAGCACGAACACGCTAATCGCAGTGATAATAACGAGCAGCAGGTTATGATCGGCGTTCAGGCGCTCCATCACTGGCGTTGCGGCTTCTTGAAAGCCAAGCTGCCAAGGTTTGGCCAGACCGACAGTTTCGGCCGCAGCAGGTAATGAGCATAAAGAAGCTAGACCAGCAATAATGAGATGTAAGTAACGCATGATAACCTTATCAAAAGCAATGGCATGGAAGTTAGCGCCTATGTAACCTTCTTTGTACTTGCTTGCAATCTTTTTTCGCGGCAATCTTAGCATAGTTCAACCCATAAATCTAGACTGATCAGTATGAATATACTCACGCCCGAATCGTTGTTCTTTGCTGATGGTTTACTTGATCAAGCCAAGGCTGAGCGCCACGTGTCAAGCGCCCTTTCCGGTATGGATGATGGCGAGCTTTTTTTGGAATATCTGCAATCCGAGTCACTGGCCTTTGATGATGGCAAACTACGCAATGCAAGTTTTAATACCGCGCAGGGATTTGGTCTTAGGAGCGTTCTGGGCGAGGCTACCGCCTATGCCCACGCGTCCGAACTTAGCGAAGCCGCACTTGCTCGCGCGGCTAATACTGTGCGCGCGGTGAATTATGGTCAACAGCCAGCGCGTACAAACGTTGCCCCTGCTTTTGGCACCAACCAAAAACTTTACCGTGACATCAACCCGCTGAAAGAAGTTCCGTTTGAAACCAAGGTATCGCTGCTACAACAAATCGATGCGTATCTGCGCAGCAAAGATGCGCGGGTGAAGCAGGTTTCCGCCTCGATCTCCGGCCAGTGGCAGGCCGTGCACATCATGAAAGCAGATGGCAGCAAAGCAAGCGATATCCGCCCGCTGGTGCGCGTGAATGTCAGCGTGATTGTGGAAGAAAACGGCCGGCGCGAATCCGGATCAAGCGGCGCTGGCGGCCGCGTCGCCTACGCTCAATATATAAGTGAAGGCGGCTGGAAGAAGCTTGCAGATGAGGCGCTGCGCCAGGCACTCGTCAATCTCGAATCGATTCCCGCGCCAGCCGGTGAAATGCCAGTGGTGCTGGGAAATGCGTGGTGCGGCGTGCTGCTGCATGAGGCGATTGGCCACGGGCTGGAAGGCGATTTCAACCGCAAAGGCACCTCGGCATTTGCTGGCCTTATGGGTAAGCAGGTCGCGAGCAAAGGCGTGACCATCGTCGATGATGGCACGATTGCCGATAAGCGCGGCTCGCTCTCGATTGATGATGAAGGCACCCCCACCTCACGCACCACGCTGATCGAGGACGGTATCCTGGTTGGCTACATTCAGGACAGGCTGAATGCCCGCCTGATGAATATGCGCGCCACCGGCAATGGCCGCCGTGAAAGTTTCGCGCACCAGCCGATGCCGCGCATGACTAATACCTACATGCTAAACGGAAACGACACGCGGGAATCCATGATCGCGTCCGTAAAGCGCGGTATTTACGCGGCGCATTTTGGCGGCGGGCAGGTCGACATCACCTCCGGCAAATTTGTCTTCTCAGCCTCCGAAGCCTACATGATTGAAGATGGCAAAATCACCTCGCCGCTGAAGGGCGCAACGCTGATCGGCAACGGCCCCGACTGTCTCACCAAAGTACGCGCCATCGGAAATGATACGGCGCTCGATGACGGCGTCGGCACCTGCGGCAAAGCGGGACAATCCGTGCCGGTCGGGGTCGGCCAGCCCTCACTCCTCATTGATGCGATGACGGTGGGCGGGACAGCCGTTGGCAGTTAGCAGTTGGCGGCTAGCAGTGGACAGTTAAAGTATAAAATTTCCAAACTACCAATTATTAACTGCCCACTGCCTACTGCCCACTGGATTATGACAGTTCCATGACAGTTCGGTTACGGAACCGTGAAGATTGCATCCAATCGCGTTTTAGCATTTGTGCTCCATCCTGTTTTCGATAGAATGAACTTATAAGGAACACAAACTATGAGTTTCGATATGCCAATACGCGATGAAGACAGATTAAGCCCAGAACAGATCAATTTCTCTGGCCCGACCAATGCCATTATGGTGTCAGGCACTGAAACAGCTCAAGGCTTACTTGATGCGGGAATTTCTTCAGGCATGTCCTTTGTACCCGGCGCAGGCGGCAAATCGAACCGTCGTTAATGATTCAGCTACAGTAAGAAAAAGCGGCCTTCGGGTCGCTTTTTTTGTCACCCCGCACTTGTTGCGGGGTCTCCTTCATAACCCCAAAAAGATGCCGCAACAAGTGCGGCATGACATCTGTTGGCCTTATTAATTGGGTTTTCATTTACAATTCCCCTATTTTCGGGTTAGTATCAAATCGTTACGCACCAAACAGGCGACAAATTATCATGTCCACAAAATGGAGTTCCCAAATACTCGGTCGCGGCTCGGTCAATTTCGATGACCTGCTGAAGGACGAATATTCGATTATCCTGCTGCAGGGTAAGAACACCTTTGGCGATATGATCTATTGCTATGTGAAAGTCACCCTGCCCAATATGAAAAATCTGCAGGCCGCGCTGAAAATGGGCGGCAATTTCAGCCCCAGTGATTTCGGTGAGGTGATCGCCGCCGCGAAAGGTCAGCCCACAGCTGAGGTAAAGGCAGAAATTGGCAGGCTCTACCCAATGCTGGACGCCCCGCGCGTCATGCATGAGGCAGTCGCCGCCGCCGCTGCCGAGAAAAAAGCGTGGGATGAGTTTTAGTTAGCAGTTGGCAGTTGACGGCAAGCTGTTTAAGCTGCGCCTAACTTTTTAACTGCAAACCGCCAACTGCCAACTGCATGCTATCTTTCCCCAACATCGATCCTGTCGCGCTTGAGCTAGGCCCGCTCGTCATCCGCTGGTATTCGCTCGCTTACATTGGCGGCATTCTGCTGGGCTGGTGGATCATTGTCCGCGAGCTGGCGGCGCGCCCGCTCGAAAACCTAAACAAAAAAGCGATCGACGATATGATCTTCTGGGCGATTCTTGGCATTATGCTGGGCGGCAGACTCGGCTACTGCCTGTTTTATAAACCATCTTACTACCTCGAAAATCCGCTGGAAATCCTTCAGCTCTGGCAGGGCGGCATGTCTTTCCACGGCGGCTTTACCGGCTTTGTGCTCGCGTTTTATCTGTTTTGTAGGAAATATAAGGTGCGTTTTTTGGCTCTCATGGATTTGATGGCCTGCGTCGCGCCAATCGGCATCGGGCTTGGCCGCCTCGCCAATTTCATCAATGGCGAACTCTATGGCCGCGTGACCGATTCACCGCTCGGCATGATCTTTCCAAATAGCGACGGCCAGCCACGCCACGCCAGCCAGCTTTACGAGGCTTTTTCCGAAGGGCTGATTTTATTCATCATCATGATGATGTTACTTAAACTATCCACACTCCGAAACCGCGTCGGCGCCTTGTCTGGCCTGTTTTGTATCGGTTACGCAGTAGCCCGCATAACCTGCGAATTTTTCCGCGAGCCAGATGCCTATCTTGGCTTCCTCTTTGCAGGCGCTACCATGGGGCAGCTACTCAGCCTGCCGATGCTGCTGGTGGGAACGTATCTACTTTATACATCGAACCGCAAAAGCTCATGAGTTTACTGGCAATCATTAAAGAACGTATCGCCGCAAACGGCCCGATTCCGGTTTCGGAATATATGAGCCTGTGCCTTGCCCATCCCGAGTATGGCTATTACATGAAACGCGACCCGCTCGGAAAGGATGGCGATTTTATTACGTCGCCGGAAATCTCCCAGGTTTTCGGGGAACTGCTGGGGCTTTGGATCGCCTCGCAATGGGAAAAGCAGGGTAAACCTAAAGCCACCCTGCTTGAAATGGGCCCCGGGCGCGGCACGCTGATGGTCGATGCGCTTCGCGCTACCCGTAATATCAAGGGATTTCATGATGCCATCTCGGTTCGCCTCCTTGAAATCAGTCCGGCACTGAAGCAAAAACAGTGGCAGTCCCTGGCAGGCAAGCATCCCGATATTGGCTGGCTGGAGGATACCCAATCGCTTTCTGAGCAACCCTTATTTTTTCTCGCCAATGAGTTTTTCGACGCACTGCCGATAAATCAGTTTGTGATGACTGATGCTGGCTGGAAAGAACGTTTAATTGATTGCGTTGATGGACAGCTTTCTTTTGTTACCACTGCGAAAGCAGGGGTTCTAAATGAACAACTTGGCAAGACAAAGGACAGGATTCCTGCTTCCGCAGGAATGATTATTGAAACCTGCGAAGCCGCAGACGAGATCATCACAAAACTCGCCGGCCATATCACGAAACATGGCGGCGCCGGCCTTATCATCGATTACGGCTATCTAGAGGGCAGCGGCGATACACTGCAAGCGATGCGCCGCCACCAGTATTTTGAAATATTTTCAAAGCCCGGCAGCGCCGACCTCACTGCCCATGTTGATTTTACCGCCCTGAAAGAAGCGGCGGAAAAAGCAGGCGCCAAAACCTTCGGCGGGGCGCCGCAGGGACGATTCCTGATGAAAATCGGCGCCGGCCAGCGCACGCAGAAACTCTGTGCAAATGCCAGTAGCGAGCAAAGTAAGCTGCTCATCTCAGGGCTTGATCGGCTTGCCTCCCCCGAAAAAATGGGCGAGCTGTTTAAGGTGCTGGCGATCATGCCGCCAGAAACCAGCCACGCGGAGGGTTTTTGATGCTCCTTCCTCTAGCCGCCACCAGTCTTGACCTGCCCCATATCCGCCACGGATTTTTCAGCCGAAATGGCGGCGTGAGCCAGGGCATCTATGCTTCTCTTAACTGCGGCCCTGGCTCGAGCGATAACCTTGAACATGTCGGCAAAAATCGGCTGCGTGTAAGCCAGCACATGGGCGCGCCGCTGATGACCTGCCATCAGGTTCATAGTAGCGAAGTGGTCACGGTTCATGAGCCATGGCAGCAAGGAGAGGCACCGCAGGCCGATGCGATGGTCACAGCCACATCCGGCATCGCGCTGGGAATTCTGACCGCAGATTGCCTGCCGGTACTGTTTGCCGACCGTAAGAAGCCCATCATTGGCGCGGCGCATGCCGGTTGGAAAGGCGCTTTCACCGGTGTTCTGGAAAACACCATCGCTGCAATGAAGAGCTTAGGCGCCAGCGATGTCGCCTGCGCCATCGGCCCTGCCATTTCGCAGCACTCTTACGAAGTCGGTTCAGAATTTTACGAACGCTTCACCAGCAACGATCAACCAACAACTAATAACCAGTTCTTCACCCCCTCCTCGCGTGAGGGGCATTTTCTTTTCGACCTCAAGGGCTATGCTTTGCAGCGACTCAAAAATGCTGGCATCGAGGCAGAACTGCTTGACCGCGATACCTGTTTTGAAGATGATAGCTTCTTCAGCTTCCGCCGAGCCACCCTGATGGGCGAGCGTGGTTATGGCAGGCAGGTTTCGGTAATTACGTTGTTATAAAATTGTCCGCAGAAATGGATTGATAATGGCTTTGATTCCTTTTGATGATCGCGATGGCTGGATCTGGTTTAATGGGCAGATGGTGCCGTGGCGCGAAGCGAAAGTGCATGTGCTGACGCATGGCCTCCATTATGGCTCCTGCGTATTCGAGGGCGAGCGCGCTTATGGCGGCAAGATTTTCAAAAGCCGCGAGCATGCCGAGCGGCTGCACAAATCTGGCGAACTGCTGGGCTTTAAGATTCCCTTCAGCGTTGATGTGCTGATCAAGGCCAAAGAAGACGTGATCGCAAAAAACAATCTTGTGGATGCGTATCTCAGGCCGGTGGCGTGGCGCGGCAGCGAGATGATGGCCGTCTCCGCGCAGCAGACCAAAATCCATGTCGCCATCGCCGCATGGCAGTGGCCGAGCTATTTCGGAAGCGAAGCCAAAGAAAAAGGCCTGCGCCTGCAAGTGGCGCGCTGGGCACGCCCCGCGCCCAACACCGCCCCCACCGCCAGCAAAGCCGCAGGCTTATATATGATCTGCACCGTCAGCAAACATGAAGCTGAGGCCGCCGGTTACAACGATGCGCTGATGCATGATTATCGCGGCTTTATCGCCGAGGCAACCGGCGCGAATGTGTTTTTCATGATGGACGGCAAACTGCACACCCCAAAGCCGGATTGCTTCTTAGACGGCATCACACGCCGCACAGTGATCGAGCTTGCACGCCAACACAAAATCGAGCTCGTCGAGCGCCATATCAAACCTGAAGAGCTGGCGCAGGTAAGCGAAGCGTTCCTCACCGGCAGCGCCGCCGAGGTCATGCCCATAGGCAGCATCGGCGAGCACCAGTTCAAAGTCGGCGAGGCAACGAAAACGCTGATGAATGCGTACCAGAGGCTGGTTCAAGAATAATCATTATATATCATGCTATTATTTTAATCCAACAAGTCTTGTTGGTAGAAATTTACAGATATTTATCTGAACAAAAATGGCTATAATGTTAGTTTCGAATTCAGTGAATTAGGTCTGTATGCTGCGTAACATTAAAATCAGCCGGGAACTTTTCAACGAGCTTCTGAAGCGCATCACCATGCATGAAATTATTGATGCCATCGCAGTGCAGAATGATGTTTTTGAGCAAGGTGAAAAATTTGTTTTATTAGGCTCTGGTCTTGCCTCGTATGAAAGCAGGGAACATAAAGAGGCGACACCCATTCATCGTGCCCCCAGCGATATAGATTTTTACCTTTACGAGCCGCGTGGCGAAAAGGGACGTTTTGGTTTTCGTATCAGCAACGACGAGCGCATCCGCCAGAAAGAGCAGCAATCGGATAAAATGAAGCTTGTGCTACAGAAAGCAGCCCAAAGCATTGGCGGCCATGCCAGCGAAAATGTCTATAACGATGAAGGTATGGAAGTGTTTGAGTCTGAAATGCTTGGCAACAGAAGCTTCAAAATTAAGAAATCCTGGAACAAAGATGAGCTGCGTGAGCATTTCAAAGCCCCTGCGGTTAATACGACCATCCAGAAAGTTCTGGGCAATACCATGGATAGTTTTGAAATCAGCAACCTGGATGAACTATTTGAAGAGCGTGCAAAAAGTCAGTACCGCAACACGAACGGCACACTGGATTGCGAGGTCGATATTCAGGTGGTGGCTTACCCCATGTCCTTCCTAAAGCCAGTGCCGATAGATGGATTGCCTCAGGAAAGGCGGGGTTCATCGCTCATCATGGCCGACGACACACTCAATACACTGGCGCTAAAGCTAGTCAGGCTGGTACTTCCAGACAATAGCAGGCAACTCGCAAGCGAAATGTCGCGCGCCTCAGGCGCCGCCGGCCGAGTCAGGAATATGCTTGATATCCACGATATCTTGAGCCTGCGACGTGTTAAAAAGCTGCCGCTGATTGATTTTAAACAGCTTCGCGTGCTGTTCCTTGCCCATTTATCTTATCAGGAATCCAGTGAAATTAATCAAGCCTTGCTTTCATACCTTCAGGATCGTGCTAGTTTGAGAGCAGCTTTCGATGAGTATGTGCGAGGAACAGGTAACCGCAAAGGCGGTAAAATACCCGATCATGCAGCCGCAGAAATTATTGATGAAACCATGTCACTGATGAATGGAATGCTCCCGAATCATGATGCATCTAACGGGCTGGGGCTAAGTGAAGATGAGAAAAACTTCATCGGTCTGGCAAAAGGAGAGCATCCAACACAGCCAGTGGCAAAAAGCATCCGTGATGATAAGCCTTTTCGTTTCAAACATCCGCACATGGCGGTCGAACTGCTGGCAAATACGCACCCAAAGGTTTTTGAGAGCTTTCTTGAGAAGGATCCTGAATTCAAACAACGTATGGCTGCGAACTGGAATTTACGGCCAAGGCATGGCGGGCTGGATGATGCAATCATGCACGAATATGTGCTTCCTCCGAGCAAAAGCATATAGCTAAGTTCTAATATCAGACTAGTGCTGATTCAAATATTTCCAGCCGGTCTTGATGTAGGCATAGCCGGTGACCAATGTCAGAATAGCGGCAAGCCAGAGGAAAAATCGGCCCAGATATTCGGCATTCAGCCACTGCGGGCCACCCGCGCCAAGCAGCAGCAGGAAAATCGCTGCCATCTGCAACGCCGTTTTCCATTTCG
This sequence comes from Rickettsiales bacterium, assembly GCA_021299465.1. GTDB lineage: Bacteria > Pseudomonadota > Alphaproteobacteria > Rickettsiales > SXRF01 > JAJTHB01. The sequence continues at coordinate 102,902 of JAJTHB010000018.1, read as the reverse complement.
CAAGTTTTGAAACTGGTACGCTCACGCGGATTTCAGCGAGAAATTCACGAAGGCCGGAAACCAAAATCTCACGGCAGACGATGGCAATCGCGGGGATGATATCAGCGCGCGTTGCATCATCAGTATTGGATTGTACCAGTAGCAGCAGCGCGGTTGCGACCAGCAGCTTATCAGCAATCGGGTCAAGAAAGCGCCCCACCGCTGATTCTACCTGCCACTTGCGCGCGACATAACCATCCAGCCAATCGGTGATGCAGGCGAGCAAAAACAAACCCGACGACAGCCAGAAACCCCAATTTCCTTTCAGAAAAAATACCAGCACGAGCAGCGGTATCACCGCAATGCGGAAATAGGTGAGGTAGTTGGGGAGGTTTTTTTTGAAGCTCATTCAAACACCCTGACATTTTTTGGCCGGACATAAAGCCTATCATGCTTGCTAATGGCCAGCTGGTCAATAATCGCTTTGGGGATTTCGGCCTGAATGATACTGCCGTTCGCGCGCTGCATCTCAAGCTTGGCAAGCGATCCGGCCGGGTTGATATGGATCACGGTCGCGGGAATATATTCATGTTCTGCCTCAGGATCTTTGGCCACAAACATCTCGTGCGGCCTTGCATACATTTTCACCGGCACACCGCGCTCTTTCAGCGCCGCACGCACCTTGCCGCGGGCGCTGGCTTTTCTAGTGATCTCCGGCATGGGTAGCAACACATCCGGCACGATTTTGCGCAAGGAACTCAGCCAGCCATCTTCCTTCACCACCAAGGCGCTGCTTGTTTTTGCCTCCCATAAATCATCCTCGGCGAGATGGGTCGCACCGCTTGCATCTTTCCAGCCGAGAAACTCGTTATAGTTGCCAAGGAAGTCATACACAAAGCCGTTCGCGGGTGTGTGATAGACCTCTTCCGGCGTGCCTTGCTGCTCGATTTTACCCTGATTCATCACAACCACGCGATCAGCCACTTCCATCGCCTCTTCCTGATCATGCGTCACAAATAAAGTCGTGACATGCAAATCATCATGAAGCCGCCGCAGCCAGCGCCGCAGCTCTTTTCGCACTTTCGCATCCAGCGCGCCGAATGGTTCATCAAGCAGTAGTAATTTCGGCTCCACAGCGAGCGCACGCGCCAGCGCAACACGCTGCCGCTGCCCTCCGGAAAGCTGGCTCGGGTAGCGATCATAAAAACTATCAAGATGCACGAGCCGAAGCAGGTTCATCACCCGCTCGGTAATCTGCTCGTAAGGCAGGCGCTCGCGCCTGGGCTTCACACGAAGGCCAAACGCCACATTCTCAAACACCGTCATATGGCGAAACAGCGCATAATGCTGGAACACAAACCCCACTTTGCGCTCACGCACATGCTGGTGGGTGGTGTCAAAGCCGTTTACCAGCACCTTGCCGCTATCGGGCACATCAAGGCCGGCGATCATACGCAGCAGCGTCGTCTTGCCCGAGCCGGACGGCCCGAGCAGCGCCACCAGCTCGCCCTCTTTAACAGCAAGATCAACGCCGGCGAGCGCCTGAAAATCGCCGAAGGATTTGTGAATATTGGCTAGTTCAATGGCCATGGTTTGCCCTTAGCTCCTTCGCATACCTAGTTTCTACTGCATATTTTAGCAACAATGTCAGTACAGCCAGCAGCATCAGCAGTGAAGCCACCGCAAACGCCGCGACAAAATTATACTCGTTATAGAGAATTTCTACATGCAGCGGCACTGTATTGGTTTGCCCTTTGATATGGCCGGAGACGACCGACACCGCCCCAAATTCGCCCATCGCCCGCGCATTGCATAGCAGCACGCCCGAAAGCAACGCCCACTTGATGTTGGGCAGCGTGATACTGATGAAGGTGCGAAAGCCGGACGCGCCAAGCAGAATCGCCGCTTCTTCTTGCTCGCTGCCCTGCTCTTCCATGAGCGGGATCAGCTCGCGGGCAACAAACGGGAAGGTCACAAAAATCGTGGCAATCACGAGGCCGGGCACAGCAAAAATAATCTGGATATCGTTTTCCGCCAGCCAATCGCCCAGCGCCGAATGCGCGCCGAACAGCAGCACATAAATCAGGCCGGAAATCACCGGCGAGACTGAAAATGGCAAATCGATAAAGGTGATAAGCAGGCGCTTACCGGCAAACTCATATTTGGCAATCGCCCAGGAAGCGCATAGGCCAAAGATCACATTAAATGGCACCGCAATCGCCGCCACTAAGAGCGTCAGCTGAATGGCTGAGATGGCGTGGCGGTGGGCGAGCGCATCGCCATACGCCTTCCAGCCCTTTGCAAACGCCTCGGTAAATACCGCCGCCATTGGCAACGCAATGAGTGCAAACATGAAGGCGAGCGAAACACTAATCAGCGCAAGTTTCACCCACCACGGTTCTGCGATTCTATCCACGCGTCGCACGAAGCATCCTCTTTTGTAACCAGTTAATCAGCAGCAGCAGTGCAAAGGATGCGAGCAGCATCACGCAGGCAATCGCCGTCGCTCCCGCCATATCATACTGTTCTAGTTTAACAACGATGAGTAGCGGCACGATTTCTGAAATACCCGGGATATTGCCCGCAATAAAAATCACCGAACCATATTCGCCGAGACCGCGTGCAAACGCCATGGCAAAACCGGTCGCCAGCGCCGGCATCACCGATGGCAATAACACGCGCGTAAAAAGCTGCCAGCGCGTCGCTCCAAGGCTGATCGCCGCTTCCTCAATTTCACGGTCAATATCTTTGAGAATTGGCTCGACCGTGCGTACCACAAATGGTAGCCCGACAAAGACCAGCGCTACAAAAATCCCCAGCGGCGTGAATGCCACCTTGATACCAAGCTCAGCCAGCGGCGCACCGATCCAGCCATGTGGGCCATAAAGCGTTGCAAGTGCAATCCCTGCAACCGCTGTCGGCAATGCAAAAGGCAGGTCAACCATCGCGTCTAAAATCTTTCGGCCATAAAAGCGATAACGCACCAGCACCCACGCGAGGATAAGCCCGAAAAACGCGTTCACCGCAGCAGCCGCCAGCGCTAATCCAAAGCTCACCTTATAAGCATGCAGCACACGATCAGAGGTCACGGCCTTGATGATTTCCGGCCAGCTAAGCGTTGCGGTTTTGAAAAATAATCCCGCAAGCGGAATAATCACCACCACAAGCAATGCCGCCAGCGTAAAGCCCATGGTGATGCCAAAGCCTGGCAGGATGGACGGGTGTTTGAGATTGGGAAATGAAATACTCATGCAAGCGCCACATCCTCAATCATCAGCTGCGCGGTGACGCTGCCATTCCAGTGGTTTTCTTTAAGATGACCAATCAGGCGAATCTCCTTGCCGCGCGAAGAAAGCAGGCTATCGCCGAGCTTCGTACCCACCGCGCGAAACGCAATCGCATTCAGGCGGGCGTTACTAAGACGGTCAATCAGCAGCGTGCGCACATGCGCCTCGCCGACAATTTCCGGTTTCAGATTCACCGCATGCTCCACCATAAGACGCACCGAGGGATTGCCTTGCCCAAATGGCTCAAGCTGTTTAAGCGCCTGAATAAGTTCCACGTTCGCGCCGCCTACCGCTACGTTCGCATCAATCCGGTAATGACGGTTTCGAGAAACATCTCCCACCTGACGGCGAATATGATCGCTCAAGAATTGTTCCAATTCCGGAATGGTTTCCTCCTTAACAGTAAAGCCCGCCGCCATAGCATGGCCACCACCTGCAACCAAATAGCCAGCTTCAAGCGCCGCGATCACCGCTGCGCCTAAATCCACACCGGTCACCGAACGCGCAGAGGCTTTGCCAACGCCGCCCTCAATACCAATCACCGCGCAAGGCACATTGAACCGCTCTTTCACTCTTCCTGCAACGATACCGATCACACCCGGATGCCAACCCTGCCCCGCAAGCAATAAGATTGGCGCATCAGAGGGCGCGCGCTCAGCAAGCGTCATCGCTTCTTCCAGCACGCCAGCTTCGATCGCCTTGCGTTCGGCATTATATTGCTCCAGCTCCGCAGCGAGCCTTCGAGCCTCCTCCTCATCTTCCGTCGTGAGAATGCGAACGCCAAGATCTGATTTACCGACACGCCCGCCAGCATTAATACGCGGGCCAAGAATGAACCCGCAGTGATAAGCCGAAAGCTGACCATCGGCACGGCCGGTTTCCAGCAGCGTACGAATACCGATATTGTGCTTGGCCGCCATCACCTTCAGCCCCTGCGCCACCATCGCGCGGTTTGCTCCTACCAGCGGCACCACATCCGCCACCGTACCGAGCGCGACGATATCGAGCATCGAGATTAAATCCGGAAGCTGGCGACTGGCGACTGGCGACTCCCTTAACTTCCTATTCACCGCCACACATAGGAGGAATGCAACCCCGACCGCCGCGAGATGTTTATGCGGCGAGTTTTCGTCAAGCCGGTTGGGGTTCACCAACGCTAAGCATTTGGGTTTTCGCGCTTCACCCTGATGATGATCGACCACCACCACATTCAGCCCCGCCTCATGCGCCGCTTCCAGCGGTGCAAAAGAAAGCGTGCCACAATCCACCGTGATGACCAGCGACGCACCTTGTTCTTTTAGTGACAAAAGACCGGCGCTATTTGGCCCGTAACCTTCTTTCATGCGATCAGGAATATAAACCAGCGGATTAAGCCCAAGCGCGCGCAAGTAACGCGCCAGCAACGCTGATGAGGTCGCGCCATCCACATCATAATCACCCCAAATAGCTATTGTCTCACCCGCCAGCACCGCCGCCGCCACACGCTCAGCCGCGATATCCATATCTTTGAGATGCGACGGGTCCGGCAGCGAGGTTTTCAGAGAGGGATTTAGAAAATCATGCGCCGCTTCTACGGCTATCCCGCGTGAAACTAAAATCCGCGCGAGAATCTCCGGCAACTCATGCGCCTGCATCATCTGCTGCAGCAGATGCTCAGGCGCTTGGCTGAATTGCCATATCGCACCAGTCGCGGAGGCGGGATAATTTGATGACTCGATAACGCGATCATCAGGCGATATTGCATGACGCATAAAATATGTTTACCCTGTTTACACACTCTAATTCAGGATCCCCGCTTTCGCGTGGATGAAGATTATGCCTCGTGAACATATAACTCCAAACATCGACTATATCCGCAAGCTCTACGCGCCGCAAGACAGCTTGCTCGCCAGCATTGAGGATATGCTGAAAAAGCTCGATATCGCCTGGCAGGTGGGGCCGGAAGAAGGAAGGCTACTGCAGCTGCTCATTCGCCTCTGCGGTGCGCGGCGCATAGTGGAGATCGGCACGCTGGCAGGCTATTCCACCATCTGGATGGCGCGTGCGCTACCGGAAGGCGGCCAGATTTTCACCATCGGCAAAGACCCGGAGCATAACCAGATGGCGAAGCATTTTTTTGATCAGTCCGATGTTGCGGATAGAATCACCTTACTCGAAGGCGATGCGCATGTGATCCTGCCGGTATTATCAAAGCAGGCGCCTTATGATATGATCTTTATCGATGCCGATAAAATCAGCTACCCGGATTATCTTGACTGGGCAGAAGAAAATATCCGTGCGGGCGGCCTGATCGTTGCCGATAACACGCTGCTGTTTGATAGCGTGGCGCTGGATAGCGCGCCGCCAAATATCGCTCCCAAAACATGGCAAGCGATGCGTAGTTTCAATGAGCGCCTTGCCGATAAAAATAAGTTTATGGGGGTGATGATCCCGACGGCAGAGGGGATGAGTGTGGCGATTAAGCTATTATAAAATCCCCGCGAAAGCGGGGATCCTGTCGATGATGAAGGCACGAAGCTCTACAGGGTCCCTGCTTTCGCAGGGACGTTGGCTCAATACCCGAGCACGTCCAGGATTTCTTCCAGTTCATCCACCACGTGATAGTAAGTCGCCACTTCCGTCTTGGCGAATTTCTGCTCGATGATGTTTTTCATCAGCGCGATCAGCGGATCCCAGTAGCCCTGATAGTTAAAAATAATCACCGGCTTGTCGTGCAGCAGCAGCTGTTTCCACGTTAGAATCTCGAACATTTCATCCATGGTGCCGAAGCCGCCGGGAAACACGATAAACGCATCCGAGCGGTCAAACATATTCTGTTTGCGCTCATGCATGGTGTTGACGATGATGATCTCGGTGAGCGACTGGTGCTCGTTTTCGATGTTGCGTAGCGACACCGGAAACACGCCGGTTACATGGCCGCCTGCTTTCATGGTTGAATTCGCCACCGCGCCCATCACGCCGCAATCACCGCCGCCATAGACCAGCGTGATGCCGCGCGAAGCGAGCAGCTTTCCGAATTCAGCACCGATATCGAGGAATTTCTTATCAACCGCATTGGATGCGCCGCAAAAGACGCACAGAGACTTATTTCTTTTCATTGGCTTCCTGCTAGTATTTTTCCATCTTTTTCGTACACTATTATTTTATGCTCGCAAAGGTTACTTTTTCGTGAAAAAGGTTAAAACTATTGTGATTACCGGCGCTTCCAGCGGCCTTGGTGCGGCCTTGGCAAGGGCCTACGCGCTGCCCGGCGCACAGCTACACCTTATTGGCCGAAACGCTGAGCGCCTCACGCAAATCGCCAATCTTTGTGCGGAAAATGAGGCGCGAGCCGAGATTCACACGATTGATGTGACCGACCGTGAGGCCATGAGCGCACGGCTTTCGGCCATTGATGCCGCTACACCGATCGACCTCGTCATCGCCAATGCCGGTGTCTCAGCGGGAACAGGCGGCAGCACCGAAGATGACGCGCAGGTGCGCCGGATTTTCGCAACCAACGTGGACGGTGTTCTGAACACCATCCAGCCGCTGATTCCAAATATGGTAGTGCGTGGGTGCGGGCAGATCGCGATCATCAGCTCGCTCGCAGGGATTCGCGGACTGCCGAGTTGCCCCGCCTATAGCGCCAGCAAAGCCGCCGTACGGTATTATGGAGAGGCACTACGAGGTGTTTTAGGTAAACATGGCGTGAAGGTGAATGTCGTCTGCCCGGGTTATATCGACACGCCGATGACTCAGGTCAATAATTTCCCAATGCCGCTGATGATGAGCGCCGACAAAGCCGCCTCTATCATCGTACGACGCTTGGAAAAAAATCACTCACGCATCGCCTTCCCGCTTGCGCTCCACACACCGCTCTGGCTGCTTTCCTGCCTCTCACCAACGCTGACCGACTGGTTTTTCGCCCGCCTTCCTGCTAAACCTTCGGTGAAATGACTAAGATAAGGAGTGACCAATGTCCTTTTTCGATACCGCCGCCACTGCCAAATCACTTACCGCAAGCGCAGCGCCCACCTCATCCATCTATCTCGGCAAATCCGACTTTCCGCAGCAGCTCCTGCTGAAATATGCGAATCGCCACGGCCTGATCGCGGGCGCCACCGGCACCGGCAAAACCCTCACGCTGCAAGGCCTCGCAGAAGGCTTTTCCAAAGCTGGCGTGCCGGTGTTTATTGCCGACATCAAGGGCGATCTCTCGGGCATGTGCCAACCGGGAAGGCCCAAAGAACCGCTGGTGAAGCGCGCCGCAGAGATTGGCTATGACTATCAATATTTCGCCTGCCCTACTGTGTTTTGGGATGTGTTCGGCAAAAACGGCCATCCGGTTCGCACGACGATTTCCGAAATGGGGCCGATGCTGCTTTCGCGCCTGCTGGAGCTGAATGACACGCAGGAAGGCGTGCTATCGATTGTGTTTGCCGTAGCGGATGCTCAGGGCATGTTGCTGCTTGATTTTGATGATCTGCGCGCGATGCTCATCCATGTCAGCGATAACGCGCGGGAGTATAGCGCGCAGTATGGCAATGTCGCGCCCGCATCCGTTGCCGCGATTCAGCGCAGCTTGCTTGCGCTCGAACAGCAAGGCGCAAAAAACCTGTTCGGCGAGCCGGCGCTTGATATCGCGGATTTCATGCAGGTCGCGCCAAATGGCATGGGCGCGGTGAATATTTTCTGCGCGGAGGGCCTGATGAATTCGCCCAAACTCTACGCGATGTTCATGCTGTGGCTCATGGCCGAGCTGTTTGAAGATATGCCGGAAATGGGTGATCTCGATAAGCCAAAACTCGTGTTCTTTTTCGACGAAGCGCATCTTTTGTTTAACGACGCGCCGAAAGCTTTGGTTGAAAAAATCGAGCAGCTCGTGCGCCTCATCCGCTCCAAAGGTGTGGGCGTGTATTTCATCACGCAGAACCCGGCGGATATTCCAGACAGCGTGCTCGCGCAGCTTTCTAACCGCGTGCAGCATGCGCTGCGCGCTTTTACACCTGCCGATCAAAAAGGTGTGCGCGCCGCTGCGCAAACCTTTAGGCCAAATCCTGCGTTTAAAACCGAAGAGGCCATTACCATTTTAGGTGTCGGCGAGGCGCTGGTTTCCACGCTCGATGAAAAAGGCACGCCGACCATCGTGGCGCGCACGCTTATCAAACCACCCTCTTCGCTGGCCGGCCCGTGTGCGCCGCAGCAGCGCGGGCAGGTGATGAGTCAAAGCCCGGTTTCTGGAAAATATGACAACGCCGTCAACCGCGAATCGGCCTATGAAATGCTGAATAAAAAAACCCAAGAGGGCGGCAGTCTCTGGGGCAATGTCACGGGAAGTTTGGGCATGGGCGGAGGCAATAGCAGCACACCCGCCCGCCCTGCCCCGCGTGGCCGCCAGCCAGAAAGCATCGCCAATGTGATGGTGAAGAATGTCGCGCGCGCCGCCGCCAGCCAGATCGGCCGCCAAATCGCTCGGGGCATTTTATCCTCGATGCTGAAGGGTCGTTAAACCAGCGGCAGTTTCATCAGCGCGCTCATGCGCGCGAGGATCGCGCGGCAGCGATGGTAAAGCTCTGGGTTTCCAAGCATCTGAGGCTCCAGCTCCGCCGGATACTGGCTGGCGATAATCTCCTCAAGACCGGAAAGTAGTGCATCATCCGCCAGCACATTCACGCTGGCTTTCATCGCGGCAATTTGCTCATCATCCATCACCACGCGCAGACGCAGGCACGCAGGCCCGCCTCCATTATTCATGCTCTGGCGCAAATCAGCAAAACGAATATCGTCGATAGGATTACCCGCGTCGCGGCGAAGCGCTTCCATCACCCGCGCCGCCTTACCAGCGTAGAGATCTCTCGTTTCAGTAGGCGCGATGATGGTCATACCGCCATCCGGCCGCGTAATAATCTGGCTATTGAAAAAATAGGTATGCACGACTTCTTCAATTTCAAGTTCGCCGCGCGGAATAATCAACGTCACCAAACGATGATCAGTGGCTCGATGATAGGCCGCACGAATGCGCTCAATATCTTCAGCACCACTTATATAGGCCGACTCATGAGCCAAGAGCACGTTAGCATTCGAAACAGCAATTACATCATTGTGAAATACACCCTGATGAATCACTGCGGGATGTTGCTTAACAAACAATGTGCGCTCGTTTGCTACATGATGCTGCCTGCGAATTTCATCAAATGCCGATAAGGTCTGGCGAGCTGAAGCAGGATCGCCTGGGCTACCATCGGTGCCATAAACATACACATTAAGACCTGGCGTATCATGACTCGGTGCCAGGCGCATGTGGTTCGCTGCGCCTTCATCACGATAACCTTTTGTAGCATCCAGCGACGCATGGACATCAGCAAGAGGTAGATCCTTGAAAATGGCTGCGAGTGCGCGGTATGTGTCCGCCGCCTCGATGCGGCGGTGCAGGTTGGTGTGAAGATTAGCAACGGTCAGGTGCAGCTGGCCATCGCTGCTATCGCTCGCGGCCGTCACGGTAGCCGCGTTCGCCGTCCACATCGCTGAGCTTGAGGTCATTTTTTCAAGCAGCTCTGGTTTTTCGCGCGCTGCTATTCGAATCACCTCATCATCGCTGCCTGAAAAACTCTCGCGCAGCACGGGCAAATACGGCCTGAGCTGAGGCGGCAGCACTCCCGCCGTGATGCCTAGTGACTGGAGTAACTTTACCAGCCCGAGCGCTTGATAAGCCGCTTGTTTTGGGCTAGAGATAGAACCGCGGTTCAGGCTGGAGGCGACATTGTCGCCAGAAAGCCCACCGTAATTATGGGTGGGGCCGGGTAGCCCCACGAATATCACTTCCTTAGCGCGCGTCTTCATGAGCTCTACCACACACCTGTTACAGACAATTTTCAATCACGATTTTACGAATCTTGAAAAGCCTCAGGATTTCCAGCATATTTTCTTTGATACCGCGCTGGATCTCGAAGAACTCGAGCAGGTATTGGCGTTTATTAAGCCACAAACGCTTAACCTTGGCGGGCGCGAGATTACTTCCGCCTATCTGATCAAAGGCAGCCAAAGCGCAGCAAAGCCCTTTTGTATCCTCGCGCAGCTACATGGCAATGAGCCGGCGGGTCTTGCCGGCATACTCATGGCGATGGCGCTGTCTGAAGCAGGGTTACTCCAGCAGGATATTATTGCTGTTATCGGCAACCCTCTTGCGGCTGAGCAATATTTCGCCGCATGGAGAAAAGCACCCGAAGCAAGGCAGGAAACGCGTGATGCCTATCGCTGCGGTGTGGCAGAAGATGGCTCGCTACTGCCTGACATGAATCGCATTCCTACGGATTTCCTCTCGCGCCCTGCTGATTCGCACCATATCCGGCGAGCGCAGGAACTCTACCATATCGGCCAGCATATTTCAGGCATTGCCGATATCCACACGGCGCGCGGCAATATGATCTGCATCACGGACCATAAGCGCGATCAGGATCTCAAATTCTCGCCGATTCGCAGCGTGCTGCTCGATCTTGCGGATGCGATCTCAGCAAATGCTTCCGGCACAGTCACGGTGCAAACGCTCAAAACTATTTTGGCACCGCTACCCAACATCGAGTATCAGGTTGGCATTGAAGCGGGGCGCCACGAAGAACCTTATGCGCCGCATGTCGCCGCTTCTTTTATTTTATCCGCGCTCCATACGCTGGGGCTGACCGCCATCAAACCGCTGCACGAAAAAGAAAACGGTTCGTTTACCGGCTACCATGTCAAACCACGCCTGACTTATGCCGACCTCAAAGCCAGCGGCAAACCGAAAGACGATGATGAGATTTATATGGTGACTGATTGCCAGTCGGCGGATGCTATCCCCAAGCAAAGCGACCGCGTGGTGGTCAAGCTGAAGGATGGCACTTATGCTATCCAGACCATTTTAGAAAACATTATCAGCCCCAAGGGCGAACTAACCCATGTCATCTATCAATACGATGAGATGGTACATATCAAAAAGGATCATGTCGTCGCGATGGCTATTCCTTCCGGCGTAACCTACAAAGCGCCGCTTGATTTGTGGGGCATTTTCTTCTCGAAATCGAGATCGCTCTACGACAAAGATCCTGCCGTTGGCCCGTGGCCGCTAACGCCGGACAAGCTCGCCACCACCAAATTCTGCTATCCGTGCCAGCTCGAAAAACTAAAACTTAAGTTTTAGCTCATCACCACATCTTTGTTCTGTGCAATGCGGCGGAAGTGCGTAGGCCTGGTAAAAGCCGCCAGCGGATCGGCACTGTTTAGAATTTCACCGCAACCAGATTGTTTATTACCGCCAAAACCCATGCCGTAAGCGGGTGTGCCGGTGCCTTTCGGCGAATTAATGAGTATGTGACCGGCATCAGCGCGCGCTGCAAAGAGATCTACTTCGGCTTGGTTTTGCGTATAAATGGCTGCCACCAAACCGGCGTTTTCCGGCGCGTTCACCATGCTGATCGCCTCATCCAGCGTGTCATAGGGCACCACATAAAGCAGCGGCGCAAACGTCTCTTCATGCATCACTGAGCTTTGCGTCGCAAGCAGCGCTAGTGCTGGTTGAACTCGGTACACACCTTGCGGGCTTTCAAGCCGACCGCCCATCATGATGCGCCCACCCTGCTCGCTTGTTTTTGCCTTCGCCGCCTCAAAACGCTTAAATCCATCCGCATCAATCAGTGCGGCGTAGCCATAAGGATTTTCGGGATCGCCTGCTTGCTTATCAATAAACTCCTGCAACATTCGTTCCAGTATCGAAACGGATTTTTCGTAAAGACTGCGCTGGATGAACAATCGGCGCGTATTGGTGCAGCGCTGGCCGGTGGTGCCAAGAAACGAGGTGAGGATAGCGCCAAGCGACCAGTTTAGATGCTCGTCACTCATCTGGTTTGAGATAATCACGCCATTATTACCACCCAGCTCAAGAATGGGCGCTACAGCATTATTTCTTTTCTTTGCCAGCAGCGCCTTGATGCCCATGCCCATACCAACGCTGCCAGTTGCTGAAATCAGATCCACGGATTCATGAGCCACCAATGCTTCACCGACCTCGCGCCCGCCGATCGTAATCTGAAGCAGGTCTTTGTACTCACCCATCACACGGTCAAACACCGCCTTGGCTGCAAGCGCGGTCAGCGGTGTTTTTTCAGATGGTTTCCACAGCACACCATTGCCCGCAAGCAGCGCGGGTGCGAGCGTCCAGTGCGCCACAGCAATCGGAAAATTAAACGAGGTGATTAGCCCGACCACGCCCACCGGCGGGCGCTCCTTGCGGCGAAGCATACCGCCCTGCTCCGCGAGCGTGGCTTGCTTGATCGTGTTCGTGATGGTATCAGCCGCGCTGTCAGTTTCGGCGAGCGCCTCTTTCATCGTCTTGCCGGCTTCTTCACTCAAAATAGCAGCGATCGCTTCGCGCTCCAGCCTTAGTGCAGCCGCATAATCCGCAAGGCTCTTTTCACGCACTGTATAAGGAAGCGATGCCCATGATGATTGCGTGGCTACAAGTTTCAGCACCTGCCTGTCAATGGCGGCGGCATCATCAATCGTAAGCTGAGCAATGACAGTTCCGCGATGGGGCGAATGAACAGCAAGGCCCGTTTTGCCAGAAGAAATAGCAAATTTACTCATCGCCTGTTCAAAAGAAATCATCTCAGCCATAGCGCGCCATTTTTTTAAGTGACCTGTTAGACTAAAAACGTATAGTGATGCGCATGCAAACTCAACCGCAAAACGCCCACCCCATCAGCTGGCTAATGCCAGGTCTGATCATCGCCTGTCTGCAGATTGCTTCTTTTTTATTCAGCCTGCCGTGGTTTCAGGTAGGCGTGTGGTTTCAAGTTGAGCCGATGATGGTCGCGCATTACCTGCTGGCTGCGCTTGGCCTCATCTGGCTTATTTTCGCATCGAAGCGAGGCATCGTTCACGTTTCGTTAGCTCATCCATTATGGTACGCCATTGGCGCATGGTTATTATGGCAATGCTTGACCGTTGCCCTTTCACCAACGCCCTGGCGTGCGTGGTATGGCGCTACTAACACTGGCGAAGGCACGAGCTGGTGGCTGGCATGGGCTGCACAAACACTATTAATCGCGACCTTATGGCAGTACGCATGGTGCCGTAAATCCATGCTCACTGCTGCATTTCTTAGCATCGCTTATCTCACCACCATGCATGCTTTATTTTTCAATGCTGAAACAATCGGTGAAAATATCAATTTTTGGCTGCCCAATCCGTGGCCGGATTACATGGCTTTTATCATTGGTTTTTTCTGGATTGCCTTTTTTTGTTCTAAAGAATCCGCCTCACCCCTGCTGTTTTTCATTTGCCTTGCGATAGGGCTCGCCGGACTTCTGATGTCGCATAATATTACTGGCATTGCGCTGCTCACCGCTGCCATTGCCATCGGCGTGATCCACCATGCCTCGCCCTTATGCCAGCGCCTGCTTCGCCCCACTCGCTTTTGGCGAATGCTTGCCTGCCTTAGCTGCGTGCTACCTATGGGCTGGTATGTGTATAGTTTCTATTTTGAGCATAGCCAGGAAATGGGCTATGCCGGTCAGGAATCGTTTCTTGCGGCCAAAGACGAGGGTATGGGAAGTCGTCTGGTCATCAATCAGGTCGGTATTTCTGCACTACTCCACGAGCCTCAGCGCCTAATCATGGGGCCGGGTTATGGACATTTCACCGATGATTTGCTGAAATATGGTCTGGTCGATGGTGTGGCAATTTATGTGGATGGCGCTCGAAAACCAAACTGGTTTTTACTTGATGGCACCTCACACCATAGCCATAGCCAACCACTCGAAGCGCTCTTATCCTTCGGAATCCCAGGACTAGTACTCTGGCTTGCCCTACCCATGATTCTCATTGCAACGCTGCCTTCATCCCTTTTCTGGCGGTGTATGCCGCTTATCGTTGCACTAACGGCCCTCGCCTATGTATGGTTCCAGATCCCTCATGTGCTCGGGTTTCACGCACTTGCTTTCGCGGCGATCATGGCATTGCGAAAGACGCATGACCCAAAACCTTCCGCAACTCGCTGGTACAGCATCCTTTTGATGGCCGTGGTGCTGCTTTTATTTGCCAGTGCTTATGGGAAATGGCAGGTGATCCGCTACAGTGAAAGAGTCATGCATGGCATCAATACGCTTCAGTGTGATCAACTAAGCGATGCGCTAATTGCTGAAGACCTTGCGCGCGGTGGTCTTCATTTGAATGATATTGGTGTCAAGTTCACCTTATCTGCCATCAAATTAGGACAAGATGCAAATCGTGATCTTGCCAGGTGTTTTGATAAGCTCTTCGTGGCAACACAAGCAGCATTTGAGGAACCACGCGCAGGTGCACTGGTTCGGCTACTTGCGCTTAATTTGCATTATGAGCTTTTCTTAAATCTTGGTGCACCGGTATTTGATGATGCACGCGAAAACGCCATAAAAACCATTGAAGATGTCGGCATTAAATTTTCCAGCTATGCACCGCTACGCGATGATAAAATGTCTGTCTTCCTTACCAATCTTGATGGGTATAGCAAAGGTTCAAAAGCCAAAAAATTCGAGCTGCTTGACCGGATCTTAACGACAACGCCTAATCACCGCCCTGCTTTATGGCTCATGGGTGACCTGCTCATGAGTGATCCGGATTCTTATCAAGCGGGACTTGAGATGAAAAAAACAGCAGCGAGTAGGCACGTAGAGCGCGTGTTTCCAATTACGAATAAGGAACTTCAAGAGTTAGATGGTTTACAGTAAAGGGCTCTGGAATAACAACGCAAGGAGCAACATTATAACACATTATTTCTTAAAAATCGAATAATTTAGAATCTATTATATTCATATTATTCAGTATATTAAGATGGAAATTACCGCCGCAATTTGTTACCATGGTACAAAGATAAACCACTGAGTAAGGCGGGTGTTACGATGTCTGATTTATTCAAACAGCTTGCTGATTATCGGCTCACCACAGCAGAAATACTCTACCACCTGCCGGATCATCCGCGCTTATTACAAAGCTATGTATGGCAGGATTTAGATATTGCTCCCAAATTTCCGGTATTAGGCAAATTCCTTGCCTTCTGGGAAAAAGAAATCGAGGGCAAACTTCACTCAGTCAAGGTAGCCAGCTGTGAGCTGATACGACCAGCTAGCCTCGTTTACTGCAAAGGTGAACTAAGAATCCACTAATTCAGTGGATCAATTGTCGGAGACTTCCAGCTCGTCATCTTCCTCTTCGTCTGCGCGGCGCGATTTGCTGGATTTGGTCTTAGTGAGCTTACCTTTTTCTGCATCCCACGTATATTGATAAACGACAGTCTTTGTACCTGTCGTAACAATATCGCCATTGGCAAGCTGAAGTACATCAAAACCCTTTTGCAGGGCTTCCTGAATCAGTGAAGATGACTGACGCAAGTATCGAGCATCAAGCATCATATTGGTGATTTCAGGGTCGCCTTCTGAGGCTTTTTTTGCGCCAGTTAGGGCAAGTTTGCCAATGGGGATGTTGATTTTTTTCATTATCTAAACCCTGAATGTTAACAATGTTAACGGCTTGGTTAACAAGACTTTGTGCCATCTCCTTGTAAGTAGTAGAAAATTACCGATCAATTGTCAATCTGAAACACGACCATCTTTTGCCCATCTATTGGCTTTATTAAGCATTATCAATCAGGCTCATAACAAAAAAACACCCCCAGTCACGGGGGTGTTTAGATAGAGGTTAGCGATTTATCAGGTTACTGGAGGATTCGGTTGAGCTCCTCTAGCAGCTGATCCGAGGTCGTAATAACCCTGGTATTCGCCTGATAAGCGCGCTGAGCGACGATCATATCGGTTAGCTGATCCGCAAGTTCCACGTTGGAGGCTTCGAGTGTAGAAGCTGCGATCTCACCCACCCCGCTCGAACCGGCTTGTGCCAGGTTCACCGCCCCGGAATCCGAGGTTTCGATAAACACGTTACCGGATACGGCTTGCAGTTGGTCAGGGTTAGCAAAATCAGCGAGCGGAATTTTAAACAGTCGCTGCGTTTCACCGTTGCTGTAGCTGGCAATGATGAAACCGTTCTCATCAATCGCCACGCTCGAAAGCTCACCCACCGGTGCACCGTTCTGGTTCACGAAGTTCACGCGGTACGCACTGTCAAACTGGCTGAGACCATCGGTAAGACCGATCGTACCTGCTCCTGGTGTACCGAATGGCTGCCCTGCCGTACCCCAGTTGAAGTTCACCGTGCTCGCCGCCGCACCATTATTCCAGGTGATATTCACAGCATTGGATAGCAACGAACTGAGGCTGCGCAGGCTGCTATCGCCGTTGAAGGTGATAGTACCATAGGTCAGCAGACCATTGGGCAGCGATGTGGTCACATCGCTGGCCGGAAGCGCGAACACTTCTACCGCCCAGTTATTGACACCAATCTTGATGAAATTCACGCTGAGATCGTGGCCGGTGCCGAGCGAGTCAAACACGCGAATCGGACGGCTGAACTGCGCAGGAATTGCACCTGATGCCATGTTTTTCAGCGGATTAGTGGGATCGTAGGCGGGGCCAATCGCACCGGTAGTTTGTGCGGTAAACGAAGCCCCAGCCAGCGAGTCCACCAGACCTAGTTCTGCAAGCAAGCTTCCAGAGTTTGTTGGAGAAGTCGTCGTGAGGTTGCTCGTACCTCCAAACGTGACTGTCGCAGTAGCGATAAAGTTTGAAGCCACACGAATCGTGTAGGTATTGGGGCCAGTCACGGTCACTTCAAATGCCTGACCATTAATCGCCGTATCCGGAATACCATTATAGGTACCTGCCGGAACACCTGACGGTGTAATTATATCGCCCGTCGTCAAGCCATGCGCTGCTACGGTAGTGATCGTAACGATATTGGTGTTGTTTGTGGTTGATAAAGGATTGGGGCCGAAAGCGCCGGCAGAAAAACCAGCTGTGGGAATCGGTCGATCTGCGAACGTAATGGTGTCCAGCGGATCATCGACATTGATGCGAAGCGTAGCATTCGAGGTCGGGTTCTCGATGGTTGCACTCACACCAGCCGAACTATTAATCAGGGCGGCCAAACCTTCCAGCGTACTGAAACGATCCGTGCCAACGGTAAGGTTATCAAGACCCAGTTCGCGAATCCAATCGATACCGGCCTGAACTGGTGGTCCAGCTGTGCCGATGGTTGAGCCGTTAGTAAAGGTCAACGCCTCGTTTGCATTCGTCGCGCTCACGTAGAGTTTATTGTCCACAACACGCGCCGATAAACCGTTTACTGCGCTGATGGCCGTTGCCAGGTTGTTCAGGTTGTTGAACTGGCCGAGCTGCGGGTTAGGCGATGCAGACGTATAGGTGAATGTCACCGTGCCTGTGGTCACCGTCGAGATGGTGAATGTCAGACCGGCTGGCGTATAGCCAGATGTGCCGGTAGTGCCAAGGAAAGGCTGCGTAGCGCTGGTCGCATCCATAACGTTACCCACGAACGGTCTCGTATTGGAGACCACCGTTCCGGCGCCGCCATCCTTATCAAGCACAGTGATCGTTGTGCCGCCTCCTGTTGCTAGACCTCCGGACGTATTAGGCGTGACTGTCCGAATCGTGTAGGTGTTGGCATCAACCACGGTCACGATGAAGTTGCCATTTAGTTCCGCTGACGGAATGTTGCCAAGGTTAGAGGTATTGCCACCTAATGTCACCATATCACCAGACGTAAAACCATGTCCGTTATGTGTAACCGTTACTAGGTTGCTGTTGTTCGCAACACTGAATGGGTTGTTGTTGGTAAGTGTCGTATCTGACGCTGCTGTCGTTGTGGTGATAGTGAAATGGTCGGCATCCACAACGGTAACCACGAAGTTACCATTCAGCTCAGATGATGGAATGCCAGCAATTCCATTCGTATTGCCGGAGAGGGTCACGACAGCACCTGTCGCCAGACCGTGATCGCGTTGACGCACGCGAACCACGTTGCTGCCATCACCGGTAACCGTGAAAACTTTTGGTGTGGCCGCAATACCGGTCGCGCCTCCAGTTACTGGGCCACCAGAAGTATTGGAAGCAACAGTTCTGATAGTAAAAGTATCGTCATCCACTCTAGTAATGACAAAGCTACCATTGAGCTGGGTTCCCGGAATTGTGCCAAGGTCGCCTGCAGGTGAAGTGTTGCCTCCAAGCGTAATAGAGTCGCCGGTAAGCAGGCCATGATTCGCCATTGTCACCGTCACCACGTTGCTGTTGTTGGGAACTGAGAATGGCGTGGCAAGCAGAGACTGTCCGCTGGAAACAGTGGTATTTCCGGCCAGCAGGTTCAGGCCATTATCACCATTATTAGCATTACTCACATCTCGGCCAAAGGTGAAGCCACCATAACGATAGGTATAGCTGAGGCCTGCGCCTGTAGACACCGTAAACTTATCACCGCGCTGTATACGGTTAACAAACGGCGAGCTGTTGTCAGGTGTAATAATATCTTTAGCTCGTATATTGAAATTGACCGCATGGAGCGCATCCATGCTGGCAGTTGCAGCGGCACCAGGAAACACGGTTTGCGATGCACGAAGGTTTGCGCCAATAGCAACATTCGATGTCGAGGCAGCAACACCTGTCAGGTTCTGCACGTTCACCGTGCGAAGACTGGTGAGGTTAGCGCTGGAGGTAGTGTTGGTGTTACCGGGTTCACCTGGCAGGCGCCCTTCACGATCAAGCGGCCATGCCTGCAGGAAAAAGCCTGCCGCGTTACGGAAGTTACCAGTGGAGTCCTGGCGGAACGATCCAGCGCGAGTAAAGAAGGTCTGGCCCGTCTGATCCGCTGCTTGGTTCACTACAAAGAATCCGCCGCCGGAAATGGCGATATCGGTTGGTGAATCAGTGGATTGCAAAAGACCCTGCTTGCTTACCAGCTGACGGTTACCACCGAGCACGCCGCCCGGCGAATAGGTGGACGCCACGGAAGCCGTGGTCACAAGGCTCTGGAACAAGCCAGACCCGGCTTTGTAGCCAACCGTATTCACGTTGGAAATGTTATCGGAAATAATACCGATTTTGTTACTCTGCGAACGAAGACCTGATACGCCAGAGAAAAGTGAACCGTACAAACTCATAAGATAGCTCCTGTCTTAAATCTTTGTTAGCTTGCCGTGCGGATGGACGTCACCCGCTCCAGTGGAATTGCAATATCACCGATAGAAAGAAACGCTGAACCGTTGACACTATCAATCGAGGTGACGATACCGGTCATAAATGTCTTGGCGACAATGTCCTTTCCGGCCGAATCTTTAGCCGCAATTTCGATTTTATATTCACCTTCTGGCATAGCGTTTCCGTTATTATCTTTTCCGTCCCATTGATATTCATGACGACCAGCAATTTTTGTGCCACCCGTCGTATCGCGCCGAATCACTCCGCCATTTTTATCTTTGATCGTTACGGTCAGCGACGCCGCATCCTGTGCGAGGTAATAAACAAACTCAGGTTTTGCATGTCTTAGATCAGCGTTGCCACCCGTTGCCGCAACGGTCGAGTTCCCGTTTTTCGCTTCCACCGTCATCACGTATCGACCTTCGGCTGCAATATTGCCCTGATTATCTTTCCCATCCCACACATAGCTATGGTCACCGGATGGTTTGGTGCCGGTCATCGTATCGGTGCGCACAAGATTGCCTTGCTGATCACGAATAGTGATTTTCACTTCGCTTGAAGAGCCGGCGAGATTGTAGGCAAAATTTGCTTTGCCGTTTTTGAGTGCGCCAATATCGCCTTCAGCCTCAATCTTTTTGCCGATATAAGACACCACGCTGTTATACTGCGTGGCGCTATACATCCCCACCAGCCTCTCAAGATTTTCGTTGGTTTTTAGCTGTTGCTCAACCTGCGAAAGTGTCGCGATCTGCTGCGTGAGCTGGTTAGTATCAGTAGGATCTGAAGGATCCTGATTTTTAAGCTGCGTGGTAAGGAGTGTCAGGAAGTCCTGATAGTTCTGATCAATTTTTCCCAGCGATGTCCTGCTCTGACCACCGCCGACTGCCTGTGATATTGCGTTTGAATTCAGCATAGATGCTCCTGGTTAAATTTTAATGTCGAGTCCTTCGGCGAGATTCACCACATAGCTGCGCGCAATCACGCTGGCTGGTGGAATCTCTTCTTCAGGCATGGTTTTGTTGTAGGATCCGCTGGCCTGGGCATATTCAGGATCACGCTCTTGCTGGCCCTGACGAAGATTAAAACTGAGACTGCCGCTATCGGCTTTCAGGCCAGCGTCAGAAAGGGCGCGTTCAAGACCCGCCGAATCCTTTTGCAGCATGGTAAGCGTATCTTTATTGTCTGCAGTGACCACCACCTGCGTACGGCCATCGCTTGCCACCTGTAGTTTAATGTCGAGCTTTCCCAGCTCCACCGGATCAAGCTGAATGGTGATCTGACTGCTGCCATCTTTCAGCGCTGTTTTGATTTGAAATGCAACTTGATCAAGTACGGGCCTTGCCGGCTCCTGATTCAGCAGGCGCGAGAAGGATGCGCCGTTAATTCTTGCACTTGCATCGCTGGAAGTAGCGCCTGCAGATGAAGCAGGAAGCGACGGTGCTGATTGCTGACGAGAATCTCCCTGGCTGTCGCCCTGATCGGCTAGTGAGGCATTAGAAGATGTAGCCGCGACAACCGCTGATGTTGCTGTCTGTAAATTAAGAGGATTGGCCGGAGAGAACGATGGCTGGGATTCATTGCCGGATATTACTGGCGCCACATAAGCACTTAGTGTCGGTGATTTAGTGAGCAATGTATCGTTATTGGCCTGCGCCACCTGTATGAGCGATTTAATGCTATCCAATCGCTGAAGCAGATCATCGGCGATGGCTTGATCAGTTTCCGATGGCAGGTTCGGTAGCTGACGAATATCATCCATCGTTTTGCTAACAAGCGCCTCAGCAGATATGTCACTGGTTGCCATGGGCAATGTTTGCGTTGGCAAGATTGTGCCCGCCGTTTGGGTTAAAACAGGCGAGCCAGAAGCAATCTCAGCCGGCACCACAGTGACAGCGGGCTGCGAAAGAACTGGTATCGTCTGATTTATTTCTGGAATCGTAACAGCGGGCTGCGAAAGAACTGGTATCGTCTGATTTATTTCTGGAATCGTAGTTGCCGAGTCACTACTAATCGCGGAACTAATTGCGACCGGAGGTAGCGCCGCAGTACTGGATGGTGCAGCGGTTGGTGATAGCTGGGGCTGCAGAATCGCCGGATTGCCGCCTTGTAAAATTGCCTGCAGCTGCGTATGAAAATTGCGCACCAATTCAAAAATAGCCGACGGATTTCCCTGCCCAAGCAAATCCGCCAATTGTTGTTGAAAATCTCTGATCAACTGCATCACGCGGACAAGGCCGGAAGGCTGCACAGCTGATTCGTCATCAGTTGAAGCTGTGGCGGCATTGTTAGTAGCGGCAACAGAATCAGCGTTAGTGTCCGTTTGTACCGCCTCGCCATCAATATTCTTAGTTGTCTGGGCAGGTTCTGGCCGATCAACTTCAGCCGCACCATCAGAAACATTGCGATCCCTAGCTATATTCTCCTCGCGCGGGCGCTGCCCTGCAGATGTAAGGGCATCACGTGGTAAGTCCCTACTCTCTGCTGCTGAATCCTGATCAGTATTTACAGCATCACGAACCCTATTGTCCGGCTTAGCAAATGCGGGTTCAATCTTCGTTGTAGTATCTGGCGAAAAAAATACCGGCTGGATAGCTAGACCAGCCACAGGATCTTGTTGCTTGTTTTTTTCCTTACCGAATTCCATCTCACGCTGATTCACGTCCAGCAGCAGGTCAAATCCATCTTTTGTTTTTTGTTTGCCATTGGAAGAAGGAGCATCGGCCTGCCCAACCAATTTTAGTAATGAAACTGATAATGTCGCCATACCACCACCTCTTACGCAAGGGATCACATATCCCTATTTTCAGCGGTAATCGTTGCAATTGGCGTGCCAAAGCAACAGGCTGTTTTTTATGCGGAAAGGCTGACCGGTTTATCAGGTGTCGGGGCAATTGTTGCCACATCAGACGCGGCAGCCTCAGAAGGAGGCGTGATGGCCGCAGGCGTATCGCCGCCAGCATCCCCACCCTGGTCAATTTCATGCCAGACATCGCGCATTTGCTTCAATTCTGCAATCACCTCATCACACATCTGAAGGCTTGCGCTGCGGTGAATCGAAAAAACACGGCTGTCGATAGAGGAGTAAAAATTATAAAGGATGCGCGCGATGTCTTTACCGTTTTCAAAATCAAGGCACGACTGCAAACCAAAAATAATCTCACTGGCTTTGATCAGCAGGTTGTAACGATCCTCAATACGTTTTTCGCTAATGGCTTCCTTGACCTGCTGCAAGTAGCGAATCACAGCATCGTAAAGTAGCACAATCTGCTTGGTTTTGGCTACCGTCTGGGTCGCCGAAGCATAAGCCTGATATTTTTGTCTACTTGTCATAAGCGCTTAGTTGCTGTTGAAGAGAGCCTGTTGGTTGGCATCAATACTTTGCAGCAACGTATTGACTCTGGAAATCGCTTGTTCAAGCGCACTAAACTTAGCAACCAGCTCTTGACGAAGGCGTTCCACCTGCTCATCAATGCGCTTGATATCTTGCTCTAATTTTTCATCGGCGGTTTTGATATTATCAATCTCAACCTCAAGCGCGCCAACATCATCTTTCAGCACTTCATCCGTAATGTTATAGATACGGTCAGCGACACCCTGCGTAGCGGTTACGGCAATGTTAGAAGACGTCGTACCTGCATAAACAAGGACAAGACCTTCAAACGCAGAGCCTTTAGGGCCCTCCAGACGAATACCGCTGGGCGTACCACTACTACTTTGTACGAATGATCCGATCAGATTCACCGTCACCGGCCCGCCAGAGCCCGCAAATGTTGCTTTGTAGTTTGGTGTTGCGGTGATGCCGGCATCGGTGAAGACACCGTTAGGATTAACGCTGGATGACAGCAGATTGGTATTCACACCGTTGATGGCGCTGGTAAATTTCAGACGGAATTTATTTGGGGCAGTTTCCACAACTTCCGCCGTCACGCCCGTACTGGCGGTGACCGCATTAAATTTATCGCGGATCTGATTAAGCGAATCGCCCGCCACAAGATCAATCGCAATACCATTAATCACGACCGAGCCAGCTTTGATCTGGTTGGTATCGGGTGTTGCCGAGACAACAGCCGTGTCCGCATCCACAATTTCATAGATTTTGGTTTGCTGCGTAGCATAGGGGTTCACTTCAAGCGTGAATGCGTTGGCAGTGAGTGCGTTGGTGCGTGAGAAAACGCGCAGGTTCTGGTTGTTACTAATAAAATCAAACTCAAACAATCTACGGACCTGATCAAAGTTTCTCGAAATGGCGGAAGTAAGCTTTGCATCATCGATATTAAGAATATTGCGTACCAGTGGATTATCTTCGCTCTCCGGTAAATCCGCCGAAACAATCCCGATATCAGCAAGTCGGTTAAAACCATTACCTAAACCACCAATAATGCTGGAAAGCTGAGAGGCAACATTACTCAAACTGCTACGCATCACCGCGCTGTTACTTAGTACAGCGGTCTCGGCAAACGTGCCATCGGGATTGACTTCGCTCTGCTTAGCAGCAAAAATCTTCAAATCGTTGTACGCATTGATGAAGTTAATAATACCGCCCTTCGCCACCTGGCTGTCGGAACTGATATTGATGTTGATCTCGGTGGGATCCGGTTCGGGAGGCGTTGTTGATATAATATTTAAGCTAAGCCCTGATACCAAATCAGTGATTGTGTTGGACTGGCGGGTGATTTCAGTGCCGTTAAATTTGAATACAGCATTAGAGGCCGCCTGCTGGTTGTTAATGGTCACCAGATCAAATACATCATCGGGATCGTCAAGGGTCGTACCGCCATCATTAAAATCAAAATCAACAGCCGTACCGGTGCTGTTGGCCGTGAAAAGCAATTGATAACTGCCATCGCCCACCCTGACAACACTGGCATTCATCTTTGTATCGGAGGATACAGCATTAAACTTGGTAGCCACAGTATTGAGGCTATCGCCTGCCGCTAGCGTGATGGTTTTGCCTTTGAAGGTAAAAGTACCGGCCTTGAATTGCACGCCAGTCGGGCTGTCTGACACCACGGACGTGTCTGCAGTCGCAATACTAAAATTGGCGCTTGTCTGCTTGCGCGCCTTGGCAACGGACGTGATATCCGTCACAGAATAATTTTGTATATTTGCGCCTGGCGCAACTGTAGCGCTCAGGTAGGTTGTGCCGGCAACTGAAGTGTTGGAGGTTACCGAAGTATTTACATAACGAAAGACGTTGTCTGATGCGTTGGCAACACCTGGCGGATTACGCAGGAAATTGAGAGCATCTTTAAATTTTGCAAGTAACGTACGATATTCCGTCAGCGCCGCGGTACGCTTTTTGTTGAGCTCGATACGATCTTCGATGTTGGTAGCTGGAATTCGCTTGGCTTCGGTGAGTGATTTAATAATGGATTGTGTGTCAAGGCCCGATCCACCTGCACCGCCAACTACGGTTCTGCCGCCGGAATTAAAGAAGTTTCCTAACTGGATCTGGGTGACCATTGTTCATCTCCATCTATCGTTTTTTAAAGACAAAGAAGGCGCGCTGACCACACCTGAACAGGCAGCGCGTGACCCCAAGTCTTTATTCACAATAGTCTAGGCAATTTTCATGCCTAGCGCACGTTCTTTCGTGCTACACTTTAATATTCAGTAGCGACTCACTGCCAGCAGTATTCGCCGCTAAACGCAATAGTTGAGGCTCTGGTATATAAGTTACCC
The DNA here is from genome assembly GCA_021299465.1 of Rickettsiales bacterium. Lineage (GTDB taxonomy): Bacteria > Pseudomonadota > Alphaproteobacteria > Rickettsiales > SXRF01 > JAJTHB01. The sequence continues at coordinate 77,866 of JAJTHB010000018.1, read as the reverse complement.
TGCCACTATTCGTATCGCGAAACCGCGTCACCATCTGGCCAGTCGAGTCCTTGAACATAGTAAAGACCTGACTACCAAGTGGTTGCGGTGCGTTTCTTGCCGCATTTATGAGCACCTCTTGACGTCTGGCATCGACGACCTTGGCATCGAACCTTACTGACTCCAGATCCTTACTTACTGGAGCCGAAGCTTCGCTTTGGACAGGAGCCGGAAGTACCGCAGAAGCCTTAACGGAGCTTGGTGCCGCCACTACTGGTTTAGTTGATCCTAATGCATCCATATCATCCTCCTTACAGGTTTGGCCGGAGCAGGGTTACCACCCCGGCCATTCCCATAGAGTCTCCGATTAACCGATCAACTTCAGGAGAGCCTGGAGCTGCTGGTTAGCCTGAGCGAGTACCGAAATACCAGCCTGCAGTTTAACCTGCGCGGTGGCATAGCTGGTGGACTCAGAAGCGATATCAGTATCGAGCAGTGCTGACTGCGCGGCATCCTGGTTCTGCACAGCGATCTGAATGTTCGCAGATGCAAAGTTAAACCTGGATTGAAGCGCACCCACATCCGCACGGATGCTGGTGACCTTCGTGAGCGCAGCGTCGATCACAGCAGCGGCACGTGATGCGTTAGCCTGGCTTAGCACGTCCAGCTCTTCGCCGTTAAACAGCGAGTCTGTACGAGCATCACCAATACTAACTGCCAGCGTGTCGGTTGCGCTCGAGCCGATCTGGAACGACAGTGCGGCAGAGCCGGAGGTCGCGCCAAACGCGGTTTTGAGTGCGCTTTCGACTGCAGCAGCATTAGCCGAGCTGGAGATATCAATCGCTGAGTTACCTGTGGTAAACTCAACAAATTGATTCACGTCCGCTTCGCTTACCAGACGGAAGGGCTGATTCGCGCCGAGCTTGGTGCCAAGGCCAACAGAGGTGCTGTAATTCACACCGTTGATGACGAGGGTAATCCTTGCATCGGTTGCGCTACCAGTCGGGGCGGCCACACGAACATCCGACAGGCGAACATTCGAGTAATCGGCAAACTGCGCTGATACTGTGGTACCCACGAGCGAGCCAATGATAACGCCGTTAGACGAAATACCACCGGTACCACTGTAGCTGCCAAGGTTGCGTTTTTGGTCGAAGCTAAGCGTTGTGAACGCAACGTTCAAACGGCTAGCAATCGCATCCGCACCTGCTTGGTTATTGAAGCCAGAAACGTTACCGGCATCAAGCTGGATGTCGAAGTAACCACCACTGCGGCCACCGACCGTATCCGAATAAAGGCGGATACGAGTGTCCGAAGAGTTGGTTGTGTCGACGTTTGCAGCAGTGTAGGTGAAATCACCGATCTTGATCGACAGGTTCACGGTATCCGCTACGCCAGTATAGGTCGCAGTGAATCCCTGAATACGGCCCTGGAAGGCAGAATTCGTGATACCAGTCGTATCCACACCGAACGTGCTGGAAGCATTGTTCAGCGTTGCAACGGTGAGCGACACGTTCGTTGTATTAGAACGAGCGAGTGTCGAATCAGCACCTGTCAGCGTCTTGATGTTGCCAAGGCCTTTACCAGTGACGGTGAAGGTATTGGTTCCCGAACGGGCAAACGCCATCTGGTTGAGCTCAAACGCTTGAGCGCCAGTTGCATTGCCATCGTTGAGGTAACGCTGAATGGTCGAGATCAGGTTATCGATGGTTTCGCTGATCGAAGCGCCGATGAGCACTTCATCAACACCACGGTTCGCCGAGTTGGTCGAGAAGGTAAACACCTTACCACCAATCGTGATCGTGTCCGCAGCGACAGCGTTCGCCGTAAAGATGAACGAGCTGTTAGCGCGGGTTTGTGACAGCGAAGTGAGGATGTTGTCACCGGTAGTGCCACGTACAGAGACGGAGCCCGCACCGAGACCATTATCCACGCCACCTGACAGACCAAACGCGCTGTTACGAACAGCCGAAGTCAGTGTGCCGGAGTTGTCACGTACCGTAGCGGTTGAGCCTGCAGCAGCAGCAGTAGCGTTACGGTTAGCACCAGTGTTGAGCGAGATCACATCGCGGTTGGCCGTTGCTGATGGTACTGCCGAAGCATCCGCTGAAGTAAAGAGGCGGATGTTGAAAGCACCTGCAGAGCCGGTTACGAATGCGGTCACGCCAGTCAGCGACGAATTGGCATTGATTTTAGCAACCAGTGTATTGAAGGTTTCACTCGCAGCAATCGTTGCCAGGTTGAGCACCGAACCGTTGATGGTGATGGAAATGTTATCACCTACCGCGAACGCCGCCGTAGCTGTCGTCGAACCAACAGCTGCGGAGATCACCGTAGCGCCAACGTCAGAGGCGTTGAGGCCGGAGCCGAGCAGATCCACATAATTGGTTGCAAACACCGAACTGCGCGAAGCAGCGTTGAGTGCGCCAATGGTGGTGGTTGCAGCAGCCGAGCTGTTGATGGTGTTACCAGCCAGACCGTACGAACCAGCCGCCGTACCGGAAACGAAGTCGTTACCGAGGCTGACGCGAACTGCGCCCTGATTGGTGTTGGTCGACAGGCGGATATTATAGTTGGTGCCGTCATAAACGAGCGCCGCCTTAAATCCGCTGGTGCCGCTATTAGCGTTGATACCATCCACAATTCCACGCAGCGAATCACCACTTTGCAGGGTGTAGAGGTTCACCGTGGTGTTGCCCACTGTTGCGGTGATAATATTACCAGCAACAAATGGTGTGGTACCAGCTGCAGCTGCGCCGGAGTTAGCCGCTGTAACTGAAGCGGTTGGCGTACCTGCGGTTGAACCAAGGTTGGCAAACAGGTTAAAGCTGAAGCTCGAGAAGCCACCGCTGATCCTGCCATCCGGGAAGCTATTAATCGCCGAATCCGAAACGACAGAAGCGTTGGTAGCAAGCGAGACGTTGTTCGTATCAGTTGCGGTTAACGCCGTGGCAACGGTAAAGCCACTCGACGTAACGCCGTTCACCTGATAGCGACCAGCCGTGACAGCCTGACCACCGATTGTGCCCATGGCATTGAGGTAAACATACTGACCAACAACCAGGCCGGAATTAGCAAGGTCGATGGACAATGTGCCGTTAGAAGCGGTGCTGGTGAAGCGGGCGTTGTTGGTGCCGGTTAGGCTTGCCGATACGCCGGTGGTGCTGGAGGTGAAGTTATTAGCCAGCGAACCGCCAGAACGCGTGGTCACAACGATATCATTACCGGTGCCGTTTGCGCTAACTTCAAAGTTAGCCTGACCGAGCGCCTCAGCAAACGAGGTCGTGCGGCCGGCAGCAATGGTATTGTTGCTTTGCAGTTCACGCAGTTTATTGACAATGTTGGTAACAGTCTGGTTGATGTTAGAACCAATGCGGAAGCTCGCCACCGAGTTATCGGTGCCCGTGAGAACCTGCGAACCATCAGCTGGAACTGCAACGAGCGTCACACCACCGATAGAAATGGTCTGGCCAGCTGTGAACTGAGCGTTGATGGTGATGGTTTGCGAACCACCGTTTGCCGCAGTACTTACCGAGCTTACGCCAGCAGCGGTGGACAATGCACCGTTGAGCAGACGCACGCCGTTGAAGTTGGTAGAGCCGGTAAGGCGGTCAACCTCAGCAGTCAGAGCTTGGAATTCTTGGTTAAGGAATACGCGGTCAGAATCTTGCAGCGTGCCCGAACCTGCCGTGAAGGCAATGGCGCGTTGACGTTGCAGAATCTCGGTTACCTGCGACAGAGCGCCGTCAGCGACCTGTAGCAAGCTGGAACCTTGCGACGCGTTAATAAGAGCAGTACGCAGAGCGGATACACCGGTACGAAGTGCGGTACCAATCGAAAGGGCCGCTACGTCGTCAGATGCTTTTACAATGCGGTTACCGCTGGATAAGCGCGACACAGATGCCGTCGCGAAATCCGCTGCGCGGCCAATGTTCGCTTGCGCGAAATAAGCCGCAATGTTGGTATTAATTGAGTTAGCCATTTGTCGTCTCCTACATGGATGTTATACATGGAGTGCTACATGCTCTCCGAACTTATGCAGTCTTCTATGACCACATTACCAAGCATTATTACTGTGTAACCCTTAACGACAGGTTAACGCGCCAGAAAAAATATAAAATAAGTGGATGAATCTTATAAGCCACTGTTTATTAATAATATATATAATTAAAATAATAAGCCACGAAGCCTTGCCTCCTGATCCCAGCCGGTCTCTTTATAGATAGCAAGCGAGTAAGCAGCATCACCCAGATGATCCATAAAACGTGACAGGCTTTGCACCACACGCACGATGGCATCCTGCGGCAACAGATCACCATGAGCTTGATGGGCGGCCATCAATGCCAGCCTGAGCGTTGCAAGCCGTACGCCGATGATCGTCATGCGCTCCGCCGGTGCTCCGCCCAAACCTGAGAACGGAAAGAGAGACACCGAAAGCTGCATCTGTAGATAGCGCTTAAGAAGTGGCTGGTAATGCGGGCTGTGCAAATCCCACATGGTGCGCGCCTGTTGATATGATGCAGCGCTTTGTTCACTGGTTTGCATTTGTGTCGTTTGCCAGTCAAGCGTGACTGCGAGCATTCGTTCCATATCCGAAACGGTTTGTCGCAACCGATCACTCATAGGTTTCTGGGTGGCCACGATAAGCCCCATCAACGCATGCAGCAGATTGAATGGATCGTTAATGTTTGTTTGCGGCACCGGCAGCCTGCCATCGGCCATGCGTAAATAAAATGGAATAGCTTGCGGCCAGCTCGCCTGATCCAGCATGGCCATCGAGCGTGCAACACTTGCAATGCGCGCCAGAATTTGCTCGGCGCTCCCCTCGTCTTCGCAGGCTTTCAAAAACGCTTCATGCACCACCCTCGATTGCTCGCCGCTAAGTTTTTCTGGCAAATAATCCTTGAGGCCGTGGGGCAAACGATCAACCTTCGCTTCGTGCCACGCAAATGGTTTCGTATCAAACAGCGCGAGCCTTGCCACCTCCGGACAGGAAAGCGTGGCCGTCATCAGCGTCTGATCACCGAGCGTGCGTGTCGCGCGCGGATAAAAATGACAGGCATCACCTAAAAAACTATCACCATACTTCTTGTGAATGCCGCATAAACCATTTTCAAATTTCACGCAGTAGGTTGTCTGTTTATCTTTCCGCATGATCCACGGCGACTCTTCGGCAGCCTCAACAGCATCGAGTAATTCGGGTGCCTTGGTTTGATATGTTTCATACGTTGCATCATCCAGCTGCATCGACCAGCCTTTACAGCACGTATCTTCGCACCGGTCGCCAAGACAACTAAACTGCGCGAGCAGAGGGTGTTGATATATCGTCATCATCGTCATCCATTATTTCTGCGAATATAGTCTTTCATACAACTCGCTGCAGCAAAAAAGCGCGCGGCACTACAGGTCGTAAAAATAAGCGCACAATCGACTGCATGATGTTTTCTTGTAAGACTCCACCGCAAGCAGATTTGAAGCTGCAGTAGAGTTAATGCACCATCATCTTACGTACGACATAGATGAGCCCAACGACGGGCTGGCCACACTCGAAACGAAGCAGGGCGTCTTCTTCATGCACGACCTCATAGCCATGATCGGCGAGCAGGGAATGAATATAATTCGGATTATGCGCAAAGTGCGCGTTGGGTTTTAGAATCCAATCTTGCGTCGAACCATCACGCTCGATGGAGAATGCCAGCAGACTTCCAGACGCGAGCACATTGCGTGCAGCGCGAAAAAATGCCTCAAGATTGCCGATTGAAGGCAACACGTCGAGCGCCACCACGATATCAAACATACGGTCACTGCCCAGGGCGAACTCGGTGATATCAAGCGTATAACTGTCGTGGTAGCTTTGACGCATTTGGGCAATATCAAGCATACGCTGAGAGACATCGACGCCAATACGCAAATCCGTCACATCCGCCATCGCTGACGCAAGCCGGCCAGAGCCACAACCTAGATCGAGCAAGCTAAGTCCCGTTTTATCTCGAAGTACAGGAAGGCGGCGAAGCAAATCAGCAAGATGCTGTGGCTTAAACATCTCTAGCGGCTGCAGGAAAAATTCGTAACGACACGCCAATTCGTCATTCAGCATCGTCACGTAATCAGCAGGAGCAGATGTCACACGCTGGCCTGAAAATGCCGCATGATAAAAACCAAGTATCGTATGCTGGGGTTTTGCGGATAGAAGCGGTGTCAGATACGCTCGTAAATCCTGTTGTTTATGTTGTGCCAGACATGCCTCTGCAAAACCAGCAATGGCAAGCACATGATCGGGAACCACCGATAAAGCCTGACGAAAAATTTGCTCCGCGGCAGACCAGTTTTGCTTTCTCAGAAGTAACCGGCCAAGCAAAAGAAGGCTGTCAAAGATTGAACCGTTGGCATTTACCGCTTGAATCGCAAATGCAATCGCAGAATCAATTTGCCCCTGGCGCTCATTAACCACTGACATACCATGCAGCGCCTCATACAGGTGTGGGTTGCAATTCAGGGCGCGCGCAAAACATATTTCTGCTTCATGATCGCGATCCTGATGAAGCAGAATAATGCCTTTGTGCAAATAGCCAATCGGCTGGTTTGGTCTGGCAGCAATCACACGATCAAAAAGCACTTCGGCCTGATCCATGCGCCCGAGTGCTAACTGAAACATCCCCTCGTGCAGATCAATGTCCGCTCGATCATGGTCGTGGCACGAGGCTCTGGCCTCAGCGAACAACTCTACGGCACTTTCATAGCGGCCCTGCTTGACGCATGCGTCGGCTGAAAGCAAAAGAGCCTGGGTAAGATCGGGTTTAAGCTGGTGCGCTTTACGAAATGCTTCTTCGGCTGCATCAAAACAAGAAAGTTGACTCAGCAGTTCACCACGCTGAAGGTAAAAACTCGGCACATTAGGATCAAGCTTGATGGCGAGATCAGCAAAGTTTAGCGCTTTTTCGATATTACCTGTGGTGCGAAACAACGACGCCATCAGATGATACCCATAGGCAAAATTAGGATTGGTCTCAAGCATTTGCTTGCAGATATCAGCAGCCTGCTGCAGCTCGCCGCTGGCAAGCATAGCATCAGCCTTTTGGTAGGTTGCGATCAGGTTCTGGTTGGGCAGCATGGGGTTTAACCCAGCATGTGCTGAACTTTATAATCGTCACTCTGGAAAACATGCTGCACGCCAAGCCGGCGTCCAGCATCAATCATCAATGGAGCACGCGCATTCACCGAAAGCTTTACCTGATCAGGAGTACGATGCACAGAAACAATCAGCAGCATGGCAAGCTCATTATCGTCAATCCCCAGATCGCGGCAGGCCATCTGGATATCCGCCTGAGCTACAATCGGGTTTTGGAGTTCAACCGGCAGCGTGATGAATGAAAGCGCCTGATCATCAAGTGATTGCAACAGCTTGAACTGAGCCATTTTCTCATTGGGAAAGTTGGCAAGCACGAACTGAAATCTGTCCGGCATACCAAGCAGGCCGCGGGGAAAGGTAAGCACCCTGGCCGCGTCGACCGCGACATCACCAAAACGTGACTTGATTACCCCCGGAATAACACCGGCAGCCTGCGAGCCACTAACGATTGATTGAGTAAGCATACCGAAGTTCCTAACTATAAAAAATAGTTTATCAAACGTTGTTTAATTTAGCGTAAAAAGTCTACAAGCCTCAAGGAATTAATTCGTGCAAACGATTGAAATGATGCTTGCAATATGCCCTGATTGAGGGCGACTTGCGTTGAAACGCTAACCAGATCAGCATTGACGATTTCTTCTTTCACCCCTGTCCAGTAAAGATTGAGTGATGTCTGGCGGTCAACAATTTGATCGAGCGTAACCTTATTCGCATTCACTTTTGCACGCGCTGAGATAATTTCATTAAGCCCCTGCTCAGCAAAATTAAAGGCCTTAATGAGGTCATCCTGACTATTGGTCTGATCACCCTTTCTGGCCATAGCCAGTGCAGCAAATACTTTCTGAAATCCTGGTTCGTTGGCACGCACATTGTAAGTGATGTCGAGATTATCATCGGCGCGAAGTGTTATGTTATCGCTACTACCGGCGTAATAGCCATCATCAGCGACACCATCAACGCGAAGGCTTGGAAATACCGTCGCGCTGACAGGCGGCACATCGGTACGAGTGCCGCTGAATAAATAACGGCCTTCAAGCGAGGTGTTAAGCTCGGTCGTGATCCGGCGCCACAAACCATCAAGCTGCTCTGGAAACGCCAGGTTTCCTGACACGGCGCCATTACGCCGCTGCATGATAAGGCTTTTCAGATTGGTGACTGTTTCGATGGTTTGGCCAAGAACATTATCGGTTGTATCAAGCCTCGTCATCGCGATACGGTTATTCTCGTTGTAAAGTTTGGTGCGGGAGATTCTTGCCTCGAGCTGTAGATATTGTTCACTCTGGCTTGCGATGCCTTTAAAGTTTTGGGACTTAAGGCCGCTTGAGAGCTGTATTTGTAATTGCGAGAGCCGTTCCTGAGTCAGTGCAGAATCCCGAAGCGTGCTCTGTTGAAGAGAAAACGTACTAACGCGACCAACTGTCATAGGCTATGTCCTATCTTCCAAAACTATTGAGTAACGTGTCAAACAACTCACTTACCACTGTGATCACGCGCGTTGAGGCGGTGTAGGCATTCTGGTAAATCACCGTATTGGCAAGCTCCTCATCAAGGTTTACGCCGCTGATGGAATCTGAGCGATCCGAGAAACCAGCCAGCAACGACTTGGCATTTTGCAATTCTGAATCCGAAGATGACGTGTTGGTCGCCGCCGCTCCGATAATCGATCCGGCATAATTACCAAACGTGGTCGAAGACTGGCTCAAACCGCCCGCTGCGCTAAAATTAATAACCGAGCTTGATATACCGGCGAGTTGTTGAATGATATTGTTATCGCCAACATTGCGCTCATAAGTGTAAAGTGGCGGCAAATTCGGATCTGCTGGCCTGGCGCTCTGGCGAAGCGTGCCAAGCGAGAGCAAATTAGGATTGCTTATCAGGCGCTGTTCAATATCCAGGTTGAGCGCACTGTTAGTCACACTGTCGCCATTATTATCAAAGCGCTTGAAGAAGTTGTTAAGCTCAAAAAAGTAAGAAAAACCACGCCCTGCGCCAGCGACTGCGGGAATACTGGTTGAATTCCCCAGCTCGACACTATCAAGGCTGTCAATACCAAGGCTGTGATTGGGGTTCTCTGCAACCAGCTTCAAAAAGCCATTCTGCTGATTGGTGTATTGACCGTTAATTCTGGGTAGCTCAACGCCGTTGCTATCAACCAGAATCGCGCGTGCCAATCCCTGATTGCTGCTTGGAGGAACCAGCTGTCCACCACCACTTACCGCGTTAGTAGAATAACGGCGATTACGGGTTGCAGGCTGGTTGTTATCAACCTGATAACTGATCTGTGACGTAGTCAGGTTACCGTCCGCATCCTTGACCGCGACATTTACCCTAACCGTATAATACAGGGCTGTCGGATTTGCTGAAAGATTAGCCGTGATCGTGCCACGGTCGGTGGTGCGTCCATATTCACCAGCCGCTACCTCCTTGTAGGGTGGTTTGGCATTCTGACCTGCAACGTCCACAGGCCCTGTGGCAGTAGCCGGGGAGGATGCCTGAATCTGGAAACTATCACCCGTGACATTGGTGATGGTGAAAAACCCGCCAAGCTGAGCCCCATCAATGCCATTGATGCTGCCGGGCGGCGACGAAAGATAGATCGTCTGGCCTTCCTGAAAGCCGTGGTTGGCAGAGGTTCTGACTGTAACCAATGAGCTACCATCGGTGGTGCTGTAGGTATTGGTTCCCGCTAAATTCACCTGGGGGATGGTTTGGGTAGTGTTCGTAATATCAACACCGTTGTTGTCCAGCACCTGCACACCGGTGACAAAGAAATTAGCCGCACCGCCAGAGATGTTTTCTACGTCAAAATCAAAGTTTAACTGCGGTGGATTACCTGGCATCGAGGCATTGTTTGAAGCAAGACGAATATTGTTGAGATTGCCGATAACCGCTTTGTTCTGCGGTGGTCCATAGTGCTGGTTGATCTCATCAATAATCCCCTGCACGGTTGGGAAGCCAGGGCCACTACCTGTATCGAGCTTGCTAAAATCAAGCTGCAGCGGCCTAATACCAGAATTCTCTCCTGGATAAGGCGACGATACCGGACGACCAGCGTTATCGAGTAAAGCAAGGCGCATTTTACCAGCCCACTGGCTTGCACTACTTGCATTGACAGAGCGTGTGCCAGTGTAATTATTAGCGCCCGGGAAACCAATACCATTATTGTGAACGCGATTAAACTCATCGCGCAGTCTGGATGCAACCTGATCGAGCTGTGAAAGCAGATTAGGCACCTGCTTATCGCGCAGATCAATTAAGGCACGCAGCTTGCCGCTGACCAAACCGCTCGATACCTGAGCACTGGTGCCACCAGACACCAGCTGCACCGGATTACCCACCAGCTGACCACTATCGTTTAAGCGAAAGACGTTGATCGGTGCCTTAACAGCATCATTAATGAACGACTGTGTTGATGATTGTGGCTGGTAGCTGAGCTGATAGACATTCTCGTCAAGAAGGCTCACACCGCTACCGGTAAAAATATTGACACGGCCATTGGAAAGCTCGAACGTATCGATATCAAGATATTGCGATAATGTTGCAAGCGCCAGATCCCTGCGATCAAGCAACTCACCCACACCTTTACCCAGCGCACCATCATTGACGATGGTCGTATTGAGACCCTGTATATCACGCAGCGTGGCATTGATAACGCTGATCGACTGAGAAATATCGCTTTCGGATTGCAGGCGCATTTCCTGCAGTGACTGGGATAAAGTTCTGAGTTCACGGGCGAGCGAGGACGCACTATTGACCGCCCCTACGCGAAGCGTGCTGTTTTCTGGCGTTTGCGCCAGTGTTTGCATCGAGTTAAAAAAATTGCCTATAAAACTAGGCAGGCTGTTCTGGCTCCCTGGTTTGCCTAAGAGAAGCTGGGTGCGGTCAGCATAGTCTACCAGCGTCTCGTTACGCCCTACCACCGAGCCCTGCAGCCGCACCGAGCGCAATAGATACTGATCGACCTTGCGCGATACCGATTCAATACTAACGCCTGAACCACGACCATCCAGATAGATGGCGGATTGATTGATAATCTTGCGCGAATAGCCTTTGGTATTGGCGTTGGCGATATTCTGTGAGAGTACCGACAGCGATTGCTGATTGATATTAAGGCCACTTAAGGCGTTGTTCAGCGCAAGTGAAAGGGTCATACAGAGCCTGCCTGGCTAGATCGTTTGATTAAGCGTTACCGAAAGCGATTCATACTGCGCCTGCGTTTTGACCCCGCGATCGTCATAAACCTTACTCTGGGTATTCTCTTTTACGACGCTGGTAATGGCCTCTACAATTTTGTGATTTACTTCCTTCGCCAGTAGCAGCTTGCGATGATTTTCCTCGAGAATGCCGCTAAATACCTCAACCACCTGCTCAAGATCATGTTTATCCTGAGACGGTATGCTATCCAGCATGTAGGGGTGCTTTTCAATCAGCCTTTTCTGGGCTTCCAGCGCATTGGTGAGAAAAATCTTCTCATGCTGCAAATGCTCGATTTTCGAGACTTTCATATCAGTCAGCAGATCGACTTCTTCTGCCAGAAGCTGTGCTAATCTTGCTGTAACGGTGATTACAGCGCGCACATCAATATTGGTCGGCGCCGTGTTTTCAACGACCATTTCGGTCTTGGTACTCATGCTACACCTCCTGCAATCTAAGTAGTTCTCTCTTCACATAATCTGCAATTCCTATGCCACCCGAGCGCGTGATTTCCTTGCCAAACTGCTCCATCATCATCCCTTTGTAGATATCGCTTGATTGTTCGTCGCCAAACAGGTCTGTGCCCAGCGATTCACCAAACATCGGCTCCAGCATCTGCGTAATGAACATGGATTCGAAATCTTTAGCCGTCTGCTCGATTTGGCCATGACTCATCGTTTTAACGCGCGCATTCATCGTCAGCGGCGAAAATTCAGCAGCCGCTTGCCCCGACTTGCTTTGCGTTTGGGCTAAATAGGTGGTGAGATTGGGCGTGAACATCATCTACCTCGTATGAATCTCGGCTTGAAGCGCACCAGCGGCTTTGATGGTTTGCAGGATGGTGATCAGATCACGCGGGGTAACGCCGAGGGCATTGAGACCCGCCACCAGATCTTTGAGTGTTGCCGTCTGCGAGAGGACAGCCATTTTTTTACCCGGGCCACTTTCTTCAACACTAACGGCCGTTTGCTCGGTCGTGACTGTCTCCGCACCCTCAGGCGCAAAAGCACCTGGCTGAGAGACTTGCGTGGTGGTTTCAACTTTGACAATCAGGTTGCCCTGCGCCACCGCCACCGTATCGATTCTGACATTCTCGCCCATGACAATGGTGCCCGATGCTTCATCGATCACAATGCGCGCCACCTGATCGGTCGGCACCGTCAGCTTCTCGACTTCAGCGAGCAGCTGCGTGTTATTACCGAGATAGGAAGCCGGAACGGTGATGACGATAGTGCCGGGATCACTGACCATCGCGATACCAGGCCCGATATTGTTATTGATCGATTCAGCAACATTTTTCGCCGTACTGATGTCAGGATTGCGCAGCGCAATTTTAAGTTCTGGCATGGAGTTAAGTGCAAATTCGATTTCTTTTTCGACAATCGCGCCGCTCGCTATCACGCCGGAAGTAGGAACACCCTTAGTGATAGTGGTCGAACCGCTGCCAGCCTGAAACCCGCCAATCGAAACCGAACCTTGCGCGACAGCATAGACTTCGCCATCAGCACCATAGAGTGGTGTGGCGAGCAGCATGCCACCCGTTAGGTCTTTGGCATCACCCATGGCACTCACCGTCACATCAATTTTGCCGCCGCTGCGTGCGAATGGCGGAAGCTTAGCGGTCACAGTTACGGCCGCGACGTTTTTACTTTTAAGTTCAGTGCCGCGTGTATTCACTCCTTGGCGCTCCAGGAACGCGATCAGGCTCTGTTCGGTAAAAGCGTTATTTTTTAGGTTATCGCCGGTGGCTTTAAGACCAACCACCAACCCGTAACCCATCAACATGTTCTCGCGAATACCTTCAAAGGTGGCGATATCCTTGATGCGGGCATCTGCCTGCGCCGGCAAAGGCATGCTGGCAACAGCCATGAACAGCGCCAGCGCCAGTTTGAATGGTTGGATGCTTTTTTGTATCATGATGATGCCCCCGCATTAATCTCAACCAATAACAATGCGAAAGCCGTGCCAAAGTTAATTGGCTGTTATTAATCAATAAAAACCATCCGGTTGGCTGGCAGGGAAAAACTTGCCGCATCAAATCACTCTCACCTTGCTACTCATCCTCCTTTACCATTGCCCAGCGCATAGACTATGATACGCGCATGCGTATCACCGATTCCAACCCGATCAAAACCGCCGCTGAAATACGTAGAAAAGCACGTGCCGGGAGCAGCAGCTCTAGCAGTTTTGCGGATTTGCTTGATGCCGTCTCATCGGATAACGCGCAGTCCACAGGCAACCTGAGTGATGTATCAGCGCCCGCCGATGTGAGTATGATGCTCGCCTTGCAGGAAATATCGGATGACGAGCTGAATCGTAAAAAACTGATCCTGCAGGGTAAAAACCTGCTGGATGAATTAGATAAGCTTCGCCAGCAGCTCCTCATTGGCCGCGTGCCGCTATCGACGCTTCAGAACCTGGGCAAGGAGCTTGCCGTTCAGCGTGTAAACATTAGCGATCCGGCGCTGCTGTCACTTATGGATGATATTGAGCTGCGTGCGGCGGTAGAGCTGGCAAAATTAGAAATGGCTGAAAAGGGCAACCGTGAGGGTTGATTTTTTCATCTGACGGGGCTATACACGCCATTCCTTAATAACAGGGTCACCATTTTAACCATTTAACGAGGTGTGTAATGACCAAACTCCCCAAAGGCTACAAACCCACCGCCGATGAAAAATACATGAGCGCGAAGCAGCTGGAATATTTCCGCCAGAAGCTTACGACGTGGCGCGATGAGCTCTTGGCCGAATCGCAGGAGACGATCAACAACCTCAAGGAAGAAAACTGGCGCGAACCAGATCTGTCCGATCGCGCTTCGCTGGAAACCGAAGCCGGCGTCGAGCTGCGCACGCGTAACCGTTATTTAAAACTGATCGGTAAAATTGATGCTGCGCTCAAGCGCATCGAAGACGGCGAGTACGGCTACTGCGAAGAAACCGGCGAACCGATCGGCCTCAAGCGCTTAGAGGCGCGTCCGATTGCCACCATGACCATCGAGGCGCAAGAGCGTCACGAGAAAATGGAAAAGCAGTATATCGATGAAGAATAGCCTCTAGGCACGCTCTTCTTCCAGCTGCTGAATCTTGAGCAGTATATCGCGCGCGACCGGCGCAGCAGCCGCAGAGCCGCCGCCGCCATGTTCCACCACCACGCAGCAGGCATATTTAGGCTTGTCAATCGGCGCGAAGCCGATAAAAAGCGCATGGTGGCGCTGTTCCCACGGAATGGTTTTCTGGTCAACACCGCGCTGCACGATACGCCGAACCTGTGAGGTGCCGGTCTTGCCGCCAAAAGCAAAGCGTGGCTCCATGATGCGCTTGCCATAAGCAGTGCCGCGCTCAGTATTCACCACATCGATCATCGATTCGAGGTTGATCCTAAGCAGCGATTCCTTGATAGCGATGGGGTCAAAATTAACCGCCAGCGCATCCTCAGGCACATAAAGGCGCGGCGTCACCTGCCTGCCGCTACACATGCGCGCGGTCATGGTTGCGAGCTGCAGCGGCGTTGATAGCACATAGCCCTGCCCGATCGAACAGTTGATGGTATCGCCGCCTGCCCAGCGCTGCTTGTAGCGCTGCATTTTCCAATCAGGGTCAGGAATAATACCAGGCTTTTCGCCAATCAGCCCAATATCATAGGTCTGGCCGAGGCCAAAGCGCCGCGCCATCTCGGCAAAGCGGTTGATGCCGATACGCTGCGCCACCGTGTAAAAATACGTATCGCACGACTGCACCACCGCATCGTGATAATTCATCCAGCCATGGCCCTCAGGTTTCCAGCAGTTAAAGCGGTGATCGCCGAGCATGAAGTGGCCTGGGCAATAAACCGTCGAGGATGTATTAAACATTCCCGATTCGATACCAGCCATACCGACCAGCATCTTGAAGGTTGAGCCTGGCGGGTACTGGCCGGTGATCGCCTTGTTCATGAGCGGGTTTTTCTTATTTTTGTTGAGCGCCGCCCATTCGTCGTTCGAAATGCCCTTGCTGAAGCTGTTGGGGTCAAACGCCGGCATGGAAACCAGCGCGAGGATGTTACCCGTTTCCACCTCCATCACAACTGCAGAGGCGCTTTCTTCCCGCACGTAATCAGCGATATAATCCTGCAGGCGGCGATCAATCGTGAGGTGAATATTCTTGCCCGGGATACTTTCGCGGTTACTCACCTCGCGCACCGGCACGCCGCGCACATTCACCTCGAGCTGGCGAATACCGGCAGTGCCGCGCAGCTCTTCCTCAAGCATTTTCTCCACACCATTCTTGCCGATTTTGAAATCCGGCAGGCGCATCAGCGGTGGGTCATCCGGCGATAAATCCGCCTCCGACACCGCGCCGACATAGCCAAGCAGATGCGCCGCTTCGTCTTTCAGCGGGTAATGGCGAATCTGGCCGATATCGACATACATCCCCGGCAGCGATAAAAGATTAAGCTCGATCAGCGACACCTGTTCCCAGCTTAAATGCTCATGGAGAAGCTCGGGCATCGAGGCGGTGCTCACCTTGGTTTTTAGCAGCTGCTGATAACGTTTTTCCGGCAGCGGCACCATGGTTTGCAACATCTCGATGCTGGCGATGAAATCTTTTTGTTTGAGCGTGCTGTAATCAACAAACAGGCGGAAGTTTTTTTCATTCACCGCCAGCGGCAGGCCAAAGCGATCGAGCAGCTGGCCGCGCTCCGGCGTAATGAGTTGCAGCTTAATGCGGTTATTTTCGGCCTGCGTTTTATATTCATCCGCTTTCATGAATTGCAGGTAAAACAAGCGGCTACCCAAAAGCGAAAATGCTGCTACCTGCACCCCGCCCAGAATCATGGCGCGGCGCGAAAAAATGCGCTGTTTTTCATTTTCTTTGGGCACGGTTCTACCTGCTGTGAAGCAACTGATACCTTCGGTTCTGCACCGCCTGATGAGTCACGTCAAACACTTGATGCAAAAGCGGGTAAAGGCATAAGGTCAAAAACCACTGGATCAGCCCATGGATCGGGCTCATCAGCATCTGGTGGTAGATCGCCATAATAAGCCATTGGCAGATAAACATACCACCAAGAATCAAGGCAAACATAGCCCACTGCAACACGAAGCCTTCCTTGTGAATCGTTTTATAGCGGCGATGCAGCACGATCAAAAACCCCATCATGAGCAAGGAGCTAACACCCAGTGGCTGCCCGCCAATAGCATCAATAAGTAACCCAGCTACAAATACCAGCCAGTAAGGCATGTGGCGTGGATAATGCACCGCCCAAAAGAAAACAACCGGCATATAGACAAGCGGCATAAACTGCG
Organism: Rickettsiales bacterium; assembly: GCA_021299465.1. Lineage (GTDB taxonomy): Bacteria > Pseudomonadota > Alphaproteobacteria > Rickettsiales > SXRF01 > JAJTHB01. The sequence continues at coordinate 61,280 of JAJTHB010000018.1, read as the reverse complement.
AAAGCCCATCCATATGCTTGGGGATCAAAGTGAGCATGATCGCAAGAAACAGGATAAAAGCAGGAACTGCTGCAAGGCACAATAGCGCCAAATTTCTGTTACTCAAAACCATGACGTTTTCTAGGGAGACTCTATCGCAAGCAGATTTGAAGCTAAAGCGAGTTCTATGGTGTGGTTACAACGCTAACATATTCGAGTTTGGATGGTTGCACGAATGGCTCGACCTTGAGGACTCCGCTCAGGTTCGCGCTCACCACCCCGACCGGTACACCAGCAGGAAACACACCGCCATCGCCCGATGTCACCAGCCGGTCGCCAATCGCCACCTGCGTGTTCACGGCAAGGTAAAGCAGCGATGGCAAGCCATCATTGCTACCGGCAAGAATCGCTTTTTCCCTTGTGCGCTCAAGCAGCACCGGTACGCGGGAGTTAATGTCGGAGAGCAGCAGCACCCGCGCCGAATTTCTACCAACATCGACAACACGTCCAACAAGCCCGCGATCATTCATCACCGCCTGATTCTTGGAAATACTGAGCGTATCGGCGCTTTGGATAAGCACCGCATGGCCATACGGCCCGCCAACATCGGAAACCACACGTGCTGACACAAAGCTGCGGCTTGGCTGTGGCACCACATGCAGCAAGCGGCGGAGTGCTTCATTTTCCTGCTGCATATCCTTGGCCATCGCCTGCCATTTGAGCAGCTGGGCATTCTGGTTTTTAAGCGCGGCATTTTCGGCGTGGAGATTCGCAAGGCCAGCCAGCCACTGCCCGGTGCTAGAAACTGCATCCATTGGACTTGCCAAAACTGCCAGCACCGGCGCTAGCGTATCGGTAAGCGTGGTCCTGAGCTTCATCGCCGCGGGATGCTCGGCTTTGCTCATAACCACCAGCGTCAGCGCCGCTGTCATCATCAAAACAACGCTCGCACGGCTTGCCCACTGCCTAAGAGGCTGCTGCGCTAGACGGATGGATTGTGGTCGTTTCATAGCCATAACAAAAAATATGATACCGAAAGATTGTTACTCTTTCGCAAATATCACGCAAGCAAGAAATCAACCCGTAGTGGTTTGGACAAAAAATTAATAAAATCTTAGGAAACGGAGCAACTAATCCTGCTTGAACAGCACATGCTTGAGCAATTCCGGATGCTCCAGCACCTTACCCGAGCCAACTGCTACACAGTTCAGCGGCTCCTGCGCCACGAAGACTGGTAGCGAGGTAGCGTTCGACAGCACCAGATCAAGGTTCCTGAGCATCGCGCCGCCACCGGAAAGAACAATCCCTTTATCGACGATATCGGAAGAAAGCTCCGGCGGCGTGCATTCCAGCGCGACCTTCACCGCCTCAATAATCTGGCCTACCGGCTCAACCAGCGCTTCAGCGATCTGGTATTCCGAAAGCACGATTTCTTTCGGCACGCCATTCATCAGGTCGCGGCCTTTAATTTCAATCAGGCGGCCTTCACCATTTTCCGGCGCGCAGGCCGCGCCAATTTCTTTTTTGATTTTTTCTGCGGTGGTCTCGCCAATCAGCAGGTTAGCATAGCGGCGAATATAGGAAATAATCGCCTCATCCATTTTATCGCCGCCGACACGCACCGAGCGCGCATACACAATGCCGCCGAGCGAAAGCACCGCCACTTCCGTAGTGCCGCCGCCAATATCAACAATCATCGAGCCGGTTGGCTCAGTAACCGGCAGGCCAGCGCCAATCGCCGCCGCCATCGGCTCTTCGATAAGGAACACATCGCGCGCGCCAGCGTTTTCCGCCGCTTCCTGAATCGCGCGGCGCTCCACCGGAGTCGAGCCGCTCGGCACACAGATAATAATCAGCGGGCGTGGGCGCATGAAGCTGTTTTTGTTGTGCACCTTATGAATGAAATGCTTGATCATCTCCTCAGCGGACTGGAAATCAGCAATCACCCCGTCTTTCAGCGGGCGCTTGGCATCAATCTTTGCGGGCGTGCGCCCGAGCATCATCTTGGCTTCATTACCGAACGCAAACGGCACCATAGAACCGCCTGAATCCTTCATCGCCACCACGGAAGGCTCATTGAGTACAATACCGCGATCCTTCACATAGACCAGCGTATTGGCGGTGCCGAGGTCAATCGCCATGTCCGAAGACGCCAAGCCGAACATTTTATGAAACATAGGGTTATTCCGATTGTATGAAAACGAGCTAGTTGTAGCGTGATCACATGAGAAGGCAACAAATTACTGATCTGCACCAGGCTCACGAAGAATCGAATCAATGTAAGGATCAAGCTCGTAAGCGGGTTTGGCGGCTTCTTTTGGTGAGCCAGTGGTTTTCTTGCTTTTAAAGAGAACCGCCCCTTTACGCGTCGCGCAATCATAGCGTAAATGAAATAGTTTTCGCGCTTCCTGCGCGCTCTGGCCAGGTGCTGATGTATTTTGTCGATACAAGACGATCTCGACTGTTCTGAGGGAAGCCATATCCTGTGTTTTCCAGTTATCATAACGCGCGCAAAAATAGCGGCCCAGCAAATTACGATTGCGTTCGATATTTACACTGGAGAAAAATTTGCGCCAGCGATAGCCGGGATTGACCGCAAATCCATTCGTCGCCAGTTGGTGTGATGGCGCATCCACCCGTTCAAAAAGCGCGTCCACCATCTGGCCATCCGCAAGCTCACCTTCCACCACCGCCCAGCGCGTGCGGCTGATCGGCTGCGGCGCGAAGAAATTCATTTTCTGGCGCAAGCCGATAATTTGTACCGTATCCGAAATAAATGCAGGAAACATATCCTGCGGCCTGCCGCTTAAAGCCCCGATATTCCAAGCCACCACCACCATCGCAAGCCCTGCGGCGATATAGCTGGTTGCGAGTGGTAAAGCTGGTGCAAGGGAGTGGTCGGTTTCAGGCAGCAATCTGGCGCTTAACTTTCCAAAATCTCCACGATTAGACCCAATCAAACGATAAAGCCTGTCACCAACCATATGCATCGGCGGGATGGCAAAAAGCACGCCAAGCGGCCACAAGATTGCCGAGCGCCGCCAGCACCACGCCACAGCATCCCAGCGCAGCCGTCGTCTGCCAGTGCCGTCTTCCACCACCCAGCTATATTCACGTTCTAAAATTTCCCTTATCTCGGGTGTTTGCTGCGCGGGCAGCACTTCGGTGGCTGGCGGCATGCCGAGCGCACGGAAAATCAGGCAGGTTTTTCGGCAAAATCCGCAATCTTGATCATAATAGATGCGAATGCGCTGGCGGCGCTGCGGCAGCAGACTATCCCAGAAAAGCGGCGGCAGAAACACCGTAAGCCCCGCCAGACAAACCAATGGGAAAAAGCCGATGGAAAGAAAAAGCGCAAAACCGATATGCATGAGCGCCAGCAACGCAATGATAAGAAGCCTCGCCTGCGCGGTGAAGATGGGCGCAAAGAGAAAAAGTACCGCGGCCAGCTCGAGATGGTAAACATAAAATGTCAGGCTGCGCAGCAACTCCACATGCGAAGCAAGATAAGCAGCCAGCGGCGTGGTGATTTCCGGCGTATTCAGCGCAAAATACACCGCGTCATAAGTTTCGCGCCAGTGCGTACCGGTTTTAAGTAGCGCACTGAACAGGTAAAGGCAGGTGACCTGAACAAAAATCGCCACCACCGCCCATGAGAAGTAAAGCCGCGGCAGAGCGGCAGCTTTGCTCATCGCCTCATCGACTGAGCAGCGCGCGCCCAGCGGCAGGAACATACTCCAGAAAAGAAGCAGCCTGAGATATGTGTCAGCACCGCTGGTAAGGCCGATGATACGGCTATCAAGCGACATTGCGAGCACCCAGCAGATGATGGTCATCCAGCGCGTGCGATACCCCACCAGCAGCATGAGTGCTACAAGTGCATTCAGCAGCATGAGCACCAATGAAAATACGCCGCTGCCACTTATGAAATAAAGTGACCAGTTCAGGGAAGTACCCATCGCACTGCGGCGCGGATAGATACCGCTGTCACTCAAAAAAACATGGGCATCCGGCAGCAAAATGGCAAGGTTGAGTAAAATCGCAAGCGCCAGCATCACGCGAAACAGCGCCAGCGACCGAAGATCGATGCTGAATAGTTTTTGCAGCTGGCTGGTCATACAAACTTCCTGCAGAACTCGCTTTGGCAAAAAAGCGCGCGGCGATAGAGTACGAGAAAACTAATGTATGCACAAGTACATGACGTTTTCGAGGGAGACTCTATCGCAAGCAGATTTGAAGCCAAAGTAGCGTTATGCAGGAAGTTTAAGCTGCGGGGATTAATGCCTGACGTTCGGTAATGGCTTGCAACTTACAGAGCGCATTAACATAAGCCATTGCGGAGGCAACCATCGTATCAATGCTTGAGCCGTGGCCGTTAATGATGCGTCCCTCAGGCGTCTCGAGGCGCACGGTCACTTCCGCCTGCGCATCGATGCCCTGCGTCACTGCATTCACCTGATAAAGCTTGAGCGTCGCACGATGCGGCACCAGCGCGCCGATGGCATTAAACGTCGCATCGAGCGGGCCGTTTCCTTCCACCGTTGCACGGCGTATCTCACCATTTACGCGCAGGCAGAGCATCGCCGTCTGCGGGCCAATCGTTCCGCAGGTGATATGAAGTGATTCGAGCTGGATGGCATCATCGCGGCGCGACTCGGCATCGAGCAGCGCGATGATGTCCTCATCATAAACATCTTTTTTCTTATCAGCGAGATCCTTGAAGCGGTGAAACGCGTCCTCAAAGGCATTTTCGCCCACCTCAATCGAAAGCTCGGTGAGCTTGTCGCGAAACGCGGCGCGGCCAGAATGTTTGCCCAGCACAAGATTCGATTTGGCAAGCCCCACCGATTCCGGCGTCATGATTTCGTATGTACCGGCGTGCTTGAGCATGCCATCCTGGTGGATGCCGGATTCATGGGCAAAAGCATTAGCGCCGACAATCGCTTTGTTCACCTGCACCATCGCGCCGGTAATGCTCTGCACGAGGCGAGAAAGTTTGGTGATGTGGGTGGTATCGATACCGGTGGTATAAGGATACATGTCAGCGCGAGTTTTAAGCGCCATCACCACTTCTTCCAGCGCGGTATTGCCAGCGCGCTCGCCGATGCCGTTGATGGTGCATTCGATCTGCCGCGCGCCGTTTCGAATCGCAGCGAGGCTATTGGCGGTGGCAAGGCCAAGGTCATTCTGGCAATGGGTGGAGATAATCGCCTTGTCGATATTCTGCACGTTGTTTTTGAGGTAAGCAATGAGCTGGCCATAATCATCCGGCGTCGCATAGCCAACCGTATCAGGAATATTGACCGTGGTCGCACCCGCCTTGATCGCCGTTTCAACCGCTTTGCAAAGATAATCTTTATCGCTGCGCGTCGCATCCATTGCCGACCATTCGACATTATCGGTGAAGCTGCGAGCGAGCGTCACCGTCTCGCGGATGATCTCCAGCACCTGCTCTTTCGAAAGGCGGAACTGATATTTGAGGTGAATATCGCTGGTGGAAATAAAGGTGTGGATACGCGGCTGCTTCGCGGGCTTCAAGGCCTCCGCCGCGCGCTCAATATCCGCCGCCTTGGCACGCGCCAGCGAGCAGACCACAGAGTTTTTGATTTTCCGTGCTATCTCACGCACCGATTCAAAATCGCCCTGCGAGGCCATGGCAAAACCTGCCTCAATAACATCGACACCCATCGCATCCAGGCTTTCTGCCACCATAAGCTTTTCCTCAAGGTTCATCGACATGCCGGGCGATTGCTCGCCGTCGCGCAGCGTGGTATCGAAAATGATGATGCGGTCGTTAGACATAATTTAGTCACCCCGCATTTATTGCGGGGTCTCCTATCAGTTCATGGGGCAGTGAATAATAAAATAACCTGCTGAATCTCAAAAAATTATGCCAGCAATAGCGTAACCACGCCCTGCTTTCAAGAAAATCAGTTGCCCTAGACACCATTATAAAATAATTAAATATCATTAATTATAGTGGTTGATATGGATCCTTTCAGGTTTACCAAAGACGCTCTACCCGCCATTGCCATGGCCGCCGGCACGACCACCATGATCGCCCCCGGCGCGCCGGATCACGTGCGCTATGGCGGCGCATGCATGCTTGCCATCGCAATGATCCTTGCCGACCTGCAAAGCGGCAAAAATGGGTTACACGGATAAGCTTTTGACTGCCGTCAGAAAAGTTCCAGGCATGGAAAAAGCGGATGAAGGAACTCTGCTGGGAATGCTTTCATTGGGAGGCAGTGTTTTTCTTGGTGGCGGCGAAGCACTCAGTATCGCCGAGGGCGCACCGCTCTGGCCTGGAATGCTGAAAGTAGGTTACAACGTCATTAGTTTTCCGGCCAATACGCTATTCGACTTTCAGCGGACACGAGGAACCATGGAAAAATGGTTCGGCAAAGAGCTGCGCTTTAAATACAGGGATTCAGAAGGCAAAGAGCAAACCACCGAACCGATCAGCACGCAGCGCCTGCTGCAACAAATGGCGCTGATCTCCGGCGCCGCCGGCATCACCACCTACGGCACCGCGCTGGATGTCTGGCAGATTCAGTTTACCGGCGTGATGTTCATGCTGTGCAACGGGCTTTCCATTGAACGCATTGTTCGCCCTACGGCCAAGGAGCCGGTGGCCAATCAGGCAGCGAAACTGAAGGATGCCATGGAAGCTGCGATGATGACCGGCACGCTGGATGATCGCGGCTTTACCTGGACACCAGGCGAGCATGCCGCAAGAGCGCGCGAACTGATGAAAGAAATCAAAGATAATCTCGATCTCAAACCAACCACGGATAAAACCGACTGGAAAAACCTGATGGATCTTGCCCGCCATTGGGTCGCAGCTGCCAGCGGTACGATTGCAGCTGCATGGACGCCGCCGGAAAAAAGAGCATCAATGCAGCGTTAGCTATCGTTATTTTTTCCAGCGTTACTCATTCCATTTATTGCCACTGCCAAACTATGGCTTAGCATTAAGGTCAGGAATGGAAATACATCATAGATCGCGCGCACTTCCTGAATGCGCCCAAATCCCAGCCATAAGGCAGCTGCCAAGGCTATAATCCAGATGGTTTTCCTGAGTAGCTCAGGTTTTTGCTGCCATCCATAGGCCAGCACAAATAGAAAAACGATGATCGACAAGCCGTTGATGAGCTCAAACCCGCCAATCGCCAAGCGTAAATTATTGAGTAAATGCAAACTGTAAGAGCCGAGATTGTCGCCATAAATAGTTCGCAGCAAGAGGGTGATAGCGCCCCAGAGCAGACATTGAACGGCCAGAAATCCATAATAAGATCGGCGCGGCATGGTGCCGAGCTGTATCAAGGCTGACAATATCATCAGGTAAAAGGCTGTTTCGCGGTTAAAACACGCAAGCATAAAGCAGAAGAGATAGGCTTTTAAGCGTCCGGTAAGCAGCAGGTAAAATGCCCATGCGGTAAAAAAAAGTGTTCCGGCATCATAAAGATAAGCGGCTTTCCAAGAACCAATGGGGATCAGGTAAAGCCCCAGCAGCGGCGCAATCCTGCCTGCCATGGTTTGTGGCATCAACAGATTCGCCAAACGATAAAGCGCAAGCGCATAGCCAATCAGTAGCCCGAGCATGAGCGCCGCCGCGGTAAAGCGAAGAAAAAAGAAGCGGTCTGGCTTGGTCCATATTTCCGTGGGTGTCCAGATCATCGCGCTGTACAGCGTTACGATATCACGAGTCATATTGGCAATCGGTTGCTGAAATGTCTGCGGTGTCAGATATTCGATGGCGGCAACGGTCTTCGGCAATAATGCGCGGTAAGCAAATGGCGTTCGACCTGTGCCATCGACATATTCTTCCAGGCTTTGAGTTGGAAATTCCGGCATATTCTGCTGCATCCACACGAAGGCGCGCATGAGCAGCATCAGGCATAGCAGTAGCCAGCATGCTTTCTTGGCAGCATCAATGCATTGCGCCATATCCAGTCGGCTTTCTTTCATACGCAATTGATGGTAGGAATTTGCTGCATGACCCGCAATGGTTTATTCTGCTTCTATGAATAGTGTCACATCCAATCATTTGTCGCGCGAGGAAGTTTTATTTAACTGGTCCTTGGCGGAGGCCTATAGCCCAAGGTGGCGCGAGGAATATATCAAAAAACTCGCGCCAGAATTATGGAATAAAATTCTAAGGCAGGATTTCACGGCTTTCAGCCTTGACGATCAGGATGCACTGATAAGCTTACTGTATGAGCGCCGCACATATCTGGTGGATACCTACATCCATGAAGCATCGCGTTTTAAACTGATAGATATCGCTGCGGAGATGCTGGAATTGCTGCCGGTTATGCCAAGCTTCAGTTACAAAGATGATCCGGTGCCGCTTGGGCATTACATTGATTGGGATCGAAGCCCAGAATGGAAAGACGACCCGCGCAACCATGCAGCCGAGCAACTCAAAAACCTCTTGCCGCACAAGGGATTTAATTTCTACCCGATCATCGCCTACAGTTTCCAGACGCGCTGCGACGTATTGATCGAGGGTTATGTGCGCTGCACCACCAGCCTGTGGCGAAAACGCGCAGGCGAGACCATCGCCCCGCTACGCATCGTCTACTGCGAAGTGGAGCAAAATCGCCGCCTGCCAGGATTCTACAAGCCTTAGTTCTTCGCCTGATCCACCAGCTTGTTTTTCGCGATCCATGGCATCATGCCGCGCAGCTTGCTGCCAACGGTTTCGATGCCGTGCTTTGCGGATTCGGTACGCCATTTCTCGAGGTTGTGTGCGCCTTGCGTTGCGCGGTCGCCAATAAATTCCTTGGCGAATTTGCCGCTTTGAATATCCGCCAGCACCTGCTTCATCGCTTTCTTGGTGTCTGCGGTTACAATTTTTGGACCGGTCACGTAATCGCCATATTCAGCCGTGTTGGAAATGGAGTAGCGCATATTTGCAAGCCCGCCTTCGTAAATCAAATCCACGATCAGCTTCATCTCATGCACACACTCGAAATAGGCCATCTCCGGCGGATATCCGGCTTCCACCAGCGTTTCAAACCCGGCCTGCATCAGCGCGGTCACGCCGCCGCACAGCACCGCCTGCTCGCCGAATAAATCAGTTTCGCATTCATCCTTGAACGTGGTTTCGATCACGCCGCTGCGCCCACCGCCAACGCCCGATGCCCACGCCAGCGCAAGCTTCAGCGCGTTTCCTGAAGCATTCTGGCCAATAGCAACAAGGCACGGCACGCCGCCGCCCTTCACATATTCCCCGCGCACTGTGTGGCCCGGGCCTTTCGGCGCCACCATGAACACATCCATATCCGCGCGCGGCTTGATAAAACCGAAATGGTAATTAAAACCGTGGGCAAACGCGAGCGCCGCGCCTTGCTTGATATTCGGCTCGATCTTGCTGTAAATTTCTGCCTGAAATTCATCCGGTGCGAGCATCATTACGATATCCGCGTCTTTAACTGCTTCCTGCGGCTCTTTCACCGTGAATTTATCGGCGGCGGCCTTGGTGGCGCTCGCACCCGGACGAAGACCGATCACAATGCCGGTGCAGCCGGAATCGCGCAGGTTCAGCGCGTGCGCGTGCCCCTGGCTACCATAGCCGACAATCGCTATGCGTTTTCCTTTGATGGTATTCAAATCGCAATCGGTATCGTAATAGACTTTCATAAGACTTCCTTTTCTAAATTCCTTGTTTTCCACGCGAAACCGCAGCAATACCCGTTCTGCAGATCTCAATCAAGCCCAGCGGTGTCATCATGGCGATAAACTGATCGATCACCTGCGCTTCGCCAGTTAGTTCAAACACAAACGATTCCTCGGTCGAATCGATCACCCGCGCGCGGAACATATCGGCGGTTTTCAGCGCCTGTTGACGCTCCTCGGCAATAGCGGCAATTTTCACCAGCGCCAGCTCGCGCTCGACATGCGCGCCTTCAACCGTTAAGTCATGCACCTTGTGCACCGGCACCATGCGCTCGAGCAGTTTCTTGATCTGCTCCACCACATGCTCGGTACCGCTGGTGACAATGGTGATGCGCGAGAGTTTTTTCTCATGCTCCACTTCAGCCACCGTCAGCGACTCGATGTTATAGCCGCGGCCGGAAAATAGGCCAATCACCCGCGCCAGCACCCCGAATTCGTTATCCACCAGCACCGCGAGCGTATGCCGCGACGGCGTATCCGTGATCTTCGGGATGTCGTAAACAATATCGAGCGTTTCGGTGGTCATGAGATACCTGCATTGCTTGTTTTTATTGAATGATCTAATGCGACTCGACTGTGAGGACCATCACTGACCAAACTTTCTTGTAAATTAGCAAGGTATTTACGGCCTTTTTCGGTAATCTTATAAAAATTACTCCTGCCGCGAGAGCTAACTGAATAAATTGGATTATCTCTTGGAATTAATTCAATATAGTTAGAACCCAGCAAAGTAGAAATCTGCGCTTTCACAATAGTTCTAAAGGTATCATGTGATCTTCTGAGGGGACTGTTATCTTCGTATGAAACCTTCTGAGGCTCTTCTTGCCCATCAGCGAATTTTGATAATTGTTTATCTATAGTCTTAACATCCGTAACTTTAGTCCCTTCAATCAAATCAGTTTCTCTAATCCAATCTCTCCCAGTTGCAATTTTCCTGAGCATTACAAGATGAAGCGCAGCAACACTAACAACAAGCTCTGGTTTACTCACAACAAATCCCCCGCCAGTTTGTCATCCCGTCGAATGACGGGATCCGGTTCACCCGTTAAATCGTAATACAAATCTTTCCACTGCGGATTCATCCGTTCAATCGCTTCCATTTTAATTTCTCTGCGCCATTTCTTGATCAGTTTTTCCCGCCATATGGCTGCATTCACATCATCGCACATTTCATAATATACAAGCATTTTAATGCCGTATTTCTTCGTAAACCCATCCGCCAGATCATTCTTATGCTCATATACCCTGCGTATCAAATCATTCGTCACACCAACATAGAACGTACTGTTTCGCGCTTTCGCTAATATATATACGTAATAGTGTTTAGTCATATCCTGTTCCTGTCATGCCGTCTTTACGGCGGCATTCAGACCCCGTCATGCGACGGGGTGACAATTTAAAATCACAACAAATCCCCCGTCTTGATATCACCCTTATTGTCCTCGGGGCGAAGGAGCAGCTCGTTATGCGCGGCGCCGGCGGGGATCATGGGGTAGACGTTTTCTTCGGGGTCGACGATAATATCGCATAGCACTGGCCCGGGTATGGCCATCATCTGCTCGATGGTGGCATCGAGTTCGGAAGGCTTGCTGCATTGAAGGCCCTTCATACCATACGCTTCAGCGAGCTTCACAAAATCCGGCAGCGAGTCCATGTAGGATTCGCTGTAGCGGCAGCCATGGAACATCTGCTGCCACTGGCGCACCATGCCCATGCAGTGATTATTGAGAATGAAAATTTTCACCGGCAGGCGGTATTGGGTGATGGTCGAAAGCTCCTGAATATTCATCATGAAGCTGGCCTCGCCGGTCACGCACACCACCAAATCTTCCGGATGCGCGATCTGCACGCCCATGGCGGAAGGTAGGCCGTAACCCATCGTCCCGAGGCCACCGCTCGTCATCCATTTATAAGGTTTTTCATACAGCAGATATTGCGCTGCCCACATCTGGTGCTGGCCGACATCGGTGGTGATATAAGGCGACTTCGCCTTGGTGAGTGCCTGCAGGCGGGCGAGCGCATGCTGCGGCTTGATGATTTCTTTGCCCTGATCGTAAGAAAAACTTTTCCTTGCGCGCCAGCCCTCGATTTTTTTCCACCACTCTGCCAGCGCTGCCTTGTCTGGTTTTGCGCTGCGCGCTTTCCACGCCTCCATCATCTGACTGATAACCACGCCGGCATCGCCCACAATCGGCACATGCACCCGCACATTTTTATTGATCGAGCTGGGGTCGATATCGACATGGATTTTTTTTGATTTCGGCGAAAACGCATCCAGCCTGCCGGTCACGCGGTCATCAAAGCGCGCGCCGATATTAATCATCACGTCACACTCGGCCATGCACATATTGGCCTCTAAGCTGCCATGCATGCCGAGCATGCCGACAAATTGCGGATCGCTACCCGGAAATGCGCCAAGCCCCATCAGCGTATTGGTGCAGGGAAAGCCGGTTGCGCGCACAAATTCTGTGAGCTTCGCGCAGGCATCTAAGCCTGAATTAATCACGCCGCCGCCGACATAAAAAATCGGCCTGCGCGCGGTCGCCATCAGCTGGATGGCTTTTTCAATCTGTGCCGGATCACCAACCGTTTGCGGGTTGTACGAGGCGCGCACCGAATCCGGTTTGCCGCCATAAACCAGCTTCTGGTTCATGATGTTTTTGGGAATATCGATCACCACCGGCCCCGGCCGACCACTGCGCGCAACATGAAACGCCTCATGCATGATACGCGGCAGCTCCTCTACCGAGCGCACCAGATAATTATATTTCGTGCAGGAGCGGGTAATGCCCGTCGTGTCCGCTTCCTGAAACGCATCGGAACCAATCAAGTGGGTCGGTACCTGGCCGGTGATGCACACCATGGGAATGGAATCCAGCATCGCATCGGTGAGTCCGGTCACCGCGTTGGTTGCGCCCGGGCCGGATGTCACCAGCACCACGCCCACCTTGCCGGTCGAGCGCGCATAGCCCTCCGCGGCGTGGGTTGCCGCCTGCTCATGGCGCACCAGAATATGGCGCACATGGTTCTGCTTGAAGAGCGCATCGTAAATCGGCAGCACAGCGCCGCCGGGATAGCCGAACACCGTATCAACATCTTCATTCGCCAGCGCGCGCACAATCGCCTCTGCACCGAGAAGGTCGTTTTTAGCGTTCGGGGCTTCTGATGGGTTGGTTTTTAGCACGGATTTCATAGGCGATTCATGTCAAAATGAAAAATTAATCTAGTTTTTCTGCGGGTTTGCGTCAATTCTTTATTGTCATAATTCTGTCATTTGACCATCTGGGCTAAATTAACCATAATTTGGCTATAACAAACATTAAGCCGTTTTAGTTGAATGTCTGAAATCGCCTCTAAAAATCAGAACCGAAGCGAATCCAGCTCCCTTCAAAATAATATGGGGCTTGAATCTGCTGCTGCGGTTGCGACTGTCGAGAACATCATCACCTCTGAGGGCAATAACCGCAGCGGATCGTGGCTGGATACGACAACAGCAAAAGTAAGCGGCGCATTATTTGCAATCGCAGCCACACTGGTGACCGCACGCGACGCCATTTCCCGCGCATTCTTCAAAACAGTCAACAAAGGTGAGATGGGCGCATTTGCAGACCTGCAAATCACCCGTGATAAGGAATATAACGCCATCAGTGAAGCGGCACGCTCAACCAAACCTTGGGGACAAGGCGAGCCCGTCATCGATGCACCCAAGCGCATGGCGGCAGTCAGCCGGGAATACGACAAAGCGCTCAAGGAGCGCAAAAAAATTCTGGGCTTTAACAATGTATGGGATGAAGCCAAGGTGCTGAAAAAGCACCAGTGGCTCGAGGTTGCCTTCGCCACCGGCGCGGTGGCGTCGGTTGCGGTGGGTGCGATCATGGCGATTGCCAGCTCGCGTGGCGCAGCGAAAAAACATACCGAAGCACTCGATCAGAAATCTCAGCAAGGCAATAATCGCTGATTTACAGACTGGCCGAAGCGCCGGCAGCGGCGCCGCGCCCTTTTGTGTTCGCGCTACCAATCTCAACGCCGGTTTTTGCTGCACGCAACTGACGCATACGATCCATGGCTTCATCCACCGATGAAACGAAGCGAATGCCAAGTTTCTCACAGGCCTCTGGGTCATTCACATCAATAATCTTTTTGAGGCCGTCAAAGAATCCACGATTAGCTGTATCCATTTGTGTATTGATGATAACGATCTCCTTGCCATCCATTTTTTTCTTGGCATAGGGATCATTGCCTTCAATTGCACGTTTCTTAAGTAGAGCGAGGAGCGCCATCTCCTGCACTGTACCTGTGCCACCTACCATGACAGCAAACGCATCAGATTTATCGATCATATATTCCATGCGCTCGTAAATATTGCGCGCCATCAGAAACTCGGTCATCTGGTCGCGTGCATCACCTTCCCCCGGCATAATGTGAGGCACGTTGGAACCAAGATGCTCCGCGCGGTGGGATGATCGATGCTCGCTTCCAACCTTGGTGACCTCACCCATCATGGAAAGGAGGCCAGCGCCGGATACCAGCCCGAAATCTTCTTTAACAAGCATCTCGGCAAGTTTTCTTGCCTCACCCGTGTAACGTGCATTCTTGTTGCTTGCCGAGCAGAATACCGCAACATTGAAGCTTTTAGTGCCGCGCCGCCCTTCAGGCTCGTTTGGCTTTTCCTGCCTGGCGTAATCAGGGATATGATAGCGGCGATAGCTTTTCCGGTCCTCTTTAAGCCCTTCGACTGCTTCTTCAATCGTTTTAACCGAGCGAAACAAGGTGGTTGGATTTTCTGGCACCGTTCCCTGATGGTGAAAATCAGACACCAGATCTTCGAGGTATTTAAACTCGCCGTTTGGATTGACCAGATAGAAAGGCTTGGTAAATTTATACTTATCGTGAGTCTGTTCACCTACGATCATCGAGGTGAATAAATACACATTACGCCAGAATTCTTCTTTAGCACGCTTGGGATCAAACGCGAAAATAATACCATCCGACTTACTCAGGATATTTTTCTCAACATCCGCTGCTTTTTCAATCGCCGAAGGCAGCGTAATCACACCAAAGCCATCTTGATGAGCGACTTTAGCTAGCTGATCGGCCTGATGTTTGGATGCATAGCTTCCTTCATCCACGACGATGCCTGCGGCAAATTGATCAGAATAATCATTGATGGGCATCCTGCCGACATTTTTGGGGAACTGCATTTCAATGGCCTGAGCGCGCATTGCCTGTGCTCGCGGGCTATGGTGAAGCATGAAGTCTTCGCCCAGCTGCGCTTCGGTCCGATCCCTTGGTAGCCCCGGAATGGGGTCGGGAATCAGGTAATTAGCGATTTCTAGTGAGCCGTCTTTCGATGTCGAAGGTGTAAATGTCACCCGGCCACGAGTTTCACCGCTGACCATGTGCATGTCAATTTTACCATATTCCTGCTGTTCAAGCGGCGCAATGGCGATCACGGATTTGCTTGAAATACCGTGATCAACCGCTTCGCCTTTTTGTGTACGCCTTGCAAAAATGCCCTGCATTTTGCGCATGAATCCTTTAACGCCGTCAGCGCCGATCGTGGCCGGTCCTGTTTCTACACCAGGGAAAGGTGCATCGGGGTTAATCGTATGGCGGATGTTGCGAAACTCATCTTCATCCGCAATGCCTTTTTCCGCAAAATGAAAGCCCGAATCTTCCGCCAAAATGAAGACCTGTTTTTTATTAAGTCCCAGATGCTTAAGGCGTTCAGCACGATAATGTTCATCTCCCATACTATTCCAGGCTGTAAATGCAGACTGCATTTTCTCTGCAACGTTGCCTTCATAGGTTCGGCTAACCTCTTGCGGCCCGACAAACGTATCAACCAGCTCATAAATGGGGCGAACACGAACATCCATGCCGGATGCGCGGCAAATTTTTTCAATCTCATGGTATTTTTTCATAGTGCCGGTCGCGACAAACAGAACAGATCCATCGGGCACTAGTTTTCGGATATTGAGCTGCTCAAGCGGTTTGGTTTTGGGATCAATTTTTTTTGCAAGTTCCAGCGTGCTGTTTCGATCTTCCGTAACGTAAATGCCGTAATGGTGAGCGAGTGCGTCGAAATCAACATATTTGCGGCGCTTATTTTCTTCGACGCCCAGACCCTGATCTTTTTCGAAGATTTTGATGCCGCGCAGCAAACCATCCCAGTATCCTTCATTTTGCGCGTTGACCGCATTCTCAATAATCAGCGGGTGGTCAAGCATCCGGCCGCTTAGCTTTTCCCTAACAATATGCACCATTTCCTTGGCGGCGTAGAGATCACCTGGAATCGCAATCGTCATCGTCGCGCTATCGATCTGCTTTTCCATGGGAATGCGCTGGCGCCTAAGTTGCTGGTGGCTGTCGCCGGCCACACGAACATCATTGACACCTGCGCGCGCTAATCTTTTGTAGATCCCTTCTCGATCAAAAACATATTGATGCGGAATAGGGTTATAACCAAGCACACGTTCCTGCTGTGGTTTTCGGTAGTAGGCATTCGATTCCTCAGGAATCATTCCCTCGGCGGACATTGTCGCAAGTTGCGCCTCAAGAAATTTATCGCCTTTGCCTTCGCCGCTGAGGATAGGACGTTCGCCACCGATGACCTCTGCCAACTTTTTATCATAACGATCGACTCTATCGTGTGCTTTTTCACCTAACGGATCAGGAAGATCCGCACGACCTTCGCCTTGGCTTAATGCTGAAGGGTCTTGCTGTGATTTAAATTCTATGTTTTGGGCTGGCATGGTTGAGGTAAAAGTTATTATTAACGGTGGTTAATAAGCTACTTTTTCATCATGCCATTGTCATGTTAAGAATTCATGACAGCTGATGCCGAAACCATGTCATCTGTCGCTTGGCGTAGTTTCGGGTGGATTGTTGAGCTTTTTGAATGGCTTGCTCGATGGTAAGTTCGCCCCTCAGGTGGGCAGTTAGTTCCCTGAAACCGATAATTTTTTCTAAGCTGGAGACTGGAGACTGGAGACTGGAAACTAACTCAGCCACCTCCTCCACCGCCCCCTGCTCGACCATCTTCACAAAGCGGGCGTCGCAGCGCCGATAGAGCTCTTCGCGCTCTATAAGGGTCATTTCGACTTCGAAATAATCGGCAGAATAAAACGGTTTTTGCTCCTGTTGCTGCCAGAAAGAAAGTGGCTTGCCGCTGCCAAGCCATACGGCGTAGGCACGAATCAGCCGCTGCTTGTCATAAACCTTAAGCCGCTCAAAAAAGGCCGGGTCAACCACGCGCAGCCGCTCCTCAAACGCAGCTTTACCCATCGCCTCATAATCATTGGCCGCTTGGTTGGTCACAGCGGCATCAATCTCGGGAATTTCGGCAAGGCCCTGCATCAAGGCTTTCAGATATAATCCGGTGCCGCCTACCACGATAGGTAGACGCCCCTCACCCAGCGCCCAATCAATTTCCATCTTTGCCCATTTGAGCCATTTACCGGCCGAAGGCGATTCATTGGCATTCAGCAGGCCGTAAAGCTTGTGCGGCGCGCGCGCTTCTTCCTCAAGCGTTGGCCGCGCTGTGAGAATAGGCAGGTCCTTGAATAGCTGCTGCGAATCCGCGTTGATAATCACACCGCCTGTTTCCTCGGCAAGCGCCAGTGCCCTTGAGGATTTACCGCTTGCAGTTGCCCCCGCGATGATGTGTATCTTAGCCATGTTTTCAGTAACCCTTATCGCCAATCCCGAAAAAGAAACGCTTTCGCAAACGGCGCTGGATAGTATCGCGCTGAGGCTTGATGCGCAAGAAATCCGCTGGCTGGAGAAAGGCGTGGCTTGCGCGCTTGTCATCCCGAGCCTGCCGAGGGATCTTAAAGATGCCTCGGCTACGCTCGGCATGACCTGTGATTGGATTATCCAGCCCCACCCGCGCCCCCGCTACAAACTCTTCGTCGCCGATATGGAATCGACCATCATTGAAAATGAATGCTTGGATGAACTCGCGGATTATGTTGGCCTTAGGGATAAAATTGAAACCATTACACGGCGTGCCATGAACGGCGAGCTGGATTTCGAAGCCGCACTGAAAGAACGCGTGAGCCTGCTCGCTGGCCTGCCGGAATCAGCGTTGCAGGAGGTGTATGACCAGCGCGTGCGGCTCATGCCTGGGGCAATAGAACTCATGAAAGCCCTAAAAGACGCGGGTATTTATACCATGCTTGTCTCCGGCGGCTTCAGCTTCTACGCCGAGCTTATCAAACAGAGACTTGGCTTTGATGAACAGCGCAGCAACAGGCTTGAAATAGCCGCAGGCAAGCTTACCGGAAACGTCCTGCCGCCCATCCTTGATAAACATGCAAAACTCGCCGCGCTGAATGAGGGATGCGCTAAGCTTGGCATTACGCCTGATGAAGTTATTGCCATCGGCGATGGCGCGAACGACCTGCCCATGCTGCTCGCCGCTGGCTTAGGGGTCGCCTACCACGCCAAGCCAAACGTCCGCGCCGAGGCAAAGAGTCGGTTGGATTACAATAATTTACGGGCCTTAGCGATTGTCATTAAATCTTAATATATATACATTTCTATAAGTGGACTGATTTTGCTATGATGACCCTACATTAAATGATGAGGGATATTATGGCGACCACCGATAGCAAAAAACCGGAATATAAAGGCCCAAGCGAAGTGGTGACTGCATTTGGCCAGTCACAGGTAGATAGCCTTGTTGGCACTGCAATAGGCGGTGTCGGCGGTGCAATTGCTGGCGCAGCCCTGCATAATCAGGCCAAACATGATGCTATCAAATTGGCCAATAATGAAACCATCAAATCAATTGCAAAAGCTGAGGGAGCACTCAAACCCGCATGGCATTCTCTGGGTCGCGGCGGAAAAGCATTTGCTGCGGCTGTTGGTGGCATGCTAGCGCTGAGTATGGTGGGAAGCATTGTTGGTTATTTCCGCGGCGCCAAAAAAGCCAGCGAAGCTAAAAAGCAGTTTGACGAGATCACCACTGAAAATGCGCTGTTATCGGAAAAACTGGAAACCACAAGCGCTCAGCTTCGCGAAAGCAAATCCTTTGTTGAGTCGCTAAAATCAGAGCGCAGCAAAGAACAAGCTCAAGGCGCAGCGAGAGCTTAGAGTCAATTCACCGGCAGCGTAATAAACGCCTCTTCATTACCGCGTGAGATGCGAACCAGCGCGAATTTGCGGCCAGCCTTTTTGGCTGCCTGCATCGCTTCTTTCAGCGCGGCGACGGTTGCAACTTTCTCGCCGCCCACCTCACGGATCACATCGCCCTCGCGCACGCCACGCTTGGCCGCTTCGGAATTAGCTTCCAGGCCGGCAACAATCAATTGACCATTTTCCTGCAGCAAGCGCATGCCCAGCATCACTTCACCGGCACCCGCCGCACCGGAAGGCTCTTTACTGCCACCCGCCGCTTTCTCAGCTTCATCTTTCAGCTCGCCGACAGTAATCTGCCCGCTCATCGCCTTGCCCTTGCGCCAGTAACTGATCTCGACTTTTTTGCCGATCGGCGCTTCGGCAACAAGGCGCGGCAGGTTTCGCATTTCCCTCACTTCCTTGCCATCAAAATGCGTGATCACATCGCCGGCCTGAATGCCAATCTTACCGGCAGGGCTATCCTTCGCAACGTCGAGAACCAGTGCACCCATTGGCTTTTCGAGGCCAACGCTGTCAGCGATCTCTTCCGAAACCTCCTGAATCTTCACACCCAGCCAGCCACGCGTCACTTTGCCGCTGGTTTTCAGCTGGTCGATCACCGGTTTTGCAAGCGCGGTAGGAATGGCAAAGCCGATGCCGACCGATCCGCCGGACGGCGAGAAAATCGCCGTATTAATGCCAATCACTTCGCCCTTAATGTTAAA
Organism: Rickettsiales bacterium; assembly: GCA_021299465.1. Classification (GTDB taxonomy): domain Bacteria; phylum Pseudomonadota; class Alphaproteobacteria; order Rickettsiales; family SXRF01; genus JAJTHB01. The sequence goes on along the minus strand of JAJTHB010000018.1, from coordinate 41,769 downwards.
CAGCGGGCCGCCTGAATTGCCGCGGTTGATCGGCGCGTCGGTCTGCAAGAAATCGTCAAACGGGCCGGCATTGATCGAACGCTGCCTTGCCGAAATAATACCCTGCGTGACCGAACCACCAAGGCCAAACGGGTTGCCGATCGCAATCACCCAGTCGCCGACGCGCGCGCTGTCCGAATCGCCCATCGTCACAAAAGGCAGGTCTTTTTTCGTTTCAATTTTAAGCAGGGCAAGATCGGTTTTCTTATCGCCGCCAACGATGGTCGCTTTATATTTAGAGTTATCGGAGAAAATCACCGTGATTTCATCGGCCTGCTCAATCACATGATTGTTGGTGATGACATAGCCTTTAGGGTCAATCACAAACCCGCTGCCTAGCGAAGTTGCCTCACGCTCCGGCGCCTGCTTCATGCCTTGCCCGAAACGATCAAAGAATTCGCGAAACGGCTCCATCTCCGGCGTATTCGGCAGCCCCTCAAACGGCATGCCGAACATGATCGGCGGGTTTTTCACCTTCTGCGTCGTGGAAATATTCACCACCGCCGGCGAAAGCTTTTCCACCAGATCTGCAAAGCCAGCCTGCGGCACAGTAGCTTGCGCCTGACCATAAGCGGGAAAAGTGAGTGACCATGAGAGCAAAACAGCAGAGACAAAACGCTTCATAAACAGCCTCATCAAAGATGAGACATAGCTAGTCGCAATCTGCGCTTTTTTCAAGATTTGGTTTAGGCTTTACGCATTGATGGCTTTGGCACATTACTGCCTGACAACTTATGAAGATCTGCTGAGTTGTAACCAATCAGTATTTTATGAGCCCGCGAGATATGCTCGTCAAAAAAACTAGTTATTTTACTCACTTCATCATCAGACGGCGCACGTGTTGCAATTTCTATTTCTGAAATCGCGCGTGGTGGCATCTGTAATTTATCCTCAAGCTGTTCTTGTGTCAGGCCGCACCAGCTTCTTAGCCCAACCACTTTATGTCCAAAGCGTTGCTGCGGTAGTTTCTGGCTCAGCCATGCATTATCAAGAGCAGGAAAAACTGAGTAAATCAGCTGCTTTGATTCCTCAGAATCCGGCTTAAGTGTAGCGTGGATAGCCATGAGATCTTTTGCTCCGATTGCAGCCCGGCCATGTTCCATGCGGCCAAGCACATTGACATCCAGAGATATCTGGCTGGCGAGCTGCTGCAGACTGAGACCGCGCATGTCGCGCAGCGCAGCAATCGCCTCGCCGCCATGTTCCCGCATCGGATTTTTCAGCCTGTAGTCTGGGTTAAGCACAGGTAGCCTGGTGTCACGAAGCTGCCTGTAATCAACCTCAGATAAGTCAAGAGCATCACGAAGCTTACCAAGCAAGCGAGGCGGCAGCAAATTGCGCCCTGTTTCCCAATCGCCAATCGAACCGCTACTCTCGCCAATCATTTCAGCCAATTTGGCCTGGGAGAGTTTTTTTTCATCCCTTATGTGCCTTAATAGCTCTCCGGCCTGCTTCGCTGAATCATGTGCATTCAGGTATTGCCGTTTTGTTGTAAGTGGCTTGTGTAGCTGTTCGAACCGCTCCTTATCAAACCAGCGATATTGTGGTGGCAGTGAATGGTTTGCTTGCTCAAAAAGAGTTTCTACTTTTTTTGCTTCTTCGGTAGAAAAAGAAGATCTCCCTTTTGCAACATCGATGACATGCCATGCGTTGCTCTTACCAAGAGCCTGCGCAACTTCATCAACTTTGCAACCAGCAAGCTCTCTGTAAGCATCATAGAGCAGGCCAAAGCGTTGCTCAGGGCTTTCTATTGCGGTATCGAGCCAGTTTTCGTTTAGGGCTGGCAAGCGATGCCTCAAAAGCAACTGGTACTCTTCCTGGGTTAGACCAATCGCCTCAGCCAGGATCGGTATCATCGACGGTTTAATCGGATTTCTGCCAGACTCCCATGCAGATATCGTCACCTGTTTGATCCCGGCTTTCTTGTGCAGATCGGTTTGCTTGATTTGCCGCTGCTCTCTGAACTGCTTTAGCCAAAGCCCCAAGACTTCATCCGGAAGCGGCTGGTCAGAATTCAGGTTCAGCGAAATACGAAAAAGTGCCTCCTGATCATCAAAACTTATCTGGTAAGATCGGGCGAGCTTGTTGACATTATCCGTCGTGGGCGTTTGGTAACCAAGGAAAAACCCGCGCACTTTTGCTTCTTCAATACCTAGCTCGTTTGCAATTTTTTGGTAATCTGCTGGCGATGGATTTATGCATCTCTTCAGGGTCTCGGCCAATTTTTTATTGGGCGAAAGCACCTGATCGCTAGCTCTTTGATGGCTACTGATAACCGACATAAGTCCGCCAAATAATCACAAAACGGCGCATTCAAGAATCTTGAAAGCCTACAGTGATTATACCAGCAACGAACAAAATTAATGTGACGGTTTTGTTAAATAATTAAACACAACACCATTAATTTTCATTGTTTTTCAATAACTTAATTTCCTGCGCGTGATCCACGCTCAATGTATTTCAAGAAGTCGCTATCGGGCGATAGCACCATGGTGGTGTCATCTTTGCCCAGCGTTTTGCGATAAGCCTGCATGGTACGGTAGAATTTGAAAAACTCTTCATCCTTGCCAAACGACTCGGCAAAAATTTTGGTTGCCTGCGAATCGCCCTGACCGCGCGTGATCTCGGCGGTTTTTTTCGCCTCCGCGATCAGAATCGTGCGCTCTTTATCCGCCTGAGAGCGGATTTTTTGTGCATCTTCAGAACCTTTCGCTCGGAATTCCTTGGCTTCACGCTCACGCTCGGTCTGCATGCGAGTGTAGATTCTTTCTGCGTTATCCTTCGGCAGGTCAGCGCGCATGATGCGCACATCAACCACATCTACACCAAAGCCGCGGGACTGACCTTTGATCAGATTACCCTCAGCATCAAGCTGTGCGCCGGAAGCCTGTGCATTCACCAGCACACGGATGCGCTCCATGATATCGTCGCGTTCTTCGGAAATGACATCCAGCAGCGGCACACGGCCAATCACCTGACGAAGGCTTGCTTCCAGAATAGAATTCAGGCGGCTGCGCATATTGATTTCGCTGCCGACTGTTTGCTTAAATAGCAATGGATCAGTGATACGGTAGCGCACGAACGCATCGACAAGCAGGCGTTTCTGGTCGGAGGCGGTTACCTCTTTGGGCTCGGCATCAAAATCCAGCAGGCGGCGATCGTAAAACTCGACATTCTGGATGAACGGCACCTTGAATTCGAGGCCGGGATCGCGCTCCACTCGTATCGGTTTTCCAAATTGCAGGACCAATGCCTGCTCTGTTTGTTTCACCACAAAAATGGAATTAAACAGAATAAATAGGCCAACAAAAAAAGCAATAATTGCGACACTTAACCACTTCATGGCTTTGCCTCCTGAGTTGCTGGCTGTCTGGCTTTAAGCGAATCAAGCGGCAAATATGGCACGACACCGCCGGAGCCCTTTTCATCGATAATCACCTTGTTCATGCCCGATAAAATATCTTCCATCGTCTCAAGGTAAATACGCTGCTTGGTGACATCGCGCGCCAGACGGTATTCTTCATACACAGCGGCGAAGCGCGATGCTTCCCCTTGCGCGCGTGCGATCACTTCCTGCTTATAGGCTTCCGCTTCCAAAATCATCTGCTGGGCGGCGCCGCGCGCTTTGGGAAGAATGTCGTTACGATAGGCTTCGGCCTGGTTGCGCGATGTTTCCATATCGAGGCGCGCCGACTGCACATCGCGGAACGCAGCGATCACCTGATCCGGCGGGTTCACATCCCGCAGGTTGACCGCGATGATTTCAATCCCGGCCTTATATTCATCCAGCGTCGATTGGATCAGTAGTTTGGTTTCTATCGCCACATCTTCGCGGCCGGCGGTGAGCACGGTAGCGATTTTGCTCTGGCCGATCACCTCGCGCATCGCGCTTTCAGAAACGGCTTTCACGGTATCTTCGGGGTTACGGATATTAAACAGGAAGTCCGGCGCTTCACGAATTTTCCACTGCACCTCGAAATTGATATCGACGATGTTCTCGTCGCCGGTCACCATCAGGCTTTCCTCTGGCACCGCCGTATTCTCACGGTTGGCACGCGCAGAACCAGAACGGTAACCAACTTCCACACGGTTCACCGCGGTGACTTTCGGCATCAGCGCTGATTCAAATGGATACGGCATGTGGTAATTAAGGCCTGATCCGGTGGTACGGTGATATTCACCAAAACGCAGCACAACGCCCTGCTCATCAGCCTTCACAAAATACACGCCGGACGACAGCCAAAGCAGCACCACAATGATCAGCAGCAGCACCAGACCTTTCGCACCACCATTGCCGTCCTGCGGGAACATGGTTTTCCATTGCTCGCGGCTTTTGCGAAGCAGTTCATCCAGATCGGGGCCTTGCGGCTTACCGCCTCCACCACCACCTGTAGGCCGGCGCGGGCCACCGCCCATGCCGCCGCCACTTGGTTTGCCCCACGGACCCTGATTATCCCACGCCATGTATCCTCCATGTAACCTTGCCAAATGGCAGGGCTGGTATTTATTTGTGCCGCCACTATATATTCGTAACCCAAAGGAATGCAAGACTATGCCAACAAATATTATTCAGGATGAAACGCCGCTTAAAAAACCAGCGATGTGGGTTCGTGAGCCGCTGCCTTATGTGAAGAAGGTCATCGCGGTTGCCTCTGGCAAAGGCGGTGTCGGTAAATCGACGACGGCTGTTAATCTCGCTGTTGCGCTCACAGCAGCAGGCAAGCGCGTCGGAATTCTAGATGCCGATATTTACGGGCCTTCCATTCCGCATTTGATGGGGCTTTCCGGCCAGCCGGAATTCAAGGAACAAATGATTCCGCTCACCAGCCACGGCATTGTTTGCAATTCCATGGGCTTTATCATCGGCGATCAGGCGGCGGTCTTACGCGGCCCGATGATCACTAAGGCGCTGAACCAACTCCTGCGCATGACAAGGTGGGGCACGAAAGACGCGCCGCTGGATATCCTGCTCGTCGACATGCCGCCCGGCACCGGCGACATTCATTTAAGCATGGCGCAGCAGGTGCCGCTCTCGGGCGCGATCATCGTCACCACGCCGCAGGAAGTCGCGCTCATTGATGCCCGAAAATGCGCGCAGATGTTCATGAAAGTGCATGTGCCGGTTCTTGGTGTGATTGAGAATATGAGCGGCAGTATCTTCGGCTGCGGCGGCGGCGCAAAGATGGCGCACGAGCTGAACGTGCCGCTTCTGGGAACAGTTCCCATGCAAGAGGCCATTTGCAAAGCCGGTGAAAACCGCACGCCCGAACATTTTGAAGCTTATGGGAAAATTGCCTCTCACCCTGCTTTTGCTGGCGCTTGATACGAATCAAGGCTTTGATGATTGTTGCTGCTAAGGTATCGAGAGCCAGCAAGAAGGAGTCTCTCATGTTCAACGAATCTTATTCACTGCTTCAGGAATTTCCTGAATTCAAAAAGCAAATTTACTCGCTGAAGATGAACAACACACATTTTGCCCATTTGTTTGATGAATACGAGACCGTTTGCAAGCAGGTGCACCGCATCGAGCAGGAAATCGACAAGTTATCGGATTTTCTGGCGAAGAAGTTCAAGAAGCAACGCCTTAAAATTCAAGACGAATTATTTTCAATGATTAAAAAAACAGCTGCTTAAGCGCTACTTGCCACGCACTAATACATAACCTTTAGGACGAGTGATTGTCTCGCACGTCACATTCATCGTCTGGCTGATTTTGTTAGCGCCTGTCGCAGCGGTCAGCAGCAGCTGGCCATCGCTTCCCGCGGTCACGATTTCAGTGAGCTTTGAGGAAACATCACTGCTCAGGTTGTAAACCTCGCTGAGCGCGGATAGCTCGCGTCTGGGCTGCTCCATAAAATCAGGAAACACTTCCTGAAAACCGCGATCAAGATAAACAATGGCGCCATCCTTGCGCGCAACAAAACAGAATTTATAGCCCTTGCAAAGCGCCGAGGAAAACAGTGCGTTCATATACTCCGTAGCATTAATGACTTTCTGCTGCTTTTCGATATTGCGGCCAAGATGAAGCATGATGCTCCCCACGAGTACGCAAATCAATGATCCTACCAATGTGTCATTGCGAACCAGAATCACGACACCAAATACCACAATGACAGCGGCCAGACAAATCTGCGCCATTTGGCGAACCGATGGGAAACGACGACGAACAACGAAGTCATCGCCAGCAGGATTGCTGAGTTCCGGACGGTCACTAGCGCGAACATTCTGTGGTATGGCCATAAGTCTTCCTGATTTTCTTGATGATTGAGAGTGAAGGATACTAAAATTAATAACAGCCTTTGGTTTATTTTCTATTAATACTGAAAAATCAGTATGATCAAAAAAACGGCTTTATGTGATTTTGTCATGAAAATTTCATATTTCTGCTCTACTCACCATCAAGTGAAACGGGTAAAATTTCCCAATGGTTACTTTCGTTTCTCAGCAACCGCGGCAAACACTAAGCAAGCTCTCGCTAGTGATGGTCGATCCTGATTTAATCAGGACCGATGCAGCCACCTATCAATTCCGCGGGCATGGCGATGTCAACGGGGTGACTGAGGCGCATCGCATTCGCCGCGAGCGCTGGGATCCGATTCTTGACGGCGACCCACTGCTGCTGCATGAACGAAATGATGGCACGCTCTATGTCGCCGATGGCCACCACCGGCTGGACCACGCGAAACATACCAACTCAGTCGGCACCGGCCCGGGCATGGTCGCGGCGCAAATCCTGCGCGAAGCTGATGGATACTCGGCTAACGATGTGCGCATCATCGCCGCCTATAAAAATATGGCGCACGGCCACACGGATCCGCTGGATGCCGCGCGCGTATTCAAGGAAGTTAAAAGCGGCAAGGTCGATTTCAGGAAATTACCACAGCTTCAGATGGACAAAGGCAATCTTCGCGTCGCCTACAGCATGTCGAAATTGGCTGATCCTGTGCTGCAGCAAGTGGAGCAGCTACAAGTTCCTGCTGAATTCGCAGCAAGCATCGCAGATAATTTCGACACGCCCGAGCTGCAGCGCTCCATGGTCGAAATGGTTGGCAAAACGATGCGCGGCGGCAGTTTTGTAGAGCGGCTTGCACAAAGCCGACAGGCTGCAACCAACCTCTCGCTCAACTAATATATTGCACTAAGCTTCCTCAAGCTGAGGGAAATGCGAAGTGAGGCGAGAACCGGCGCGCAGCGTACATATTGAAGTACGTGAGCACCGGAAGCACAGCCTCGCAAGCAAGTTCTCCAGCTTCAGGAAGCGCTTATTGCTTAAGCACGCCGCGCTTGATTTGATCTTCTTCAATGGACTCAAACAATGCCTTGAAATTACCTTCGCCGAAACCTTCATCGCCCTTGCGCTGGATGATTTCATAAAAGATCGGGCCGATGACGGTTGCGGTGAAAATCTGAAGCAGGATGCCGCCGTCATTCGCGCCCGGCTTGCTCTCCGGCGCCCCATCAACGAGGATGCCGAGCGGTTTCAGCTTACTCACCTCTTCCTTGCTATGCGGCACGCGCTTTTTGAGATTATCATAATACGTATCGGGCGGCGGATCCATGAAGCGAACATGCTGCTTCAGCTGCTCAACCGTCTTGTAAATATCCCCCGTCGCCAGCGCAATATGCTGGATGCCCTCGCCTTTATATTCGCGCAGGTACTCTTCGATTTGCGATTTATCGTCCGATGATTCGTTGATCGGAATGCGGATTTTGCCGCAGGGGCTGGTCATCGCCTTGCTGACAAGGCCGGTTAGTTTTCCTTCAATATCGAAATAGCGAATCTGGCGGAAGTTAAACAGGCGCGAATAAAACTCAGCCCATTTTTCCATATTACCGCGCTCAACATTATGCGTAAGGTGGTCAATGTAGGTAAGCCCGACGCCTTTCGGATGCTGGTCCACACCCGCCAGCGGGACAAAATCAATGTCATAAATCGATCCCCGCTCGCCGTAGCGATCCACGAGGTAAAGCAAACTACCACCGATGCCTTCAATCGCCGGAATCGCAAGCTCCATCGGCCCAACCTTGGATTCCACCACTTTCGCGCCCAGTTCTTTCGCGCGCTTGATGGCGAAGGCCGCGTCTTTCACACGAAATGCCATGGCATTGGCGGACAGGCCATGCGCGTTGTAAAACCCTTCGGCCTGCGAATTTTTTTCCGCGTTCAAGATAAAATTAATGTCGCCCTGACGCCACAAATGCACATTCTTCGAGCGGTGCTGAGCAATGCGGGTAAAGCCGAGCTTAGCGAAAAGCTCCTCCAGCGGCCTTGGATCAATCGCCGCATATTCGACGAATTCGAAGCCGTCGGTGCCCATGGGGTTGATATTCATCCCCGTACTTGCCCCGGGGTCAGGTCTTGCGGCTGTAGTAACCATCATAGAATCCTTTTCTCTACAGGATCCCCGCTTTCGCGGGGAATTAACTGAGTTCCTTATAAAAACAGTAGCCCTTTATAATATATCCCTCGCGGAAATAAAAGCGGTGTGACGCGTGGTTCGTGGTGTAGCTGTCGGCCATCACGATCTCACATTTTAGCTTTTTCGCTTCTTTTTCTACCCAGCGCATCATTAATGCACCGATGCCGCCGCTTCTTTGATTTAAATCAACGACAAGGTTATCAACCTCGCAGTATTTTCCGCACCAGAATCTGCGTCCGATCCAAAAACCACAAGCGCCGATGAGTTTGCTGCCGGAAAACGCGCCGATGCAGCGGTAGCCCAGCGGTAGCATGGTATCAAGGTCGGTCATGAATTCACGCTTAGATACGTCGGGATTGACCTGTTTCACCAGCGGGTAAATGGCCTCGATCTCTGCGCGAGTTTTCAATTCACGGATGGTAATCGATTGTTTTTTTGAAGAAGGTGTCATAATTTGCCTTAATGTATACAGTCTGGCATGGTTTTTCAAACGCATTTATATGCGCCAAGTGCTAGGCAGCTGCGCGCGGAGAACCGCAGTGTAGCAGCGCTACATGAGGATTCGAGCACGCAGATAACAACGCAATTGGCCATAGAAATGCGTTTGGAGGAAAAATGAGAGCAGACGAGCATCCAGAGAATATGAGATCGGACTACACGTTTGATTTTGATCCAAGCACCTACAGCGCCGAGGATCACGCCATGTGGCGCACGCTGAGTAACCGCCAGTACCCGCTATTACAAAACCGCGCCTGCAAGGAATATCTTTCGTCGCTGGATATGCTCGGCATGCGCGAAAGCGACGTGATTCCTGACTGGCGGCGCGTCTCGGACATGCTGGAAAAAAAGGTGGGCTGGCAGCTGGTAACCGTGCCAGGCTACCTTCCGCCGATGACATTTTTAGGCCATCTCGCCGAGCGCCGTTTTCCGGTGACATGGTGGATCCGCGAGCCTGCTAAAATTGATTACCTGATGGAGCCGGATATTTTTCACGATCTGTTTGGCCATGTGCCGATGCTCGCGCATCAGGTCTATGCGGATTACATGCAGGAATGGGGTAAAGGCGCGCTGAAAGCCAATAAGCTGGATGCTGATAAGGAAATCGAGCGGCTCTACTGGTTCACGGTGGAATTTGGCCTCATTCAGCAGGAAGACGGCCTTCGCATTTATGGCTCGGGCATCGTCTCGTCTAAAACCGAATCGGTTTACTGCCTGGAGAGCGACCAGCCTAACCGACTGAAATTTGACCTGAAACGCATCATGCGCAGCGATTATCGTATCGATGATTTGCAGAAAACCTATTTCGTAATCAACTCGTTCGATGAGCTGTTCGAGGCAACGAGGCCCGATTTCGCACCGATTTATGCCGAGGTCAAAAAACAGCCGCTCATCGCCGACGGCGCGCTGGATCCTGTTGACCGGATCATTTCAAAGGGTAAGCTGCACGCCGCATAAACCTTACAAGGATCAACCATCATGCTCGATTTTCCCGCCGGCGTGCTTTTTCGCCAAATCATGAAACGTGGCGAACTGACCGTCACCGATGCCACGGGTAAGCGCCACCATTATGCGGGCAGCCCGGGTGAATCAACCGCGATTACGCTGCATGACAAGGCGCTGCACTGGAAACTGGTCGTAAGCCCTTCGATCAACCTGCCGGAAGCCTACATGTTCGGCACGCTCACGATCGATGACGGTGATCTTGATAAATTCCTGCGCGTGCTGGCGGCGAATAATCAGGCGTTTCGAGATTTCCCATTTGCCAAAGCCATCACGCTGGCGCGCTATGGCCTGCGCCGCATCTGGCAGAATAATGCCATTGGCAACGCGACCAAAAACATCCAGTTCCACTACGATATTTCCAACGAGCTGTACCAGCTGTTTCTCGATAAAGACATGCAATATTCCTGCGCCTATTTCAAAAGCGAGCAGGATTCGCTGGAGCAGGCGCAGATCAATAAAAAGAGCCACATCATTGCCAAGCTGAATCTCTCGCCCGGCCAGCGCGTGCTGGATATCGGCTGCGGTTGGGGCGGCCTTGCCATGGAGATGGCAAAACAAAAAGGCGTGAACGTGGTGGGTGTCACGCTTTCGGCGCAGCAACATCAGCTGGCCGTAGAGCGCGTGAAGGCCGCCGGCCTTGAAGGCAAAATCGACATCCGCCTGCAGGATTACCGCCACGTGAATGAGACCTTTGACCGCATTGTCTCGGTCGGCATGTTCGAGCATGTCGGCCTGCCGCATTACCCGGAATATTTTGGCAAAGTGCATGAGCTGATGAAAGAAGACGGCCTCATGCTGCTGCATTCGATCGGCTACAATAAACCGTCCCTTGCCACCCAGCCGTGGCTGGAAAAATATATGTTCCGCAAGGGCTACCTGCCGGCGCTTTCGGAGACCATTCCATTTATCGAGAAAGCTGGTTTCTGGGTGACTGACGCCGAGGTGCTGCGCCTGCATTATTCTTACACGCTGCGTGAATGGAAAAAGCGCTACCGCGCAAACGCCGAGCGCATCCGCGCCATGAACGGGGAAGTGTTTTACCGCATGTTTGACTTGTATTTAACCGGCTGCGAGCTGGCGATGATTTACTCAGGCACCATGGCGTGGCAGATCCAGTTTGCCAAAAAAATCGATGCCGTACCGCTGACGCGTGACTACATCTATGGCAACGAAGCGCCAAAACTTGCAAAGGCTGTTTGAACTTAATCTTTTGTAATGTTGCTGTAGTATTGCCGTAACCTGCCTGCGGCTATTGATGAGGTGCCAAACTAAGGAGGCCTCATGAAAAATCGCTTGCTTGTAGCTTTATGCATCTGTTTCAGCACTAGCCTCGCCTCACCCGTTTTTGCTGATCGCTACACGTATTACGGCGGCAGCCACTACTATGATAACCATCCACGCCATCATTCATGGCGTCAGCGCCACAAGCATCGCTACCATCATCGGCCAGTTGTCGTTCAGCACACCGTTATCAACCATCGCTACGATGACGATGATGATGACCGCCGCTACCATCATTACCAACCTGCCAGCTACCGGCAGGTACGCTGTACCAATGGGTATAATCCACTCGGGCTGCTTCTGGGCGGGGCGGCGGGCGGCATCGTTGGCAAACAGATCGGTAAGGGCAACGGCAACACCGCCGCCATCATCACCGGCGCGGTTCTTGGCAGCGCAGTCGGCTCCGGCGCATACCAACAACATTGTGAAGAAGAGTCTTTTGCGAGCCTGCCCGTTGGCACACCGGTACGCTGGGAAGACAGCGCGGATGATGGGTATTACCAGCTGACGCCGATGCGCGACTACCGCAGGCAGGGGCGTTATTGCCGCGAATACCAGGCCAGAGCGACCGTTGGCGGCCGCACGCAGGATACCTACGGCACCGCCTGCCTCGAACCTGACGGCAGCTGGGAAATCGTAAATTAATGGCCATTATTTACTAAAAAACCGCTTTTCAAGCCTGCCAGTATTGCTGTATAAGGCTCGTTCACTAAAAACAAGGATACAGAGTATGGCAGTACCCAAGCGAAAAAAGACCCCCAGCGCCCGCAACATGCGTCGCTCGCATCACGCCCTTGATAAAACGACGGTGGTTGAAGATAAAACGACCGGCGAACTCAAGCGCCCGCACCATGTTTCTCCCGATGGTTATTACAAGGGCCGTCAGGTAACGAAATCGAAGGTCAACCGCTAATTTTTCTTGGCTGTCGTGATTCGTGATTGCCGTGATCTTCGTGATGGTTTATGCATCACTAAAGACAGATAAACACGATAACCACGCTAACCACGAGTTTACATGGCAGCGAGTAAATTGAGACTTCCGATCGCCCTGGACGCCATGGGCGGCGATCACGCACCACACTGCGTACTCAAAGGCGCACAACTTGCCCTTATACGCCATCCTGGCAGCCGTTTTTTATTTTTTGGCAATCGCTACATCTTGGAACCAATGCTCGCCGAGCTCGGCCAGCTGAAACAACACGCTGAGATTGTCCACACCGAGGAAGTCATTGCAAACGATGACAAGCCATCGATTGCCGTTCGCCGTGGACGCAAATCCAGCATGTGGCTGGCGATAGAATCAGTGAAGGAAGAAAGAGCCTGTGCGGTGGTTTCGGCTGGCAATACCGGCGCGCTGATGGCCATGTCGAAACTCATCCTGCGTCCGCTACCAGGCGTGAATCGCCCCGCGATTGCCGCCCTGTTCCCGACGCTAAAAGGCGAATGCGTGATGCTGGATCTTGGCGCCAATGTCGAGTGCGATGCGCAGGATCTGTTTCGCTTCGCGGTAATGGGCGATGCGTTTGCGCGTGCAGTGCTTGGCCTATCCAAACCTAAAATCGGCCTGCTGAATGTCGGATCAGAAGATTTAAAAGGCCGCAATGAAGTTAAAGATGCACGCCGCCTTATCGAATCCTCCGGTCTTGATCTTAATTTTCACGGCTTCATCGAAGGTAATGATATTGCCGCAGGGACGGTCGATGTCGTTGTCACCGACGGCTTTACCGGTAATGTCGCGCTAAAAACAGCCGAAGGCGCGGCACGGCTGATTCGCACCTATATGCGCGAAGCATTTTCAAGTTCTGTTCCTGCCAAAGTTGGCGGCTTGATGGCATCGGGTGCTCTGAAAGTGGTGCGTGATAAGCTTGATGACCGCAAGCGCAATGGCGCGATGTTTCTGGGTCTTGGCGGTATTGCCGTGAAAAGCCATGGCGGTGCGGATGCCAAAGGCTTCTGCAATGCAGTGAGCGTAGCCATTGAATTGGTCGCGCATCACATCAACCAGCGCATCATGCAGGAAATCAAGCTCTCAACACCGCCGCAAATTCCAGGTGTGCCACTGGATGCTATTGAAGGTGAGGCTGATTAATGCGCCGTTCGATCGTAGCTTCTACCGGCGCGTATTTACCCCAGCGCATCATGAGCAATCATGAACTCGCAAAACTGGTCGATACCACCGATGAGTGGATCGTCGAGCGCACCGGCATCCGCCAGCGCCATTTAGCTGCAGACAACGAACTCACCTCCGACCTTGCCACAAACGCTGCACGCGATGCGATAGGACGCGCAAAAATTGATGCAGCATCCATTGACCTTATCATTGTCGCCACCGCAACGCCGGATGACACGCTGCCCGCCACTGCGACCAAAGTACAAAACAGGCTTGGTATTAAAACCGGCGCAGCATTTGACCTGAATGCGGCCTGTAGCGGTTTTATCTATGCGCTCTCAGTTGCCGACGCCATGTTAGTCAGTGGCCAGGCTAATAGGGCGCTGGTGATCGGTGCAGAAATTTTTTCGCGCATCATCGATTGGAAGGATCGCACCACCTGTATTTTGTTTGGCGATGGTGCAGCAGCACTCTTGTTAGAGGCGCAGGAAACAACTGATCGCGGCATTCTTGCGACGCGCATTTACTCCGATGGCACCTACGGCTCGATGCTGGCAACGAATGGCGGCGTCGCGAGCAACCAGAAAGCTGGTGTCCTTTCTATGGCTGGCAAGGAAGTCTTTCGCCATGCCGTAGCAAAAATGCCTGAAGCAACACTGGCTGCGCTGGCGGATGCCAAACTCAGCGTTTCGGATCTGGACTGGATCGCCCCCCATCAGGCTAACCAGCGAATTCTTACCAGCGTTGGTGAAAAGCTTGGTTTAGACTCAGAAAAGCTCATTTCCACCGTCCCTGAGCATGCCAATACCTCCGCCGCTTCCATCCCGCTTGCCCTGCATGTAGCAGCCACCGATGGCCGCTTAAAACAAGGCCAGCTGGTTGCTTGTCCGGCCATGGGCGCGGGCTTTACCTGGGGCTGTGCGCTGATAAGGTGGTAACAATGAAAACCAAAATCTTAAAACCGACCTTCAACACCCAGCAAGCATTTACATTAGTTGAGGTGTCGATAGTGCTGGTTGTGATTGGCCTACTAACTGCCGGAATACTGATGGGTCAGAGCTTGATTCGCGCGGCGGAAGTTCGCGCGCAGGCTAGCCAAATAGAATCCCTCAACCTTGCTATTGCGACTTTTGTACAAAAAAATAAATGCATACCTGGGGATTGTAATGTTGCAGAAGATCTCGGACTTGGTTTCGCTGGGGAGGTTGGAAACAATGGCAATGGAAACGGTATCGTGGAAAACAATGCTACAACGCCTCCAGAAAAAAGTGAGCGCGTCAATTTCTGGTATCACTTAACCCAATCTAACTTGTTTTTAAGCCCAATCTCTAATCTCGATACTCCCGGCACCATCTCGCAACCACTTAAGATGACCCCTCTTACGCCGGGAGGATTCTGGATCATCAACAAATCAGACCTAGCCCCTTCTGTTGAGATGCCAGGACAAAACATCATTGCAATGATTGCTGCAGATAATAATGGTAGCGGAATATACAATGCAGAAACAGCTCAGGCACTCGACTACAAAATCGATAATGGTTTGCCGGAATCCGGTCTGATGCATGCGTTGGGGCCAATTTTTAACGCTACTGATGTTTGTTTTGGTATGGGTGTTTGTGCCGATGGAATCGATCCTGGTGATTACATGAAAAAAAGTGCAACCAATGCTAATGCCTGCATTAACGATGATAATTTAGCCAATCCGGTCTATAATGTTTCAGTAAAATCACCGCCTAGTGCAATGCTCTGTACACTTGTAATTCAAGCATTTTTTTAACATGTTTTGACTATTGTCTTGATTTTGTTGTGAAAATCGGTATAGTTCTGTTGTTGTAACCATAAGACCGACGAGTAAAACATGACCGAAGAAGAAAAAACCCTCACCCGCGCTGATTTAAGCAATTCGATTTACAAACAAATTGGTCTGTCGCTACAGGAATGTAACGCACTGGTCGATTCAGTGATTGAAGAAATCTGCACTGCGCTCGAACAGGGCAATGCGGTCAAGCTGTCATCGTTTGGCACGTTCAACCTTCGTCGCAAAAAGCAGCGCATGGGCCGCAACCCGAAAACCGGCGTTGAAGTGCCGATTACAGCTCGCACGGTACTCTCGTTTAATGCATCGAACTTACTCAAAGCCAAAGTCAACGAGAAGCTCGCTAAAAACTAGTTCGGATAAAGGACTGGCCGATGGTGCAGACAGAATCACTGCCTGATAGTTCCATAAAGGCAGATAACGGTGCGCGTCAGGAGCTAGCTGTAGAAAAATCCGAGCACGCCTTTCGCACCATCAGCGAAGTTGCGGATTCACTCGGGGTTCCACAACATGTGCTGCGCTTCTGGGAAACACGCTTTCCACAGATCAAGCCGCTGAAAATGCGTGGCGGCAGACGCTATTACCGGCCAGAGGATATTGCGCTCATCACCACCATAAAAGATCTTCTCTACCGGCAAGGCTTCACCATTGATGGCGCCAAAAAAGCGATTGGCAAAGATCTACCGCTTGCGATTGGGGCGCCTGCCGGTTCATCACTCACTGATAAGCAGCTCGATCAGCTCACAGTCGTGAGGCAGGAACTCATCACGCTTAAAGAATTACTCAAGCGTCAGCTCTATTAGAGAATTTTTGATTTAAATGCACAAGCCTTGTCATCCTCGGACTTGATCCGTCGATGACAGGTAAGCTCCAATTATTCTAGGACTTCTTCCCGTAAATCTTAAGGAAAACCTGCACCGTTTCGTGCAGGTGTTTTTCGATATCTCTGGCCGTGGGTAGCGGCTTTACTTTAAGCTGCATCTTGAGATGGTAACGGCCTTTGACCAGTGCGAAGAAATCGGTTGCAGCACGCTCGACATCATCAATCACCACAGCGCCGAGCTGCGACTGACGTTTCAGATAACGCACAAGCAGCCCCTGCATCACCAGCGGGCCGGAATCATAAAATAGTTTTGCAACGCGTGGATGCCGCTCAACCTCGGCCATCACCAGCCGGTGAATCGCAAGACCACGCGGGCTGCTGATCATATCAATAAAGCCCATACCGATTTTAAACAGCGCCTGGTTCATCGTCAGGCTGCCATTCTCCAGCATCGAATCGGGCGGCGTATGACGCGCGCATTCTTCTTCAATCATGCGCTGGAACAGCTCGTCTTTATTTTTGAAGTAGCTATAGACGGTTTGTTTTGAAACATCTGCCTCTTTCGCGACCGCATCCATGCTGGTGCGTGTATAGCCGTGACGAAGAAACAAACGACTGGCGGCGCGTAGAATCGAGGCATATTTCATCTGCGCACTCCGGCGCAAATGCGATGCAGCTACTACCCGCATATCATACTCCACTTACAAAAACTTACTAATAAACTATGTTAATCCTATGCTTACAGCGTATCTCTGTCAACGAAACGATTTTTTAGTTATTACAGCATGATACAAAATAAATACGCCCCATAGCAACCATACGCCACCGTCCAGTCTTATTTCAAATCAAGACTATTTACTGGCAATTAATTCTTGCCGAACAGATGCCGCGATAAAATGGCGTGGATCTGCGTGTTATCAACGACCGCAGGCAGCGGCTGGTTGCTACGCGCCAGAATACCGCCCGCATAGTTTTTGGTACCCAAAGCTTGCAGCTTGGCTTTGCCATCACCCTCTGCCTGCAGCTGAATACCACCAGCATCGCTATCGGACGCGGTCAGCAGCAACAGCGAAGGATTTCTCTTGGCCGCCGAAAGCATCACGCCGATCGCTTCATCAGCACGGCTCGCCGCTTTGATGGTTTCATCGGGTCTGCCCTCATTTGAAAAATTATCGGTACCCTCTTCCTCCGCAATGATCAGGAATTCCTGCCCATCAAACAACGCCAGTGCCGCCTGCATCATTTCGGCAATGGTCGGCGCGGTTGCAAGGTAGGCTGGCTTGCTATCATCCTTATCAAAAAACGTATGTTCCTCAGCAAAAACACCAAGCAATTTAGCAGGTTTTTCTTTCACTGCTTCGTCAAGTTCCTGCTGCGTGTAGACCACGCGGTAGCCGGCTTTTTCTGCTTCTTCAATGAGATTGCGCCCATCGCTTCGCGTGCCCATGCCGTGGCGGCCTTTCATGCCCTGCGGCAGTAAATGGCGCTCGCCACCGGAAAGAATCACATCCACCCCGCTTTGGGTCACCTCTTGCGCAATGGCATCATGATCCCTGCGGCTTTCCACACGTGCGGTAAAAGCCGCCGTGCCCGGCTCCATGATGCTGCCGGAATTAATCAGCGCAGTTTTCAGCCCCTTTGCCATGGCTTCGTGAATAATACTGCCATCAAATCCGGAAGCGGAACGAATCTGCTTGCCACTGCTGAGTCCAAAACTATCTCGCGGCACCTTCACGCCATACGCATGCGTCGTCGCCGCGCCGTTGGAAGTAGCAACGTCGCTATCTGCCATCGTGCCGATATAAATGCCCATATGAGAAAGCCCGTCCCAGTTCAGCGCGCCCCCTGCCCCCACCGCCCTGTAGCGCAGCGCCTGCCATGTGTTCACCCCCATGCCATCCGGATGAAAAAATATCGCAGACCGCGCCTGTACCGGCGTCGCGGCCAGCAGCGTAATCATCATTATTGATGCGCCAAAGAAAAGCTTCATACCTCATGCTTATCCGCCCCACCCTGCAATGCCAATGGTAAATAATAGTATGAGGTTATTTAGCAGCCGCGCCAAGCATGGCTCGTCATAGCGAAGCGGGAGTTACCTGCGCGGAAATTTTAAACCAGATGGATCAGGTCTTACGCCTTCTTCAGGAAGCAGGTTTTTAATACCAGTCCTTTGACTTTGTCGGCGTTGCACTCGATATTTTCTTCATCGTCATCAATAAGGCGAATATTCTTAATCAAGGTGCCGCGTTTCAGCGTTACATTCGCGCCCTTCACCGGCAAATCCTTGATTAAAGTAACGCAGTCCCCGTCTTTGAGCAGATTACCGTTACTATCCTTCACTTTCATTTCATCAGTCATGTCTAAGCTCTTTACTTTTTAAATGGTGCTCTCGACCGGAATCGAACCGGTACGACCGTAAAGTCGAGGGATTTTAAGTCCCTTGCGTCTACCAATTCCGCCACGAGAGCATTCTAAAGGGGTAGGAGATAGTGGTTAGTGGCTTGCGGCTGGCCTGTCAATCACCCTCTTCCACCTCGGTGCCGAAGCGCTCCAGCATCGCGCGGATCTCGCCGGCGCAGGCGTTAAGCTTCGCTTCATCGGTCGATCTGGCCACTAAGCTGGTGCCGAGCTTTCCTTGTTTCATGAACGGGTAGCTGCCGATTTCGACATCGGGAAAGCGGTTCTGGATCGCCGTTAAATCGGCGGCGATGGTACCTTCGGTGATGTTTGCTGATAGGGTTTTGGAGCGCGTTGGCAAGCCGCCTTTGAGTGTTGGGATCACCTGATCCAGCATCGCCTGCATGATGCTCGGCACACCGGCCATCACATAGACATTGCCGATGATAAAGCCCGGCGCGCTGGATACCGGGTTATCGATGAGCGTCGCGCCATCGGGCACATCCGCCATTTTCATGCGGGCGGCATTCACCTGCTCGGGCGTGTAATGTTTCAGCAGCCGGCGCTCGGCTTCGGGGTGGCGAACCACCTTCACACCGAAGGCCTTGGCGATGGCGGCAGTGGTGATGTCGTCATGGGTGGGTCCGATGCCGCCGGTGGTGAAGACATAATCAAAGCGTGATTTAAGTTCGTTCACCGTCTCAACAATCGTCGCCTCGATATCGGGAATCACACGCACTTCCATCAACTTAACCCCTGCTTCGTTCAGGGTGAGCGCCAGATGGGCGAGGTTTTTATCCTGCGTGCGACCGGAGAGGATTTCATTACCGATGATGATGAGCGCGGCGCGGGACATAGTAATAGTTCGCAGTTTGCAGTTTGCAGTTTGCAGTTGGGGTATTTCGTGGTTAAACATAGCACTGCAAACTACGAACTGCCAACTGCGAACTACCATGGAAGACCGCCGCCCAATCACCATCCATAAGCCTGAGGATTATGCCTCAATGCGAAAAGCAGGCAGGCTCGCGGCCGAAGTGCTGGACATGATCGCAGAGCATGTAAAGCCCGGGGTGACGACCGGCGAGCTCAACGATCTTTGCCACGCAATGATTACTGGCGCGGGTGCAATCCCGGCGCCGCTGGGTTACCGCGGTTTTCCGAAATCGATCTGCACCTCGGTCAACCATGTCGTCTGCCACGGCATCCCGAGCGATCTGCGCCTGAAAGATGGCGATATTGTGAATATCGATGTCACGGTGATTGTGGATGGCTGGCACGGTGACACCTCGCGCATGTACTGGGCTGGTGAGCCACCGATTAAGGCCAAGCGCCTGACGCAAGTCACCTATGAAGCGATGATGCTCGGCATCCAGCAGGTAAAGCCGGGCAAAACTGTCGGCGATATTGGCCACGCCATCCAGACTTACGCTGAGAAACACGGCTATGGCGTGGTGCGTGATTATTGCGGCCACGGCATCGGCAAAACATTCCACACCGCGCCGAATGTGGTGCATGTCGGTGAGCCGGGCGAAGGCGATGTGCTGAAAGAAGGCATGTTTTTCACCGTCGAGCCGATGATCAATGCCGGCGGCTGGCAAACCATCTTAAACCGCCACGACGGCTGGACGGTGACCACGCGCGACAAATCGCTCTCAGCGCAGTTCGAGCATACGATCGGCGTGACGAGCCAAGGCTTTGAGATTTTCACTGCCTCGCCGAAGGGCCTTCATTTCCCTCCCTATGCCTGAAGCAGCAACCAAAGAAAAACCCCACCATCTCGGCCACAGAAAGCGCCTGCGTGATCGTTTTTTAAAACAAGGCGCAGAAACGCTTGCAGATTATGAGCTGCTGGAAATGATCCTTTTTCCGGCCAAGCCCATGGGCGATGTCAAGCCGCTGGCCAAAGCGCTGCTTGCCCAGTTTGGCAGCTTCGGGAGCGTATTGCATGCTGAACCAATTGAGCTTGCAAAAGTAAGCGGCATCGGCGAGGCAGCCATCACCGCCATCAAAGTCGCTAAAGCCGCCTCCGAGCGCCTGCTTAAGGAGGAAGTCAAAGATCGTACCGTGGTCAAAAGCTGGACACAGCTGCTGGATTATTGCCGGCTGCATCTCGGGCACAAGCAGAATGAGGAATTCCATGTGCTATTCCTCAATCACCGCTTGGAGCTCATCGCCGATGAACGCCAGCAAAAAGGCACCATCGATCACACGCCGGTTTATCCGCGCGAGGTGTTAAAGCGCGCGCTGGAGCTGGGTGCCAGCAGCATCATTCTGGTGCATAACCATCCCAGCGGCGATGTGAATCCCAGCAAGGCCGACATCGAGATCACGCAGCAGATCATCACCGCCGCCCGCTCGCTTGGGATCGAGGTACACGACCACCTCATCATCGGCGCGAAGAAACATTTCTCGTTTAAAAGTAAGGGGCTGATATGACCAGCTGCTGGCTGCTCACCGATGGCAGCGCCGGCATGATTGCGCAGGCGCGAGCGCTGGCCGAGGCACTTGACCTGCACCCCCAGCAAAAGAAAATTGCGCTTAGGCGCTGGTTCTCATGGCAACCCAATGCCATCTATGCCGCCGGTTACCGCCACATAATTCTGGACTACGCGCTTGATAAGAAAGCCAGCGATAGTCTCGATGAGCCGTGGCCGGAGATCATCATCAGCTGCGGACGTCGCGCAGCACTCATTGCGATGGGGATGCGCCATCAACTCAGCAAACAGCAAACAGCAGTAGGTACGCGATTCATCCACATCCAGGATCCGCAGTGCCCGCCGGAAAATTTTGATTTAGTGATTGCGATGGAGCATGACAGGCTGCGCGGCGCGAATGTCATCACCACGCGCTACGCGCTGCACAGCATCACGCCGGAAAAACTGGCCAGCGCACGAGCGCAATTTGCCGCGCGTTTTGCCGGTTATGCATCACCAAAAGTCGCGGTACTGCTCGGCGGCTCAACGAATAAATATACTCTCAAACCGCGCGCGATGAAAAAAATCATTTCGTCTATGGAACAACTTATCGCCAAAACCACCTGCTCGCTGCTCATCACCCCATCGCGCCGCACCGGCGACGATAACATTTCGCTGCTGGCCTCACGCATTCGTGGTAATGAGCGGGTGTTTATTTATGACGGCAAGGAAAGCAATCCCTATCTTGGCCTGCTCGCACTCGCCGACTACATCGTGGTGACGAATGATTCGGTGAACATGATGAGCGAGGCGCTGGCGACCAAAAAACCGGTCTACATCCTGCAGCTTTCCGGCCACCGAGATACTAAACCGGCGCGATTTGCCGAAAAGCTGGTAAGCGATGGAACCTGCCGCCTGCTTGGCGAAACGCTGCAGCCGTGGGGTTATGAGATGAATGATTGGATGGCTGAGCTTAAACAAAAAGTGCATGACATTTTTGAGAAGGCTCCATTGCAAGCAGATTTGAAGCCAAAGTAGAGTTTAGGTGAGGTGCTTACCGCTAACGCATAAATCACGGTCATAAATCGGATGAAAATTACCGTGGTAAAATTCGAACTTTTCGGTAAGCGGCGGCATCGCAGTTCCTAGTAGATTTTCAAGCTCGCCTTCGCGCCCACGAAAACATTCCTGCCATTTCTGCAGGAAAAATTCATAACTCCAGCGCTCCCATTTCTCCTGCCACGCGGCGCGGTTTGTTTGTCTAAGCGCGGCATCTTCAGCCGTGTAGTAGGTAATCCCCATCACCCGCGCCGCTGAGTCCAGCACGCGCCATAAATCAGCGCGGTTTTCCGGCAGGCGGTCGTCCCAGAATTCACTGCGCAGCGGTGCAATCAGCAGCCCTTCAGCAAACGCCGCGCGAAGAAACGCCGCCTCGCGGATCAGGCGGTTTCGTTTCGCATCCGGAGTGATTTTATCGCCGGTGTAAGCACGACTATTAGCCTCCATATCGAGATGGTCAAAATGCCCGCCCATCGCCACTTCACGGCCATCGTCACTCACCATCATGCTATCCACCGCAAGGCCTTTATTATGGGCGCTGTAGCCCGGCAGCGCGAGCAGGCCAGCCTCGATATCCTCGTCGGTTGCCAGCTGGTAAAGCTTATAAGCGCCTTCGACCGTGCGCAGCCCGTCATAAAGCACCGTTTTCCAGCGCTGCGTTTGGTAGAGATGAATCGCCGCACCGACCACGATATCAGCAAGGATACGGTTAAGCCAAAACTCAGCATCGCGCCGGTAAGCAAGGCCGAACACATTCACCCGCCCTGCCCTTGCTGTTTGTGCATAGGTTTTAGCATCAACATTAGCCGGCCTACCATCCTGATCATAGACCAGCTCATCCTGCGCATAGGCGAGCAGCACCGAGATAGGATCAACCCCGCCGCAGGCCTCTACCCGCTCCGCCCTCAGATAATCCTTCATCGTCACCAGATCATCGTGATGAACCTCGCGCGCGCCATGCACGCTGGTTTCAGAGCGCACAGCGGCAAAATCGCTCCATGGGCGTTTAGCCATTTAAAATCTTCATCGTCTGCGAGCGGAATTCGCGGCGATTGGTGACATGCACGACCCACATCGTCGCCATGATGAACAAATAAGGATGAACAACCCATGCCAACGCCGCCACCCCAAAATAATAAGCGCGCAGACCATTATTGAAATGACGCGCGGCATTCACCGTAAGCTTTGCGCCGCGCTGCGCGATCGCCTCATGCTCATCCTTACGTTCGCGGTAATCCGGCACCGAGCCGATGAACATATTCACGTAGTTATACTGGCGCATCGACCAGGTGAATTTGAAAAACGCATAGACGAAAATAATAATCAGCAGGAAAATCTTCATCTGCCAGAACGCGCCGTCACTCAGCCGTGCAAACGGGATATCAACCAACACGGCATTAACGCGCTCGCGGTAGCCGAGCATGGAGACCAGCGCCGCGATCACAAAAATCGAGGTGCTGGCAAAAAACGTGAAGCTGCGCGTTAAGTTGCCGACAATGATCGAATCCACCGAACGGTTCTCGCGCGCAACCATCTCGCGCATCCAGTTCAGGCGCATCTTGTTGGTGGCGGAAAAAAGCGAATCATCACGCTTGTCACGCAGCTCGCTGTAATGGGCATAACCAAACCAGCAGGCGATGAAAAATGCGAGCGCGGTCCATTCCTGCCAGTGCGCATATTCAAGTGGATCAATCATGTGTTTCTCCCAGCAATCGCTTGGTTGACGCCGCAACATCATTCTGCCGCATCAGTGATTCACCTACCAGAAAAACCGAAAAACCGGAAGACCTCATGCGAGAAATATCGTCATGTGAAGCGATGCCGCTTTCACACACGCGCAGAATGTCAGGCGGGATATGTGCTGCCAGCAGCTCAGACGTTGCAAGCTCGACCTGCATGGTCTTCAGGTTGCGGTTATTGACGCCAATCAGTTTCGAGCGCAGGAATTTTAGCGCCCGCGAAAGCTCCTCTTCATCATGCACCTCGATCAGCACATCCATTGAAAACGAAAGCGCTACAGCTTCCAGCTCGGCTGCCTGCGCGTCTGAAAGCGCGGCCATGATGAGCAAGATACAATCCGCCCCCAAAGCGCGTGACTCCGCAATCTGGTATGGATCGATCATGAAATCCTTGCGCAGCGCCGGAAGCGCGCAGGCATTTCTCGCGCTAGCTAGATATTCATCGCGCCCCTGAAAATAAGGTTCGTCGGTGAGCACAGAAAGGCACGTCGCCCCACCAACCTCATAGGCCTTAGCGAGCTCACTCGGCACAAAATCAGCGCGGATCAGTCCTTTGCTGGGGCTGGCTTTCTTGAGCTCAGCGATGAGCGCGACGCCACCACTTGCCACCTTACTGCGCAGCGCCTTTTCAAACCCGCGAACAGGCGGCTGTTTCCTCGCCAGCTCTTCAAGCCGGATGAGCGGCATCAGTGCCCTTCGCGCGTTAATATGTTCTATCTTACGCGCACAGATTTCCTGAAGCGACACCGCCATATCAGCTCGCGCGGCGTAGCGGCCGGTATTTCACCTTAGTTGGCGTCAGGGTTTCGACGCCGAGGCGCTTTTTGAGGTCAGCCTCGTAGGCTTCGTAATTGCCTTCGAACCACTCCACATGCGAATCGCCCTCAAAGGCGAGGATGTGGGTGGCAACGCGATCGAGGAAATAGCGATCATGCGAGATGATCACCGCGCAGCCTGCGAATTCTTCGAGGCCTTCTTCCAGCGCGCGCAGCGTTTCGACATCGAGATCGTTGGTCGGCTCGTCGAGCAGGATAACGTTATGCTCGCCTTTTAGCATTTTAGCCAGATGCACGCGGTTGCGCTCACCGCCCGATAACATGCCGACTTTTTTCTGCTGATCCGAGCCTTTGAAATTGAAGCTCGAGCAATAAGCGCGGCTTTTCACCAGCTTCTTACCGAGCATGATTTCTTCATTGCCGCCGGAGATTTCTTCCCACACGGTTTTTTTATCATCGAGCGAATCACGCGACTGATCGACATAGCCAAGCTTCACCGAATCGCCGACTTTGAAGGTTCCGGCGTCTGGTTTTTCTTTGCCGGTGATCATGCGAAACAGCGTCGTCTTACCGGCGCCGTTCGGGCCGATCACCCCGACAATACCGCCCGGCGGCAGCGAGAAGGAAAGATTATCAATCAGCAGCCGGTCGCCAAACCCTTTGGATAGCTTATCCGCCTCAATGACCAGATTACCAAGGCGCGGGCCATTCGGGATAACGATCTGCGCGCTACCGATCTGCGCTGGGCCATCTTTAGCAAGCAGCGTTTCATACGCAGCAATACGCGCCTTGCTCTTGCTCTGGCGGGCTTTCGCGCCCTGACGAATCCATGCCAGCTCGCGGGAAAGCTGCTTCTGGCGGCTATCTTCCTCGCGTTCTTCCTGCGCAAGGCGTTTGGCTTTTTGCTCGATATAGGCCGAGTAATTACCCTCGTAAGGAATGCCCTTGCCGCGGTCCAGCTCCAGGATCCAGCCGGTCACGTTATCAAGGAAATAGCGATCATGGGTCACCATCACCACCGTGCCTTTATACTCGGAAAGAAAATGCTCCAGCCACGCCACCGACTCAGCGTCCAGATGGTTGGTCGGCTCGTCGAGCAGCAGCATGTCGGGCTTTTCAAGCAGCAGCTTGCACAAAGCCACGCGGCGTTTTTCACCGCCGGAGATTTTGGTCACATCGCTATCACCCGGCGGGCAGCGCAGCGCATCCATGGCGATTTCCGCCTCGCGCTCTAAGTCCCACGCGCCGAGCGCATCGATCTTGTCCTGCAGCTTCGCCGCCTCATCGGCGATGTCGTCCGAATAATTCGCCATCAGCTCGTTATAGCGATCCAGCATTTGCTTTTTCTCGCCGAGCGAATCCATGACGTTTTCGATCACATTTTTCTTTTCATCCAGCTTCGGCTCCTGCTGCAAAAAGCCTATTTTCACGCCGTCGGCGGCAAACGCCTCGCCGTTAAACTCGCTGTCCATGCCCGCCATGATCTTAAGCAGCGTCGATTTACCCGAGCCGTTCGGGCCAAGCACGCCGATTTTCGCGCCGGGGTAAAACGATAAATAGATGCCTTTTAAAACCTCCTTGCCGCCCGGAAAGGCTTTGGAAAGGTTTTTCATGACATAAATATATTGGTGGGACATATAAATTCAGGTTTCTGGTTATAGGTTGGCAAAGGTTGGGCGAAGGCGGATATGCTATAACTAATAATAACTTAGCTAAGCTCTATCTCCTGCAATCCAACCCCATCTTGGTTTGTCACAAATTCTTCACTTACTTTTGTTTAGAACTGATTTACCCTATAAGGCGTGTTAAAAGCAACAGGCTAGCATGAAAAAATTACTCAAAAACATCGCGCTTGCCGCTGCCATCGGCATTGCGGTCGGGGTTGGCGTGTCGCTTCTCGCGCCGATGATCGCAGCAGCCGCAGGTATTAGCGCGGCAAGCCTTGGCGGTATGGCAAACCCAATTTTCATGGGGCTTTTCGCGGGTTCATGGGGTGCACTGGGCGCCGTGGCAACACCGGCCATTACGTGGATTGGCACCAAGCTATTCAGCAGAAAAACCTCTCATGCGCATGACATCAATGTCTCCTCACCGCAGCAGACCGTAACCGAATCTCTATTAGTCGATTGCCCAGAGAAAACCCAGCAAACCAGCAAATTTTGCGACATGGTGTCACAACAGCGCGGTTCGGAACTGGCTAGGTAGTTATGGCACCCATGGATCCAAGCAGAGCCCTCTATCATGCGATTAACGCCGCTTCGGGTCTTATCGTTGGTGGCTTTGCTGGTGCGCAAGGCAACTCATTCACCAGTAACTTGCTTTATTCGTCCGCTATCGGGGCGGTGTTTGGAGGCCTTAACAGCACGCTCAGCAAACAACGGTTTCTTTCGAAGCAAACTTTGGTTGAAGCCGCCGTGTTTACCTTAAGCAGCGTGGGTATGCATATTATCACCAAGCATGCATCCGACCGACGCTTGGAACCGCAGATCACCTTTGCCGTCGCGCCGGCGCAAAAAGAAGATTGCGCCCCTTGCCGTAGTAAGGCATGGGCGGAGCGCGTCACCAAGGGCGCGGATGAGCCCTCGATCCAACGCTAAATACGGTCACGGAAAATAAGCGAGCAGATCGGGCCATCTTTCTTGAGGTTATACTCAGCAAGCCCAGGCTCAACGACGGGATTAGCGGTGTTAAGCACCAGGCAATCAGGCGTGCGACCGCCGCCGTCGCCAAGCCAGCCCTGCACGCGGCCAGTTCCGGGCTTTCCATCGTCAATCTTTGAATCGAAATAAAACGCCATCGCGGAAGAAAAACCCGGATTATAGCAATAGTCGAGATACCCTGTAGGCAGGTTGACTGATGAGCCGAGCGTAAAAATATTTTCCACAGACTCCGGTTCAAACGTATCCTGCCTTGGATTTTGTGGCGGGTCATTTGACGTAGAAAGCACTGACCAGCAAACATTATCACCCATTGGTGACTCCGGCGCATTAACGCCGCCACGAGCCGTAAACGGCCAGCCGCCATTTTCAACGACATAGGGCGTGCTGCCCACTCGTATCCGGCTGCCGGTATAGTTGGCCTTGGTAAATAATCCCGCCAGCGCCAGCTGATGCCAAAAGCCATGAACCTCAGCATTACCAAAGGTTGGAAATCCCCATTCAATACGGCGGTCACCATTACCATTACAAACCTTACCCGGTGGTAGTGGCGCGCCACTGCCCCACCAAGCACCTCCGCAAAAGCTATCGGAACCATCAAGTGAAGCATCAGCCCAGAAATCCGTTAGATTTGGACAATCGCCGGGCGTACACTCATAGCGCTCCTTGAACACATTGACCGCAGCAAGAATCATTTCTCGATCCTTGATAGAAACGCGCACACGCGACGATTCGAGCAGATCACGACCTATAATGACCGAACCCGCCAGCACCCCGATAATCACAAGGACGATGGATAGCTCAATCAGGGTAAATCCTCGAGCGGATCTATTACCAATCATGCGGGTCTTCGCTGTCTGAAAAATTCTTTTAGCATTTCGCTGCATCGATGTTCAGCGATGCCACCATACACTTCCGGCTTGTGGTGGCAAGTTGGCTGGCTGAAGATACGCGCGCCGTTTTCAACGCCGCCGCCCTTGGGATCGAATGCACCGAAATAAAGCCTGCGGATTCGGGCGTAGCTGATCGCCTGCGCGCACATCGCACATGGCTCGAGCGTCACATAGAGATCACAATCACTTAAAACCTTGGTATCCAGCATATCGCAAGCCTGCCTGATGACGAGCATTTCCGCATGGGCGGTGGGGTCTTTGAATTCCTCGACCCAATTGCCGGATTCTGCGATCACCTGATCATCACGCACAAGCACCGCACCGACAGGAACTTCACCGATGCGCCCAGCTTCCAGCGCCGCATCAATCGCCATCTGCATGAAAGGATTAGAAGCGACCGTCATTTTTTACGAAATGCATCCAGAGAGATCACTTCGGCGGAGCCTGCATCATCAGATTCAGTAGCAGCTTCGACCGGCTCATCAATGTTATCCTGCGAGAAATCGAGTGCATCAATGGCCTGAAACTGCAGCCCGAATTTCACCGACGGATCCGCAAAGGCGGTCAGCGCCGCATAAGGAATCACCAGCTTTTCCGGCACACCGGAAAAAGAAAGCGTCACCTGAAACTGCTGTTCATCAACCTTGAAATCCCAGAACTGGTGCTGCAGCACAATGGTCATTTCTTTGGGATATTTACCACGGATCGTGTCGGAGACACGCACACCGGGAAAGGTGGTGTTGAACGAAACATAAAAATGGTGATCGCCGGGAAGCCCCTTCTGGCTTGCCTGACGGAGCACCTCACGCACCACGGATCGCATGGCATTATCGATGAGGTTACTGTAGTTGATACCGTCGGTCATGGGGCGTTGTCGCGTTTGTTATGGTTCCCATTCTACCATTAGGAGCGAGCAACTAGCAACCAACAACTTATTAAAGTGAGGATGTTTCTGTTGCCCGGTACATCCCCAAAACCGCGTTACGAGCTAGTGCTCGCGAGTGCCGTTAGGCAGCAGCGCGAACAGCTACGACTGCGTTGTCGTTAGCTGCAACAAATGCAACGTTGTCGTTGGCATTTATAAAAATGACCCGTCACGGCGGTTATCATACCGGGCAAAAGCAACATCTTTACTACGTCTGTCGAAGCTGAGTCGCCCCCGCCAAAATCTGCTTTCAGCAGATTTTGGTGGAGGCGCCGGGTTCTGCCCCCGGGTCCAAAACGTCTATTTTAAGCTGCGTTTATCGCCATAGCTGCCGAAGCAACGAGATTATTATAACGTGATTTTAACGATTTGTGAAGGATATAGAGTCATCATAAACGAGAAATCTGAAAACCTATGCACTGCGATCACTTAGCTTCCCATAACCGCTCGGGCTTCACGCTGATCGAGCTGACGATCGTGCTGGTCATCATTGGGCTGATCGCAGGCGGCGTATTATTCGGCAGGGATCTCATTACATCAGCATCGATTCGCGCGCAAATCAGCCAGCTCGAAAGCTATGAAACGGCTTACCACACATTCAAAAGCAAGTATGGCTGCCTGCCGGGCGATTGCAGTAATGCCGAAGAGCTCGGGCTAACTGACGAAGGCAGTGATGGCAACGGTAATGGCGATGGTGTGATCGGCTTTGTGCCAGTAGATTTCAGCTTCTTCGCGCTGGGCATCGAAGAGTATGAAACGCTCAATTTCTGGGAGCATCTTTCGAAAGCACGGCTGATCCCCGAGGCATTGCAAAACGGCAAAAATGTCGCCGTTGAGGCAGGCGGAACAGTTCCAAGAACTCGCCTTAATCCGAACGCCACGATTCAGCCAGAAAATTTTGCCCTGCTCACCGTACAAGGAGGTCAACTATTTCCATTCGTCAACCCTGCCAATAGCTGGGTAATCAAGGGAACCGCCAGCTACGAGGGTATTATGATGGATGGCAGGTCAATAGCCGGCACCAGCCCGCAGGAAAGCTATGCCATCGACAGCAAAACTGATGATGGCCTGCCATTTTCCGGTAAAACTCAAGTGGCCAACCTCATTGAATGTGTCTACGAATATACCTGTAGGCGAGCTGGAGGCAACCAGCTTCGTATCTTTCGTAGCAAGCCCACTGTTAGTGAGTGGGGCGAAGAATATGCCTGCGTTGACGATACCACCACGCCGCCAAGCTACTATCTTTCAACGCAGCTAAACGCCGCCGTCAAATGCGACATGGTTATTAAAGCTTCATTCTAAGCGGTTGCCAGTTTCTCGCTGCTGGTATAATCATTTTTAACCAGCAACTAGCAACCAGCAACTAATTTTATGCCCCTTTCCCCTGCCCAGACCGCCGAAATCGAAGCCCAGCGCAGCAAAAAAAGCGAGACGATCCGTGAAGGCTCGCCCGCTTTGGAAGCGCTGCTTTATAAGCCACTACCCGTGCTCGATCACGGCTTCGTGCGCGTGATTGACTATATGGGCACCGATAGCGCCATTGTGCAGGCGGCGCGGGTATCGTATGGCGCGGGAACGAAAAAGGTCAATGAAGATGCCGGGCTCATCAACTACCTGCTGCGCCACCGCCACACCACGCCGTTTGAAATGTGCGAAATCAAGTTCCACATCAAGCTGCCGATCTTTATCGCGCGCCAGTGGATTCGCCACCGCACGGCCAATGTGAATGAATATTCCGGCCGCTACTCGATCATGGATAAGGAATTTTATATTCCACAGGCGCAGCATTTGGCGGCGCAGTCGCAAACCAACCGGCAAGGCCGCGGCGATGTGCTGGAAGGCGCGCAGGCCGCGCGGGTGCTGGAGATCCTGAAAGCGGATTCAGTCAATGCCTACGCGCATTACGAAGAGATGATGAACTGCGACGAGGAAGGCAATATCTTCGACGAAAGCAAGTCCGGCCTCGCCCGCGAGCTGGCGCGCATGAATTTGCCGGTCAATTTCTACACCCAGTGGTACTGGAAAATTGACCTGCACAACCTGATGCATTTCCTCTCCCTTCGCGCCGATCACCACGCGCAGTATGAGATCCGCGCCTATGCGAATGTGATGCTGGAGGTGCTGAAAGCATGGGTTCCCATCACCTATCAGGCCTTTATGGATTACCGCATGGGCGGCGCAAGCATTTCCGCCAAAGGCCTCGCTGCCATCCGCCGCATGATCGCAGGTGAGCAGGTCACGCAGGAAAACTCCGGCATGAGCAAAGGCGAATGGCGGGAGTTTGAAGAGATATTGAAGCTAGGCCAGCAAAAAATCGCCGCTTAATCAATAGTCTAGCCATCAGGCCGATTGTCACAAAAAATTAACATTCTTTTACGCTGCATCTTGCTACTCTATTTGTTCATTTTTTAGAATTCATGTGAGGAATTATGGCAAAAAAAGATGGTGATGTTATTGGTCTTGCAGATAGTGGCGCGCCAATTGAAGATAAACCCAAAGCGATTGATGCAGCTACCGCAGCGCCGGATGAATTGATTAGCGCATTTCGCCGGAAGGTCGTTGATACCAAATTAATGAAGGATAACGATCCGTTCTCAGCTCATTTTATAGCCGGTAAAGATGGAAGCCCCAACATGTTTGCTTTCATCGTCAGGAAAGATCTCGTTAAGGCAGAAAATACAAAGAAACTTGGCTTAGGTGAAAAAGTAACAACACGCAAAATCGTGAAGTGGGATTCTGTCCCGAGTGAACTCATGAAAACACTCGACCCCGAAGGCAAAGCAGACATTTCCGATCTGCAAAAAACCATCCGCGAAAAAGGAACCAAGACAGGAAAATGGACGGGGATCGAAATGGCCTCGGTTAGCGGCGATTGGGACAATGGCTTTACCATCACCAATCTGGTAGAAGGAGCAAAGCAAAGCAAGATATTTGGTGAAAAACACGGCCTTGGAAATCCCGAAGAGAGCAAAGCAAACACGCTACTTCTGGTTAAGGAAGATCAGTTAAGAGAGTCGCTGGGAGCTAAGAAACAAAGCGCAAGTGCAGCACCTGAAGAGCCATTAGAGCCCGAATTAGACGCTGCGGCACTTAGGGCAGCTTTGGCGATGGAAAGACAAGCCCCCGGTGAAATTCGCGAAGACACCTCGGGTGCATCATCAACCGGAAAACCAGCTAATGCTGCAGGTGGCGGTTTGTTTGGCAGACTATTTGGTGGTGGCAAAAGCGGCGGCGCAGCGAAAGGCTAATTTATGGCTCTGTTTGGTTGGGGTAATAAGGGCGGCAAAGACGATAAATCCAAGGTCAAAGGACCCGGCGGCGCAGATGTGACGATCGCTGCCAAGGATGTCAAATCCGGCACACCGCCTGCAACAACCACTGGTGGTTCAGCTCCAACGCTAAGTCAAAAGTCAGCCGCAGCTCCAAGCGCGGCGGCAGCCATTGAGGCGGAGCTTAAGGATTTACATAGTAAAATTAATACTGTGCTGCGTGAAAAATTGGGCGATTCGGTAGACGTACGCGATACCAGTGACGATCCAGATTTCCTGCTTAGCAATACACAAATACGCATAGTCGTTTCTTCGGATGAAGCAAAAAGAGAGGGAAAGAATCTGATACCGGCTATTGTGAAGGCATTAGTCAAAACCGGTGTGCCCAAAGAGGCGTTAAGACTTGATGAATTAAGTATGAAGGGTCAGTGGATATTGCCCGAATCGGCTATGAAGGCAGCATTTGCTGATTTTGAAACCATCAAAAACGATAAGGCTAAATTGCTGAATGCCATCCGTGCCAAGCATGATAATTTTGAAAAAATCCAGGTAGCAATACGCAAGGATGACAGTGTCATCATTAGTAATATCAAACTTTTGGATGAAGATACGAACGAGGAAATATCACGCGGGGTTTTATTTAGCGATGAATCCACAAGAACAGCTTTCAAAGATTCAATAAAACGCCGCTACATTATTGCGATTGGCGCTGACGCAACAAAACTCAAACCGATGCTGCAAAAGCCTGCCCCCGACAAAGACACGGCGGATGATTCCTTGCCCTTGGCCACTACGCCGGACAAGCCTGCTGCTGCGCCTACCACACCACCAAAAGAAGACGCGACAATTCCTCTGGCTTATAACACCAGCCCTCCTCCCGCCGCTGCTAATGCAAGGCCAATGGGATCAGATTTAATTGTTAACACAGGTTCCGGCCGGCAAATACTCTTAAGCGCCGAAGATGATGATGGCAATACGCCAACTAAGACGCCACCCAATGAAGAAAAAAATGGTAGTGGCAGCAAGACGTTTGATCCGGTGACTGCGCCAGCATTGAAAAAACCTACAGCCATTGCGCCCGTAAACGTCAGCCAAAAACCTGTCGAAAAAAAGACCGCTGAGCAGATTCTTACTGCCCTGAAATCACTGAGCTATGGATCGGAAGCAGAATATAAAGCTGGAGCTAGCGAAGCAGAGGGAACGTTCACACTCACTTTTTACGATACGGATGGTTTCCGCAACCTAATGACCAAGGTCGTTGGCAACAAACAATCAACCCAAGAGTTTGAACTGCCCACAGGTATGGTGCGCTGGACGGTTGACAACAAAGCAAATAATTTGAGCGGTAATCTCGAAAAAGACACAGCAACTGTTACAGAAAAACTGAAGCTTGAAAATATTACGTTAGTGCCTAATGGCTCAGAGCAGTACCGAATCACTGGCGTGCCTGAGGGTAAAAAACCCGAAGGATCAGGTCTGGTGGTTAAAAGCATCGACAAGCAGATTACATTGACCTTGAGCGAGGCCGAAGCTCAGCAGAGAGTGCAGATGGGCAAACTCAGAGCCTGATTACTCGCTAAAACCGAACCACCGGTTTGGTCGCGCCGCTGGCCGGAGCCTTCACTTTCACGCTCTTCATGTTGCCCTCAGGCGTGGTGACTTCCACCATGTAATCGCCAGCTGGCAGATAGAGGTAAAAATACGGGCCGGCATTTTCGACTGTGAAGAGCACAGTGTCCTTGGTATCGACTACACGCACCGTCACATCGCTTAAGAAAACCCCCTGCTTGGTGGCAATCAGCATCTGCACGTTAAAATCATTTTCGATGGATTTAAGCTGCGCGAGTTCTTCCTCGCCGATACCGCCGGTTACATATTTCATCGTGCCGTTGGACATCACGGTTAGCGGCAGCGCCGGAATCGCATCACCACCGATCGATTCGATAATCTCGCCGTCGCGGGCGCGCACCACCATCGGTGCAGGCGAAGCAGCTGCAGGCTGGCCAGCAGCTGGAGCGAGAGCTGCGAGCGCTTCAGGCGCAGCAGACATGTTTGAATTGCCGGAACCGTAAATCGTGCCGGTACCGGGCTGCCAGTCGGTTGGCGTTTGCTGAGCAACAGCGGGGCTTGATAAAACCAGTGCGCCGGTTGCTGCAATGAACATCTTACGCATAAAACACTCCTTGACTAAGGTCATGATTGATTTTCCGGAGGCTTGCTATAGCATAGCCCCACACTTTTGGCGAGATATTATGAAACATTGGATCAAATTTCCCAAAACCGAAGGTAAAACCTCACGTCAGGCGCATGTTTCCTTGCCAAAAGGCACAGTGGAGCGCGAATTCGGGCGCGAGGGGTTTTTTGGGCCGGTTTCGCACCTCTACCACACCCACGCCCCAACCAGCTGGCTGAGCTGGGAGGGGGAGACCCGCCCGCGCGCCTTTGATACGGTGAAGATGAAAAAAATCGTGGATTCTCCGTGGGCTGCGCAGCCGCTGATGCATAACGCCTCGATG
Organism: Rickettsiales bacterium; assembly: GCA_021299465.1. Classification (GTDB taxonomy): domain Bacteria; phylum Pseudomonadota; class Alphaproteobacteria; order Rickettsiales; family SXRF01; genus JAJTHB01. The sequence continues at coordinate 7,132 of JAJTHB010000018.1, read as the reverse complement.
AAATTCCGCCTCTGGCGCACGCGCGGCAAGATGGATCACATAGCCGCCAACGGCGATGGCGATGAGCTGATCTTTGTGCATAAAGGCGAAGGCGATTTGTTTTGTGATTTTGGGCACCTGAGCTTTTCCGAGGGGGATTACATCCTGCTGCCGCGCTGCCTGATGTGGCGGGTGGAATGAAAGGCAGAGGCGGTATTTCTGCTGATCGAGGCCACAAACGAGGCCTACAAGCTGCCGGAAAAAGGCATTGTCGGCCCCAATGCGATTTTCGACGAGGCGATGCTGGATACGCCGGAAATCAATGCGAAATTCAAAGCGCAATATAGCGAGAAAAAAACCACGCTGCTCATCAAGCGCCACGGCAAGCTTTCCACCGTCACCTACCCGCACAACCCGCTGGATGCCATTGGCTGGCGCGGCGACAATCTGCCGGTTCGCATCAACTGGCGCGACATCCGCCCGCTGATGAGCCACCGCTACCATCTGCCGCCAAGCGCGCATACCACGTTCCTTGCGAACCGCTTTGTCGTCTGCACCTTTGTGCCGCGGCCGTTCGAGACGGATCCCGAGGCGCTGAAAGTACCGTTTTATCATTCCAATAACGATTTCGATGAAATCATTTTTTACCACATGGGCAATTTCTTCTCGCGTGATAACATCCACCCGGGCATGATCTCGCTGCACCCCTCGGGCTTCCCCCACGGGCCGCACCCAAAGGCCATGCAAAACGCCTTTACGCCAAAAGCCAAGGAAACCGATGAAGTGGCGGTCATGATCGACACCCGCGACGCTGTGGAAATTTCCAAAGAGGCGATGAGTGTGGAATGGAAAGATTATGTGAATAGTTGGAAGGAAAAGAAGTAATATGAAACTCGCCTCTCTCAAAACTGATACCCGCGATGGTGCGCTGGTCGTGGTAAGCCGCGATTTGAAAAAAGCGGTCGCAGTGCCCGGCATCGCGCCGACCCTGCAGCAAGTGCTCGAGCGCTGGGATGGGCTATCGCCGCACCTTAAAAAGCTCTATGATTCGCTGAATAAAGGCGAAGCGGTGCACGGCGCGTTTGCGTTTGATGAAACCAAGGTCGCATCGCCACTACCGCGCGCCTATCAGTGGCTTGATGGTTCGGCCTATGTCAATCATGTCGAGCTAGTGCGACGTTCGCGCGGCGTGGAGATGCCGGAAAGCTTCTGGACGGATCCGCTCATGTATCAGGGCGGCTCGGATTCGCTGCTTGGCCCGCGCGAGGATATTCCGCTACCCACGGAAAAAGACGGCATTGATTTCGAGGCAGAAATCGCCGTGATTACCGATGACGTTCCGATGGGCGTCACGCCGGAAGATGCCGAAAAACATATCAAGCTGATTGTGCTGGTGAATGATGTTTCGCTGCGCTACCTCGCCATGCCGGAGATCGCTAAAGGCTTTGGCTTCCTGCAAGCAAAGCCCGCATCTGCCTTTTCGCCGGTCGCCATCACGCCGGATGAACTTGGCAGCGCATGGAAAGAGGGCAAGGTGCATTTGCCGCTCATCACCCATTATAACGGCAAATTATTTGGCAAACCCCATGCCGGCACCGATATGGTGTTTAACTTCCCGAAGCTGGTTTCGCATGCGGCACGCACCCGCCATTTATCCGCAGGCACCATCATCGGTTCCGGCACCGTATCGAATAAGGATCGTTCGGTCGGCTCCAGCTGCATCGTCGAAGTACGCACCATTGAAAAGCTGGAAAAAGGCGAATCCACTACGCCGTTCATGAAATATGGCGATATGGTCAGGATCGAAATGCTGGACGACAAAGGCGCCTCCATCTTCGGCACCATCGAGCAGAAAGTCGTGCCCTATGCCTATCAGGGCGCAAGAAAAACCGCCTAGCGCAGGTGCTCTTCCACCACGAACAGCGGACGCTGCTTGGTTTCGCGGTAAATACGGCCGATATATTCGCCGATGATACCGAGCGATATTAGCTGGATACCGCCCATGCACAGCACGGCCGCCATGATGGAAATATAACCCGGCACTTCAACGCCGAATATCAAGGTGCGAAGAATCAGCCACGCCGCGTATGAAAAAGACACTGCGGAAATGAAGATCCCTAAATAGGTGGCAAGGCGAAGCGGCAGGGTGGTAAAGGAAAAAATGCCGTCTTTCGCCAGCCGTAGCAACGACCGCAGGCTTTGCTTAGCTTCACCGACGGCGCGCTCAGGCCGATCGAAATAAATACTTGCCGTACTAAATCCAACCCACGCAAACAGCCCCTTCATGAAGCGGGTGCGCTCCGGCAGCAGGCGCATCACTTCCACCACCTGCCGGTCCATCAACCTGAAATCACCGACATTAGCGGGCAGGTCAACATGCATCGCCCGCATCAGCTTGTAATAGCAAAGGGCACTGATGCGCTTAAGCCAGCCATCGCCGTTTCGGTTGCGCCGAACCGCCAGCACCACCTTGTAGCCCTCGCGCCATTTCGCGACCATCTCTGGGATCAGCTCCGGCGGGTCCTGAAGGTCGGCATCAAACGGTATCACCGCCTGACCTTCGGCATGAAACAGGCCAGCAGTCAGCGCTGCTTCTTTTCCAAAGTTGCGCGATAGCGCCAGCAGCTGTATGCGCGGCTCTTTGTCATGCCACTGGCGCAGTTTTTCGCGAGTATCATCCTTGCTGCCATCATCCACACAGAGCACCCGCCAATCCAGCTTCAGCGAATCCAGAATGGGCAGTAATTTTAAAAATAGCCCTTCAAGAGCATCTGATTCGTTGTACGCGGGGATGATGATGGTAAGGTCGGGGATATGTTTTATCTTTTCTTCCATTCAGTAAATAGTTACTGGTTAAACTGAAAAAAACCAGCTAAATTATTTAGGTAAAACTGTATTTTTTGCTCAGCTGTGTCAAACTCGTTTGCCAAGAAAATCCTCGTCGTCGGAGCAGGCCCAATGGGTTTGGTCGCAGCGTGGGAACTGCTAAAGGCAGGTCATCAAGTTGATGTTTTCGAGCATGACGATCGTGTGGGAGGCATGTCCGCTTCGTTTGATTTCGACGGACTTTTGATTGAGCGATATTACCATTTTATATGCAGGGGCGATGAGGCGCTGCTCAGCTTACTCAATGAGACGAACTTAACAGATCGTCTGCGCTGGAAAACAACAACGATGGGCTATTTTCACAATGGGCATTATTTCCCTTGGGGCAATCCCATGGCACTGCTTTCCTTCCCTCATCTTTCGTTACTATCAAAATGTCGCTACGCGCTTCATGTTTTATATTGCCAGCATCTGGCTTCCATGGAGAAGCTTGATCACAAGCTCGCAACCCCCTGGCTAAAACGCTGGCTCGGCAGCGAGGCGTTTCAGATGCTGTGGGGGCGGCTGCTTGATCTCAAATATTACGAGTATACTGATAAGATTTCTGCTGCATGGATTGCTGCGCGTATTCGCCGGGTTGCCAATTCCAGAAAAAGCATCATGGCCGAGGAAATGGGCTATCTTGAGGGTGGCTCAGAGGTTCTGATGCAGAAACTTGCGGCACTCATTGAATCAGCCGGCGGCAAGATTCACCTTCGCTGCCCTGTGCAGCGCATTAACTGTAAAGACGGGGGCGTGGTCTCTGTCACAACGCCGCACGGCACGATCGACACAGATTGCGTTGTATCTACCGTCCCATTACCCTATCTGCCGACCATCATTCCCGATCTTCCGGAAAATGAGCGAAGTAAAATACACGATATCGTCAATATCGGCGTTGCTTGCGTCATCTTCAAACTTGATCGGCCATTCGGCAAAGATTTCTGGCTCAATATATCTGATAGCAGCATCGATATGCCCGGACTGATCGAGTATACCAACTTATGCCCGCTGAAAGATACGGTGCTATATGCGCCTTATTATATGCCAGCCACACACCCTAAATTCCAATACACCAACCAGCAATTCATCGATGAAGTCACTCACTACCTGTCACAGGTTAATCCCACTTTTCATCCCTCATGGATTAAATCTTCGCACGTGCACCGTTATCGCTACGCACAAACGGTCTGCCCGCCGAACTTCATGACCCGGCTACCCCCCATGTCCAGCGCCATCAAAGGGCTATACTACGCCGATACCGCTTACTACTATCCCGAAGATCGTTCGATTAGTGAGAGCATTCAGATCGGAAAGAGGCTTGCAAAGAATTTATTGTAAGTAACTGAGGATATTTCGTTGATGTCACTGCGTTTACCCATACACACTATATACACGGCCGTTCGGGCGTCATTGCTTGGAAGCTTTCTGCGGAATTGCTTAATAATTACTTTCAAACTACTCAACAGACATAAACATTACGTTACGCTTCGAGCAGCAAATTCAACACTACGCATGCTGCCACACGGCGACATTGCCGCTTATCTCTTTTTCTTTCCACGTTTTGAATCAACCGAATTAGAGTTAGTTGACCGATTAATTCTACCGGGCATGCAAATTATAGACGTAGGAGCAAATGTAGGCCTTTACAGCATCATCTGTAGCAAGAGAGCGGGAGATACAGGTGTAGTTTATGCTTTCGAACCTGCTGCTGACATTTTACCAATTTTACAAGAGAACCTAAAACTGAATGGATGTTCATCAGTACGGGTATATCCGGTTGCTTTAGGCAGCAGAACACAAACAGGTTTTATAACCTGTGAAGAGGGTTATGGCGATGCGTATCGTTATGTAGTAAGCGGCGACAGCCATCCTCATCATACAAATGATCGTGCTGTTGATATCAGAACGCTGGACGAATATTTCTTCAATCACACTATACAAAAAGTTGATTTTCTGAAGATCGATATAGAAGGCGGTGAGTATCAATTCTTCTTGGGCGCTAGGGAAACGCTAAAAGCTCAGGATAAGGCTATCATTCTTTTTGAAAATGACCCGCACTGGGCAAGACGCGCCGGACAAAAACACGAAGACTGCTTTATATTGTTGGAAAGCATTGGATACACTTCTTTCTCTTGGGACGCAGAAAGTAATGGCTGGATTCATGCCAAAGATAAAACGTCAAATAATCATATGTATTGGGCTTGCAGAAATCGTGATCATCTTCCTGTAATTAGGTCATAGACATGAGACAGACACCTTCACTAGTTTCAAACAACAAAATCCTTTTCTTTTGGTTGTTATTATTTTGCTGCAGCCTACTTTACACCTCAGAGAAACTGATAAATCATGATGTTGGGTGTTACATTGCCTATGCTCAGAAAAGCATTGCAGGCACTGTTATCTACAGGGAGCTTTTTGAAATAAACACTCCTCTAATCGTATATATCTCGATGATACCGGTTTGGATATCGAGCTTTACCGGGTTATCTGAGATTGCACTTTTTCTCGTGATGGTCGGCGGACTTGCTCTACTTAGCATGCATCTATGCCGTAATATCATAAATAGTTTGATAACCGATTCAACCCAGGAATGGCTTACCGCATTCATGATCGCAGCGATCCTGCTAATCATGCCAACCCTACAAGACAGCTACGGGCAGCGCGAGCATTTGCTTCTCATATTCGCTCTTCCATACATTCTGCTTTTGGTCGTGGAAATAAACGGTGCCGCCCACTCGCGCAAGCTTAGCCTTGGCCTTGCGCTCTATGCAGCCATCGGTTTTGCCATTAAGCCGCATTTCATTTTGATCTTTGCCGCCGCTGAATGCGCCCGTGCGATAAGCAAACGAAATGTCTGGGCTTTGTTTCGCCCTGAGGCGTGGATTATCTCCATCATCTTCCTAAGCTATCACGGCTATTTGCTGATCGCCCATCACGATTACATGCTCACGATATGGCCGATGGTTATGGCAAGCTATGCAGGGTATCAAATATCAACGGAAATCATTATCATGACGGCAATCCTGTATGCCTCACCAACTTACTTCATTCTGGCTTATGCCATCAACAGGCGTGTAAGTGGCGGGGTTCTATTGCCCCTCAGCGCAATCATCATTGCTTCTGCCGTGGTTTTTATCGCCCCAATGACTAACTACAGCTATCAGGCTTTGCCATTACTCACATTACAATGCTTACTGGGAGCAATTGTATATCTCAAACTGAATAAGCCAGTTCATGGCTTTATTTGGGTTGCCGTTTGGGTAATTCTTAGTATTGGCGACTTATCGGCTACGTCGGCACAGCAAAAAAAAGATATCGCAGAAAAAATTGGGTTCCATGCCAAAAACCAGACAGTTGCAGTCATTAGCAGTAGCACGAATGGCGGTTTTCCTGCGGTAAATTATGGTCATGCCTACTGGGGTTTATCACTGCCTTATATGATTCACTTGCCACTGGCCTATGCAGAAAATCGCGGTAGTGACAAGGAACCCGTTTACCGAACTTTGCCCGAAATGAATGATAACGAACGTTTTTTCACCGAGCGCACCTTAGAGGATTTAGAAAAAAAACCGGCGCTCATTATTTTTGATGAACGCGAAAACAAACAAGCCTTTATCAATATGCGATTTAACTTCATAAATTACTTCCTCGCTCAAGAGCGTTTCCGCGCGCTGTGGAAAGATTATCGCTATATCGGCACGCTGCATGATTTTGCGTTTTATAAGTACGAACCGGCTGCTAAACCATAAGCTGTGATGGCTTTACCAAAACCACTCATGTCAAGACTGCGAGATATACCGCCGCGCGAGCGGATGCTGCGGGCGCTCTTTGCCGCGGCGACGCTCTACCTAGCCTATCTCTCACTGGCGGGCATTTATCATAGCTTAGGTTATGGCCCCGGGCGGGATGCGCAGCTGTTTCACTACATCGCGCACCGCCTGCTTGCGGGCGATGTGCCTTACCGCGACCTGTTTGATTACAATATGCCGGGCACTTACTGGGTGCATATGGGCATCATCTCCCTCTTTGGCCATGGTGATCTGGCGTTTCGCCTGACTGATCTCGCATGGCTCTCGCTTTCCGCGTGGATCGTCGGCTGGATGATCTGGCCATATTCGCGTTGGCTTGCGTTGTGGGGGGCGACGCTTTGGTTCGCCCATCATGGCACCACCGGCGAGGGCTTCATCTTCCAGCGCGATTTCATGATCGCCTGCCTGATGTTGGCCTCCAGCGCCGTCATCATCCATGCGCAGGAATCCTCTCGCTATGACCGATTAAACCAGCT
>JAJTHB010000021.1 GCA_021299465.1 Rickettsiales bacterium | reverse complement strand
GCGCCTGCGAGCAGGGCGGCACCGAGAAGGGAGGTCGTACCGAGAAGAATTTTTTTCATATCATTTTCCCTTTAGAGTTAAAAATGTGACTAGAATAATCACTCTAGGCTACATAAAGTACATGACTTCATGCATTTACCTGCGGACTGTTATTGTGCAAAGAGGAAGCGGTTGCAAGTCGGAAGCGTTTTTTGTAGATAAAAACACCGGCTTTTCACCCCGTCTGTTGCAATTGGGCAACAAAATCATCGCTAATACCCCGTTATTTTAAGGCTTTATTAATATTCAACGCATTGAAAAACCTCATTTATGACTTTGGCTACCCGCCTCACAGCAATCCGCTCAGCACTTGAAAAAGCAAGAGAAAATTCACCTTTAGCCGCCCCAAAAACCACCATTCTCGGGGCCTCCAAGGGTCAACATGCCGAGCTTTTGGAAGAAGCGATCGGCCTCGGCATCACTGATTTTGGCGAAAACCGTGTCCAGGAAGCCTATGATAAATGGCCACCACTTAAGAAGAAATACCCCCATATCCGCCTCCATCTGATCGGCCCATTGCAAACTAACAAGGCGAAAGACGCCCTGGCTCTCTTTGATGTGATTCAGACGGTGGATCGGGAGAAGCTGGCGCTGGCGCTGGCGCGCATCCGTGATGAGAGCGCAGCAGCGCGAACCAGCCCTGCCTGCCCGCCGAAGCTCGAAGAGCGAAGGTGGGAGCTGGGCTCCATGGAATTTTCAGCAGAAAATTCCGGCAGCAAAAGAATGTTCATTCAAATCAACACCGGCGAAGAACCACAGAAGGCGGGGATTGTACCGGCTCAGGCCGATGAATTCATCCGTTTCTGCATCCATGACTTGAAACTGCCCATCGTGGGGCTGATGTGCGTGCCGCCTGCTGACCAGCCGCCCGCGCCGCATTTTGCGCTGCTTAGGCAAATCGCACTTGCTCACGGTTTGAAAGAACTCTCAATGGGCATGTCCGGCGATTACGATATCGCCGCAAGGATGGGTTCAACATGCGTTCGGGTAGGAACGGCGCTGTTTGGGGAAAGAGACAAGCCTAGGCACGCCTTAGCAGTCCCGTCATAAATTCATCGACCTCGCGGCGAAGCACCTCGGACTGTTTGGACAAATCACCCGATGCCTGAAGCGTTTGCTCAGCCGCCGCACTTGATTGCTGAGCTGAGGCGGAGACTTCCTTCACATTGCTTGTCACCGATTCGATGCTGATGCTTGCCTGCGCGATGTTGCTCGAGATATTTTGTGTTGCTGCACTTTGCTCCTGTACTGCCGCCGCAATCGCGCTGCTGATTTGTTTCAGTTGCGAAATGATGTCGCTGATATGCGTTACCGCACCAAGCGTATCCCTACTGCTATGCTTGATATTTCCAACCAACGAGGCAATATCCTCGGTTGCTTTCGCTGTTTGATTGGCAAGTGTCTTGACCTCATCCGCTACGACCGCAAACCCCTTTCCTGCATCGCCCGCCCGCGCCGCCTCAATAGTGGCGTTGAGTGAGAGCATGGTAATTTTGGATGCGATGGCCGTAATGATAGTGACGATACTATCAATTTTCTCCGCGCAACTAGCAAGCTGGTTGGCAACCGCCTGAACGCCCTCGGCGCGTGAAACCGCTTCATCGGCTGTATTCGCGGACAGCTCAACTTGCTGGCAAATTTCATTGATGGCTTGATAAAGCTCGCTACTGGCTGCCGATACGCTTTGCATACGGCTTGAAACAACGGTGACGTCATCGCCAAGCATCTGCAGGCGAACACTGCCATCATGCGCCCGTCCCGTTAGCTCGCGTGAGGTTGAGTCCAGCTCTGTTGCTGCCGATGCGACGATCTCAACCACATGCTTGACAGAGCTATCAAACTCTTTTGCCATGTGTTGTAGTGCAACAGCATTTTCCCTAAACACCACGACGGCTCGCGCCATTTGCCCAACCTCATCACGTTTGGTTGTGCCAGGAATATCTTGCGTAACATCTCCATCAGCAAGCCTTCCCATGGCCAAAACCAGACGTTTAATTGGCCCGACAATGCTCTGGGAAATACAGACAAACAGCACAAGCCCAAGCGCCAGTGCCAGGCCTCCCTTCATCATCAATTGGTTGCGCTCGGTCTCAAAATTCATGATGCGGCGGTCAAGCAACAGCACAAGCTCCTCTGCGCCTGCGTGATACAACATTAGTATGGCATCACGTAGTGTTTGTGCCCCAGCAGCGATATCTGTCTCGGTGTGGCTGCTGGGATTTGCCATGATGTTAAGCCAGGCCTGATTGGCCTCTTGATAGCGAGCAAACAGTGGCTTTAATCTAGTCAACGTTTCACTCACGCCGTAAAAATTCTGGTCTTCTGCCAGCGCAGTTTGCAGGCTTCCTTCTATGCGCCCCGCGTCGGCTACACCCATCAGATGCGCCCATACGGCAAGTTTACCGCTACCTGCTTTTTCGTTCGCAGCCAGCATATCTGATTCCGCGCCAGCAAGATTTTCAAGTGCCGCCGGAACAGCAAACGAGATCATGTCCATCAAATAATAGCTATCCAAATCCGGATCGAGCGTGAGGTTAGAGCCATCGCTGGTGCGCGTGATCATCTGTCTCACAACGACAGGCAATGGGGATAGCTCCTCAGGTTTTGCATTTTTGAGTGCATCATCGATCGCTGGCTTTATCGCTGACCAATGCGGCGCTATCAGAGGTAACGTCAGGGTTTTGAGTGTCGCTTCCGGTATTGTCTGTGCGTGAAACCCTACCGATTCGCCCACAGAATTGTAAACGGTCGTAAGTGCTGCTGCTTTATCTGAAACGGCGCTCCAGGACGGGGTAAGATTTGCATTAAGTTGCTGCGATGAGTGATGGTGGTGTAGCGTCGCATACAAATCAACCAGCGGCACCTGAAGCGTAACGCCCAGCTTTTCTTTTTGCGCAAATTCGATCTGGTGCGATGCCTGATCAAAAAGATTATAGGCAAAAAAACACATGGGAGCTGTAAGTACGAGAAGATTGAGCAGCAGCCGCGTGCGGATCGAGTAAAGCATGATTCCTCCCAAATAAATACATAGGAGAAAATACTCGTATCGGTTTAATTAAATATTAAAATATCAACTAAACAATGATGTTTCTTCGTAGCGCTTTGCCGCCGCTGCAAACAAACTTTTGCCAATATCGCCGCCGGTTTCCTGTTCGAAAATACTATTGCCAATGGCGGCAATGAGGCCAAGCGGCCCGCCAAATAATGCGCCGCCTGCAAGCCGCGCACCGGTTGAAATCGTATCGCCGGTAAGCTCACGATAAGCCGTGGAAACCACCGGGATATGTTGGAGGGGATTAATGACATCGAGCAGATCCGCAAAGCTTTCAAAAAAGCTATCGTTTTGAATCTCCGGCGCCTTGGCCATACGCGCCTGATAGGGCGAGAGGCTAGGCTCCGGCTGCGGTAATGGGTGAATGACAATAGGCGTGGTCATGGCGATCTAGAAGCAAGGGGCATGCCATCCGCCTTCACTGGCTTTGTCAAAGCCAAACTTTTTTAGCTGCGGCACGACTTAGCCGCGCTGGCTCGCGTTATTTTTTTGGGGTTTGGCTGGCAAACAACTTTGGCCAGTAGCTTCGCAGCTGGTCTCGCCCGTCAATGTTCCTCTGCGTTAAATGTGACAGCGCAGGATTGATTGCAGAAAGCGATTTGATCATGATCATCGGCACAGCACCCGCAGGCTCACTCAGGCTGCCCTTGAGACGATCAAGCTGGTGCTGGTCACGAAAATAGGCAAACCATGATTCATCGCTCGTGATGGTGCCAAGAAACGCCTGCATGTCCCTTACAAGCGCATCAGGAATCAACTCCGCGGAAGCAGAACCACCAAGGCTCTGGTGCATGATGTCCGCAACATTATCGACCACGTCCCGGTTCGCCTCGAACGAGCGCTTGATAGCCTCAATGGTCGTTTTATCCGTAAAACCGTATGCCGCGCCAAGCCTTTCCAGAATGGCAGGCGCCGCCTCATTGATGAGGTTGTTCATCGCCTGCTGGTAGCGCAGCGTTGCATCAGCAAGCGCCTGCGACGCCTCGCATATTTTTTTTGCCATGGGGCGGTGCTGGGGTTTGATGCGTGCGTAGTAAGGAAAACCTTGTGGGTAGTGACTATCCAGAAGCCCTACATTGATATTTAGTAGTCGCTCCTGGGTTACAACCTCGCGGCCAACACGGGTTACATCATCAAGAAATTTTTTATATCTCGGATCTGAACCCAGCCAGTCAGGACGGGCAAACGCCTCCATATCGCGAATAAAACGCTCAATGCCGGAAGGCTGGCCCATGCGCTAGGATGCCGCTTCAACGAGCAGCGTGCAACGCTCCGGCAGCACTTCCGCCACGCCACCGGAAACCTGAAATTCTTTTTTCTCGCCGCCGGAAAGCTCGATGGCAACCGTGCCTTCTTTCAGCGTTGCGATCACTGGTGCATGGCCATCCATGACGCCGAACTCACCCTCGGCTCCTGGAACGGCGATGTATTCCGCTTCGCCGTCAAAGAGCGTTTTTTCAGGGGTGATGAGTTGTAGTTTCATGTCCATTTTCCCTTGTCACCCCGCACTTGTTGCGGGGGTCTGGTTTCACAGTCTGTGGCACGAGGTCCCGGCCTGCGCCGGGACGGCTATTCGCTAAGCGAATTACGCTGCCTCAGCCGCCATTTTCTTGGCTTTCGCCACGGCTTCTTCGATCGAACCCACCATGTAGAAGGCCGCTTCTGGCAGGTCGTCATATTCGCCCGCGCAGATAGCCTTGAAGCCCTTGATGGTATCCGCGAGCGCCACGAGCTTACCCGGCGAGCCGGTGAATACTTCCGCCACATGGAACGGCTGGCTCAGGAAGCGCTGGATTTTGCGCGCACGCGCCACCACCAGTTTGTCTTCTTCCGACAGCTCGTCCATACCGAGAATCGCGATGATGTCCTGCAGCGATTTGTAGGTCTGAAGCACGCGCTGAACTTCGCGCGCCACAGTGTAGTGTTCTTCGCCAATGATCGCGGGATCAAGCACGCGCGAGGTTGAATCAAGCGGATCCACCGCCGGATAAATACCAAGCTCAGCGATCTGGCGCGAAAGTACCGTCGTTGCATCCAAATGCGCAAACGAGGTTGCGGGCGCAGGGTCGGTCAAATCATCCGCCGGTACGTAAATCGCCTGCACCGAGGTGATCGAGCCTTTTTTGGTTGAGGTAATGCGCTCCTGCATCGCACCCATGTCGGTCGCGAGCGTTGGCTGGTAACCCACCGCCGAAGGAATACGGCCAAGCAGCGCCGACATTTCAGAGCCAGCCTGCGTGAAGCGGAAGATGTTGTCGACGAAGAAGAGTACGTCCTGGCCTTCCTGATCGCGGAAATAT
>JAJTHB010000012.1 GCA_021299465.1 Rickettsiales bacterium | reverse complement strand
TACTCCACAATTTTAGCTACAACGCCGGCGCCAACGGTGCGGCCACCTTCGCGGATCGCGAAGCGCAGGCCTTCTTCCATCGCAATCGGCGAGATCAGCGTCGCTTCGATCGTGATGTTATCGCCAGGCATCACCATCTCGGTGCCAGCTGGCAGAACGATCGAGCCCGTTACGTCCGTCGTGCGGAAGTAAAACTGCGGACGGTAGTTCGCAAAGAATGGCGTATGACGGCCACCCTCTTCTTTCGTCAGCACGTAAATCTCAGCTTTGAATTTGGTATGCGGCATGATCGAGCCTGGTTTGCACAGTACCTGACCGCGCTGTACTTCCTCGCGCTTGGTACCGCGCAGCAATACGCCGGCGTTATCGCCCGCACGGCCTTCATCCAGCAGCTTGCGGAACATCTCGATACCGGTGCACACCGTTTTCTGTGTTGGGCCAAGACCTACGATCTCGATCTCTTCACCTACTTTAATGATACCGCGCTCGATACGGCCGGTTACTACCGTACCGCGACCAGAGATCGAGAACACGTCCTCGATTGGCATCGCAAACGGCTTGTCCATTGGACGCTCTGGCTGCGGAATGGTGGCATCCACCGCTTCCATCAGCTTCAGGATCGCATCTTTGCCGAGCGCAGGATTTTTATCTTCCAGCGCCGCGAGTGCCGAGCCATGGATGATCGGCGTCGTATCGCCCGGGAATTTGTATTTGTTCAGCAGGTCGCGAACTTCCATCTCAACGAGTTCGAGCAGTTCTTTATCTTCGACCATGTCGCATTTATTGAGGAATACAACAATCGCAGGAACACCCACCTGGCGAGCCAGCAGGATATGCTCGCGGGTCTGCGGCATCGGACCGTCCGCAGCAGACACCACCAGAATCGCACCGTCCATCTGCGCTGCACCGGTGATCATGTTCTTCACATAATCCGCGTGACCAGGGCAATCCACGTGTGCGTAGTGGCGCTTCTCGGTTTCGTATTCCACGTGCGCCGTGTTGATGGTAATACCGCGCGCTTTTTCTTCCGGCGCTGCGTCGATCTGGTCATACGCGGTGTATTTCGCGCGGCCAGCTTCAGCCAGCACTTTCGTGATCGCCGCGGTCAAGCTCGTCTTGCCGTGATCCACGTGCCCAATCGTACCAATGTTACAATGCGGCTTATTCCTGTCAAATTTCTCTTTGCTCATAGTCATGATCCTTCAGCTGAAAATAAAATGATTAAAAGATGGCACGCTTGTAGGCGTTTTTTTTTAGAGAGGCAAGTTTATTTCTTGATTACAAACAGCCCGCCTTCGTCCTTAAGACTATGGCGAAGCATCCACTTCACGCGCGCAGACGAGTCTCGCCCAGGCTAGATTTTGGCTTTGGTAAAATCAACGAAGGTGATGGAGCGGGTGAAGGGAATCGAACCCTCATAGCCAGCTTGGAAGGCTGGAGCTTTACCACTAAGCTACACCCGCGCGTTGTGAGACGGCTTGATGGGCTTTATGCCTAGGATTAGCGGCTCAAGTCAAGCCGTATGTCGTTTTCCTGCCCAGCGCGCTAGCATCGCCGCCAGCTCTTCGCGCTTTACCGGCTTGGCCAGATAGTCTTGCATACCGGCGGCTAGGCATATATCTCTGTCGCCCGCCATGGCGTTCGCGGTGAGTGCGATGATTGGAATATCACAAATCTCACCGCGGATTTTCATCGCCGTGATTTGCCGCGCCGCCTCATAGCCATCCATCACTGGCATCTGGCAATCCATGATGATCCCATCAAGGTCTGAATGGTCCTTGACGTAATTGACCGCATCCTGCCCGTTTGTAACAACAGCGACTCTACAGCCAAGTTTTTCCAGCATGATTTTGACGATTTCACAATTCACCGCATTATCCTCAGCAAGCAGTACATTCAAGCCCAGCAATGAATGGGCGGATAGCTTGGCACTTATTGCCTGTATCTCGGCTGGTGCTGGCGCATGCGATGGCTTCACACGCACGGCAAACCAGAATATTGAGCCTTTGTGCGGCTCACTTTCCACGCCGATATCGCCGCCCATCGCTGCGACCAACTCCTTGCAGATTGCAAGCCCAAGTCCGGTACCGCCATAATTGCGTGTGGTAGAGGCATCGGCCTGCGTAAATTTCTCAAAAATGCGGCTCTGTGCATTCGCAGAAATGCCGATGCCGGTATCGCGAACGGTAATTCTCAGCATCCACTCGTCCGGTGAATCATCCAGCACCACCGCCTCACGGCTCGCGCTAATAACGATCTCGCCTCGCTGGGTGAACTTGACAGCGTTGGAAACCAGATTGGTAATGATCTGATTGAGGCGCACCGGATCCACGATGCCGCTTTTCGGCACCGATGGGTCGATTTTAAGCGATAGCGTTACCGGTTTATCGCGCAGCTGCGGGTAGTAGGTCGCACAAATCTGCTCAAGCATGGTGTGCAGTGAAGTTTCCACCGGATCAATCGTTAGCTTACCTGCCTCAATTTTGGAAAGATCAAGGATATCGTTGATCAGTTCCAGCAAATGCTGTGATGAACGCAGAATCGTTTCTGTAAAATGCTTTTGTTCGCTGGTTAATTGAGTGTCCTGAAGCAGTTGGCCCATGCCGACAATCGCGTTCATCGGTGTTCGGATCTCGTGGCTCATATTTGCAAGAAACTGGCTTTTTTGCCGAGTGACTTTCTCGGCTTCATTTCTGGCCATCGCCAGCTCGATATTTTTGAGCTCAAGCTCAGAAGCAAAATCAGAAAGTTTTTTTTGTGCCTGCTCGCGTTCGCTTGCATCGCGCACAATGCCAACAAAGATTTTATCCCCACCGACAACCGTCTCGCTAATGGTAAGATCCATTGGAAAGAGTGTGCCGTCGCTTCGCCTGCCCATCACCATCCGCCCAACGCCAATGATCCCTGATTGTTTTGTTTGCTGGTAGTTAGCCAGGTAGCCATCATGGCGCCCAGCATCCTTCTCATTCATGAGCATACGGACATTCTGTCCGATCACCTCACTTGCCTGATAGCCGAAAATTTTCTCCGCTGCGGGCGTAAAACCCTGAACGATACCGCGCGTATTGATAATGATGATGCCATCTGCGATGGTGTTCATCACAGCGCGTAATTTATTTTCACTGGTGGCAAGGCTATCGATCATTTCATTGAGCGAGTAAGCAAGCTCACCAATTTCATCGTTAGTTTTTATCGTCGCAAATGCGGTTTTATCGCCCTCAGACCGTCGGCGCATCACATCACGCAAGTGCAGAATAGGTTCAAAGATCTGGCGTTTCATCAACTGGCTGATAATCACCAGTATGCTCAGAATAACGCCAAACAGCACAGCGCTTATAATAATAATATCGCGGCGCAGTTGATTGTGCTGAAACGATGAATCAATAGCGACATGAATCACAGCGCGGCGGCGTATGTCGGTGCCTTTGCTTTCGATATACACTGGCTGGGTGGTATCAACGATCTGCAATTCTTCGTGTTGGTGATAAAGAGCGCGATTTTGCCCAAAGGCCTGAGTAATGTCGTCACGGGTGTGCTCATCAATGGGCACGCTATCGATGGGTTTGCCGTACCAAGCCGCATTACTGGCGGCGATAACACTTAGCATCCCCTGCGAGTCTTCTTCAGCCACCAGCAGATAAAGAATATCGCTTTCCTCCGCTAGCTGTGAAATGCTTCGCTGAAACTGCTCATGATCATCGCTGATATTCAGCTTGGCGCTAATTGAAGAAATAAGGCTAGCGGAGCGTTTTTCAATCTGAAGGTGAAGCTGGTGGTCTATGTAATAATAAATGCCGATCCCGCAGAAAAAAAAGATCAGCAGATTGAGATCCACAAAATAGGAAATCATGCGCCGCGCCAGCGAGCGCTGAAAAAGCGAATCAATCATCGGCAACCACAACCAAGGCGAGCATAATCCGCCAAGGGTACAATCCAATGGTTAAGCTTTGGCTAATGCCTATGCCGCCTCACTCGCGGTGTATTTCAATACCGGATTTTTCGCAGCGCGCACCTCATCGAGCTTTTTGCGCGGAGCGGAGACCGGGTTTAGCTTCATCTCCTCCACATCACCTTTCGCCGTTTTCTCGGCAATTTCACGCATCACCGCGATGAAATGGTCGAGCGAAGCCTTGGTTTCGGTTTCGGTCGGCTCGATCAGCATTGCGCCCTGCACGACAAGCGGGAAATAGACCGTCATCGGATGGATGCCATGCTCAATCAGCGTCTTGGCGATTTCATTGGTGGTGATGCCTTTTTCCTTCTGGATTTTATCCGACAGCAAACATTCATGCATGCACGTTCCTGGGAACGGAACATGGTAGAGATCCTTCAGTTGGCTCAGCACATAGTTGGCGTTCAGCACCGCATCTTCCGCGACCTGGCGGAGGCCATCAGCGCCATGCGACATCATGTAGGAAAGCGCGCGCACCATCATGCCGAACTGGCCGTTAAAGCCTTTCAGGCGGCCGATGCTTTGGCTGTCTTCCTTCACGAAGCGATAGCCATCCTTATCTTTCACTACTTTCGGCACCGGCAGGTATGGGCCAAGTTCAGCGGATACCGCAATCGGGCCGCAGCCGGGGCCGCCGCCGCCATGCGGCGTAGAGAAGGTTTTGTGCAGGTTGAAATGCATGACATCCACGCCGAAATCTGCCGGGCGCACGCGGCCAACCAGCGCGTTGAAATTCGCGCCGTCGCAGTAAAAATATGCGCCTGCTTGGTGCAGAATATCGGCGATTTCTTTGGCGTTTGGCTCAAACACACCGCAGGTGTTCGGGTTGGTGAGCATGATCGCCGCCACCTCATCACTCATCGCATTTTTAAAGGCGTCTAAATCCACCGTGCCGTCCTTGCCGGAAGGAATGGTTTTGGTGTCGTAGCCGCAGGCAACCGCCGTTGCGGGGTTGGTGCCATGCGCGCTATCAGGCACCAGCACAATTTTGCGCGCCCGACCTTTTGCTTCGTGCGCGCGGCGAATGGTCATGATACCGGCAAATTCACCATGCGCGCCGGCGGCGGGGTTCAGCGTCACATACGGCAAGCCGGAGACGGCCTTCAGCCACTGCTCCAGCGTATGCATCAGTTCCAGCGCGCCCTGCACGGTGGACTGCGGCTGCAGCGGGTGGATATTCGCAAAGCCCGGATGGCGCGCGATTTTTTCGTTCAGGCGCGGGTTGTGTTTCATGGTGCAGGAGCCGAGCGGATACAGCCCCATATCAATCGCGTAATTCATTTTAGAAAGCCGTACAAAATGGCGCACCACCTGCGGCTCGCTCACTTCCGGCAGCCCCACATGCTCGCGCGGCTTCTGGCCGGTGCGAAGCGCAAGGCCTTTGGGCTTCGGCAAATCGACGCCGCAGGCGCCATGCGTGCCTTTTTCGTAGAGCAGGTTTTCTTCGACATTCAGGCCGCGGCCTTTCGAAAGCGACTCGGCAGACATTATGCAACCTCCTTCTGGCGCACCTTGCCTGCGCTGCAAATTTCTTCCAAGCTACCTGCAAAGACCTCAATATCCTGCTCGCTGGTCATTTCGGTGGCAGCCACCAGCAGCTTCCCGCCTTCCAGCGGATAGCCGGCGATGATGCCGCGCGATGCAAGCTGATCCACGGTGTCTTTCGCCGAAACCGCAAGCTCGACCACAAACTCATTAAAGAACGGCGCGTCGCTCACGCGTAGGTTTTTCACCTTTGAGAGCCTATCTGCCAGCATGCAGGCGCGTTCATGGTTGAGGCGCGCAAGCTGCTTAAATCCAATCTCGCCAAGCAGGCTCATATGAATAGTGAAGGCCAGCGCAAACAGGCCTTGATTGGTGCAGATGTTGGAGGTCGCTTTTTCGCGGCGGATATGCTGCTCGCGCGTCGATAGCGTCAGCACATAGCCGCGCCTTCCGTCACGATCAACCGTTTCACCGCACAGGCGGCCTGGCATCTGGCGCAGGAAATCCTTACGGCATGCAAAGAAGCCAAGATGCGGGCCACCAAAACTCATGCCCACACCGATCGACTGTGCCTCACCAACCACCATATCCGCTTCACTCGGCGCAGGTAGCAGCCCAAGCGATAAAATCTCCGTCACCACCACGATAAGCAGCGCACCTGTTTCGCTGCACTGTTTGCGAAGCGCTTCCAGCTGCTGCGGCACGCCGTGGAAATCCGGCGTCTGCACAATCACGCACGAGCAATTAGCATCGGGCGCGCCGGACGTCACCTTCATCTCAGGATAGTTGCGGATATAGGTTTCGATGACTTCACGATATTCCGGGTGCAGCGCGCCGTGAATATGAATGTTCGGGCGGCTCGTAATGCGCCGCGCCATCAGCACGGCCTCGGCGGTGGCGGTCGCGCCGTCATACATCGAGGCGTTGGCGATATCCATGCCGGTTAAGTTCGCAATCATCGTCTGGAACTGGAACACTGCCATCAGCGTGCCTTGCGAAATTTCCGGCTGATACGGCGTGTAGGAAGTGAGGAACTCCGAGCGCTGGATGATATGATCCACGGTCGCCGGCACATGGTGGAAATAGCAGCCCGCGCCAAGGAAAAACGGCCCGCTTGCCGCCGGATGGTTTTTTGCCGCCATGGCACTCAGGGCTTTTTCCACTTCAATCTCGCCCTGATGCAGCGGCAGGCCAAGCAGCTCTTTTCTGCGCGCCGCCTGCGGCACATTCTGATAAAACGCATCCACCGAATCCACCCCGATGGCTTTCAGCATCTCGGCGCGGTCGTGGGGGGTGAGTGGGAGGTATCTCATGGGTTAGGCCACCAGCTTTTCATAGTTCACAGATTCTAGTAATTTTGCCGTTTC
Source organism: Rickettsiales bacterium (assembly GCA_021299465.1). Taxonomy (GTDB): domain Bacteria; phylum Pseudomonadota; class Alphaproteobacteria; order Rickettsiales; family SXRF01; genus JAJTHB01. The sequence continues at coordinate 75,860 of JAJTHB010000012.1, read as the reverse complement.
TGCAGCGTCGCTGATTTTAATTTTGCAAATCCAGCCAGCTTCGTAAGGGTGCTGGTTAATCGTTTCGGGGGCGGAAGAAAGTGTGCTATTGACTTCCACCACCTCGCCGGAAACCGGCGCATACACATCGCTTGCCGCCTTGACCGACTCAACCACTACAAATGACTCACCTTGCTTCACCTTGCGCCCCACGGCCGGCAGCTCAATGAAAACCACATCACCAAGCGCGCCCTGCGCATAGTCGGTAATGCCCATGGTTGCGACATCGCCCTCCAGCGAGAGCCATTCATGTTGCTCGGTATATTTAAGGTTTGCGGGAACGTTAGCCATATTTTTTTTCCTTCGCTGGATCGATTGCGGATGATTTGGTTTTGGGGGTGAGGAAAGCAAGCGGAGTGATCTCGCCTGCGATTTTTTTGCCGCGCACTTCAATTGCTACCGGCTTTCCTTCCTGGGCATATCTGGCAGCGACATAGCCCTGGCCGATGGCCATTTTCAGCGTGGGCGAAAAGCCGCCGCTGGTGAGCGTGCCGATTATGTCTTCTCCGGAATAAATTATTGCACCTTCGCGGGCGATGCCAGGCTCGGTGAGTTTGATGCCGACGCGCTTTCTTGCGGGGGCGCCCCCGATACTTGTCTCGCCAATAAAGCCGCCATGTCCCTTGCTCATCACCCAGCCAAGACTTGCTTCGATCGGCGTCGTTGATTCATCAAGATCATGGCCATAGAGCGGATAGCCCATCTCCATGCGTAGCGAATCGCGCGCAGCGAGGCCAATCGGCTTTACTTCGCTATGCGTAAGCAGCGCACGCCACAGCGCGGTCGCCTGACTCGCCGGGATACTGATTTCAAATCCGTCTTCGCCGGTATAGCCAAGGCGGCTGATGATCACGGGCGTGCTCTTCCAGCTTGATTCCTTCATGGTCATGTAGGGCATCGAGCGCAGACCGATATCGGCCATCTCGCGCACCAGCACTTCTTCTGCCTTCGGGCCCTGCAGCGCAATCAGCGCCTGTTCGTCCAGAAACTCAAAACTCACTCCCGCCGGTAGCTGCTTTTTGAACCACGCGATATCTACCTCTTTGCGGCCAGCATTGAACACGACAAAAAAACTGTCATCGCCACCACGGGTGATGATGAGGTCATCAATAATGCCGCCCTTGTCATTCGTCAGCACCGTATATTTCGCGCGGCTATGCGGCGTTTTAAGAAAAGATGACGGCGTAATGCGCCCTAAAAATTCAGCCGAACCCGCGCCCCTCACCCACGCCTGCCCCATATGCGAAACATCAAATACACCCGCATGCTCGCGTGTCCATTCGTGCTCTTTGATCACGCCGAGCGCATACTGAATCGGCATATCATAGCCAGCAAACGGGCACATTTTTGCCGCAAGCGCTAGATGATCTGCGTGAAGGGGGGTTTTTTGATTCATAGCTGAAACACTTGATATTTTAGTTCAAACAGAGCGTAAATTAGTAGAAACTTTTTGCCGAATCAAGCAGAGTTATTTGACAATATTTAGACTCAACGGTTTGATTGCACGCCAGCTATTAATTGCGCTACTATGCCTGGCAAGAATCGTGTGATGGTATTGACAGTAGCCGGATATGAAATGCTCAATATCATCTATGCGCACACGAAAGGAATGGTGGCGCGTGTAAAAAGCACGCTCGACCTCGGCAGGCTTTGCCATATACATCGCCATTTCGGGAAAGAAATGGCTGGCGGACTGATGACGCGCGCGCTGATCAGTAACACGAAATAACCGCTCAATATCAAAGGCAGCCAAGAGTGGATCTTTGCCTAGTGCTATCATGCGCTTAACCATGGTGCAGGCAGCAACCAGCAGCTCAAGAAACGTTGGGTAGGCGGTATCACGAAACTCGATAAAATCCAGCGCAGGGCATGCGTTCTTAAGCCCGAAAAGAAAATAGCGATCTTCGGGAAAAATTGCTGTCAGCTCGTTGGTCGCATAGCTGAGCCAGTGGTCGTGGTGCTTCCAATGATCGGTTTCAATAAATCGCTCAAAGGCTTTTCTGGCTGCCTCCAGCCATAGCGGGTTCTGATCAATTCCATACAGGCGCAGAAGTGCCAGTACGGCTTCGCCATCATAATAGACGATGCGAAACCGCTCCTTCACCGACAGGTCGCGGCCGGATAGCACGTGAATAAACGAGCCTGTTTCGGCATCGATGAAACGGGTAACAATCGCTTCTGCCGCTGCCTGTGCCAGCTCCAGGTAACGCTCGTCTTTAGTGAGGCTCATATGTTTGACCAGCGCCAGAATGAGCGCCGCCTGACCACCGAGGCGTATTTCTTGATCCTGCTCATGATCAACCAAGAAAGCCTGATTGCCATCGCGCCGGATGGCATGGTTTATGACATAATCCAGCGCGCGCGGAATCGGCTTAAAAATAGCCTCATCGCCCGTTAATTCCCATGCCTCCAGCATGGCATAAAGCGTGCTGCAATGGCGAAGGATGTTATAAGTCGGAATCGGCTTATGGGTGATGGCGAAGAAACCATAATCGAACCGGCCATCATCATGAATATGATCCGCCAGCCAGTGGCCAGCTCGTGATACCAGCTGCTTGACCCCTTCTGAATTAATTTCGGTGGAGCGGGTGCCGTTATGATAACCGCCGCTGCTTAGGGCGACGAGTTTTTGTTGCTGCCGATCGTAAAGATACGCGGTGGTATCAAACAGATACCAGTTGCTCATGCGTTCAGGATTTTCCGGTAGCGGCGGCAGCTTACGGTTTTTTTTAAGGTAAATGCTGATGCGGCTTAGCTTGATCTGCGAGATTTCTTCATTTGCCTCATCCTTGGGAAAAGTCTGGATACCGTTGATTTCCTGCTCAAGCAGCGCCTGATTAAAATAAGAATCAAACGCGATTCCACGGCGAAAGAAATTTGAGCGTGTTTTTCGAATTCTATCCATCGCCTGCTCAGGCGAGATGGCCTCAATATTCGTGACTAGGTCGGCCTTGATCCAGCGCCACTGGCTGGGATCTTGGCTGGTGAGCTTACGGAGTTTATCTAGGGCGGCCTTAAAAGCAGTCTCGAGCTGGTTTCCGCTTGCGCAAGCAACATGCGCCCGCTCAACGCCCCGGCATGCAGAAAGAAACACCACCCATTTGGGCTTCTTGCCAAAATGCGCTTCCATTGCCGGCTGGCAGTTTGCCGCGTGCAAGCCAAGCGCCTGCCCCAGTTTCTCAAAAGCCTGTTCCATGCCCGCATGCTACTAGCGAGCCAGCCCATGGCAAGCACAATGAATTGTAACGGGTCTGTAACAAAACTGTTACAAAACCGTCACAATTAGATGGCGATATATATGTTAATCTTGGCTTGTATCTTGGAATTTTGAAGTTGCATGACCATTTACCGTTACAAAAACGCCACCATGATTGATCGTGTTGAAATCACGACGGTGCGCGGCAATGTCACGCAGGCAGAAATGATCGCTGTAGCGGATGCACCTGGCGAGCAACTGGAAAATCTTAGAAATAAACTGGGCGCTCGTGGTTACTCGACTCTTATGGATACCAAGGATGGGCGCAATGTTATTCAGGTGCGCGGTCTCAAAAATGAAAAGTCTTTTATTGAAAATCTAGAAAAACTCGATCTTGCGCATAACGGTGTTGAAAAAGATCTGGTCAAAACCAACCAGCCACCACAAAAATTTTCTGAACGTGTGCGCGGCAAATCATTGTTTTTTTCGGCACTTTTTTATGATTTAGGCAATATTGCCTTAATGATATCGGGCGTTCAGCGCGGACGTCATAACCGAACAGGAAAGCTGAGTAACAACGACTGGTCAGAAATCGCGACCGGCGGCGCATTTGCTCTTGGCGACGCTTTAATGACCTTTTATGGCACCGAAAAGGGAGATGAAGAATTACAGGCAGCAGCGCAGGGATTAAAAAAGCATTTGCATAAAAAAGGGGTTGCTCTTTCGCAGGTCGATCCCCTTAATCCTGATACGCTTCATCAGAGCGGTGCACTTAAAGCCACTCACCATTGGCTGCATAAGCATATTGGGCAAGTAAAATGCCTGACGGAACTGACCGGTGGCCTTTTTATGATCCACGCCGGATTGAAATTGGATCACGCAAGCAACAACAGAAATGTATATAAGGTTGCCGCTGGTGCGTTGATTACAACCGCGTGGGCATCAACATTTTTACTCGAAAAACCGCGTGGCCATAAAATATTGGATGGCAGCAGAAATGTGATTGATGGTAAGGAACCGCCGCCAGAAACGCTAAAGGATAAAATCACCGGCAATCCGCGCGCATGGATTGCTATGCCGATGGCAATGAGTAACAACGTGCTCAATCTTATCGGCGCCAATAAAGAACGTGTCGATGGGTTAAATGCAATCAAACGAGCGCATGGCAATGCTGCAGAATTAAAATATGCTCAGGCCAAGCAGCATGATTATTTATGGAATGTGCTCACCGCATCTTCCTTTCTCGTCGCCCATAGCTTGTTTGGGCTTTCTGGCTCAAAACGCCCCAAAGAAACTGATGATGATCGAAGCATAATGAATGATCTGGTGCTGCTCTCGGCAAATGTGCTCGTCAAGCAGCCGGAAGAGGTGCGCGAGCAGGCCATTTCTGAAGCAGCGGCGTATGTCTCTGGCCTTGCGCATGTGAGCTTAACTCAGCCACAAGTTGAAGCGGCGCTGCGAGAAAAAATGACCGCGCTATCGCAAAAAAATAGCTGGGCTGCAAAAATAGAGCGACGCGACACCGCCGCCAGCGAGCAAGCGGTTCAGATTTAGTCTGCTTGTTTTTTAAGTATGGTGGCAGTCGAGAATAATCGAACTCGCCCGCTTTCGCCCTGTCGGACTACGGCGAGGCATTCGCTTCGTACGCTTACACCATCGATTGGATTGCGCCTAATCTGGTCGAAGCTAGATTTTTGCAAAGCAAAAATCAACGAACACGGATGGTGCTCCCCCGCGGACTAAACTCGAACCGGGTTGAGCAATTACAGGTGGTTATAAAAGACTGGGTGGAGATTTACAAGTCCCCGCCGCAACTGGATGGCAAAACCTTCCAGTGGGAACCGCTAAGTGTAGCTGCGGCCTAATTGGGAGCAGTATAAGACTGAATGGTATTGGATAACAGTTCTAGCACCGGCTTGAAATTGCTGAAATCTATGCTGTCCTGCGTCTGGCGCACAATTTTTGTTGCCAATACCTGTTTTGAGTAATGCTTTTGGTTATCGAATTTTTTGCCGTTCTCCGCTGAGAAAGTTTTACCTTCCAGCACAGTTGCGATGACCGATGGATTAAAGAAATCTTCAATTTTATTTTTCGCCGTGTCTGTCGGCTTAGGCAATAGCATGACGTATAAATTAGAAATGACGTGATATACGAAATTGCTATTTTGATCGTATGTAACGCCATCTTTTTTGAAATTATTGCTCAGGAGGTCTATCACCTTTTTGGCTTCGTCATCATTATCCAGCAGAACAATCACGGGATGTGATCGAGTCTGAAATTTGAATGTCGTGCTTTTCGTATAATGTTCAATGAAGTTTTTTAGTGCCGGGGCTCCATCATGGATTCTCATTACTTCGCTGACTCGCCGCGTAAATGGGAAGAAATCGACTGCATGTGGGAATGTGAATACATTCTTCTTCGCCAACTGCTTGATGGCAGCTTTGAGGTAGATATTGTCGGTCTTGCCTTCGCATAAAATGAGTGGCCGCTCCAGCGCCACAAAATAGCGAAAATAGAGGAATTTAGAATACAGTTCTGTTGCTGCATCCAGTTTAGGCCGTTCTTTGCCCTTTGCATTTTCCATCACTTTTTTACGGAGAGTCAGTTCATCTGTAGTGCGGCTGAATTCTTTAATGAAGTGAATGTGACTCAAGATGCCTTCGAGTTGCCTGAGAGATGTGGGTTTGTCGCTGCCGGGACGGAAGAAAGAACCCAGCGTAAATAGCGCATGACACATCGAGCGTGCGTAACGGTAATACTCGCTTTTAATGTTCACTTTTCTATTAACGACGAGGCCTGTAACCATCTGCCGGGATGGGCGAAACTGGAGGCGTGTTTTCGCCGGATTTATATTGAAACCAGAGTGTTTGATAATGCCTTCGATTTCGCTGCTAACCATCCATTGATTGGGCTTATCGGATGGCGTAGCTAGTTTTTCAGGGAATGCCTTCTGATTCGTGGAAAATGTAATGTCATCTGCATAGCGCGAGTATGTGCAGCCATATTTTTTTGCCCGTTGTGTTAGGCGGACATCGAGAATATGCGTGATGAGATTTGTGATAACTGGTGAGCATGGACTACCTTGCGGCAGTTCATTTTGATGACATGCTATCTGTGCAATTAAGGTGGCTAGCCAAGTGACTGCCCATAAGGACCGTGTTTCACCAACCCTCTCAATGGGTGCGTGTCTTTTTTAAGCTGATGGAAAATCAGCTCTGGTTCTGGCAGGGCTCGATATGCAGATAGTTGATTACGAGTTTCAACCATTGAGCACCTCTTTACCGCTGAATGCAGAACGGGTGTTTATTGTAAATTTTGCCGGGAAATCAGATTGAGGAAGATAAGTAATTTCAATTTCCTTTCCTCCTAATTCTCCCAATAGTACCTGCACCCACGCATCCAGAAATTCATTTGCTTTCTGATTGTAGCGGTACTTCTTCCTCCCCTTAACAAAATCCAAGCAATTCTGTCTTTCCACCATTGGAGAAATCCATACATCGGGGCGCAATAAGAGCCACAAAACGCCATTCCGCTCTTCCAAGCGTAGGCTTACGGCCTCTGACCAAAATACACCTGCCTTTACAGAGCCACATATTGCCCCAGCGCGTCCTTGGTAACCGGCAGCATTTTTTAATGGACTCAAAGCTGCGTTTGTCACTTGTGCATGGTCAACAATCACATAAAAAGTCGTCCTATCCTTCCGTAATTTTAGAGGTTTTCCGCTCACCAAAGCATTTGCCAGCGCCTCTTCATAAAAAGCCTTGATATGAGTGCTTTGCTGAATTGCTGATTCAGGTGCATCAAACTGGTGTTTCTGCGGTTGAGAGGGGGTAAACGCCGCCAACGCAGTTAATGCATTGGCACTATTTCCCCAGAGTAATATCTTATCGGTTTTCGCAGCAACCACGTCCGAGATTGCCTTAATAGCTTCCTTAAACGCAGGATATGCTGGAGCCGTTACAGTGCTTATGGCAGCGCATTCTGTGGGGACACTTGTAATTAGAAGGGCATTGGTACGCAGTAAAGGAAAGCTGCTGCTTTTTCCGGGCAGCGGAATGGAAACCGTCTTTGCAATCGCAGTTCTGACCTTTTTATCAAGTGCATCAGGCTTATTCGATATTTGCCGCCATATCTTCGATAGCATGATGTCAAATGTTCCGGCGATAACGACATACGCCTTCACGTTTTTGCTTCTTGCCTTCATTATTAAGGCTTTTATTGAGTCCGTTACATCGCTCGGTTTGGTAATTGTCCAATACAAACCTTGTGGGAATGGATTGTTTTGCTCCAAGGCCTTATCAAACATAGTCATGACGTTTTGATCGCGGCCACTATATCCCGAAACGACTAATCCATAGCGAGTTGCCGCTGCCATAAAGCAGCTTTGTATTTTCTCGTCGTTACTGACCAAATCTGCTGCCAGATTTTTAATGCTCTGGTAACGAAAATCTCCATGCAACTTGGCATAGATCGGGAAATTCTCAGCATTTAATGCTTCGAGCGCCGCATAAGAACCTTCGAGGTTATATGTGGCCAGGTCTTTTGCAGTAACTTCGGCGTGCGCACGTTCAATCACGGTGTCAAAATTTGTTGTGAATGCAAGCTTGGCCTTTCCCATTTCTAACAGCGCAGCCAAAACACGGTGGCCGATATTCAGGGATATTTTATCCGTTGATAGCTGGGCAGTTAGATATTTTTGCTGCTCCGCGTAATCCGTTTTGAAGGTTAAATCAAAATAGAAGGAGTATTCCTCCGCGCTCCATAACGCAGGGAAACTCTTGCTATCCATATATGATTGGATTTTTCTCTTAACGCTTTCGTTATTGATATCGTGCTGCTGGATGTCTTGGTTTTCCTCACGGCAGTAATATTTCCGTTTCAAATCCCAAATAATATCCGTAGCCGTCGGCATACCAGCGGTGCGCGAAGTTCCAGCGCCCAAAAACCACATAATTTGTGGGGCGCTCTGAACGTAGCGTGCGATAAAATCACCATCTGATAGCTCTAGTGGTTCTGCCAAAGTATCGACGCTTTCCGGAGGTTCTGCCGCCATGACGTTGTTTGTTTTGTTAATTGTTAATTGTTAATTTTTGACTAACCAAAAATACAGCAATGAACAAATTTAACAAGGAGTTCAGTTAGAAAGCTGCCAAAGCAGTAACAGTCCTATAACAACCTCTTAAGCTTCGGTTTCAGCCAGTCCTCAAAATCACGCACATAGCTGAACATGACGGGGACGAAGATGAGGCTGAGGGCGGTGGAAGAAATCAAGCCACCCATTACCGCAATGGCCATTGGTGCGCGGAAGGCCGTATCAAGCCCGAATTGTAGCGCAATGGGCAACATACCCGCGAGCATGGCAAGCGAGGTCATCACGATAGGCCGCGCACGCACCATGCAGGCTTCCACAATTGCTTCGCGGCGTGTGCGGCCTTGCTTCATGAGTTCCAGCATATAATCCACCAGCAGGATGGAGTTTTTGTCGGCAATGCCCATCAGCATGAGAATACCGATCATGGCGGGCATGGAAAACTCCGTGCCGGTCACCAGCAGAAATACAAATGCACCACCAATGGAAAGCGGTAGTGCCGCCATGCGCGTGAAGGGCTGAATCCAGTCTTTGTAGAGTAACACCTGAATCGCATAGACCATCAGCAAACCTGCGCCGATGGCTTGCATAAATCCGCCGAATAGCTCCTCCATTATTTCTGCATCGCCAGAGTTTTGCATTTTTACGTCAGCGGGAAGGTTTTTTAGCGTTGGAAGTGCCTCCACTCTATCGAGTGCGTCGCCAAGCGCGTCGCCATTCAAATTCGCTTCCAGCGAAATCTGGCGTTGGCGATCATAACGCTGGATGATGGTTGGGCCGCTGCCGAATGCGATGGTTGCAATGGCTGACAGTGGTACGCTGCCGCCACTGGCGGTCGGCAATTTCAGGTTTTTCAGCATGTCGATAGATTGGTTTGCATCCTGCGGCAAACGCACGCGGATAGGGATTTGCCGATTGCCATAATTAAACTTGGCGAGGTTAGTCTCAATATCACCGATGGTGCCGATATTGACGGCATCGCTGATCGCCTGCACGGAAACGCCCAACTGCGCGGCTTTGGCAAAATCGGGCGTAATGGTGATTTCCGGCTGGCTGAGGCCAGCGGTGGAGCTGAGGCTGCTGAGTTCAGAAAGCGAACGCATTTCGCGCTCAAGCGCTTCGGCGGTTCGGGTCAAAGCATCGCTATTGTCACTCACCAACGTGATGGATACATCTTTCTCGCCGTCTGAATTTTCAAAGTTAATCCGCATGTCGGGCAGATTTTTTAGCTCTGGCAGAACATTTGCTTCCCATGCGCGTTGCTCAAGGCTGCGTTTATCTGGTGGCACGAGCTTTACATCAATCGTTGCTTTGTTAACGCCGTTAGCAGCGGTCTGATTCTCACCCGGATCACCGCCCAGACTGGCGGCAGTCGTGCCAATACTGGTGAGGACATATTCCACCTCCGGCTGTTTCTTCAGTATCGCCGCCACTGTTTGCGCCGCTGCATCCGTTTGCTGTAGCGTTGCGCCACGCGGCAATTCCAGCGTCAGGCGTGCTTGGGAAATATCCTCGTAAGGAATAAATCCTTCTGAAAGAAATGGAATCATGCCGAAGGAAAGCACCATGCTGAGCAGCGCCAAGCCCATCGTTTTCAGGCGGTGATCAAGCGTCCAATTGACAAGGCGATGATAGCGCAGCAACCACCGGGGAGGTTGTGTGTCGTGGTGCTTGGGGGCTTTGAGCAAATGGGCGGCAAGCATAGGGGTTAAGAGCCGCGCCACAATCAGCGAGAAGAAGGCGGCGATGGCAACCGTCAGCCCGAACTGGATGAAGAACTTGCCCGATATGCCCGGCATCAAACTCACCGGCACGAATACGGCACAAATCACGAGCGTGGTGGCGATGACGGCCAGACCAATTTCATCGGCGGCGAACATGGCCGCATCATAAGGCTTTTTACCTTCTCGCATATGCCGGTGGATGTTTTCGATTTCTACAATCGCATCATCCACCAATACGCCGGTGACGAGCGAAATGCCAAGCAAAGTGACGGTATTCAGCGAAAAACCCAGCAGATGCATCGCGAGAAATGTCGGGATAATCGAAAGCGGGATAGCAATCGCTGCAATCATCGTGGCACGCTTGTCGCGCAGGAATAGAAATACGACGAAGATGGTGAGTGCCGCACCTTCCAGCAGATTGGTGATCGTTGCATGGAAGCTGTTTTCGGTGAAGGTAGCGGTCGAAAAAATCTGGCGAAAGCTGACATCCTCGCGGGCTTTATCAATCTCAGCGAGTTTAGCTTCTACCTTGTGTGCCACGTCCACATCACTGGTTCCCTTGGCACGGGAAATTTGAAAAATGATCGCGGGTTTACCATCGAGTTTGGTGATGTTGCGTGGCTCTGCGCCGCCATCAGTGATGGTGCCAAGATCACCAAGCCGCAATTCACGCCCGTTTGCCAGCGCAATGCGCGTTTCTCTTAATAGCTCCACGGTTTTGACATTACCCAGCGTGCGGAGTGAATATTCCGTGCCAGAAAGGGTAATGCGCCCACCCGGTAAATCGACATTGGTCCTAGCCAGCGCGTGGCTGACATCGGCAGCGGAAATGCCTAGAGCCATCAGCTTGGCTGGCTCTAGCGTGAAGGTAATTTCGTGGTTGATACCGCCCTGACGCGCCACAGCCGCTACACCCGTAATCGCCATCAATTCACGGTTAAGAAAATCATCAATAAACCAGCTTGCATCCTCGGCACGCATTTCCGGTGCTTCGAGCGTATAAATCAGGATGGGGCCACCATCAATATCCTCACGCTTTACCTGCGGCTCTAAAATAGAACGGGGCAACTGGTCGCGTATACCCGCTACTGCATCCCGCGAGTCATTCACCGCACGGTCAACATCCGTTTCCAACTGAAACTCGATGATGCTGCTCGATGAGCCTTCCGAAACGGTTGACTGAATATGCTTTACCCCTTGCATACCCGCCAGCGCACTTTCCACGATGCGGGTGATCTGCGTTTCCATTTCCGTGGCCGTAGCTCCGGGCTGGCTGATCGTCACGCTGACAATCGGAATAACGACTGCGGGCATGTTATTGACCGGCAGTTTCGTGTAAGCCACTAGCCCTGCCAGCGTCAGCACCAGAAACAGCACAATCGGCGGGATAGGGTTGCGGATGGCCCAGGTGGAAAAGCTATTGCTGTGATAGTCGGACATTAGTTGCCCTCCGCCATATCCATTTCAAGCCATGGCTTTAACGTTTTTGCGGCTTCAAAAGTGAGGCGCATTTTATCTGTGCCCAAATAAAGTGGGCGTCCGTAAAGTAATGTAAGATGTTTGGCGGCTTCCCATCCTTCAGAATTCTTGATTGCAAACATATACAAGGCTGATGCTAACCCGCTTCTATCAACGCCGCCTTCGCAGTGAACCAACAGAGGTTTTGGCGCATCACGCATGATGGTAATTAATTCCTTTATCTGATCGGAAGTAAGTTCGCGTTTCGAACTCATCTTGAAATTAATGTGCTTAACATTACTCGCCTTAGCATCAGCTACTTCATTATCATACCAAGCTGAACCCGTATTCTCTCCCCGTAGATTCAGTATGGTTTTGATGCCATAATTGTTGGACATTTCCGCTATATCACCTTTTTTTAGCTGTCCCGAACGGTAGAATTCATTTGGTATAACCTCACGGAAATTGCCGCTGAGATATGTGCCGCCTATATAAAGCCAAAATGAAAAAAACAGCGCCGCACTCACCTGAAAGATTCGGCTTCGTAAAATTGATTTTAGAAAATTGAGAATAGTTTTCATCGTGATTACTTAGCCTCTACTGCATTGACGTGATCACCATCCTTAATGAACGCCCCAGCACGGGCGACCACGCGAGCATCCAGCGCGACACCGTCTACCATCACCTGTTCGTCACCATGCAATGTGACCGTGACAGGCAATCGCTCAGCTTTGTTTTCGGGGGTGAGTGTCCAGACAAAATCACCCGTACTATCCTGCTGAAGGGCGGTTTTTGGCAGCAACAAGCCCGCGCGTTCGTTCTGCATAATTCGAGCGGCGGCAAACAAGCCAACGGGGATATGGTTGGTGCTTTTTAGCTGGATGCGAATGGCTGCCATGCGTGTGCTATCGCTAACGCGTGGAGTCACAAGACGGATTTTCCCTTCTATAGCCTCGCTATCGCCCGTAAGCGTCACCACAACAGGCTGGCCAACTTTAAGCGCAGAAAGTGCAGATTCCGGCACCATTGCTTCCATCTCAATTTCATTGCGACGGGCGATGCGGAAAAGCGGCTCGCTATTGCTCACCAAACCACCAATCGTTGTCTTGCGCTCGAAAACCACCCCAGCTTCCGGCGCAGTAATGGTGCTGCGTTTCAGGTTGAGTTCCGCATCCTCCAGTAAGGCTTTTGCCGATTGCATGGCGGTGCGCTTTTCCGTCACCAGTTGTTTACTCACCGCACCAGTATCTTTAATGCCATCAACACGGGCAAATGCATCGTGGGCGCGTTCAAAATCGCTCTTAAGCTGCGCCACCTGATGTTGCTGCGACTGTCCATCCAGTACCGCTAATATCTGGCCTTTCTTTACGTTATCGCCGACATCGACCAGCACTTCACGTACCCGCACACTCGCAAGCTCGGTCATGACTTGTAGTTCCTCGCGTGGAATGGTCATGCCAGTGGCAGAAATGGTTTGGGAAATGCTGCCTTGTTGCGGCGAAACCACCGTAACACTGAGTGAAGCTGTTGCGGGTTGCGTTTGTGCATCCTCATCCGTGAGTAACGTGAATGCGCCGTAAAGCAGGCCTAAGCCAAGGGCTAAAAATAGAATGCGTCTAATCATCTTTTTTCTCGTTTAGTGTTGGGGCGGATGTGCCGCCCAGCGCTTTGGTGAGCGCGGTTAATTGGGTGATGGTGTTCACCTTGGCTTGCAATGCGCTAATCTCGGCATTCGCCGCATCAATTGCGGCAGTTTCCGCCGCAATGCCGTCATTGATGCCCTGCTTGAACAGCAGCGCCGCATGTTTGCTTGCTTTGCTGGCGATCTGTGCATTCTCTGCATTGGATTTTTCTGTCGCTTGCGCGGTGCGGTAGGATGACCAGAACTCCTCCACCTCATTCATCGCACTAATCACGGTTTCGCGGTAGGCACTGGCCTTTTCCGAGAGTCTTTCATCCTTCACTTTTGCCGCATCAAGGCGCTTGCCCCAATCAAACAGAGGAAGTGAAATCGAAGGAACGCCCGAAAGCTGAACTATATTCCCTGACAGCGGATTGCCGGTGATGTTACCAAGCTGTGATAAATTCCCCGTCAGACTTAGCTTGGGGTACATATCGCTTTTCGAGAGTTCAAGCTCACCCGCCGCCGCCAATACTGAGGCTTCGGCCTTGCGAATATCCGGGCGGTTACGCAGCACATCCAGTGGCGTATCGTCGAACGCAGGCACATCAAATGTCGGGATAGTAGCAGGGGCTTTCCATGCATCATCGGGCGTGACCGCACCGAGCAGTTTGGCCAACTGCTGCTGACGTGCGATTTTCTCATTCTCGGTGCGCTTCAACTCATTCTGTGCGGTCAGTAGCGATTGCTGGCTGAAGCCCAGCTCGCTATCGGTAATCAGCCCCGCCTTGTGCTTGATTGCTTGATAGTCAGCGATTTTCTTGGAAGCAGCGACAATCGCTTCACGTTTCAGAGCTTCCTGCTGCTTAGAACGCATTTCGGCATAAAGTCGCACCGCTTCACTGATAACGCTGGCACGCACGGCCTCAACATCCGCCTCAGCAAAAGCAATATTGGCATTTGCAATATCTTTTGTATCACCGAGCTGCCCGTAAATGGGAATCTCCCACGATGCATCCAGCTTCGCGCTGTAATAGCCGGTGGTTTTTTTGCTGCTAGAATTTGTGGCTACATTGCTAACCGCCATATCGCCCTTAATGAGCTTATCGAATTGGCCGCTGGTCGTTGCTGTAAGGCTCGGCAGATAATCATATCCGCCTGTGTCGATACGCGCTGCATTGAGGCGTAATTGCGCTTGCTCCAGCGACAGGTTTAGCTTTTCGAGCGCACGGATGGTGGCAATCAGCGTTTTATCATCCGTATGCGTCCACCAGTTGGTTTGAAGTTTTGCAACGGGCTGGGTGATTGGCTCCTCAGTGGCTTGCACGGCGAACAGCTCCGGCAGCTTCATGTCAAGTGAGGGCATGCCCTTAAAATCGGCACATCCGCTTAAAATAAGAGGCAGCAAGGCTGCTGATGGCATCCAGTGAAATCGCATTAAAATACTCCAATATCGCTATTTTATTGAAGTATTTTTGTGACGCATCGGCCTTAAGGCTGACGTGGATGCTATTTTTTCACGATACCTTCGCGCCATGCATACACCGCCACTTGGGTGCGGTCGGTGAGGTAGAGCTTGCTTAGAATGTTCCCCACATGCGATTTGACAGTTTTTTCCGAGATGGTGAGCCTTGTCGCAATGTCTGCATTCGACAAGCCTTCCGCAATACAGTGCAGCACTTCCATTTCACGGTCGGTTAAATCCTCGTGGAAATTGTCGTCACCAGCTTTTGCCGCACGCGCTTTCGTGACTACCGCCACCAGTGCCTTGGCGATGCGCGGACTGATGATGCTTTCACCCGCCGCCGCCTTACGCACGGTGCTGATTAAGTCTTCCGGTGTGGTATCTTTCAGGATGTAGGAGATCGCGCCCGCTTGCGTCATCGGCACAACATATTCATCACCCTCATGCGAGGTCACCATGACAATCTGGCTGCGCGGGCTGGCTTTTTTAATCTGACGCACGGTTTCTAGCGCAGGCTGGTCAGGCATGAATAAATCCAGCAGCACCACGTCTGGCGCGTGTTTTTTGGCAGCGGCAACTGCCTCCGCCCCGTTGCTTGCCACCGCCATTACTTCAATATCTTTTGCCGTAGCGAGGAAAGCGGTTAAGCCCTTGCGTACCATTGCATGGTCGTCGGCGAGGATGAGCGTGATTTTGTCGATCATGATTCGTTTTTCCATGTAATCGTAATTTCAGTTCCGCTACCTGCCGTGCTTTTCATATCGAATCTTCCTTGAGGCAAATCCCGCACACGGTCACGCATCGAGATAATGCCAAATCCGTTCGTTTTCTGGGCGGTATCAAAACCGCCACCATTATCGCTGATGGTGAGCGTAGCGGTTTCGTGGTCAATGCCGCTGATAATCACAATATGGGTCGCTTTGCCGTGGCGCACCGCATTCATCAGCGATTCTTGCACAATCCGCAGCACATGATGTTCGGTATGGGCATTAAAACGTGCTGAATGGGAATGGCTGATGTCAATACCCACATGGAAGCGTCGCTTAAAATCATCTGCGATCATGGCAATGCGATCATGCAGCGAAAGTTCGCTCGTTCCTGCAAGGCGCAATTGGGTAATGATTTCCATCACATCATGTTGCGCTTCGCGGGTGATAGTCTCCGCTTCAAGGATATGCTCGTTCGGGCGTTCTAAGCCAGCTTTGGCGGTTGCCAGCTGCAAACCCAGCGCGAACAGCTTTTGTTTCACCGTATCATGCAGCTCCCGCGCTAAACGCGTGCGCTCATCACTCACGGCAAGATTCTGTTTGAGGCTCAGATACATCTCCAGATCCTGCGCCATATCGTTGAGGTGCTGGCTGTGGCGGGTGAGCACATCGTCATTGGGCAACTCAATCCGCGCCTCGAAATTTCCTTGCCGCCAGCTTTCCGTCACTTCGTTCATTTTCAGCAATTGCTTTGTCACATAACGGGAGGCCACCAAGCCACAAATGATACCAATGGGAATGGAGCAATAAATCAGCCAATCGAACGAAAGGAGCAGGAAGCTCATAATACTGCTAAGCTGTACCCACCAATCAAATTCGGCCACATACAAAATCTGCAAACGGCCATTGAAATTACCGTCATCATCCGTAATGGGCATATCTACCCATATAGGACCGCTATTTCCGGATACCCATGCTATCCGGTTTTCAGTAATAGGAGGTTGTTGTGACGTAAATCTCTCTGCCACAGCGGGGGGGAAATGAGACGGGTCAGAAATTAATGGCTGCCCTGCGGCATCACTAACTCGCATGTAGACTTCAGGGCGGCTGGAGTTGGTAATGCGGTAAATTTCTATTTCTTTATCGTTTTGTTCAAGATTGACCAACTTTTCACGAATATCATCTAGTGCCCGTTTTTGCCACTCAGCACGGCTCTTGTCCCGAATCGCCTCGGCAACGGCTATTTGCTCGCTAAGAATCTGCGTTTCAACATTTTTAAGGGTGAGCGTTTCATGAAAATCTTGGTAATCACTAATGCCGTACAGAATCATAACGAGTGTGGCGAAAGCGCAGATAGCCAGCACTGTATAGGTTACAGCAAGCTGAAACCACAGGCGTTTCATAAAGGCGGGGCAATGTTTAGGCCATTTTTTCATGTTCGCACTATAAAGGTTTCCTCATAAGAATCATCCTCCTTAAGTCGGATTTTCAATTATTTTCAGTCTCTCAGACTTAAGGCCGATGCGGGTCAAGAAAAAACCCATAAGGTGGTGGTCATCAACAACAACCAAACCACGGAGTTCTTATGAAAAAAAGCCACCTACACTTAATCCCTCTTGCCGCTTCTTTTGCAATCATTGCCAGCGGTGGCGCACATGCAGAAGAACTCCTGCCCCCTAGCAGGTATGCAGAACAACGCTACTACCCCGCACAAAACCCAAAGCCAGAATACGCGGTGCAAAATCCGGTGCAATATGGTCAGCCGCAACAATATGCGCAATTAGATATTTCACGACAACAGCAACAAGCTATCAATAAATCTGCCCAGATTGGCGAGGATGATGACTTTGACGGAGAGCCGAAGAAACACGGATGGAACTTTGAGGTTGGTGCTGTTGCAATGTACAGCCCAGCCTATGAAGGTTCCGACAAGCATGAAGTGGAGGCGCTCCCCAATATTTCTGTTGATTATGAAGATGGCTTATTTTTTGCCAATCCATACGATGGTATCGGTAGCTACCCTATCCAGGGGGAAGACTATAAACTGGGTGCAGCGATAGGCTTAGATTTCGGGCGTGACGAAAGCGACGATAGAAAAAATCTTCGCGGCATGGGTGACATTGATATGTCGCCAACCGCAAACCTGATGGGTGAATATGAGTTCGGACCCATTGAGATCTCCGGCAAACTCACCAAGGGAAATAGTGATTACGGCATGACAGCAGAAGCAGATGTGGGAACAATGTTCGAGGTTACCGATAGGCTCATGGTTATGAGCAAAGTCGGTGCCACATGGGCAAATGAAGACCACATGAATACCTATTTCGGTGTTTCTAACGCACAGTCTGGGCGCTCTGGATATAGCAGCTACAAAGCCTCATCAGGTATCAAATCGGTCGGCCTAGAGGTGGGTGCTGTCTATAGCGTAACCAAAAACATCGACGCAACGCTGATGGTGGAAGCTGACCAGCTGCTCGGCGATGCAGCGGATAGCCCACTCACGAAGAAGGACTTCCAACCATCGGTGATGATCGGGACGAGTTATAAGTTTTAGGCTGGTGGAGGTAGCGACGTATGCATGAGTTACTTCAATTACCTGCGAACATTTGTTGCTGTTTACCGCTGTGGCTCACACAGTAAGGCATCAGAGTATCTCGGCATGACTCAACCAGCGATTTCCAAACAAATCTCTGCGCTTGAAATACAGCTTGGCAAGCCACTGTTTCATCGGCGTGGGACGCAGCGTTTTCAGGCAAGGTGTTACTGTTGTAAGCTTTCGCATGATGAAGGATTTACTGCTTGAAGGAGCTGGTTACAGTTTTATTCCTCTTAGTATCATCCGTAATGAAATTGTTGCAGGCACGCTCAGACGTATAATGCTGCCGATACATATTCCACCACTGCGTCTTTATCTTGCTTGGAATAACTTTTCCATGCAGCACGCACGGCATCGCTTTGTTCGCGATGCTATATTAAATAGCGTGACAGCATCCTAAGTCGCTGCGCTGCTGGCTTCATAACAATAGTTATGAGCACCCCAAACTTTTTTCATTATCGCAGCAGTTGTTTTAGGTGTTTATTCAACAACCCTAGAGGGAAGGCGTTTAGAAAATGAAATACGGGGAGGATCTTGTATGCGCGTTCCGACTAAAAAATACGAGAGACTCTATGTGCTGCAAAAGCAATGGCAAGTTTCTCAGGAGGATATGTTTTATGCAATAGAAGATTCAATGCTGCGTACCTGCATCTGGCTTCCGCTGCGATATATGGAAATAGGCACTATTAAAAACCGCCAATTCATACATGAACGTCACGAACATATAGAAGGGTTCGTCGGATTAAGGCCAGAAGATTGTCACACTGTTTTTAGCAAAGGTAGAGCGCGTTTGCGCCGCTTTTATTCCATTGCCAAAGATGATCAGATGTTGCGTCTTTCCGATGAGCCGCCGCAGCCAACTATTTCTGTGCGTTATAACGATTTAGTGGTGTTACAAAAAGACAGAGAAGCATTTGAAGCATTGTGGGGGTTAAATGATCCGGATGCGGCATCTTCGGTAGAAGATGAAGGATTTGCTCATTCCAATGACTATCGCCACATCACTTTAGGCGGCAAAGAATATCGTTTGGGAGATAATCAAGCACGTATTCTTGAAATGCTGCATGATGCCTCGCAAAGTCGTAATCCGTGGGTGCATGGCAAAACATTGATCTATGAATCTGGCGTTACTGCGCCACGGCTGCGTGATGTATTTAAGCACCGTGCGGATTGGCGCGACCTGATTATATCTGATGAGCGCGGGTACTACCGGCTCAACGTGCCGTTAAAACAATTTCAGGATCAGCCAACCAATAGCGCCATAAAAAGCCAGAACGCCGCCTAGCAGGATAAAAAGCCAATATAGCTCGACTTTCCTCCTGCTTTGGCGGTGTTTTGTTTCGTTTTTTCAATGGGCGTTTTTAGCTGGCCCTCTGACCTCTCACTAAAGCGCCCCCGAACTGCCCCTCGGTTGCCCTCCTTAATGGTAATACGAAAATAACCGCGATTTTATATTAATAAAGTGGGGCTAAACCGGCTCACCAACCTCTCTCTAAACTGCCACTAAACGGCTACCCAACCCCCGCTCGGCCTCCCCATATCGTCGTGCAGCCTTTGTCCGAACAGTTCGAACAACGAACCGTTTTAACCAACGGAGGCACACATGAACGACCAATCGAAACCTATCTCAACCTTTGATGAAATTTGCCGTTTGACAATCGACACGATGCGGAAGATGGAACTGGAAACCTTGCTCCAGCTAAAGAAGCAAGCAGCCATAGAATTAGACCGCGCCAAGCTCACCAAGGGCTGCATCGAATTGGCGCTTTCCCTGAAACAGGAAGATCAGGCACCCATCCCCGAACAGGCCGATGACGGGCAGCAGAGCCTGCTTGATGAATAGTCCGGCTCATGGCGATGGAATGGTTCAGGATGTATCACGGTATGCCACACGACCCTAAGCTCAAGGTGATCGCGCATCGTGCCAAACAGAAGATGGCTCACGTCGTGGCGGTCTGGACGTGCTTGCTCGATGCGGCATCCCAGCACAAATCACGCGGCACGGTGGAAGTGGATGCTGAACAAATCGCTATCATGCAGGACATGGAAACGGCGGCGGTGGAGGCCATCATCGCCGCCATGTACACCAAGGGAATGCTCAATGAGCAAAACCGGCTCACCGCTTGGGATAAGCGCCAGCACACCACCTCCACCGAGCGGATGCAAAAACATCGTGACACGAAGAAACGCGATGTGACAGCAAGTGACGCGGTGAAACGCAACGTGGCACGCGGTGACGCAAAAACAGCAAAAAAGGCACCAGATACAGATAGCAGATTACAGATTGCAGACTCAGATGCAGAAACGCAGAAAAAACAGATTTCAGATAAAAAAATAAGAGCGAGAGCAGAGGGAGAGCGCGAGAGGGAGAAAACAAAAGCCCTGCCAGACGACATTGCAGAGCAGATGCTGCAAATCTGGAATGCAGAGGTTCAGAACAAACTGACCAAAGGGCAAAGCGCCAGAATTACACCCAAACGCAGACAGCAAATGCTGGAGCGGTGGCAGCAGGACTTCCAGCAGGACATCCGGGCATGGCGGTATTTCTGCGAAGTCATCGGAAGCAGCGATTTCTGCCTTGGCAAAGTGGCAGGCAAGGATTGGACGATTGACCTTGGCTGGGCGGTCGAATCCTCTGACCATGTGGCAAAGATTCTGGAAGGCGGATTCTCCGGTGGCAGTCATCCACCCAAACCACCGGCCTGCGATGTGCCGGGCTTGCAGCAGGCGTGGGATGCGGTGCTGGATGCCTTCCAGCAGAAGCACAGCAAAGCCTCATGCCGCAGCTGGCTGGCCAACACGGTCGTCACCGATTTGCAGGATAACACCGTCATCATCCGCTGCCCAAGCGCCTTTGCCTGCCAATGGATTAACCAGCATTACATGCCAGACCTGACGCGCTGGTGGCGCACGGCCACCGAAGGCGGCGCGACGGTGACCTCCGTAAAACTCATCACGGAGGGCAAAGCATGAGATACAAAACCCCCGAAAAATGGACTGTGACGGACGTTGCCGAGCGTTTTGAAGATGCGGCCTATACGCTGAAGCGCCTGCCACCCGTGCGCGTGCAGGGTTATTTCAGCACATGGCCAGCCATCGTGCGAACCGTCGCGGAGCAGCTGGCGGAAGACCGCCTGCCGATGCGCCTTGGTCCCCCGTCGGCGGAAGCCGTGGCGCGGATGGAAGAAACCATCCAGTGGATTTTCTTCCTAGATGATGAAGCCGAGCGCCGCCTGATTTGGCTGCGTGCGGCGCGGGTTCCGTGGAAACCCATTTGCTATCGCATCGGCTGTGGTCGCACCAAGGCATGGCAGATGTGGACGATTGCGCTTTTGAAGATCGCCATGCGCCTCAACGCCAAGCAGAGAGGGCGTTAGGATGTTCGAACAACAAAACGCTAAACACAGTGAACAGAATTTGGTATGTGTACACATATCATCGCGGGACGTGCGACCATCAGCACTCCACAGCACCCAAAGCCCATTTTTTCATCGTTTTGAATCAAACGCACCTGCATACGCGCAGGCGGCGTTCATGCGCGTTGGGGGCTGGCGATGATTACCGACCTGACCCCGTATCGGCAGTATGTCGATAAGTTCGATTTGAGCGAAGAGCAAAAGCTCGAACTGGTGAATGCGGTATGGGTAACGCTGGAGAATTATTTCGACCAGCAACTAGGCATTAACCAGCTGGCGTTAAAGGAAAAAAGACATCAAAAGAGCATTGATTCCGAGCTGCACCTAGCTATCCTTCCGAAAGACCCTCAAGACATTGAATTGTGAGGGCTTTTATGGAAGAAGCCATGCAAAAAGCCGTTATTTATTGCCGGGTATCATCACCGGAACAGGTGAAAAACGGACACG
The DNA here is from genome assembly GCA_021299465.1 of Rickettsiales bacterium. Classification (GTDB taxonomy): domain Bacteria; phylum Pseudomonadota; class Alphaproteobacteria; order Rickettsiales; family SXRF01; genus JAJTHB01. The sequence continues at coordinate 54,102 of JAJTHB010000012.1, read as the reverse complement.
GATTATCCTCACAGGAAACGCGGTGCAGAGAGTTCGCCCGTCATAAAAAATTGGAGGTGGTAGAGGTTTTTGCCGAGGAAGGTATTTCCGGCAGCATGATTGACCGCCCCGCCATGACGCAGATGCTGGATTATCTCCGGCAACACGAGCATGAGCAGATCGTCGTTATCATTGATGATATCAGCCGCTTGGCGCGAGGCGTGAAGGCGCATCTGGAATTACGCATCGCTATTCGCGATGCCGGGGGCGTGCTGCAATCGCCCTCTATCGAGTTCGGGGAAGATTCAGACAGCCAGCTTGTCGAGAACCTGTTGGCCAGCGTGTCGCAGCACCAGCGCCAGAAAAACGCCGAGCAGGTTAAGAACCGGATGCGTGCGCGGATGATGAGCGGCTATTGGATTCTCTGCCCACCACGCGGATATAAAATGGAGAAGCGCGGCACGCATGGAAAAATGCTGGTGCGGGATGAGCCGCTGGCTTCTGTTATACAAGAGGCGATGGAGGGTTTTGCCTCCGACCGCTTCAGCTCGCCGGTTGAAGTGAAAAACTTTCTGGCGCAGCAGCCGGTTTTTCCGAAAGACCGGAAGGGAGAAGTGCATATGCAGCGTGTGCTGGATATGCTGAACCGGAAACTTTACTCCGGCTATTTTGACTATCCGGAATGGAATATCGGCCTGACCAAGGGGCATCATGAGCCAATTATCTCGTTTGAAACCTTTTGCCGGATTCAGGATAAGCTGCATGGCCGCGCCAAGGTTCCAGCACGGCACGACATAAGCCATGACTTTCCGCTGCGCGGGTTCGTGACCTGCGATTGCTGCGGCGTGCCAATGAAGTCCTGCTGGACGCAGGGGCGAAACGGGAAATACCCGTATTACCTGTGCCAGACCAAGGGTTGCGAACAATACGGCAAGTCCATCAAGCGCGACTACCTTGAGGATGAATTCGTGAGGCTTCTGAAAGAGCTAACACCATCAGACACGCTGGTGGGCATGGTAGATAATATGCTGGATCAGCTGTCGAAGCTCAAATCGGGTGACATTGTGGAGCGCCGTAAGGAACTCCAGAACCAGATATTGCTGATTGAACGTAAGGTGGAGCAGTTTCTCGACCGCATCGCGGCGGCAGACAGCACCATCCTTATCACCAGCTATGAGCGCCAAATTAAAACTTTGGAGGAGCAGCGGCTGGTTTTGCAGGAGCGGATACAGAAATGCGGGGAGTTTGATAGCACCGTAACGGAGACGGCTAGAACCGCCTTTCAATTCTTCGCAAAGCCTTACCACCGCTGGGTTTCCGGCGATATATCGGTCAAGAGATTGGTGCTGAAAACGACTTTTGCACGCCCTCTGGCCTATGACCGAAAGGAGGGGTATAGAACCGCAGCTCTATCGCTCCCTTTCTCGCTTTTCAGAGAATTCTCGGACACTAAGTCCGAAGTGGTGCCCAGGAAGGGACTCGAACCCCCACGACCGTGAAGCCGCTAGCACCTGAAGCTAGTGCGTCTACCAATTCCGCCACCTGGGCACATAAACCATGGTTAATACTATAACCAGCGATGTCCGTTTCTAAAAAACGGGTAGGCACTCTTAGCCATCGGCCGGGCTTTTGTCTACCGTTTAAAAAGAATGATTGCTAGTTTCGGCGGATGGATTAACCCTGCAGGTTATGTTTATCGCCTCGATTTATCGATTTATCAAGCAGGAGCGCGCTGCATTCGTCCTGCTTGGTTTTTATGCATTAGCCGCGCATCTTCTGCTGCTTTTCAATGACTTACCGTATTGGGACGCGTGGTATTACACGTTCGAATTCGAGGCTGGTAACAAAGATTTTATTTTAAAGGAATGGCGCGATAATGGCCGGGTACTGATCGGGCAGATTTATTGGTGGCTTGGCTCTAATTTTGGTCCGGTGCTGGGAATCAAAGTCGTGATTGTGGCCGCCATCGTCATATCATCATGGCTTTTCTATACATTGCTGCTTCGCCATAGTCCTCTTAGCAAAAAAGAGTGCCTGCTGGTTGCGCTACTGGGCTCAAGTTATCCGGCCTATCAGGTTCACCTGGCCGTCACAACATTTACCTACATCCTTGCCCTGCCCTTCTTTTTCTCTGGCCTGCTTTTCCTGCTTGCGCTTTCGAATCAAGGGCGCGCTCTGGGAATGAGGTTTCTGGCGCATATTTGCTTCCTGATTGCCTATATCAGCGAGGCCTACGTGGTGGCCGGACTATTGCTGCCGGCTTTGGTATGGATTTCATCAAGGCCAGCCCTTTCATGGCGTGGCCTGCTATCCAGCTATCAACGCTACAGCGATTTTGTGGTGGCAGCGATTTTCTTCATGGCAGCGATCTGGTTCCTCATGCCGGTTCAGGATGGCTATGCGCATAGCCGAAATATAAGCTTTTCACCGCTGGTGTTGATTAAACATTATGTAGGCTATGTTTTTTCTGCACTTGACCTAAACATCTTAAACCTAACGAGCAGGAAACTTCATCGTGATGCCTTGATCGGGTTATGGGCTGCTATTGCAGTTGCTGGTTTCTTCATCTGGCGCCGATCCCCCGACAAAAAAATGCTCGCGCATTATACTATATTTCTGGCGGTTGCTTTATTGCTGCTTGGTGCAATCGGCGCGCCTTTCGTGCTGGCTCAGCGCATGGCCAGCACCTATGGCTGGGAGATGCGCCATCTGGTGCCAGTTGGTTTTCTGGCAAGCAGCATCATGTTTTGCGCCCTTGGCCTGCTGGTTCGAAACGAGATCTGGAGGCATCGTATCGGTATCGCGCTCGTGACACTATCGTTTATCACGCTCTCCAAAGACTATCTTATCTGGCAGGCTCGCGGAGCTTTTGATCGGGGCGTGATACTTCATATCAAGGAAAATGATCTGCTCGCGCGTGCGCGCATCGTATTTGTTGGCAATAAACAATTTTATTTCCGCGAAACCTACAGACCCTATGAATGGGCTGGGCCGATGCGTGCTGCGTATGGACATGGCGACCATTGGGTGAAGCTAAGCGAACCGCCGATGACAGAGGAACTATGGAATGAGTGGCGTAAATATTTCATGGACCGGCGAGGAAAGCTGCCGGATTATGATCAGTCAGCCTGTCAGGTGTGGTTTGATCCTGCGCCAGCAAAGCAATCGGCACAGCGATGGACAGCAGGCGCGATCTACCTGCTATATTCTTATGGCGGAGAATCGCAAAAAGCGATTGACCACTGGCTCTACTCACTCGCCGCGCTGGAGGTTACGAAGGTTGCGAATTGCGATTAGGATTTTTTTCGCTGCAAACAATGTCCATCACATAATAGGCCGGACGGTGATTGACATGGCTGCTGGTGCGCCACAAATATTCGGCAATGACGCCTAGGAACATCATCTGGATGCCGCCAAGGAAAACGATGAGCGTCGCCAGCGATGTCCAGCCGTCGCCGCCATGATCAAAGAATACTCGTAAAAAGACAAGCAGCAGCGCATAAGCAAAAGCAAAACCGGCAATGATGCAGCCGGTCATCGTCATCAGCCGGATCGGCGTGTAGGAATGATCCACAATCACATCCAGCGCAAATTTCACCCTTTTCCAGAACGGCCATCCGCTTTCACCAGCGGTGCGTTCCATGCGCACATAAGGAATACGCGCTTGCCGGAAACCCATGGTGAAAATGGTGACAAACGGCACGCCGTGTTTTTCTTTTAATTTAAGATATTCATTCACGACCTGCCGATCAAAGAGCCCGATATCCATGCCATCTTTTGGAAAATCGGGCAGCGCTACTTTGCGTAGCACGAAGTAAAAAAATCTCGCCAGCAGCGATTTCACGAACGGGTCCTTGCGGCCAGCGCGCACGCCCCACACCACATGATGCCCCTGCTGCCATGCAGGAAAAAACTCACGGATGATTTCCGGTGGGTCCTGCAAATCGGCAGAGATACACATGATGGCATCGCCCCTTGCTATCTCCCATCCACAATTAATCGCCGCGTAGCTTCCGAAATTGCGCGACAGATTGACCGCCGTCACGCGCGGGTCTTTTTCGGCCAAAGCGCGCAGCAGCTCAAAGCTACGGTCGCGGCTGCCGTCATTAACCAGAATCATTTCCACATCATACGGCTGGCCATCTACCGCTGCCGTAAGCCGCTCGTAAAAATTGTGGATATTCGCTTCTTCGTTATAGATCGGAACGACAACTGAAATCAAAGAACGCGGCACGACTTTATCCTTGTTTTAGGTTCACACCGCGCACGGTGATGCCGTAAAAATCCTGAAGCTGATGCGATACTTCTAGTCCAGCCTCGGTAAACCATCCCAATACTTCGTCCAGCGTGTGGCGCGTGGCTATTTGCGGATGATACCAATCATAGTTCACCGCATCGTTCTCCTCGCGTGAAAGACCGTGGTTCCAATAACATTTCATAAAAAAATGATAGAAGAACCGCTGTACGGTATAACGCCCTTCAGGAATCTCCAGCACATCAACTGCTGGAGCGTCGAATTCAATATTGAGTGCATCAAGCGCTCGGCCAAGCTCACTAATCTGTTGTGCGGTTTTAATCGCTTCGTCATAGGGTAGTGGCGCAATGCGATCGCGGATATAATCATCCACAAACTCGCGCGCTGGCGCTTTTTTCTTGTACACATAGATCGCGATCTCGCCGCCCGGCGCAAGCTGCTTGCATAGATTAAGGAAGGCACGTTTAGGATCATCGGTATGATGAAGCACCTCCTGACAATAAATAAAATCAAACAGGCCTAAATGAACCAGCGAACCAAGTAAATCTGCTGACGACACTGAAATATTCGGCCGATGACTTAAATTGACACGGGCGACCTCTGCCGCGACCAGATCAACGGCTACAATCTGTGTCTTCGCCGTTGCGTGTTGAGCAAGAAGGTTGGTGACGCGTCCATTACCACACCCCGCATCCAAAATCCGGTGCTTGTTTATTAGAAACTCGCTTAATTGTTGGGCATCGGCAAAACCATTGCGCTTGAGTATCCATTGATAAGTATCCGAGCCCACGCGCGAGGTTTCGGCAAACGCCAGCTGCTGGTTCTTTTCCCATTTATCTTTAAAACTTTGCGCGGTGTTGGTCATAACTTCTCCATATACAACTCTTGCACCCCGTGCAAGCATAGCATCGCCCAGATAAGGAAGCGGTGGTTCTGCGCGCCGCTTCGATGTTCGGCGAGGATTTTTTCTGCCGCGCCATCTTCAAACATGCCCATACTGCGGAATGATTCACTGGTCAGGCGCTCGGTTGCCCAGCGGTGGTTACTGGCGCGTAGGTGATGGGCATCAGGCGGGGTAAAACCTTGCTTACGGCGGTTAATAACCTCATCCGGCAGCAAGCCTTTTAAGGCCTCTTTCAGAATGATTTTACCGGTTTGGCCATCATATTTCATGAAGGCAGGAATCGTCTCGGCAAGATCTATCACCTCGTTATCAAGGAGCGGCACGCGTGATTCAACACTCGCGGCCATGTTCAGCTTATCGTCAACCTGCAGCAATCCATGCAAAAAGCCAAGGCGCTCGACATGCAGCATGCGATCCAGCGGCTCGTCGCTGTCGCATTCACTCATAAGTGCTTGAAAACGGGCGCGAGAGGATACGCTGTAATCTTTCGTAAGCAGCGTATGGCACGCATCGTCACTCAGCAAGCGGCACCACTGCTGATAAAGTTTATTATCCAGCGTCTGCATGTCTTTTTCTGCGATAAGCGGCTGGTAGCGCCACTGGTAACCAGCAAAAAGCTCATCGCCGCCGGTGCCGGAAAGTACGACCGTGACATGCGGCCTGATTGCTTCGGCCATCGCAAGAATCTGATAGCTGATGCCGACCTGCGGGGATTCCATGTGCCAGATCGTGCGGGTAAAGTAATCGGGCATGGCTGATGCTCCAAGCGTCAGCACATGATGCATCGTGCCAAGACGCTTCGCCAGTTGCTCGCTGTCTCCTCGCTCATCGCTGAATACTTCATCACCTGCAATACCTGCCGTATCAAAGCCACAGGTAAAGCTATGCAGGTTTGGTATTTGCCTGGTTGCAAGCGCAGCGATGGCACCGGTATCCATGCCGCTGCTGAGGAACGTGCCAACCGGCACGTCGCTGCGTGTCTGACGCCGCAGCGCCTCTTCTATCGTATGCCGCAGCTCATGCGCCGTATCAGCGAGCGAGCGAGCATGGTTAGGCCGGCTGCGCCACTGCCAGAAACGCTCACGCACCCAGTGCAGACCTTGTTTTGATGCATCGTAGGTGAGCATCGTACCAGGTGATAGCAGCTTGATGCCGTCAAATAATGTTTCCTCACCAAGGCAAAACTGAAAGCGCATGTAATCGGCAACCCCAACCGGATCAAATGCCCGTTTTACTTCCGGAACCGAAACGATTGCTTTAATCTCGGACGCGGCAATCAGGCTTGCACCGTAGTGGGCATAATAAAGTGGCTTGATGCCAAGGCGGTCACGCACCAGATGCAGCTTTTGTGTTCGCCCGTCCCAGAGCATGATCGCAAACATACCGTTCAGCTCGGCAAAGCAGCGCGTTCCGATGCGCTCATAGAGCCTCAGGATCACTTCGGTATCGCTGTGGCCGCGAAATTGCGCGCCGCTTTTTTCAAGCTCACGCCTAAGCACCGGAGCATTATAAATTTCGCCGTTAAAGACCAGCATGATGTCGCCGTCGTCGCTTGCCATCGGCTGATGACCGGCGGATGACAGGTCGATAATCGCAAGCCGCCGAAAAGCAAAGCCAAGATTAGCTGAGCGATTGCTTCCCTGTGTTGATACCGTTTCGAGTCCAGCATCATCAGGTCCGCGATGAACCATGGTAGCAGCCATGCGGGCAAGGGCTTTTGAATCGATCGGTTTGCCATCGCTATGGAAGATGCTGGCAAAGCCACACATCAGGCGGCGCTTTTGCTATGCACGATGCCACTTTGGCGCATGCGCTCGCGGGCGGCAGAAAAATATTCGCCGACATCACCTTGTGTGGTGATCCACTGGACATAATGCTTCAGGCCGTCTTCGAGCGAAACAGCAGGTTTCCAACCAAGCGCGCATAGTTTTGATGCATCATGTACAAAGTGACGCACATCACCAGGGCGGAATTCACCGGTGAGTTTTGGGGCGATATTCTTCTGGTAGTAGCGCGCGAGCAGGTTCACCAGCCGGTTTACGCTCACCGGCTCACCACGCCCAACATTAAACACCTGATAATCCGCTTCGTTTTTTTCCATCACGAGCAGATTCGCGCTGACATTATCGGCGACATAAAGGAAGTCGCGTGTCTGCTCGCCATCCTCATATACAACCGGTGCGACATCGTTCAGCAGCTGCGTTGAAAAAATACTCACCACGCCGGTATAGGGATTAAAGAGCGACTGGCGCGGGCCGTACGTGACAGCATAGCGCAGCGCGACCGTCGGAATGCCCAGATGCCTTCCAAGCCCAATCACGAGCTTTTCTTCGGCTAATTTGGAGATGCCATAAATCGTTTCGGTATGAAGCGGGCGATCTTCCGGATTAAGGATGGGCTTCATCACCTCGCCGGTTTCGGCGTGCTCGGTTTCAAAACGCCCTGCCTTGAGCTGGGTCAGCGGCCTTAAGGTTTTTGGATAGATTCGCTGGCCATTTTTGGTTTCATAGCCGCTTTCGCCGTACACCGCCTGACTGGAAGCAGCGACAATTTTTTTGATTGGCAGTTTGTGATCGCGAATCACTTCAAACATCAGCGCCGTGCCGGAAGCATTGCTATCGAGATACTGCGAAAGCTGCGGCGTGAACCCGCCAAAGGCCGCCTGATGAAAAACCAGATCAACACCGGTGAGCGCTTTTTTCCAATCATCGCGACTGCGGCAGTCGCCGTGGATAAATTTTGCTTTTGGGTTCAGCCAGTCCGGCTTTCCTTTGGGGTGCGTTTGTTCATCGAGATTATCAAGGATTGTGACCCTGGCGCCGCGGTCAACGAGCGCGTCCACCAGGTGTGAGCCGATCAGGCCGGCGCCGCCGGTTACCAGTACGGATGCATCTTGTAGGCTCATCATGCTATTTAACCTTTTTCAGGTTCACGGTTCTACCCGAATGCTGGGAAGCGACATCAAGCAGCGTTTGCGTGACGTAATCCACCATCTCATCCGTCATCTCAGGGTAAATAGGAAGAGACATCGATGAGCGCGCCACGCGTTCGGCAACGGGAAACTTACCTTCGAGATCGCCCACCACATCTTTCACCGGCTTATGCTGGTGGAGCGCATCCGGGTAATGAATGCCACACTGCACGCCGAGCTCTTTCATTTTATCCAAAACCTGATCGCGATTTGGTACTTCGACAATGTAGTGATGATACACCGAGCGTGAATTCGGCCTTGGTTTGGATACGGTTATGCTGCCTGCGAGCGCCTCATCATAGCGCTTCGCAATCTCGCGGCGGCGATTGGTCCATGCCTCAAGATGGTTAAGCTTAACGCCGAGCACCGCTGCCTGAATTGTATCCAGCCTGCTGTTATAGCCAATCGCGAAATGCTTATATTTCTCAAACCGCTTGCCGCGAGGTTCGCCGCGCCCGTGGTTCGAAAGCCTTGCCACCGCCAGTGCCATATGCTCATCGCGCGTAGTGATGGCACCAGCATCGCCATATGCGCCAAGATTTTTGCCCGGATAAAAGCTGAAGGTCGAGATATCACCGAAACTGCCAACGCGCTTGGCACCCTGCATCGCCCCATGCGCCTGCGCAGCATCTTCAATCACATGCAGGCGGTAATGATCAGCAATAGACTGAACGGCCTGCATATCGGCGACATGTCCATACAGATGCACCGGCATGATGGCACGCGTACGATCAGTGATGGCACGCTCAATCTGCGTCGCATCAATGGTGTAGGTTCCTTCTTCAATATCCACAAACACCGGCTTCACACCGAAATTAATCAGCGGTTCTACGGTAGCGATAAAACTCATCGCCGGAATAATCACCTCATCACCCTTGCTGATGCGAAGTGCACGCAGCGCCAGAATAATGGCATCGGTACCATTGCCGCAGCCGGTGCAATAGACATTGTCGCCGCAATAAGCGGCAAAGGCCTCTTCAAAAGCACCGACAGCGCTACCGTTAATAAACGCGGTGCTGTCGATCACATGGCGGATCGCCTCATCGATCTCTGGCTTGATCGTCTGATACTGCGCTGCGAGATCGTTAAAAGGAACTTTCATACTCAGCCTATGGATAAATGATGGTACCGTCTTCGTAACGAAGTTCGCCCACCTTGCCAAGTATTTTTGCTGGATTTCCAGCGATCACGCTGCCTGAGGGAACATCTTTGGTGACGACGCTTCCGGCACCAATCAGCGCGTCATCGCCAATCACGACGCCGGGCAGGATCGTGACCTGCGCCCCGATACGCGCTCGCCTGCCAATGGTGACGCCTTCAAGCTTTTCCTTGGTTTGCGGCGCGGCAGGATAACGGGCATTGGTGATGCAGACTGAAGGGCCAATCCATGCCTCGGCTCCGATACGCGTATATTCCGGAATAAAAACATTCGAATGAATGCGTACCCCGCCTTCAATAGTAACATGGTGCTCGATCACGCTGTGGCTGCCAATACTCACGCGATCGCCGATTTGCGCAGCGTTTCGAATCAGCACCCCATGACCCGCTGCGAAATCATCCCCAATGACAGAGCCGCTATAGATGACGCTATGTGAGCGGATAATCGCTCGCGCGCCGATTCGAAGCGGCGCAGCGTCTTCCGGCTGGTTGCCAATATCGCAGGCATAGCCGATCTGGTGATCCTTGCGTAGGATCGCGCTGGGGTGAAGAAAATAGCGCGCTTCAGTCATAGCGAGCCAGCGGCAGCATGATGGTTTTTTCATCCTGCGCGGAAGCATAAATAGCTGATAGCAGCTCGAGCGATTTGAGCCCTTCCTTGCCATCTATTTCCGGTTTTATTTGTGCTGTGAGCGCCTGGACGACGCCCCGATAAAAACGACTATGGCCATTGCCATAAACGGAATCCGCTGCATAGCTGGCGCCTGCAACACCCTCATCTTCTGGCTGTGGCTGATCAAATTCCCAGGCCTCAATCTCGTTCATCGCTGTGCCGCCAATACGAACAAAGCCACGCTCGCCTAGCACCGTGATCGAGCCTTCACGATTTTTGGGGTAGGTCAGCATCGTGACATTGAGATTACCAATCGCGCCACTCTCATAAGTGAGCACCACCGATCCGGTATCTTCTGCTTCGATGCGCCGGGCAAGGGTTGCAAGGCTTGCGTGCACTTTTTTCACCGCGCCGCCGAGATAGCCCATCATATCAACATAGTGGCTGGCCTGATTCATGAAAGCGCCGCCATCCAGTGCCCAGGTGCCGCGCCACGGCGCTTGATCATAATAGCTTTGCGGCCGTGTCCAGAATACATTGCCGGTGATCATATAAATCCTACCGAAGCGCTCTGCGTCGATCGCTTTCTTGAGCGCTTCAATGGTCGGGTTGTAGCGATTTTGCAGTACCACAAACAGCTGCACGCCATGTTTGCGGCATGTTTCTTCCAGCATAAGACCATCTTCCCAGCGCGTTGCCATCGGCTTTTCTGTGATCACATGAGAGCCTGCTTTCGCAGCCAGCATCCCCTGCGCTGCATGCAGGCCGCTAGGTGTGCAAAGCGCTACAATATCAGGCTTTTGCTCGGCAAGCATTGCTTTGAAATCATTATACGTTTTCACGCCAGGATGCAAAACGACAGCAGCAAGCGCGCTGGGATTGGTGTCACACAGTGCCACCAGCTCAAATGCTGGCGAGCAATCGCGCACAGCATCGAGGTGTTTGGTACTAATGCGACCAACGCCGGTGAGAGCATAACGAATCGGGTGATGAGTCATCCCTATGCAACTAGCCGAATCAGTCACTTAAATCAAAGAAATATGAAGATGGTGGAGGAGGCAGGATTTGAACCTGCGAACGCTTGCGCGGGCAGATTTACAGTCTGCTGCCATTGACCACTCGGCCACTCCTCCACGGGCTGCCCTGCGTAAAGTATGAAGCCTGCAAAGTCAAGGTTGATATTGGCCGCAAGCACGCTTATCATGGGCGGCATGTATTCGCTCTTATTGTTATTAATCACGGGGTTGCAACTTTTGGTTGTCGGCGGCAGTTATTTCGCTGGTGCGGCCGAGCTGTTTTACAATGTCGCCGTGTATGGCTCACCATTTTACTCAGCGATGACGCTGTTTCGCTCCGATTCCGCGATTTTAGATAACAACCCCATTTATCTGATCATGTTTGTTTATCACCTGATCAAATATTTCCTGTTTTTTCTTGCCCAGCGCAAGGAGCACATGAACGGCATGCTGATCACTGCTGTGATATTTGAGGCGGTGTATCTGGGTGTGAGCGGCTATTACCTGAATTAACGTAAGGCCTCTTTGTAGCGATCTTTATAGAACCACAGCGCGATCAGCGACACGACATTGCATAGCATGACATACCACGCAATCGAGGTGTCATCGCCGGTCACCGAGATCAGCCATTCGCATACCAGCGGTGCCGAGCCGCCAAAAATCGCCGCCGCCATGTTGTAGGAGATCGCCATGCCGGAAAAGCGCACCGAGGTGGGAAACAGTTCAACGAGCATCGCCGCGACCGGCCCCATATAAGCCCCGAGAACCAGGCAGAACAGGAACTGTGCGACCGCCAGCGTTACGGTATCCTGGCCCGGAATAAAGACGGCAAACAGGAAATGCACAGAAACAAGCATCAAGGCAGCAGAAGCCATCATGATTTTCCGGCGGCCAATATAATCCGACGCATAAGCCGAGATCGGGATCATGATCAGCATCGCGATCATGTTGAGGAAGGTGATCTCGAGTGCGTCCTCAGCGCTGGTGCCGAGATGTTTTTTCATGAAGGTGATGAAAAAGATGGTCGTTAAGTAAAACGGCATGGTCACCGTGATATACGCACCGAGCCCCTGGAGCATCTCCCACGGGTGTTTTTTGAACGCTTCACGCACCGGCGTCGCTGACAGCGTATTTTCTTTTTTGGCTTCTTCATAAACAGGGCTTTCATCGCAGTGGTGGCGGATGTAAAACCCGACGAAGCCGATCACGATGCCGAGAATAAACGGCACGCGCCACCAGAACTCTTCAAATGCCTGCTCACCGAAATACCACATGAAGCCGCGCACAACGACGATGCCGAGCATAAAGCCGAGCATCAGAGAAACCAGCGAGGCCGAACCAGCAAGGCCGCGCTTATGAGGCGGTGCATGCTCAACGATGTAGGTAATGGAGCCGGAAAACTCACCGCCGAGTGAAATGCCCTGCAGCAGGCGGATGATGGTCAGCGCAATCGGCGCAAGAATACCGATCTGTTCATAGGTCGGCAGCACACCGATCAGGCCAGTCGGGATCGCCATCATCAAAATGGCGACGACCATCGCAAACTTGCGGCCATATTTATCGCCGAGCCAGCCGAAAAAGACCGCGCCCAGCGGACGCACGAGAAATCCGGCTGCAAACACGCTGAAGGTAAGCAGCAGCTGCGCGGCGCCTTCGCTTTCGGGAAAGAATTTTTTGGAAAGCAGCCATGCCAGCTGGCCATAGAGTGCGTAATCATACCACTCCAGCCCGTTGCCAATCATGCCCGAGACGACGACTTTTTTCATGCTTTTCTCCCTGTGCTGCCTTTACCTGTGCTGCTGACCATCTCCCTTAGCATCACCTTGACCTCGGGCGCAAGGCGTAAACAGTTAACTTGGTGCAACGCACCATAAAGCGCATAAAGCGCCATCAGGTTGGCAGCGTTTGAATGAAGCGTGCGGATTTTGAGATACGCACCCACAGCACCTTCTTTTTCGAGCTGCGCTGGCGTATGGATGCCCACCTGCGTGAGCCAGCTTTCCATTGCTGGCCCGATGTTGGGGAGGGATTGCAATTTATCCATCACCACATGAAAAACACCTTGCACAGCTTCAGGTTATTTTTGGGAGGCGCGAGCGGGTATTCATTCATGTCATTCACAAAGTAGCAAGTATTAGGCGGTAGTACCATGTTGAATAAGCCTCCACCACCAGAGGTAACACTCCTGATTTTTCCAGAAAGTGGTAAGCCATCATCTGTTTTCCGGTCTATGGCGTGTGCCTGCAATGGAGTAATGGTAGTGTGAGTATTTACCCTACCGTCTGCAAAGGAGCCGGAAAGCCCAGTAAATACGATCATGTTCTTGTTGCCAATATCTTCAAGCCCGGGAAAGCCCACCTCTTCTGCTTTGCCCTGAATCATGACAAATGTATTCTCGAATGCATTTACTTCCGGGAAATAATTTCTAACCTGATCGGTGCCCAGATTTACAATAGTCGTATCAGCGCCCATGCTAAAAGAATTAGCTATGAGTTTTGCATCCGATAAATCTCTCCAGATGAGCAATGTCTCACAACCCATGTAATCAACCGTTGGAGAAAAACCTGTATCACTGCAGTTCTCGATCAACCCGTTATTATCACCGCTTCCCCTCTCCCCTGAGCGCGGCTCAAAGCCTAAATCATACGCATTATCAGATGATATGTCGCCAGGCAGCGCATTGTATTTAACGCGAAATACATTGAGCACTGATGTAAAAGATTCCGCTTGTGATATTGCCTTGCGTACCTTTGCCGCTTCAATCAAGTCCCGCCCTACTAATATCCCCGCAATCAATAATCCGATAATTACCAATATTATCGATAGCTCTATCAGTGTGAAGCCATGGGGTGATTTTTGATCTAGTCTCCCAGCCATACCTTCTCTCCTTTTTTTCGCTCGCTATCAGATTTCAGCTGGCCGCAGGCGGCGAAGATATCCTGCCCGCGTGTGGCGCGGATCGGGCTGGAAAATCCGGCATCGTTCACGATTTTGGCAAAGGCGTGCTGGCGGTTGCGCGATGAGGTTTCGTATTTTGCGCCCGGCCACGGGTTCCACGGAATCAAATTCACTTTCGCGTGAATGCCCCTCAGGAGCCGCACCAGCTCGCGCGCATCGGCATCGCTGTCATTTACATCCTTTAGCATCACATATTCAAAGGTGATACGCCGCGTGTTGCTCGCTGCCGGATATTCGCGGCAGGCCTGCAGGAGTTCTTTAATCGGATATTTTTTATTCAGCGGCACCAGCTCGTCGCGAAGCTCATCGCGCACCGCATGCAGCGAAATGGCGAGATTCACGCCCAGCTCGTCGCCGCACTGTTTAATCATCGGCACCACGCCCGAAGTCGATAGCGTAATGCGCCGCTTGGAAATCGCAATTCCCTCGCCGTCCATGATGATCTTCAGCGCCCTCGCCACCTGCTCGTAATTATAGAGCGGCTCGCCCATGCCCATCATCACGATATTAGTAAAGAGGCAGTCTTCGCGTTTTTTATTCCACTCTTTTAGACCGTCACGCGCGATCAGTACCTGGCCGATGATTTCGGCAGCGGTCAGGTTGCGCACCAGCTTCATGGTGCCGGTGTGACAGAAGCTGCAAGATAACGTGCAGCCGACCTGCGATGAGACACACAGCGCGCCGCGATCTTCCTCGGGTATGAACACCGTTTCGATTTTGTTCTTATCGTTAAATTCGAGCAGCCATTTGCGCGTGCTGTCAAACGAGGTTAGATCTTTAGCGATACCCGGGCGCTTGATTGAAAAATACTCGGCAAGTTTGGCCTGACCGGCTTTATTGATGCTGGTCATTTGCGCAAAATCGGTCGCGCCCTTAACATAGACCCATTGCCAGATCTGCTTGGCACGAAATGGTTCAAAGCCATGAGCCGCGAGTTTTTCTGTAAGTTCTTCTCGCGTCAGGCCGATGATATGGATTTTCTCGCTGGTCATAAGGATAGCCTGTAACCGCCATCGGTGGCCGCTATGAATTCTTTACCGCAAAATTCGTTCAGCTTGCCGCGTAAGCGGTAAATGTGGGTTTCGAGCGTATGGGTGTTAAGCTGAGCGTCAATGCCCCAAACCTGCTGTAATAATTTTTCACGACTCACCGCTTGCTGTTTTTCCTTAAGAAGCGCTTCCAGCAGCTTGGCTTCTTTATCGGTCAGGTCCATGCTGGCGTGAGAAGCTGGTTTTGATAGTTGCTTCATACGCACATCAAAAACCACACCGCCCATAAGCGGGTAAAGCTCTCCGCCTAGAGCCTGATGGCTTCGAATGTTATGAATTAATTCTGCGAGCCTAACTGGCGGCGTGATGGTGATTATGGGTATCGCGCCGTGATCAGAGATGGCTTCATCGGTGATGATCAGCGATGGTTGCAGCGCAAGGGCCTCCTCGCAGGAACGTGTGCAATCGCAGGCCGTAGCAAGTTCATGCACCAGCTGCTGCGCGATTGCTTTGGCGAAAGGCTGCTCTTTGCTGGCCACTACGATCATGCAATATTTTTCCTAGGTTTTCTGCCGAGGTGGTAGTATAAAACCTGCCGCTATGCAAGGTTTTGATCATATTTTGCGGGTGGGGCGCGCCGTCGATGCCCTCAGGCGCGGCTCTGGCATTGTCATGATTAAGAGCGGCAAGCGCGAGCTATTGCTTCCTGCTGAGTACCTTGATGAAGCCCGCTACCTTACCATCCGCACGCAAGCCTCACTGCTCATCACCACGGTTCGCGCACAAAGCCTTGGGCTGACCCCTGCTTTCAGCGCAGTTACTTTTCCTGCCGCATCGCTAAGCTACGCTGAGATTGCGGCTATCGCTGACCCTACCCTGCCGCAACATCCGCTTCCTTCTTTGTCGCTTGAGGCGGGTGATGCACGGCTGATTGGGCTGGTCAAATATGCCTCGCTACTGCCAGCATTGCTTCTATTTTCTGGCAAGGAAGAATCAGATTGGCCTGTGCTTGATTATGATGATCTCAAGACCTATGCTGATTCCCCGCTACCGCCACTGGTCGAAACAGCAAGCGCCAAGCTTCCCATCAACGGTGCAGAGAACGCACGTATCCAGAGTTTTCGAGCGCTGCACGCGACCAGTACCCATTTACTTTTATCGATTGGCGATGTTGCCGCCGAGAAAGCACCGCTCACACGCGTGCATTCCAGCTGCATTACCGGTGATATTCTGGGCAGCCTGCGCTGCGATTGCGGCGATCAGCTGCAAATGGCGCTCAGCGCTATCAAACAGGAAGGGGCGGGCCTGCTCCTCTATCTACATCAGGAAGGGCGCGGCATTGGCATCACCAATAAAATCCGCGCATATAAGCTGCAGGAGATGGGCGTGGATACGTATGCCGCCAACCAGCTGCTTGGTTATGACGATGATGAGCGCGATTTTGCGATTGCAAGCGCCATGCTTAAATATTCCGGATATGAAACAATCAGATTGCTCACCAATAACCCTTCGAAACTAGGCTTGATCGAACGCTATGGCATCCGCGTCAGCGAGCGCATCGCCGTCATTGCCCCATCAGGCGAGCACAACCATGCCTATATTGAGGCCAAAAACAAAAAAGCCGGGCATTTATTCTAGCTGCGTTTCTCTAAAATATTCAGTAGTTCTTTTTTTTCATCAACCGGTGCTGGCCTCGCCTGAGTCTCGCTCCATGCGCAGCTGTCTTTTTTCCAAAGACCGCTCGATGCTTCGAGGTTTACCTCTTTCCATTTGATGTGCCCTCTGTCTTTAAGTTCGGGCAGTTTTTCGCGAAGCGATCTGGCAAACTCACCAAGTTGTTTACAGCGTGCTTTATTGGTGGACAGATCAAAACTCATCAGCACCGCCTGCACCGCTACGGTCGGAACCGGTGTGGTGATAAAGCTGTAATCATTGTTGGTAAGGGTCGCAGGTCTGTATTCTTCGAGCAGCTTTGGGCTATCGAGTGGCAGGAAATGAACATCGTTCATCAAGCTGGCAAACTTCTGGTTTTCGGGTCTGGATAAATCTTCTAAGTTTTTGAATAAGCGCACTGGTTTGCCACCGACAAACACGACCGCATCCAGCTCACCCTTCAGCACCGCCACCACCCCCTCAGCAGGAGACATTTTTTTCATTTCCGCCGGTTCAACGCCGCTGATCGCAAAGAGATTAATAGCGGTGAGCATATTGCCGCTGCCTTCTTCACCAATCGCCACTTTTTTTCCATTCAGGTCGGCAATGGTCAGATTGGGTTTCTTCGCAAGAACATGGATTTCTTCGTTGTAAAAAGGAAAGACAATACGCAGCTTGCTTGCCATTTTAATTGATTCGGGGTTTTGTGACCGCGACAAAAACCCGAGCACATCTGACTGCACGATACCAAGCGCAGCATTTTCATTACTGTTTATACGCTTTATATTATCAATCGAGCCTTCGGAATCTTTGATATCGACATCAATTTTATCTTTGGCGAGCGCCTCGGCAATATCCTTACCGAACGCATAATACGTACCGGTTCTAGGACCGGTAACAATACCAATCGCATCGCTTGCGAATAAGGCAAACGGCCATGTCAGCGCCATAAAAAGCGCAAGCCAGAAACGCATGGATCCCCTGTGGAGTTGATTAATATTTATTGACGATGGACAGTAATTCTTTGCCATCTTCCTTGTCAAGGCTGGTCACCGTCTGAACTTCTGGCGCAGCCTTATTTTGAACAGGAATTCTTGCCAGCTGACCAATAATCGCCTGATTGCCTTCTTTGATCACAATCGTATCGGATTGTTTAACCATTTGAGGTTGCGTGGATTCCACTCGTTGCGCCGGCTCTATCTGCGTTTTCATTTCAGTAAAGTCGTGTCTTTGGTTCGACATCCAGGAGGCCAGCAGCAGCACCGCCAAACCTGTCGCCAGAAACACGGCAAGAGGCCTTTTACCGCGCGCGTCACCCCGAAACACAGGAGGACGATGCACCTTCGGGCGCGACAACGGCATGGTCATGATGGCTTGGCTGGACATAACGCAAGGTATAGTAGTCAGCTTCCGGCATTTACGCAACATGATGATAAAAAAACCAGGTTTTCTTAGATGCTTTTTTGTGAAGCGTTGCGAAAATGCATAATATCCTTTAGAGCAGTGCGATGTCTTCTTCACTTGATACGCTGGCGAGTGCGCTTGCCGCCGCTAAACGCTTGGGCGCCACGGCTTGTGATGCTGTGCTGTTTGAAAGCACGGATATCAGCCATTCCTGCCGTCTGGGAAAGCCGGAGGGCTTGGAACGCTCAGAAAGCAAAGCGCTCGGGCTTCGCGCTTTTGTCGGCATGCAGCAGGCCATTGTCTCTACCACCGATTTATCGCCAGCGGCACTTGGCGAAGCTGCGGAGCGCGCGGTTGCCATGGCAAAGCTTGCCCCGGCCGATCCCGATGCAGGGCTTGCTGATCCCTCACTTTATCCGAAAGCGATACCCTCGCTTGATCTCTATGACGCAGAGGAACCGGCAGCGAACTGGTTTATTGAGCGTTGTAAAGAAGCCGAAGATGCAGCACTGGGCATAACTGGCGTGATGAATTCTGAAGGCGCCGAGGCGCATTATAATGCCAGCCGTATCAGCCTTGCCATTGCCAAAGAAAGTGATCTTGATTTCGCGCAGAGCTATCCATCCAGCCACCTGTCATTATCAGTTTCTGTACTGGCCGGCAGTGGCACCGAGATGGAGCGTGATTACGACTATAGCAGTACACGCCACCGAGCAGATCTATCGCTTCCTCAGGCCATCGGCAAAGAAGCCGGTGAGCGGGCGGTAAGGCGTCTTAATCCCCGTAAAGTAACCACCTGCGAAGTGCCGGTGGTGTTTGATCCGCGTGTGGGCAAGCAGCTCGTTGGGATTCTTGCGAGCGCCGCTTCTGGCGCATCGGTTGTGCGTGGGGCAAGTTTTCTGAAAGATAGTTTAGGCAAGGTGATCGCAAGTAAAAACATAAGTATCATCGATGACCCCCACCTTCCGCGCGGCCTTGGTTCCAAACCGTTTGATGGTGAAGCCGTGGCTGGCAAGAAGCTGGCGCTGGTACAAAATGGCGTGCTTGCCAGCTGGCTGCTTGATATCAGGAGCGCAAGTAAGTTGGAGATGAAAACAACCGGCCATGCCTCGCGCGGCATCGCGTCGGCCCCCTCGCCTTCTTCCACCAACCTATACATGGAAAACGGGACCATTTCACCTGCGGAATTAATAGCTGATATTCAAAGCGGGCTGTACCTAACCGAAACTTTCGGTATGGGGGTGAATCTGGTGACCGGCGATTATAGTCAGGGCGCGGCGGGGTTTTGGATTGAGCGCGGCGAAATTGCCTATCCGGTTTCCGAGATCACGATTGCCGGAAGGCTGCAGGATATGCTGATGGGTCTTTCGCCCGCAAATGATCTGGCGTTTCGCTACGCCACCAACGCGCCAACCTTTTTCATCCCCCGTATGACGATTGCCGGAGCATGAGTTTGCCCACCAAAAGCTCGTCCCTCATCCGTCGCCTGCTTGGTGAGCATATCAAGCCTTACCGCGGCAAGGTTGTGTTTGCGATGCTGTGCATGCTGGTCGTTGCTGGTGCAACAGCGACTAACGCCTGGATGATGCAACCAGCGCTGGATCAAATTTTCATCGCCAAAAACCGCGATATGCTCCTCATCATTCCGCTGGCAGTCTTTTGCGTGGGTGTGATGGGAGCGGCAGCAAACTACGGAAATCTCGTCACCATGCGCTATGTTGGGCAGCGCCTGGTCGCAGATATCCAGACGCGGCTGTTTAGCCATTTGATGCGCGCGGACTTAAGCCTCTTTCATCACGAATCCGCTGGCCGGCTTATTTCGCGCTTCACCAACGATATCAACATGATGCGCAGCGCCTTTACCACCGCGCTGACCTCGCTGGTGAAAGAAAGCGTATGCCTTATTTTTCTGGTGGGCGTGATGGTTTACCAAAATGCTACCCTCGCGCTGGTCGCTATGCCAATTTTCCTGATAGCGGTGCTGCCCATTATCAAGCTTGGTAAATCGCTTCGTAAAATATCAGATAAGACCCAGGCTGAACTGGGCGAGTTTACCGCAACACTCGAGGAAATTTTTTCCGGCGTGCGCACCGTAAAGTCGTATAACCGCGAGTCCTTTGAAACCAGCCGCGCTGGCGGCATCATCGAATCGCTGTTTAAGCTCTATTACAAGGCTGCCAGGCGCGGTGCGTTTTCGACGCCAATGATGGAGATGATCAGCGGAGCATCGATTGCGCTTGTGATCTGGTATGGCGGACGTCAAGTCATGGATGGGGTCATTACTCCGGGCGCATTTTTTTCCTTCATCGCCGCCTTTCTCATGGCCTACCGGCCGGTGCGCGCCATGACCGGCCTTAATGCCGTGATGCAGGAAGGTCTCGCTGCGGCGAGCCGCCTGTTTGCGGTGCTGGATACGCCGCCAGCCATTACCGATGCGAAGGATGCGAAACCACTTGCGATTAACGGCGGCGAGGTCTGCTTCAAACATGTGTCGTTTGCCTATAGCGGCGGGCATGGTGTGCATGACATCAACCTTCATGTGCCAGCCGGAAAAACCGTGGCGCTCGTTGGGCTTTCCGGCGGCGGCAAATCAACGCTCGTGAATCTGCTGCTTCGTTTTTATGATGTTGATGCAGGTCGCATCACCATTGATGGCGAGGATATTCGCTCTGTCACACTCCATAGCCTGCGCGAGGCCATCGCCCTGGTGCCTCAGGAATCGATGCTCTTTGACGATACGGTACGTGCGAACATCGCTTATGGGCGAGAGGGTGCAACGGAAGAAGAGATTATAAGCGCCGCAAAACACGCAAGCGCGCATGACTTCATCATGAGCCTGCCAGAGGGCTATGGCACCATGATCGGTTCGCACGGCGTACGGCTTTCCGGCGGCCAGCGCCAGCGCCTTGCGATTGCGCGCGCCATACTCAAGAACGCACCTATTCTACTGCTCGATGAAGCAACTTCGTCGCTTGATAATGAATCCGAGCGAGCGATTCAAGATGCGCTGGGTAGCCTCATGAAAGGTCGCACCACGCTCGTCATCGCACATCGCCTATCGACGATCGTTAGCGCCGATCTGATTTATGTGCTCGAGCATGGCCGCATTCTGGAAAGCGGCAGCCATGCAAGCTTACTGGCGGGTAAAGGTAAATATTACCAGCTTTATGGCGAACAATTTACGAAGGCAGCAAGCTAATGCGCCTTGATAAACGTCTGGTCAAACATCCATTTACCCAAGCGCTGCTGGCATGGTTTTTTGCTTCTTATATTCGTTTCGTTTTTGTCACGAGCCGTAAAAAATTTATTTATGATAATCTCGCCCTGCCCTACATGCGCGGGGAGCGCAATGCGATTTTTGCCTTCTGGCATGGCCGCATGATGCTGTGTCCTACCATCTGTCCGCCTGGGCGAGCGATGCATGTGCTTATTTCCGAGCATCGCGACGGCAAGCTCATTTCATCGGTTATTAAGCATTTCAATCAAGACACGATTGTCGGCTCATCGAGTAAAGGCGGCTCTGAGGCGGTCAAGGTCATCCTGCGCGCAATCAAAGCAGGCGATAACATTTCGATCACACCGGATGGTCCGCGCGGTCCCTTTCAGGAAGCGGCGATGGGCGTGGTCACCATCGCGCGGCTTTCGAAAAAGCCGGTCTTGCCGGTGACCTTTTCTTCCGATCATGTGAAGCGCCTGAAAAGCTGGGATCGCTTCATGCTGGCACTACCGTTTGGGCGGATTGCGTTTTGCGTTGGCGCGCCGATCATGGTAGAACAGGGCGATGAAGAGGCGGCTCGCCAGCAAATCGAGCGCGCGATGAATGAACTGGTGGATGGAGCCGATGGCGTCTTTGCCGCTTAGTACATACCGTATGATCACCGATCTGGCTGAACCACTCATTATTTTGTGGATCAAATTTCGCCAACTGCGCGGCAAGGAAGATCCCGTACGCCTTAAAGAGCGCTTTGGTTATGCGTCACAGAAACGGCCAAGCGGCTTATTGATCTGGATACATGCGGCGAGTGTTGGCGAAGCAAATTCGGTTTTGCTTTTGATGCGGCTGCTGCGCGAGCAACTACCTGCTGCGAATTTACTCATGACCACCGGCACGGTGAGTTCTGCCGAGCTGATGAAAAGCAGGCTGCCAGAGGACGTGATTCATCAATACGCACCGCTCGATACGCCGGATATCACCGCGCGCTTCATACGCCATTGGAAACCGGAAGCCGCATTTTTTGTGGAATCAGAACTCTGGCCAAATCTGATTATCGCTGCTGATCGCTACAGCTGTTTTCTTGGTATTCTGAACGGACGAATGTCTGATAATTCATTCCGGTCATGGAACAAAAAGCCGGCAATGATCCGCGAGCTGATGCATTGCTTTAATGTCGTATTCGCAGGCAGTAAGGATGATGCGGCGCGCTACAAGCAGCTGGGCGCAAAGCGGGTGCTGGAGCTAGGCAATCTCAAATATGATGCGCTGGAGCTTGGCTGCGATGAAGCGGAGCTTGCCGTTATGCGAAACCAGATTGGCAGCCGGCCCGTCTGGCTTGCCGCAAGCACACATTCTGGCGAAGAAGAGCATATCATCAAAACGCATAAGCTGCTTGCCGCGACGCGCCCGAACCTGCTCACGATCATCGTGCCGCGCCATGCCACACGTGGCGCAGAGCTATGTTCACTTCTGCGCCGTCATGGCAAAGCTGCCCAGCGTTCAAAAAAAGAGGCCATTACTGGTGATACGAATTTCTACCTTGCAGATACGATGGGCGAGCTTGGCCTGTTTTATCGTTTAAGCGAACTGGTGTTTATGGGTGGCTCCATCGCCCAGCATGGCGGTCAAAACCCGCTGGAACCGGCACGGCTAACATGTGCGATTATCAGCGGACCGCATGTGCATAATTTCACGGATATTTACCGTGAGCTTGCCGATCATCAGGCCTGCCTGATGATCAGCTCGGGCACAGAACTTGCTGCCTGCGTTGATGGCTTGCTTCGCGACAGCGGCAAGCGCGCGCAGCTCGGGCGAAATGCCAAATATTATGTTGAAGATCATGCCGGCAGTGCACAGGCGCATGTCGATCGCTTGCTACCGGTTCTGGGAGTGCTGGCCGCATGAGTTTTAGCACACCAAACTTCTGGGGTGAACGTGGCTGGCAAGCTTATGCGCTGCTTCCTTTTGCATGGCTTTATGACACAGCGCGCCGTTTTAAGAACAAGCATGTAGTAAGAAGCTATCAGGCGCCGGTACCGGTGCTGTGCATCGGCGGCATTACCGCTGGTGGCGCTGGTAAAACGCCGCTTGCGCTTTACATTGGCGAGTGGATGAAAAACCGTGGCAAAAAAGCATTTTTCTTAAGCCGCGGTTATGGAGGGGGCGCCAAAGAGCCAACCATCGTCAATCCGTCAAAACATACCGCGTCTGATGTCGGGGATGAGCCGCTCATGCTCGCTCTTGTGCTGCCCACAATTGTGGCTGCTGATCGAAAAGCCGGTGCTGAGCTTGCTGTTTCACAGGGCGCAGAACTGATCATCATGGACGACGGGCTTCATAATCCAGGCCTCTCCAAAACAAGATCGATTCTGGTCATCGATGGCAGTGTCGGATTTGGCAATGGCTTTTTGATTCCCGCTGGCCCTTTGCGCGCGCCGGTTAAGGAAACACTAGGTAAAGTCGATGCATTATTTATCGTGAATCCTACCGAAAACTTCTCACTTCCAAAGCACGAAGCACAAAATACTAAGCCCATCTTCACCGCCATCAGCCAACCAGTAGAAAGTAGCTTCGTACACAATAAACGCTGGGTTGCATTTTGTGGGCTTGCTTATCCGCATAAATTCTTCGGCACCCTGCATAATCTCGGCGGTCATGTGATGGCCACACGCAGCTTTGCCGATCACTATCCTTACACACCAGAAGATATTGCCAGCCTGAAGCGCATGGCCGATGCCCACGGCGCGCAGCTGATTACCACCGCCAAAGATTTTGTGCGCCTGCCGCAGGCGCATCGCGAAGGGATTTCAGTGCTTTCGATTGAGTTAGTGCTTGGCGAGAAACAAGCGTTTGAGGAGTGGCTATCATCGCTATGAATGCCAAACATTTTATCGAAGCTTTGCTGCTTAAGTGTGTGTTCAGCGCGTTTCGCACGATGTCGCTTGATCTTGCATCGTTTACCGGTGGCACCATCGCACGCTCGATCGGTCCATTTTTATCGGCGCATCAAACGGCAAAAAAAAATCTCAGGCTTGCTTATCCAAAACTTTCCCGGGATGAAGAATTTAAATTGCTTTCGGCCATGTGGGACAATCTTGGGCGTACGGCTGCCGAGCTTGCCCACCTGCCAGGCGGCCTCTTTTCACGCGTGGAGATGAGCGGGCTTGAGCATATCCCAAAAGACGGAAAACCAGCGCTTTTTTTCTCAGCGCATCTGGCTAACTGGGAGCTTAACGCGCCAATGGCATTCAGGCATGGGGTGAATCTGGCGGTGATTTATCGCCACGCAAATAATCCTTATGTCGATGAGATGATTCGCTCACTTCGCTCCAGCCAATGCAATGATCAGTTTGCCAAAGGCCCGAAGGGCGGTGCAGGCTTGATGCGGGCGCTGCGGGCGAAGCAGTCCATTGCCATGCTGATTGACCAGAAAATGAATGATGGCATCGCACTACCTTTCTTTGGCCATAACGCCATGACCGCAACGGCGATTGCTGAGCTTGCGCTTCGTTTTGATCTGCCGATTATCCCTGCCCACGTTGTGCGTACCAAAGGCGCTCACTTTAAGGGGATC
The DNA here is from genome assembly GCA_021299465.1 of Rickettsiales bacterium. Lineage (GTDB taxonomy): Bacteria > Pseudomonadota > Alphaproteobacteria > Rickettsiales > SXRF01 > JAJTHB01. Next base: position 29,414 of record JAJTHB010000012.1, on the reverse strand, counting down.
GTTAGCGCACCGCTTAATTTTGAGAAAACGGGCGATAAAGAGAAAGATGTGCGCACGATCATGCTGGCGATCAACCGCATGGTTGAGGGCTGGATTCGCGAGCATCCCGAGCAATGGTTCTGGGTACATAAACGCTGGCCTAAAGAGGCGTGGGGCTTGCGGTAATATCGCCGTCAGAGAATTGTAATGTAAGCGTTTTCTCTCCGCTGGCTTCTTTGCTTTTTGTGATGAGCTTGCCGCTTTCTGATTTCACAAGAACAAAGCCGCGCTCCAGCACACGCTGGTAGTTCAGCGCTTCCAGCAGGCTATCAATGCTTGATAAGGTTTGGCTGCGCCTTTCCAAAGACCGCATGACGGCAAGACCGCTTCGCTGATGCAGATCGGAAATTTGTTTTGATACCGAAACGATTTCCTGTAACAACAGCCTTGGTTGAAGTCGGCTGGCGAGTAGATGAAGCGTATCCTGCTTGCGCTTGATGAGTTGTGGCAGCGCCAGCAGTAGACGCTCCGCCCAATCGTCGAGGCGCTGGGTTTTCTGCTCAAGCAGCGCCTGCGGCTTTGGCAGACCGCGCGATAATCCCTCAAGCTTGTCCGAAAGCCGGTGAAACCGCTGCTGCTGCCCCTGACTCATGCGTAGCTGCAGCTGCGCGAGCGTCATCATCAGCTCACTTCTTACCGGCACCGCCATCTCAGCAGCGGCGGTCGGCGTAGGCGCGCGGCGGTCAGAAGCATAATCAATCAACGTGGTGTCCGTTTCATGGCCAACGGCGGAAATGAGCGGAATCTGAGAATCCGCCGCTGCGCGCACCACGATCTCTTCGTTAAATGCCCATAAATCCTCGATCGAACCACCGCCGCGCGCGACGATAAGAAGATCTGGCTTAGGGATGGATGATTCATTTAGCGCATTAAAACCCGCAATTGCCTCTGCAACCTGCTCTGCCGCGCCCTCGCCCTGCACTGCGACCGGCCAGACGATGACATGTAGCGGGAAACGATCAGATAAGCGGTGCAGGATATCCCGGATCACCGCGCCGGTGGGCGAGGTGATAACACCAATCACCTGCGGCAGGTAGGGCAGCTGCTTTTTGCGCTTCGGGTCAAATAGCCCTTCGCTCTCTAGCTGTTTTTTGCGTTTTTCGAGCAGCGCCATCAGCGCGCCGGCACCCGCCGGCTCCATGCGATCGACCACGATCTGGTATTTCGAACGGCCGGGATAGGTGGTGACTTTGCCGGTCGCGATCACTTCGAGGCCGTCTTCTGCCTTAAATTTTAGCTTGGAGACACTTCCGCGCCAACACACGGCGTCGATGACCGCCTCGTCATCTTTCAGTGTGAAATAGGCATGACCCGAGCTATGGAGCTTAAAACCGGAAATTTCCCCGCGCAGCTGGATCAGCCCGAAATGATCTTCCACCGTGCGCTTTATCGCCTGCGATACTTCGCTGACGGTATAGATGGGCTGGTTGTGCTGTAGATCCATGTTGCGTAGGTTTTATAAGTTGCGTAGGTTTCGGACGTTAAGCATACGCAACCTGCGAAACCTACGCAACCTTCGAGACCTTATGTCACATTCCATTCTCATCATCGGCTCTGGCGGGCGCGAACATGCGCTCTGCTGGCGGCTCAAACAATCCCCCAGCGTGGCGAGTGTCTTCTGCTCGCCCGGTAATGCGGGAATTGCAGAGGATGTACCCTGCGTCGCACTTGGCAGCTTCGATGAGATCACGGCGTTTTGCAAGAAAGAAGCTATTGCGCTGGTAGTGATCGGGCCAGAGCAGCCGCTGGTGGACGGACTTGCCGATCACCTTCGCGCCCATGGGATCAACGTGTTCGGCCCTTCGGCCAAGGCCGCAAAGCTAGAGGCCTCTAAAGGCTTCATGAAAGAGCTTTGCCGCAAGTATCACATCCCCACTGCGGCTTACGGATTTTTTGACAATATTTCGGAAGCGAAACAATTCCTTACCGGAAAATCCTATCCGCTGGTGGTGAAAGCGGATGGGCTTGCCGCTGGCAAAGGGGTCGTGATTGCGAGCACTGAAAAAGAAGCGCTCGCGGCGCTGGAGGATATGTTCTCCGGGAAAATCTCCGGTGGCTCGCAAGTGGTGATCGAAGAATTTCTGGAAGGCGAGGAGCTAAGCTTCTTTGCGCTGTGTGATGGCAAGCAGGCCGTTTATTTCGGCGCGGCGCAGGATCATAAGCGCGCCTATGACGGCGATAACGGCCCCAATACCGGCGGCATGGGCACCTACAGCCCGCTTCGCATGGCGGATGATGCGCTCATTACTCAGGTCATGAGCGAGATTATCACCCCGACGCTGCATGGCATGAATGAAGAAGGCGCGCCATTTTCTGGCGTGCTCTTTGCCGGGTTGATGCTCACGAAAAGCGGTCCCAAACTCCTTGAATATAATGTGCGCTTCGGCGACCCTGAAACCCAGAGCCTGATGCGGCTTTATGAGGGGGATTTGTTTGAGCTGCTGAGAAGCTGCGCGGAAGGTAAGCTCGAAACCCTGCCCGCGCAAAAAGATAAAGGACAACACGCCATCTGCGTCGTCATGGCGGCGAAAGGTTATCCTGGCGCGTATGACAAAGGCTCGGTGATTCGTGGGCTTGATAAGGCAGGGGCGCTTGCTGGCGTGAAAATCTTCCATGCCGGTACGGCTCGAAAGGACGGCAGCATCATCGCCACCGGCGGTCGCGTTCTGGGCGTCACGGCAGTCGCAGGATCCATCAAAGAAGCACAGGCGCTCGCTTACCGCGCAGTGGATCTCATCGATTGGCCGGAAGGTTTCTGCCGCAGGGATATTGGCTTTAGGGCGCTCAGCTGATTATGTCTTGGTTTCTTCCTCCACCCACTCCCTCTTCATCAGCGGGATCTGGCTGGCGGTGAAAAGCAGGGTGCAGGTGAACATGCCGAACACTTTAAAATTCACCCAGAAATCGGTTGAGAAATTCCGCCAGATAATTTCATTGAGCACTGCAAGAAAAATAAAATACAGCCCCCAGTTGCGCGAGAGTTTGTTCCAGCCGATTTCGGTGAGGCTGATCGCTTCGGCGAGCAGGTATTTCAGCATCGGTTTTTTGAAATACAGCCCGCCGAGTAAAATCGCTGAAAAGAGTAAGTTCACGATGGTCGGCTTCATTTTGATGAACAGCTCATCCTGCAAAAGAAGGGTCATGCCGCCGAAGAACGTGACGGCAATCGCCGAGACCAGCGGCATCACGGCCACTTTCTTTTCATAATAATAGGTGATGGCAAGCGACACTAACGTAAACACGATGAGAGCGGCAGTGGCTGTCAGTAAATTACTGGTACGGTAAGCCAAAAAAAAGACGAGTAGCGGCCCCAAATCAAGGACGAATTTGAGTTTGGGATTCATGGTTTCAACGCTTTCTTAAGGTTTTTCATAGAGATTATTGCCTTTAACCCAAGCTATGCTAGACTCGCTCGCACAAAAATAAAAGGACTAACGCATTGGAAACCTCGGTTTTAATCGTTGAAGATGAAGTCGCCATCGTCACCCTGCTGCGCTATAACCTCGAGCGTGAAGGTTTTCGCGTCTACTCCACCGGTGATGGCGAAGAAGCGATCACCATGGTGAAGGAATATAAGCCGGATGTGATTGTGCTCGACTGGATGCTGCCTTCGATGTCGGGCGTGGATGTGTGCAAGCAACTGCGCTGGAGCCCGGAGACCAAATCGATTCCGATCATTATGCTGTCGGCGCGCGGCGAAGAAGGTGACCGCATTCGCGGGCTGGATTCAGGCGCCGATGATTATTTGACCAAGCCATTCTCGCCTGCTGAATTGATCGCGCGTATCCGTGCTATTTTCCGGCGTTTCCGCCCTGCTCTTTCCGAAAAAACGCTTTCCTTTGCCGGCATCACCATGGATGTCTCCGGCCATAAGGTCACGCGCAACGGGCAGGATGTGCATCTAAGTCCGACCGAATTTTCGCTGCTTCGTTATTTGCTTGAACATCCAAACCGCGTGTTCTCGCGCGAACAGCTGCTCGACGCCGTGTGGGGGCATGATATTTATGTCGAGCTGCGCACAGTGGATGTGCATGTACGCCGCCTGCGCAAAGGCCTTGATTATGATGGCAAGCAGCCCGATCTCATCCGCACTGTGCGTTCAGCTGGCTATGCGCTGGAAGATAACCCCACCGGCGAAAAATTCGCCGATGAGGATGCGAAATAACTCTGCCCGCTGTTACAGGTGTGGCTGGTAATCAGCAAGTACGGCTAATGGTTTATCTTCCATCAGAAGCCTCAGCATCGCAACCTGCTTGAATAGTTTCTCGCCCACATGCTTTTGTAATTGGCTCATGCTTTCAAGCTCAAGCGTGGGGTCAAATGCAACACTACAATCGACGGTGGCGTGAAGTTCTCTTTGTCTTTTCTGTGGTATTTTCCAGCGCTCCGCGAGATGACCTAGCGCAGCATCAAGCGGCAGTGCAGCCTGCATGAGTAAAGCGAGCAGCCGAACATTGGTATGCGAAGCTTTGCCAACCGACTGCTCAATACACCGAAGCTTCTCCAGCGCCGAAAGTGAGTCCAACTGAAAGCCCAGCACATGGAACAATATATCCTGATGCCACATGAGGCTTAAAGCATCAAACGGATTGTTCACACCCAGCAGTCTCATCATCTGCTTATAAAGATACTCGGGATATTCTTTCTTTAGGAGCGGCGCGCTCACATGAAGAAGCTCAACAATAGCCGGGTCAAAACGCCCTTCACCGTGGGTTACTGCAAAACGAAAATAGCGAATGATACGATTGGGAGAACGCTTCAAAACTTCAGAAATTTGATTTTCTGCATCCATGAAATTTATTTGTTTTTTTGCTATGTCGTGGGTTGCACCAAAATCATCTGCTAATCTACCATCTGGAAATAAAGCCAGCGCATTGATGGTAAAATCATATGTAGTCAGATAGCTTTTTACCCAACCTTCAAAATTTTCCACCGGCTTGATATATTTGACCTGCGGCAGCGAGCAAATGTCAAAAATATCGCCTTCTATTTTAATTTTGGTTATGGGGAAATTTTTGTGGCCAACAATCCAGCGTATGCCCGGCTGCTTGATACGCTCTAATATTTCTGCCGCAGGAAGCGCAGTTGCTAGGTCGTAATCACGCGGCGTTTTTCCAATCAGCCCATCGCGCACACAGCCGCCGACAAAGCAGTAAGGATCGCTGCCAAATAACGCCTGCATTTTCTTAACACTGGGGCGCGAAAGCCAGGCCAGCTTTGTATGCTGCGCTGTCACGCAAGTTTTCCTAAAAGCTCGGCCTTAGTCAGGTGATAATCACTTGCTTCCCAAAGCGCTTCGAGTTTTGCGAGCGCGTCGCCAAGCTCCTTGCCGGCGGGTTTACCGAGTGCCATTAAGTCGCTGCCAGAAACAGGGAATTTCGGCGGCTGCCATGAGCGCATAAAAACAAGCGCTTCATGGTAAGAATGTGTGTTTATTGCTTTCTCATCTGAGATTGCCCACGCTAGTATTAGCGCTTGCACAGCAAGCTCTTGCCCCAAAGCTCGCACCAGTTTTTTTTGTTTTACTAGGGTAAGATCAGTCATTAGGCTTGGGTAATTCGCTTGTAGCAATTCCATGTTTTTTCGGGTCGCCAGCGAAGATTTGAGGTGAGCAGCAAGCGCTGCCGCCTTAATGGCCGGTGATACGCTTTCCATAAGCGCAACCAATTTAGTCTCTACCGAAATCGCTACGCTGCTCAGTGCAGCAATTTCTTCTGCGCGCCTAACCATGTCTGTATTATTGGGATTAGCGCCCAGCACAAAAGAAAGCGCGCCATGCTTATGCATGAGTTGCAAGGCATCAGCAGTACGAGATGCCGTCAGCAGCTTTGATAATTCCTGCCAGATTCGCTCGACAGGCAAAGTCTTCAGCTTTTCCGCATTTGCCTTGCACGCGTTAAGCGCTTTAGCATCGGGCTGTATCTTGCCGTAATGAGCATAAAATCGAAAGAAGCGCAGGATACGCAAATAATCTTCCTTAATCCGCTCTTCGGGATTGCCAATGAATGCAACATTGCCGCTTCTGGCATCTGTTTCGCCTCCGAAATAATCAAACATCTCGCCGTCTGGCGATAGATAGAGCGCATTCATGGTAAAATCACGGCGCGCGGCATCTTCCTGCCAATTATCGGTGAAGGTGACTTCGGCGTGGCGGCCATCGGTTTTAATGTCTTTACGCAGCGTTGTAACCTCGAACGATTTTTCGCCGATGACGATGGTGATCGTACCATGTTCAAGGCCGGTGGGAATGGCGCGCAGGCCATGGCGGATAGCGAGCGACTGCGTCTCGCCCGGGTAGCGCGTGGTTGCCGCATCGACTTCTTTTACTTCGCGGCCAAGCAAACTATCGCGCACTGCGCCGCCAACAAATCGCAAACTATCCGGATATTCCGCAAAAGCCGCAATGAGTGTTTTGGTTTCTGGCCATGAAAGCCACTCAGGATGCAGTTTCATCGTTCAATATGGCCGGGTACAACGCGGCCATCTTCCAATCTCGGCGGCACATATTGGCCTTTCTGCGCATCATGGGTCAGGCCAAGAAAAAGGAAACAAGCCATAGCAATCAGTAGGCTTGCAAGCACCGCCCAGTACCACGGCCCATCACGAAAGCGTGGCGGCGCTTCGCCTTGTTTTTTTGCGCGCTTCACGGCCAGCCAATGCCATAGCAGATAAACAATCAGCGGAATCAGTACCGGCCAGAAACGAAATAAAAACAAGCTCATTACACCCCCTAAAGCGGTAATTTGATTATTACACGAAGTCCGCTGGAAGGGGAAGTCGCAAGCGTGATCTGGCCGCCATGGGCAAGAGCGATGTCACGCGCGATGGTAAGTCCCAGCCCCACCCCGCCGGTTTTTTCGTTACGCGATGTCTCCAGGCGGAAAAACGGTTTAAAGACCTCTTCATGATCGCGTGCATCGATGCCGGTTCCCTCGTCATCCACCCAGATTTCGGCATAGTGGGCGCTGGTGTGTAACGACAATTCAGCGCGCTTGCCATAACGAAGCGCATTATCGATGATGTTCGTTAGCATGCGGCGGATACTGCTTGCGCGTAAATCCAGCTCAGCATCATCCATATGCCGCAATGCCACAGGATGAGCGGCGCGCTGGTAATCGGAGACGGTTTCTTCGAGCAATCGTTTAAGGTTGGTTTTAATGGCAATTTCGCGCCCCTCGCCTCGCGCAAAATCGAGATATTCGGCAATCATATGCTCCATCTGCACGACATCATCCTCAAGTTCACGTATAGCGTCATCGCGGGGCATCATCGCGAGCTGTAGCTTCATGCGCGTCAGCGGCGTGCGCAGATCATGAGAGATACCCGACAGCATATCGGTGCGTGTGCGGATCTGGCGCTTTAAGCGCTCGCGCATCACAATAAACGCCTTGGCAGCTTTGCGCACTTCACTCGCGCCGTGCGGCCTGAAATCTGCCGTATCGACGCCGCGACCAAAATCATCCGCTGCCTCGGCGAGCTGGTGGATCGGGCGAATCTGGTTGCGCAGGAACAAGACCGCAATGATCAGAAAAAGCGCGGATGCGCCAAGCATCCACGCCAGAAATGCCAGCGTGGTACGGCTTTCGATGCGCTTCAGGCTCGCTTGCATGGACAGCATCTGGTCATCCATCAGGATGCGGATTTCAAGGTTATCGCCATCAGCAAGACGGTGGATGGTAAAGGGCTCTTCGATACGCTCGCCAAGCTGCTGGCGCAGCTCGATGAAATCATCGCTGGTGGATCCAGGTTTAAATTTAGCACCATCGTTAAGCGCCACACGCAGACCGGTGGCATGCTCAAAATCGTTGATGACATGCCATTCAGCTTTGGTGGATGAACGCTTAAGCTGGCTGACAAGAAAGGCGGCATCGCCCGCAAGTGTCTTGGACATCTGTCGCGTCACCGAATCCCAGTGGCGATCAAAAAACGCATAGGCCATTACCAGCTGGATCAGCACCGTGGGCAGCACCACAATCAGCAGCGTGCGGCCAAAGAGGCTTTTGGGCAAATAGCGTTTACCGATCATAGCAATTTTCCGTAAAGCACATAGCCTGCGCCACGCACTGTTTGTAAATGCACGGGTCTTCCTTCGCTTTCTTCGATTTTTTTACGCAGACGTGTGATCTGAACATCAATGCTTCGCTCACCTGCACTGCCTGGAAGCACTGCCGCCAGCTGTTCCCGCGATACCGGCGCTCCCAATTCCTTGGCTAGCAACTTTAAAATCGCCGCCTCGCCGGATGTGAGCGCCACCTGCTCGCCAGCTTTTTTAAGCTGGCTGGTGTTCGCATCAAACACAAATTCGCCAAACCCAACGAGCAATGTTTGGATGGGTTTGTTTGCACGACGCTTGAGAATCGTGCGCAGTCTTAGCACCAGCTCTTTGGGTTCAAACGGTTTGGTGAGATAATCTTCGGCTCCGCCCTCAAGGCCTTTGATGCGATCATCGGCTTCGCCCATCGCTGAAAGCATAAGTACTGCCGTAGGGGTTTTGCGAAGATAGGAGAGAAACTCAAGACCGGTTTCGCCCGGCATCATCACATCGAGGATGATGAGATCAAAGGCAAACCAGCCCAGCTGCGCGCGCGCCTCATCCGCATTGGCGGCAACCGAAACCATAAAGCCCTGCTCATTCAGAAATTTTCTGAGCAATATGCGCAGACGATCATCATCATCAACAATCAGGATATGTGGTTTGTCATCATGCATGGCGCGCTCAGCGTTTTCGTTTAAGTAGTACATAATATGCCCCGCTGCCGCCATGTTTTGCTTTGGCGAGGCTGATGGCCAGAATCATCGGCCTTAGATCTTCGTGATTCAGCCATACCGGTAAGGCTTGCCTAAGGACTCCCTCACCGCGTGAGCCCTTGCCGGTGATGACAAGCAGGCTGCGCTTCTGGCAGCGGTAGCTATGTTCGATAAAACGTTTAAGCGCTGCCTCGGCCTTGCTGTAAGTGAGACCATGTAAATCAAGCATCGCCTCGATCGCCATTTCACCTTTGCGGAAACGCTCGCCATTATTTTTATCGAGCGCATTGATGTTTCCGGTTTTCAGCGCTTCTTTGACTGGCGCTGGCATATCCACTCTGGGGCGAACTTTATGGGCCATTATTTTTTTTGTGGCCATTTTGGGTTTAGTAGCAGATTTTTCTTCTTCTTGCGCTTCTTCGTTTTGCGCGTGCAAGGGCTGGGTCTGCTTAGTCACAAGCTTCCAGAGTTTTTTTTCTTCCGGCGTTAGTTTGCGCGGCGGGCTCATGAGCTACCACGAAAGGCTTGGCAAACGACTCAGAGATATGACGGAGGTGAGCTGACCGGCAGCTTCTTTGGGCACGAGCAACGTATAGACGCCGCGATTTTTCATGTAGCCGGCGAGAAATTCCGCCTCATCTCCCGGGCCAAAGAAAATATCGCCGCGCACCGGCCCACGAATCGCCCCGCCAGTATCCTGCGCAATCATCAAACGGTTGAATGCCGCCGGTTGCTGGTTTGGTAGCGGTGGCAGCTCAACCTCCAGGTAAAGTGGCAGGCCATAAGGGATATACCGGCTATCGATAGCAATTGATCGGCGCGGTGTCAGCTGGACACCGGCAGCGCCCACCGCCGGCTCATTCCTGATTTTGAAAAAGATGTAGGATGGATTTTCTTCCATAAGATCAAAGGCACGCGCCGGATTATCGTAAAGCCACTGGCGGATGGTGAAGAAATTGATCTTATCCGACGCAAGCAAGCCCTGATCGCGCATCACCTTGCCCAAACTCACATAGGGCTGGCCGTTGCCATCCGCATAACCAATGAAGAGCTCGCGCCCATCGGTCAGGCGCACGCGCCCGCTGCCTTGAATCTGCATGAAAAACTTCATTACCGGATCATCGACCCATACCAATTCCAGCTTTCTTGTTTTGAGTGCTCCCTTATTGATTTCGGCGTGGGTATAGAAAGGCTTGCTATCTTTCAGCTCTGGCGGCGCAGCGTGCAGCGGATATTTGAAATCACCTTTTTTCTTAAGTGAGCCATAAAGAATTGGCTCATAATAACCGGTAAAGAGGCCTTGCTCCTTGTTATTATTGCTCACGCGAAACGGGATGAAGCGATCCTCAAAAAATTGCTTGGCTTGCAGCGGGTTGGTTTTTGCCCACTCGGCCTCATGGCAAAGCGACTGCCAGGTTTTTTCGTCGATCTTAAGGCCGCTGCCTTCGGATTCTTTTCGTGACTTCCGCGCAAAGACGTTGCAGCTAGGCAGGAAAGTTTCGACCGCTTGCTGATGATTATCCCGTGCCCAGCCATCCAACTCAGCAAAGGTAATCTGGCGCGCCTCAAAATGATCCGCCTGCGTGCAGGCAGAAAGGAGGAGCAGAGAAAGGGCAAGGAGTTTTTTCATCATCAATTTTCCATGTCGCATCTAACTCGCTTTGACAAAAAAGCGCGCAGCGATAGAGTATGGGAAAACGAGTGCACACACAAGTACATGAGTTTTTTCGGGAGACTCTGTCGCAAGCAGATTTGAAGCCAAAATAGAATTAGGTATCAATGATCGTCCAGTTCGGGCTGCGCGATGTAATATCGCGCTCAAAGGTCCATTCATCGATCACCTGATCGACATCGGAAGGATTGCCTTCGGTGATCTTGCCATCTTTGTCACGCACGACACTTACCTGTTCACTTGAGAAGCTAACCGTCAGGCGCGCTGTGCTGCCAGACAGGGTTGCGCGAATAATTTCTTTTGCCACAACCGATACAAGCGTGGTTTCTGTTTTGGTATCACGCACGGCGCGTTCGTCGATTTCTTTTTCAAACTGGGAAAAAAGTTCTGGCGAGAGCAGCATTTTCAGCGGCGCTTTGTCGCCTTTGGCAAACCCGTCAAAGATCATTTCAAACGCCATTTTAGCACCTGAAAGAAATCCACTTGCATTAAATTCGGGATCTTTAGCGCGAATATCAGCAAGCGTAGTTTTGATGCTTTCATCTTTAAGTGACTGAAGATACTCGTCTTGTTCTGGCTCTTTGGTTTTTGCCATTTTTTCAGCAAGCTTGATGATCGGCTCTTGCTCAGCGTCCTGATCTGGGGCTTGCATTTTTTTGAAAAAATCAGGGTTTTCATGCCCGACATTCTGGCCGAGCACGCTTCGCAGGCGAAGCAGGATAAAGCCGGCGATCAGCGCCAGGATAATAATATCGGCGTAAGGAATTCCTTCAGACATAAATAATTCGTGACCTTGCTGGTGGTTTTGGTTAAGAAGACGAGCATAGATAATTTTTCGCATGAAGGAAATAAATAATGAACACGGCAACTACCAATGCGCCCAGTTTTTCTGTCAAAGGCCAGTATATTAAAGATCTGTCATTTGAAAATCCGCATGCGCCGCAAAGCCTGTCTGCTACCAATACGAGACCTAACATCGATGTGAATGTCGATTTGAAGGCGCAGAAACTTCAGGAAGAATTTTATGAGATGACGATGTTTCTAAGTGCCAAAGCATCGGCGGAGGGCAGCACGTTATTTTTGATTGAGCTTGCTTATGCCGGTATTTTTCAGGTGGCCAACGTGCCTGAAGAGCGGATTGAACCACTAATCATGATTGACTGCCCATTTGTGTTGTTTCCGTTTGCTCGCCGTGTGATTGCCGATGTCACTCGTGATGGCGGTTTCCCACCGCTTATGCTTGATCCTATTGATTTTCATTCACTTTACCTTCAAAACCGTGAGCGCAGCAAGGCAGGTGTGGCATAGTCACTGTTTGCTGTGGCAAGACTGCATCAGTTGTTGACATTTATTGGGTTTTCCGGCGTTCGCGGCGGCATTAATATGGCGCAACCAATTGTTTTTCCTATGTAATGACTAACTATGCAGGTGTGGCGGCATGGGGAAAATAGCCGTTGCCTTTGAGGGGCTTTTGTTTTAGTTTCCCGATTCATATAGTTATTCCCAATGCTTAACTGTAACTAAAAAACTCAAAGGAACATGCTCATGAACAAATTCAAACTTGCTTGCCTGGCTGCTACCGCTAGCGTCATGCTTTCTCCGGCTGCTTTTGCCGGTGCTTTCCAGGATGTAGTGAAAGACAAAAACGGCACCGTGTGGATGAACAGCCACAATAACTGCGTGCTGACCAAATGGGATGCTGCAAATAACGAGTGCGCGGGCCAGCCTGCAAACCTCCGTAAACTTGCAAAAGAACATCGCACCGTTTACTTCGATTTCAATCGTTCGACCCTGAACGCGAAAGAAAAAGCGAAGCTCGATGCTCTCGGCAAACTGATCAAAGAAGCTAAAGACGTTGAAAGCGTTGATATCGTTGGTTTTGCTGATCAAATCGGCGACACCGGCTACAACAAGCGCCTGTCTCAGCGCCGCGCTGAAACCGTTCGCGCTTACCTCGCGTCTAAAGGCCTGAAAACCCGCAAAGTGCGTCTCGAAGCACTGGGCGAAAGCAAGCCTGTGACCAATTGCAACAACGCGAACCGCAAAGAGCAGATTGCTTGCTTGGCGGAAGATCGTCGTGCAGAAATCGAGTTCAACTTTGTTAAGTAACTCTCGATTCTAAATGAAATGAAAAGGGCTCCTTCGGGAGCCCTTTTTTTATGCCGCTATTCGCAAAGATCGCAAAAAGATCTCAGGCGGCCCAGATTGGGTTTTTGATTTTTTTAAGCATCTCCTCATGGTGCATCCTCTCCTCTTCGCTGGGCGGGAAGTCTCGCGCGGCGCGCGATTGGTTTGCTTCGCCCACCACTGACGTCAAAGCACCTGATGCGCCAGCCTCAAGGCTCAGCACAACCTGTTTGCCGCCCATCAGCTCAATATAAACTTCGGAGAGCAATTCAGCATCGAGCAGCGCGCCGTGTTTAGTGCGATGCGAGCTATCGATACCAAATCGTTTACACAGCGCATCCAGACTTGCCGGAGAGCCAGGAAATTTTTTTCTCGCCATGAGAACGGTGTCAATCGCCCTGCTCATAGCAACCGGCGCAAAACCGCACCGTGTTAGCTCGGCATTGATGAATTTCATATCAAAGGCAGCATTGTGGATCACCAGTGGCGAGTCTGCGATAAAATCCAGAAACTCATCCACTTTTTCGGCAAAGGTCGGGTGTTCAAGCAAAAATTCAAACGACAGCCCATGCACGCGATAAGCTTCTTCCGGCATATCGCGCTCGGGGTTCAGGTAGCTATGAAAAAACTTGCCGCTGCGCGTCCCTGATATCAGCTCAATGCACCCGATCTCAACAATGCGGTGGCCGGTGGCCGGATCAATACCGGTAGTTTCTGTATCAAGCACAATTTCACGCATGGATAGTCTCCGTGAAGTATTTGAGTTGTTGCATACTATGGGCCTTGCCAAGTCCCGTATGAATCACGATATCGGCAAGCTGGCGTTTTTCATAATCCGGCATCTGCTGCGCCAGGATCTGCTGGAAGCGCTGCGGCGTCATGCGGGGTCTCGCCAGGACCCGTTGTTTTTGGATGAAGTACGGCGCGCTTGCAACGATCACGAGGTCGCAGCGGCTATCGGCGCCGGTTTCAAAGAGAAGCGGAATATCCAGCACAACCAGCTTGGCACCCCTGCGCCGCTCGCAATCGATAAAATGCTCCTCCTCTTCTACCACGAGCGGATGGATGATCTGTTCAAGCAAGCGGCGCTTTTCTTCGGATGCAAACACGATATCACCGAGCTTCCTGCGATCGACTATGCCGTTTTTCACCGCCGCCGGAAAATGCTCTCTTATTTGCGCCACCGCCTCGCCGCCTTCTTTCATCAGCCGGTGCACGATGCTATCGGCACTACAAACCTTAGCGCCCAGAAGAGCGAGCTGCGAAGCGACCGTTGACTTTCCCATGCCAATGCTTCCGGTGATGCCGATGATGATCATGCCAGCACCTCACGCCTTAATGTATCCGTCACATCGGGCCTTACACCAAAAAACGCCTCGAATGCCGGCACCGCTTGCCACAAAAGCATTCCCAGCCCATCTACGGTTTGCAGGCCGCGGCGTTTCGCATCTTTGAGCAGCTCGGTTTCAAGCGGCCTGTAGACGACATCACACACCACCGCATGATCTGGAAGCTTTTCGAGCGAAAGCGGCAGCGGCGGCTGACCCGCCATACCAAGACTGGTGGTATTCACGAGCAAATCAACATCATGAAGCGCCTCTTCGCGTTCTGGCCATGAAATGGTTTGATCGGTAATCGCTCTTGCTTTTTGCTCGCTGCGGTTGCTGATGGTGATGGATGTAAAGCCCATCTCCTTCAATGCATAGGCCGCCGCCCTTGCCGCGCCACCCGCTCCAAGCAGCAACGCTTTATTTTGTTTCATGTTTGGTGCGCCGCGCTCAAGCGACTCCCTGAAACCAAATGCATCCGTATTCATACCGATGCGCTTACCATTTTTTATGACGATGGTATTAACGGCACCAATCGCACGCGCCGTTTCATCCAGCTCATCAAGCATCGGCTTGATGGCTTCCTTGTGCGGGATTGTCACATTACAGCCAGCGAAGCGCTCAGGCAGTGTGCGTATAAAATCCGCAAGCGCGTCTGGGCTCACCTCTATTTTTTCGTACACACCCTCAAGTCCGTACTCTTTCAGCCAATAGCTATGAAGTCTGGGTGAGAGGCTGTGGGCAATGGGTGAGCCAATGACGCAGGCCCTACGCATCCTGCTCACCCTGCTTTTCCTGATGTTTTTTCAAATACTGTATAATCGTTGCGGCGGTTTCTTCGACCGAGCGCTTGGTGACATCAATCACCGGCCAGCGATGTTTGGCAAAGAGTTTGCGCGACTCGGTCATTTCGCGCTGCATGTATTCCATATCGATATAATTGGTATCCTGCTCCTGATTGATGGATTGCAGGCGGGTTTTTCGAATTTGCTGCAGGCGCTCGGAGTTGATGCTAAGCCCAACCACCAATGGTTTTTTTACAGTTTCTAATGCTTCCGGCAGCGGGCAATCGAGCACGAAAGGAATATTGGCCGCTTTATAACCTTTATATGCGAGATAGACGCAGGTCGGCGATTTAGATGTACGCGATACCCCTACCAGAATAATATCGGCATCTTCAAGCTCCCAGTGCCCCTGCCCGTCATCATGCGCAAGCGCGAAATTAATCGCATCAACACGGGTGAAATAATCCTCATTAAGTTCGTGTTGTTTGCCTGGAAGCGCATGAGTTTTTTCACCAAGATAATTAGAAAGCTCGCTGACAATTCCTGCCAATACAGGAATGCATGGCACACCGAGCTTTACGCATTCCATTTTCAGTAAATCGCGTAAATTGTTATCCACCAGCGTCATCATCACAACGCCAGGCTTTTCCCTGATGCCCTCAATTACTTTCTCCAGCTGCGCTTTGCTGCGTACCAATGTCCAGCTATGCTCTTCCGGTTCGACGCCTTCAAATTGTGCCAGCGCCGCGCGCGCAACGCTGCCTACGGTTTCGCCGGTAGAGTCGGAAACAAGGTGGAGATTAAATTCTTTCATGTGTGCGATTTTGTGGAAAAGTTGTGTGCTAATTTGTTTGTAAACGCTGGGATGATTTTTGTTAAGGTTATTCTTTGATCTCAGGCGGTGTTATACACAGATGAATGGATTTATACGCGTGTGTGTGTATTTGTTGGTGTTGATTGTAATCTATGGTTTTTTTTATAGTTTTATCTGCGGATAGAGATGTGTGAAATAAAAGATCCCTGTTGATCCTACGCCCTACTACTACTACCACCTCTTTATTATATATTTTATATAAGTGGTTTGAATGAAAAAGCGATTATTAGAAAGCTTAGCAGGACAGAAAACAGATCGTCCGCCTTTTTGGTTTATGAGGCAAGCAGGCAGGTATTTGCCTGAATATCGTGAGCTTAGGGCAAAGCACCGGAATTTTTTAGAGTTTTGCTACACGCCTGACGCGGCAACAGAGGCAACCTTACAGCCCATTCGTCGTTTTGGGATGGATGCTGCCATTATCTTTTCAGATATTTTGGTTATTCCGCATGCGCTGGGTGCTGAAGTGACCTTTGAAGAAGGTGAAGGTCCAAGAATTAATCCGATTACTGATGAATATGGGCTAAAAGCTTTATCGCTGGACGCGCTGGAGGAAAAACTGGCGCGTGTTTATCAAGCCATAAGCCAGACTAAAGCAGCGCTTCCTAAAGAAACAGCGCTGATTGGTTTTGCAGGCGCGCCATGGACGCTTGCTTGCTACATGGTCGATGGCAGGGGTACGCGCAAATTTGATGCGACAAAGAAATTAGCAGAAACCGATGGCCTGTTTTTTGATCGCCTGATGAATTTACTCACGCGCGCGGTCATAAAACACCTTGATTTACAGGTAAAGGCAGGCGCAGAAGTCATACAACTTTTTGATTCGTGGGCAGGAATAGCAAGCGGCGAGATGTATGTGAACCATATCATCGAGCCCGCCTTTCGTATCATCAGCGAATTTAAAAAACTTCACCCGAATGTGCCTATTATCGCTTTTCCGCGTCAATCAGGAACGAAATTTCTGGAATATGCAAAGGAAACAGGCGCACATGCCATTTCTGTTGATGAATCAGTAAGTCCCGAATGGGTGCGGGCGAAATTACAACCACATGTGACTGTTCAAGGCATGCTCGATCAGAATCTTCTTGCTGAAAATAAGGCGGCTATGCTTAAACAAGCCAAAGAAATCATTGATACACTGAAGGATAAGCCGTTTGTATTTAACTTAGCTCATGGCGTTTTACCAAAAACACCAGTAGAGCATGTACAAGCCTTATGTGAACTGATTAAAGCCTCATGAGAAAAACAGCCGTTATATTATTTAATCTTGGTGGGCCGGATAACTTAAAGGCAGTCAGACCGTTTCTGTTTAATTTATTCAATGATAAAGCGATTATTCGCGTGCCGCAGCCTTTTCGCTGGTTACTGGCGAGTCTGATATCATGGCGTCGCAGCGGTAAAGCCAAGGGTATTTACCAGCAGATGGGTGGTAAATCGCCAATTCAGGAGCTTACCCTGGCGCAGGCCGAAGCCCTTGAAACCCAGCTTAAGCGTAACGGCGAATATAAAGTTTTTGTCAGCCAGCGCTACTGGCACCCGATGAGTGGTTCGGTCGCCAGAAATGTGAAAGCTTACGCGCCGGATCAGGTTATTTTGCTGCCCCTTTATCCGCAATTTTCAACAACAACGACCGCCTCATCTTTTTCAGACTGGGATCGTTCAGCTCAGCAGGCAGATCTAAAAGTATCAACGGCAAGGGTGTGTTGCTACCCGCAGGATTTTGGCTTTATCGCCTCCCATGTCAGGCTGATCAAGGATGTTTACTGGAAAGCCGCCGAACACGGCACGCCAAGGGTATTATTTTCTGCTCACGGTCTACCAGAAAAAGTGATTTTAGATGGTGACCCCTACCAGTGGCAGGTGGAAAAAACCGTTGCGTCGATTGTGCAGGTGCTCGCGGTTGAAAACCTGGACTTTCGCATCTGTTATCAAAGCCGCGTTGGTCCGATGAAATGGATCGGCCCTTCGACAGAAGAAGAAATCGAAAAAGCCGGTCATGACAAGGTGCCGATCGTGGTAGTGCCGGTGGCGTTTGTATCGGAGCATTCGGAAACACTGGTAGAGCTGGATGTGGAATATCGTGAACTTGCTAAAGAGCACGGCGTGCCGGATTACTGGCGTGTACCGGCGCTTGGCACTGACTCACATTACATCGAAGCGCTGGCAGATTTATGCCTGAAGGTCAACCGCAGTGAAGGCGTTTGTTCTTTCAATAAAGATCGTTTTTGTCTTCGTGATTTTGAAGGCTGCCCGTGTAAGTAAATTCAGGTTGCTTAGGTTTCTTAGGTTTCGTAAGTTACGCATGTTAGGCCTACGAAACTTACGCAACATTCGAAACTTACCTGCCCATGCTCGATTCTCTCTATCTCTGGGTGAAGGCATTTCACATCATCGCTGTGCTGTCATGGATGGCAGGCATGCTCTACTTGCCACGTCTTTTTGTGTATCATTCGCAGGTGGCGGTGGGCAGTGAAGCGAGTGAGCTGTTTAAGGCGATGGAACGTAAACTCATGCGCTTTATCATCAATCCTGCGATGATCGCCGCATGGATTTTTGGCGTATGGCTGATTATCATCACCAAAGCAGGCGCGCCCGGCATGGGCTATTGGATGCATGCAAAAATCGCCCTGCTCATCGGTATGCAGATTGCGCATGCGATGATGTCCCGCTACCGCAAGGCGTTTTTCCGCGATGAGCGCCCGAAATCTGAGCGCTATTTCCGCTGGTTTAACGAAGTGCCCACCGTGCTGATGATCGGCATTGTCTTTTTGGTTGTGCTTAAGCCGCTATGAAGACCCCGCTGCATGGTTTGCTGGCCGCTTTGATGGTTTCGGCTCCGGCAGCAGCAAGCAATCCGAATCAATTGATTATTGAAAGCGCGCCTGCCGAAATTTCAGCAGCCCGCATTGCTTCGCTTCATGTGCTGCGTGACAGGCCGGGGCTTCGGGTGCTGCTGGTGGTCCAGGATATGGGCGGCAGCACCGATATGTCGCCAACGCTGAATGCATATCTGGCGATTTATGCTAAAGGCGAGATTTGCAGCATGGATGCAATGTTTAATCTTGGCTCTTTATATTCGTTTCAATCCGTAAGGCGGAAAGAAGGAGGCGTCTATGAGCTGCTTGCGGATATGCCTGTCGATAGCCAGG
This sequence comes from Rickettsiales bacterium, assembly GCA_021299465.1. Taxonomy (GTDB): domain Bacteria; phylum Pseudomonadota; class Alphaproteobacteria; order Rickettsiales; family SXRF01; genus JAJTHB01. Next base: position 10,695 of record JAJTHB010000012.1, on the reverse strand, counting down.
ATTTAATGCAGAAAACCCTGCTGGAAATCGATGCGCGCAAGGCCGTGATGGATGTGGAGCGCGCGCCGTGCGCTGAGCATGAAACGTCTGGCTTGGTGGAAACTCATATTGTTGTTACACGGCGTCCCCAGTAATATTTGCATAGAATTTTCTTGACGCCGCAACCCATAATCGCTAGGTTTGCTAAGTGCTTGCGTTGCGAGCATCCTTCCCCACGTCGCTATTATTGCTTAATCAGCATCCGCAGCGCTCCCCCTTATTAACTCATCTAACTCATTATTATCTTATGAAACTCCAAGAACTTAAGCTGAAAAATGCTGACGAATTATTAAAGCTGGCAGAAGCCGCAGGCATAGAAAACTCCTCGACGCTTCTCAAGCAGGAGATGATTTTTGCCATTCTCAAGAAGCAAGCCGAAAATGGTGATGCAATCCTAGGCGAGGGTGTGATTGAGGTGCTGCAGGATGGCTTTGGCTTCCTGCGCTCGCCGCTGGCGAACTATCTCGCGGGGCCGGATGATATTTATGTGTCGCCGTCGCAGGTGCGTCGTTTTGCACTGCGCACCGGTGATACGGTGGAAGGTGAGATCCGCGCGCCCAAGGATGGCGAGCGTTATTTTGCGCTCACCAAGGTTAACAAAATCAATTTTGATGATCCGGAAGCGGTGAAACACCGTATTAACTTCGATAATTTGACGCCGCTTTATCCTGACCGCCGCATCAAGCTGGAAGTTGAAAACCGCCCGGATAAAAAAGACATGTCGATGAGGGTTGCGGATATTGTCGTGCCGCTGGGTTTTGGCCAGAGGGCGCTGATTGTCGCGCCGCCGCGAACCGGTAAAACCGTTTACCTGCAAAATATCGCCCATTCTATTACCGCCAACCACCCCGATGCCTTCCTCATTGTGCTGCTCATTGACGAGCGCCCGGAAGAGGTGACCGACATGCAGCGCACGGTGAAAGGCGAAGTGGTTTCTTCCACCTTCGATGAACCGGCGACGCGCCATGTGCAGCTCGCGGAAATGGTGATCGAGAAAGCCAAAAAGCTGGTGGAACATAAAAAAGATGTGGTGATCCTGCTTGATTCGATCACCCGCCTCGCCCGCGCTTACAACACGGTGGTGCCGTCTTCCGGTAAAGTCCTTACCGGCGGTGTGGATGCCAACGCCCTGCAGCGTCCCAAGCGTTTCTTCGGCGCCGCGCGTAACATTGAGCATGGTGGCTCGCTCACTATTATCGCCACCGCCCTGATCGAAACCGGCTCGCGCATGGACGAGGTGATCTTTGAGGAATTCAAAGGCACCGGCAACTCCGAGATCGTGCTTGACCGCAAACTCGCCGATAAGCGCACCTTCCCGGCGATGGACATCACCAAATCCGGCACGCGCAAGGAAGATCTGCTGGTCGATAAGGCAACGCTCACCAAAATGTGGGTTATGCGCAAAATCCTTGGGCCAATGGGGCCGATGGATGGCATCGAATTCCTGCTCGATAAGCTCGGCGAAACCAAAAATAACGGCGAATTTTTCGATAAGATGAATAAGGGCTAAGATACTGTTTCTCCCCGCGACAGATTCTTAACGCCTCTTTAAGTCTTTAGAACTAGGCTCTTTCTGCCTTTTTGCATTATTACACAGGAGAATCTTTATGACCGCTCGTAAAAAAATTGCCCTTGTTGGCGCTGGCATGATTGGTGGCACGCTTGCCCATCTTTGTGAGCTCAAAAATTTAGGCGACGTCGTACTGTTCGATATCGCGGAGGGCATGCCGCAGGGCAAGGCGCTGGATATTTCCCAGAGCTCAGCGGTTGATGGCTGTGATGTGAATTTAAAAGGCACCAACGATTATGCCGATATCAAAGATTCTGATGTGGTGATCGTGACCGCTGGCGTGCCGCGCAAGCCCGGCATGAGCCGCGATGATCTGCTTGCGATCAATACCGGCATCATCAAAACGGTTGCGGAAAACATCAAAAAACATTGCCCGAATGCGTTTGTGATCGTGATCACCAACCCGCTTGATGCGATGGTGTGGGTGATGCAGAAACTCTCCGGCTTGCCTGCAAATAAAGTAGTGGGCATGGCGGGCGTGCTTGATAGCTCGCGCTTTGCTTATTTCCTCTCTGAGGAGCTGAATGTTTCGATCTCTGATATCAATGCCTTCGTGCTCGGCGGCCACGGTGATACGATGGTGCCGGTTACCAATTACACCACCATCAGCGGCATTCCCCTTCCCGAATTTGTAAAAATGGGCTGGCTCAAGCAGGAGAAGCTTGATCAGATCGTGCAGCGCACGCGCGATGGCGGCGCGGAGATTGTCGCGCTGCTTAAAACCGGCTCGGCCTTTTATGCACCGGCGGCATCTGCCATTCGCATGGCTGAGGCGTATCTGTATGATAAAAAACGCATCCTGCCCTGCGCGGCGCAGCTTACCGGTCAGTATGGGGTCAAAGACCTCTATGTCGGCGTGCCGTGCGTGATCGGAGCAAACGGCGTCGAGAAAATCGTCGAGATTAATCTGGACAGCGCGCAGAAAGCCATGTTTGACAAATCGGTGGCGGCTGTTAAAAGCCTGTGCGATGCCATTAAATTTGACGGCGCGAAGGCGGCGTAATCGTGAATGGTGGATAGTGGATGGTGAATAGTGAAGCCACCACCATCCACCATCCACCATCCACCAACCACTATCCACGGAGCACAGCGACCATGAACATCCATGAATACCAAGCTAAGCAGATTCTCGCAAAATATGGCGTGCCGGTGCCGAGGGGGCAGGTTGCCTATACACCCAAAGAAGCGGTGCAGGGCGCGCAGGCGCTCGGCGGCAAATTATGGGTGGTGAAAGCGCAGATCCATGCTGGCGGTCGCGGCAAAGGCCAGTTTAAGGAAAAAGAAGCCGGCGGTATCGGCGGCGTGAAGCTCGGAAAAACGCTCGAGGACATTGAGGCATTCGCTAAGCAGATGCTTGGTCATACATTGGTCACGCACCAGACCGGACCTGAAGGCAAAGTGGTGAAGCGTGTTTATATCGAGCAAGGTACCGCAATTAAAAAAGAACTTTACCTGAGCCTGCTTGTGGATCGAGCCAGCTCGCGCGTCACCTTTGTCGTTTCCAGCGAAGGCGGCATGGATATTGAGGAAGTGGCAGCATCGCACCCGGATAAAATTGTGAAGCTCGCGGTCGATCCGGCGGCGGGCATGTTCCCGTTCCATGCTCGCAAGCTTGCGTTCGGCCTTGGCATCCCCAAGGAGCTGCATGCGAAATTCGAGCAGTTCGTCAGCAAAATTTACGGCTGCTTCATGGATACGGATGCGTCGCAGGTTGAAATCAACCCGCTGGTGATCACCGAGGACGGCGATCTGCTGGCGCTGGACGCGAAATTCAATTTCGACGAAAACGCCCTCTTCCGCCATCCGGATATTCATGATCTGCGCGATCCTGATGAAGAAGATCCGCTCGAGCAGAAAGCCGCCAAATTCGGCCTGTCTTATGTGAAGATGGACGGTAATATCGGCTGTATGGTGAACGGGGCCGGTCTTGCCATGGCCACGATGGACATCATCAAGCTCAACGGCTCTTCACCCGCCAACTTCCTTGATGTCGGCGGCGGCGCGACCAAGGAAAAAGTCGGCGAAGCGTTCAAGCTGATTCTTTCGGATCCGAACGTCAAAGGTATCCTCGTCAATATTTTCGGCGGCATCATGCGCTGCGATATCATCGCCGAAGGCATCATTACCGCCGCTCGCGAAGTGAATTTGCACGTGCCGCTGGTCGTGCGCTTAGAGGGCACGAACGTGGAGCTGGGCAAGAAAATGCTGGCATCCAGCGGGCTTCCCATCACCCCCGCCGATAACTTAGGCGATGCAGCAGAGAAAATTGTTTCAGCAGTGAAAAAGAAGGCGGCGTAATATGTCCATCCTCATCAACAAAAATACCAAAGTCATCTGTCAGGGTTTTACTGGCCGTGAAGGTACGTATCATAGCGAGCAGGCGATTGCCTACGGCACGAAAATGGTCGGCGGCGTGACCCCCGGCAAGGGCGGCTCGTCGCATCTCAATCTGCTGGTGTTTGACACAGTGGAAGAAGCAAGGGCGATGACCGGCGCGAATGCGTCGGTGATTTACGTGCCGCCGAAATTTGCAGCCGACGCTATTTTAGAAGCGATCGATGCGAAGATGGAACTCGTCATCTGCATCACCGAGGGCATTCCCGTGCTCGACATGGTGAAGGTGAAGCGCGCGCTTTCCGGCAGCAATACGCGCCTGATCGGGCCGAACTGCCCGGGCGTCATCACGCCGGAAGAATGCAAAATCGGCATCATGCCCGGCCATATCCATAAAAAAGGCAGGATCGGCATCGTCAGCCGCTCCGGCACGCTCACCTATGAAGCAGTGGCGCAAACCTCTGCCGAAGGCTTCGGCCAGTCTACCTGCGTGGGCATTGGCGGCGATCCGGTGAATGGCACGAATTTCACGGATGTGCTGGAACTCTTCCTTGCCGACCCCGAAACCCACGCGATCGTGATGATCGGCGAGATCGGCGGCGATGCAGAGGAAGAAGCAGCGGCGTTCATCAAATCCTCGAAAATCAAAAAACCAATGGTTGGCTTCATTGCAGGGCGCACGGCGCCTCCGGGTCGCCGCATGGGTCATGCCGGCGCGATAGTATCGGGCGGCAAAGGCGGCGCGGAAGACAAGCTGGAAGCGATGCGCTCAGCCGGTATCATGATCTCCGAATCTCCGGCCATGCTCGGCAGGACGATGGCGGAACTGCTGAAGAAAAAAGCGGCTTAATGGATATAGGCGCAGGTGGCGCGATATTTGTTCTATTAATGCTTACCTTCCCGCTCTGGGCTGGTATTGGCGGAGTCCTTATTTATAGAACCCTGAATAATAGGTTATCGCCAGCATCTGCGCTGTTTAAGCCGATAGCAATAATTCTCTTCGGCGCAAGTTGCTACTGGTGGATGAGTATGGTTGGGATTATTCCTGACCCTTATAGGTTGACACTTTTTTCTCCTCCAGAGATGGCTCCCGCTCAATCTCCTACCAACCCAGAAGATGCCGTTAGACCTTACAGGGACTAAAATGATTGTTACGGAAATTCACTTCACTTCGCTGGGTGATTTGCTATAATCGCGCTCTTTCAACAACACATGGACCCCGGCATACGCCGGGGCTGGTTTTATGCCTCATCCGATCGACTCCACCTCCTCTCTTTTTTCTGGCAACTCGGTTTATATCGAGGAGCTGTTTGAGCGCTTTCTGCAAAATCCCGGCAGTGTGGATGAAAGCTGGCGCGCCTTTTTCAAGGATTCGATGAGCGGTGCGGCTAGTGCGCAGCGCAGCGCCAGCTGGGCGCGGGTGAAATCGCAGGTGATTGGGGCGGTAGATCAGGGATCAGAGATCGGGGATCAGGGTTCAGGAAAAAAAGGCAAAAGCCCGACCCCTGATCCCAGAACCCCGACCCCAGATGTTGAAGCTTTCGCTCATGATTCCATCCGCGCGATTATGATGGTGCGCGCTTACCGAGTTCGTGGGCATCTGATTGCCAATCTTGATCCTCTGGGCCTTGAGGTGAACGACCATCACCCTGAGCTTGACCCCGCGACGTACGGCTTCTCCGCTGGCGACATGAACAAAGAAATTTTCCTTGATGGCAGCCTTGGCATCAAGCGCGCCAAACTCTCGGAGATCGTCGCCATTCTGCGCCAGACTTACTGCGGCAATGTCGGCGTCGAGTTCATGCATATTCAGGATCCGGACCAGAAGGCATGGATCCAGAAACGCTTTGAGGCGGATCGCGGGAATTTCGGCCTGTCGCTCGATGATAAAAAAGCGATTTTTGAAACACTCACCGAAGTGGAATCGTTCGAGCAGTTTTTGCAGCTGAAATACACCTCGACCAAGCGCTTTTCGGCGCAGGGCGGCGATGCGATGCTGCCCGGCTTGGAGGCGGTGATTCATATCGCGAGCAAGCTCGGCGTGAAGGAAATCGTGATCGGCATGCCGCATCGCGGGCGCATGAACGTACTCACCACCATCATGAAAAAACCCTACATGGAGCTGCTATCGATTTTTGGCGGCAATGTGGATTTTCCGGAAGGGCTCGATACGTCGGGCGATGTGAAATACCATCTTGGTGTTTCCTGCGACCGCGAAACGCCTTACGGCAAAATCCATCTCTCGCTGCTGGCGAACCCATCGCATTTAGAGGCGGTGAATCCCGTGGTGGTGGGCAAGGTGCGCGCGAAGCTCGACCTCCGCGGTGATATCGATGAGAAAAAATCAGTGATGGGCCTCATGCTCCACGGCGATGCGGCCTTTGCCGGTCAAGGCGTGGTGCCGGAGGTGCTGGCGCTTTCGGAGCTGCGCGGCTATCGCACGGGCGGCACGGTTCATCTCATCGTCAACAACCAGATCGGCTTTACCACCTCGCCGAAATATTCGCGCTTCACGCCCTATCCCACCGATGTGGCAAAAGCCGTGCAGGCGCCGATTTTCCATGTGAATGGTGATGATCCTGAAGCAGTGGTCTATGTGTGCAAGCTGGCCGCTGAGTTCCGTCAGGAATTCGGGCGCGATGTGGTGGTGGATATTTTCTGCTACCGCAAATACGGCCATAACGAATCCGATGAGCCGATGTTCACGCAGCCGATCATGTATAAAGAGATCGCGAAAAAGCCCCTGCCCGCCAAGATTTATGCGGATCGTCTGGTCGCAGAAGGCACCTATTCGCAGGTTGAGGTCGATGCCAAATTCGCCGAGTTCAAGGCGTTCTTTGAAAAAGAATATGAGGTGGCGAAAGGCTTCAAGCCTAACAAAGCCGACTGGCTGGAAGGTGCGTGGAGCGGCCTTGAGCAGCCGCGCGGCGAGCACCCGGCAGGTGATACCGGCGTTGAAATAGCGCGCCTGAAAGAAGTGGGCACGGCGCTTTCCAGGCAACCGGAAAATTTCAAGCTCAACAGCAAAATCATCCGCCAGTTAGAGGCCAAGAAAAAAATGATCGATGCCGGCGAAGGCATCGACTGGGCGACCGCCGAGGCGCTGGCATTCGGCACGCTACAGTCGGAAGGCCATCCGGTGCGCCTTTCCGGTCAGGATTGCGGCCGCGGCACATTTTCGCAGCGCCACAGCGTGCTGATCGATCAGGATACCGAGGCGCGCTATGTACCGCTGAATAACTTAGGGGTGAAACAGGCCAGCTACGAGGTGATTGATTCGTCGCTGTCTGAGTTTGCGATTCTTGGCTTTGAGTATGGCTATTCGCTCGGGCTGCCGAATGCGCTCACCTTGTGGGAAGCGCAGTTTGGCGATTTTGCCAATGGCGCGCAGGTGATTGTCGATCAGTTTATTTCATCGGCGGAGATTAAGTGGCTGCGTATGTCCGGCCTCGTCATGCTGCTGCCGCACGGGCAGGAAGGTCAAGGGCCAGAGCATTCGAGCGCTCGCTTAGAGCGCTATTTGCAGCTTTGCGCTGAGGATAACATGCAGGTGGCCAACTGCACGACGCCGGCGAATTATTTCCATATCCTCCGCCGCCAGCTGAAGCGCAATTTCAGGAAGCCGCTGATTCTCATGACGCCGAAATCACTCCTGCGTCACAAGCTCTGCGTGAGCAGCCTCGCTGATATGGCGAGGGGCACGTCGTTCAAGTGCGTGATTGGTGAGCATGCGAGCCTCGCGAAGGATGATAAAATCCGCCGCGTGATCATCACCTCCGGCAAGGTGTATTACGACCTCCTCGAGGCGCGCGACGCGGCGAAGATCACCGACATCGCCATCATCCGCACCGAGCAATATTACCCCTTCCCCGAGCGCGAGCTGAAGGCAGAACTTTCGCGCTATAAAAACGCGGAAATCGTCTGGTGTCAGGAAGAGCCGAAAAATATGGGCGCGTGGTTCTTCATGCAGCCGAGAATCGAGGATCTGATGCAGTCCATCGGCCGCGAGGATCGCCTGCGCTACGCTGGCCGCTTAGAGGCCGCCAGCCCCGCCGTCGGCTACCATAAAATCTTTGAAAAGGATCAGAAAGCCTTGGTGGGTGAAGCGCTTAGCTTCGCCGAACCCGCTGCGAAGAAAAAGCGGCTCTTGGGGTAATTTGTCACTGAATCTTAACACCGCTTATGGCACGGTTTTGCTATAATTGGGCGGTGGAGATTGACTAAGTGCCTGATATTAATAAAATATTAGAGGGGGGGGTGAGGCTCGCTGCAAAGGCGGCAGCTTCCATTGGTCGCACTTTGGAAGAGACAACAGCGTCAGAAAAATTGGTGAAGGCGCTCAAAGGAGCTCCTGATTTTCTTAGGGAATTTCCAAAGGGTTTTATACAAGGTCAGGGTGCTATTGTTGAGGCTTTGGAAAGAGATAGCGGGCATATCAGAATTCGCAGCGATCATCCTGACCTTAAAATTGCAGAAGTAGGAAAAGCTATTGATGAGATACTGGGACACCCTTTAGCGAGACGCTTTCAGAGAAATAGGCTTCACGTTTTTATCGCCCCCAATTCTCAGGTTACGGAAGAAATGGCCAAACATAAATTTGGCACACTGATGAAAATTGGTGAAATGGCCTTTCACTCTCCCAAAGTGAATGGAATTAAAACCATTATTGTACCCGCAGAGCACTTTAATTTATTATCGGCAGCGGAATTAAAGGCGATTATCGGTCATGAAATTGGTCATCAACTCAGGGGAGATGCTCATATTCGCCGCGGCTTCGAACTGTTAAACAGAAGAACGCAGGAATCAGAGCGTTTCGCTGATGCTGCGGGTATTGTATTATCCGGTGAGCCGGAGGCGCTCAAAACGGGATTGGAAAAAATTGTGGCTTCTCAAAAAGCTGTGATAGAAAAATTACCGGAAGATAGTTTCTGGATGCGATGGATAAAGCGTAAAGCCCTTAAGTTTACCCCTGATAGTGCAACCAGAGTTTATCCAAGCATTAACGAGCGTATGGCGGAGGCAGATAGGCTGGGGGCAATGATTTCAACTCCTGAAGGGCGATCACATATAGAAGCAGAGCTTGCTCGCCGTCTCGAAGCCGAGCGCCGCAAACTTTTCCCCCATCATTATGATCGCCCGAGCGGCGCGACGCGCGGGTAGGTTGCTTTTGTCATTCCGACCGGAGCGCAGCGCAGCGGAGGAATCTTAAGATCCTTCGACTCGCCGTCGGCTCGCTCAGGATGACAAAGAAAGTATAGTTTGCTATCCCCTTTTCCATGCGCCGTTTATTCAAACACCGCCCGCTTCGCTGGCTCGTTTATGTGCTGCTTGCGCCTTATGCGCTGGCGCTGGTGTATATTATCGTGCCGCCGCCTTCGACGTTGATGCTCTATGATCTGGTGACCTTCACCATGCCGAAGCGCACATGGGTGCCGCTGGAAGAGATATCGCCAAATCTAGCAAAGGCGGTGCTGGTGGCTGAGGATTCGGCGTTTTGTGATCATTTTGGGTTTGACTTTCGCGCGATTGAAAAGTCGCTGGATAAGGCAGCGGATGGCAAGCGCTTTGGCGGCGCGTCCACCATCACGCAGCAAACCGCTAAGAATTTATTTTTGTGGCATGATCGCTCGTGGCTGAGGAAGGTCTTGGAAGCGCCGCTTGCTTTGTGGCTGGAGCTGGTGATGAGTAAGCAGCGCATCCTTGAGATTTACCTCAATATCGCCGAGTGGGCGCCGGGTGTGTATGGCGCCGAGGCCGCCGCCAAGCACCATTTCGGCACCACCGCCAGAAACCTTAGCCTTGCCCAGAGCGCGCTGCTGGCCGCGAGCCTTCCGAACCCTGAGCGGCGCGTCGCCGGGCGGCCAAGCGCGGGCGTAGCGCTGAAGGCGGCGAGCATCACCCGCCGCGCGCTGATGCAATCACCGGATACCAGCTGCCTGCGCTAGACATAGCAGCGTTGCAGGAATGCCACTTTACTTAGCCCGGTGGCGGCGATAGAAATTGCCCTTCCTATTCATACAATGGCTTGGAGAGTATTATGGCCGGTGAAATTCTGGTGCCTTCGCTTGGTGAATCCGTTTCGGAAGCAACCGTCAGCAAATGGTTTAAAAAAGTGGGTGACGCAGTGGCCGCGGATGAGCCGGTGTGCGAGCTGGAAACCGACAAGGTAACGCTCGAAGTGAACGCGCCCGCTGCTGGCATGCTGAAAGACATCAAGGTTGATGCAGGCAAAAGCGTGGAAGTTGGCGCGCTGCTGGGACTCATTGAAGTAGGCGCGGCTGGTGCGAAATCAGCTCCGGCTGCAGCGCCCAAAGCAGCTGCTCCCGCTGCGGCGGCTTCTGCTGCGCCGCAAGCTGGCCCTGCCGCGCGCAAGATGATGGATGAAACCGGCATTCGCCCAGAGTCCGGCTCGGGCAAAGATGGCCGCGTGACCAAAGGCGACATTCTTTCTGCGCCAGCCGTTTCCGCGCCGGTTGCAACCGGCCCGCGTGAAGAACGCGTGAAGATGACCAAGCTGCGCCAGACGATTGCGCGCCGCCTGAAAGAATCACAGAACACTGCCGCCATCCTCACCACCTTTAACGAAATCGACATGACCAACGTCATGGCGCTTCGCAATGAATACAAGGACGTGTTCGAGAAAAAACACGGCGTGAAGCTCGGTTTCATGGGCTTTTTCGTGAAAGCGGCGATTAACGCGCTGAAGGAAATTCCCGCCGTGAACGCGCAGATCGACGGCGATGAGATCATCT
>JAJTHB010000024.1 GCA_021299465.1 Rickettsiales bacterium | reverse complement strand
TAATTCATCGAAGCAGCGTAGAACTCAACCGGATGATTCGCTTTGAGATAGGCCGTCTGATAGGCAATCACTGCGTAAGCCGCCGCATGGGACTTGTTAAATCCATATTCCGCGAACTTGGCAATCAGGTCGAAAATGCTCTTTGCTTGCGCCTTTTCAATGCCGCGCTCAACTGCACGGCTGACAAAAATATCCCTCTGCGCTTCCATTTCAGATTTGATTTTCTTACCCATCGCGCGGCGAAGCAGATCGGCCTCACCAAGGCTGTATCCCGCAAGCAACTGAGCAATCTGCATCACCTGCTCTTGGTAGATAATGACGCCAAATGTTTCTGTGAGCACCTTCTCAAGAAGCGGATGGAGATACTCAGGCTTTTCATGCCGATGTTTGCGTGCGATGTAGGTTGGGATGTTATCCATCGGCCCGGGGCGGTAGAGAGAAACCAGCGCGATCAGGTCTTCCAGACAGTCGGGCTTAAGCTTCTTCAGCGTATCGCGCATGCCCGCGCTCTCCATCTGAAACACGCCGACAGCATCGCCCTTACCCAGCAGTGCATAGGTTTTGGGATCTCCCTCGGGAAGCTTCAGCAGATCAATGGCAATGCCTTTCTGCGCGATCATCTTCACCGCCGCTACAAGCACGCTCAGCGTTTTTAGCCCAAGAAAATCGAACTTCACGAGGCCTGCACTTTCGGCATACTTCATGGAGTACTGCACCACCGGCATTTCAGATTTTGGATCACGGTAAAGGGGCACCAGCTCTGAAAGCGGCCTGTCTCCAATGACCAGACCAGCGGCATGGGTCGAGGCGTGACGGTTGAGCCCTTCTAATTTGAGGCTGATATCGACGAGCTTAGACACCGTTTCATCTTGCTCAATGTTAGCTTTGAGTGCTGGCTCAATCTCAATTGCTTCAGCCAGCGTAACCGGATTTGCAGGGTTCGCCGGCACCAGTTTGCAGATACGATCAACCTGTGGATAAGGCATTTGCAGAACACGCCCTACATCGCGCAGCACTGCGCGTGCCTGTAACTTTCCAAACGTGATAATTTGTGCCACGCGTTCACGGCCATATTTTTGCTGCACATAATGAATCACCTCTTCGCGGCGATCCTGACAAAAATCGATATCAAAATCCGGCATCGAGACACGTTGTGGATTCAGAAAACGCTCAAAAAGAAGGCCATAACGCAGCGGATCAAGATCCGTAATCGAGAGTGCCCATGCAACAAGTGATCCTGCGCCAGAGCCGCGCCCGGGGCCTACAGGTATGCCCTGCGCTTTGCTCCATTTAATAAAATCAGACACGATCAGAAAATAACCAGGAAACTTCATATTAATGATCGTTTCGATCTCGAATTCCAGACGCTCACGATAAGCCGCGGTGTTTTGGATTGCATGATCACGGATACGCACATCAAGACCAGAGCGGGCTTCTTCACGCAGTAAATCTGCTTCGCTTATACCATCCTTGCTGAAGTTTGGTAACATCGGTGCATGTGATTTGGCAACGAATGAACAACGCTTCGCAATATGGACACTATTCACAAGCGCTTCCGGCAAGTCGGCAAAAATCTTTTGCATTTCCTCTGCTGATTTTAAGCGGTGCTCAGGTGTTAAACGACGGCGGTTATCTTCGCTGACGTAGCTTCCATCCGCGATGCATAAAAACGCATCATGCGCTTCGAACTGTTCTTCTCGCATGAAATAGGCGTCATTAGTCGCCACGATGGGAAGATGATGTTTGTAAGCTAGATCAAGTAATCTGCCTTCAATCTGGCGTTCCTGCGCCATACCATGACGCATGAGCTCGATATAAAGATGCCCAGGAAATAGTGATGCCAGCTCAAGCAGGTGAGCCTCCGCTTGCGCGTCCCTGCCTGCAAGCAAGCTTTTACCTGTGGAGCCATGAATACCCCCTGTGAGTATGATGAGTCCTTCGGTATGCTCAGCAAGCTGCTTCATGGAAAGCTGCGGCGCGTTGCCATTTACTGGCTCAAGGTAGGAAAGGCTTGAGAGTGCTAGTAAATTTTTCCAGCCGGTTTCGTTTTTTGCAATAGCAAGTAGCTGATCTGGCCTCGCATGCTGGCCAGGCTTAGCTTCAATCTTTGGCTGAAGATAGAGAATGGTTGCCATGATCGGTTGAATACCGGATTCCATTGCGGCGAGTGAAAATTCCAGCGAGCCAAATAAATTAGCATGATCCGCAATTGCAACCGCTGGCATTTTCTCGGCTTTTGCCCATTTCACCAAATCCTTGATATGAATCGCGCCTTCGAGCAGTGAATATGCACTATGTACGCGCAGATGAACGAACGAAGGCTCGCTCATTTCAGCATTCCATCCTCAAGACGCACGATACGATCCATGCGCCTTGCTAAATCAAGATTATGCGTGGCAACCAGTGCCGCAAGTTTTCGCTCTTTAGCCAGCTTCATGAGCATGGCAAACACCTCTTCTGCGGTATGCTGATCAAGGTTGCCGGTTGGTTCATCAGCAAGCAAAAGCGCCGGATCGTTCGCAAGCGCGCGGGCAATTGCCACACGCTGCTGTTCTCCACCGGAAAGCTTGGCCGGGCGATGCGTTGTGCGATCCGCAAGACCAAGCGCGGCAAGCAATGATTGGCTTTTTTGAATCGCGTCCTGCTCTTTTTTGTGCTGCATCATTTGCGGCAGCGCAATGTTCTCCAACGCTGAAAATTCGGGTAGCAAATGATGAAACTGGTAGACAAAACCAATATGTTTCAGTCGTGCATCGGTGCGCTCACGATCACCTGCTTTACTAAGGTCATGCCCTGCAATCATCACCTCACCTGAGGTGGGGTTGTCAAGCAGACCCGCAATCTGGAGTAATGTCGTTTTGCCAGAACCACTCGGCCCGACCAAGGCAACCACTTCGCCAGCTTTAAGCTCCAGATCCACACCACGAAGAACCTGCAATGTTTTTTCAGCCTGCTCAAATTCTTTAACAACGTGACGCAGGCCTAGCACACTATTCATAACGCAACCCCTCCGCCGGATTGAGGGAAGCTGCGCGGCGCGCCGGATAGATGGTCGCCAGCAGCGATAGCAGCAGCGCAATCACAACCACCGTGAGCACTTCGCTGCCATCGACTTTAGATGGCAGGTGCGAGAGGAAATAGAGCTCGTCCGCGAGCAGTTTGTGCCCCATCATCGATTCCAGCGATTGCTGAATATTTTCAGTGTTGAAGGCAATCAAGAGGCCTAGCGCGACGCCGAATAACGTTCCAAGCACTCCGACACTAGCGCCGCACACCACAAAGATTTTCATGATCGAGCTACGGCTGGCGCCCATCGTGCGAAGGATGGCGATATCCCTTCCCTTTTCACGCACCAGCATAATCAGGCTGGAGATGATGTTAAAGCTGGCAACCAAAATGATCAGCATCAGGATGAGAAACATGACATTGCGCTGCACGATGACCGCCTGGAAAATATGGCTGTTGGAGTTTTTCCAGTCATTCAGACGGAAGCCATCACCTAGCTCGGCTCGTATCTGACGAGCCAGCTCCGGCGCTGACTGAGGGTTATCGGTGATGATTTCAATCTGGCTTGCGGCATCAAGCTCGCCGCCTTTCAGCTTAAAATAAAGCTGCGCTTCTTCGAAGGGCAGCACAATCAGGCTGTTATCATAGGCAAACATGCCAATGGTGAAGATACCCCCTATAGGGTATGACTTGACGCGCGGCACCATGCCCACCACCGTTTGCCTGCCCTCAGGCGAAATGAGCATAATCTCATCGCCGATGGAAAGCCCCATGCGCTCAGCCATGCGGCTGCCGATCAGCACACCGCTGGCATCCCCCGCAACCAGCTTTTGACCGATAAACGTATGGTTTAGCAGATCATCCTGCCGGTAGCCCGACACCAATGCGCCGGTAGACATACCCCGATATGAGGCCATGATCTGGCCTTCGATTTTTGGCACCGCGCTCACGATGCCAGGCATCTCGCGCAGTTTTTGGGAAAGCAAATCATAATCAACCATCGCCCCCTGACGCGAAGAAACGGTGACATGACCCTCTAAGCCGATGATCGATTTAATCAGCTCATCACGCACGCCGTTCATAACCGAGAGCACGACAATGAGTGTCGCCACGCCAAGCGCAATGCCGGTGAGCGAAAACAAGGCTATCACCGAAATGAGCCCCTCCTGCCTGCGGGCACGCAAGTAGCGAAAAGCGATTTTGCGTTCGAAGGCCGATAGCACCAACTACCTCACTAGCTGCGACAAAACACTTTGGGCAGATAATTCCTGCTTCTCGCCGGTTTTACGGTTTTTGAATTCGACCACGCCTTTTTCCGCGCCTTTCGGCCCGACAACGATCTGCCAAGGCAGGCCAATCAAATCCATGCGCGCGAATTTTTCACCGGCTCTGGCATCGGTGTCATCATAGAGCACATCGCCTGCAAGCTTGGTATAAAGCTCTTCACAGATTTTATCGCAGGCTGCATCACCAACACGAAGATTGATCAGGCCAACTTTGTATGGCGCGACCGACTCCGGCCAGATGATGCCATTCTCGTCATGGCTCGCCTCGATCACCGCACCAACCAAGCGTGAAACGCCAATGCCATAGCAACCCATTTCCAGCACCACGTCCTGACCTTCTTTATTCACCACTTTTGCGCCAAGCACCTCGGAATATTTTTTGCCAAGATAAAAAATATGACCGACTTCAATACCTCTCGCCTCGCGCAGATTTTCTTTAGAAATCGGGCATTCGGCAGGCTTATGCTGCTCATCAGCGGCGGCGTAGAGCGCGCGCATCTGTTCGGTCGTCATCACCACTTTGCCAGAGCGAATATCATCGAATGTCGCGTCATAATAGAGTGCGCTTTCGCCGGTATCGGCGATCACATGGAACTCATGCGACAGATCACCGCCAATCGCACCGGAGTCCGCACGCACCGGCACTGCTGTGAGCCCCATGTGCGAGAAAATGCGCAGGTAGGTGTCATACATCAGATTATAATGGCGCTTG